>CACJOU010000049.1 GCA_902595145.1 uncultured SAR116 cluster alpha proteobacterium | reverse complement strand
GTTCAGGATTTATATGGCATCCATTTATATCATCAATATTGTTAATGCCTGCTGCAGTTATATTAGCCATATTAAGTTTTGTTTTTATTGCTTTAGGACTTAGAAAATCATCAAGAAAAAGAGTAAAAACTGAACTTTAAAGCATAACTTATTCCAATTATTTATCACCCATTTTTAAGGCTTCAAAAAAAGCATTTTGAGGTATCTCAACACTTCCAAATTCTCTCATTCTTTTTTTCCCTGCTTTTTGTTTTTCTAAAAGCTTCTTCTTTCGAGTTATATCCCCACCGTAACACTTTGCAGTAACATCTTTTCTCATTGCTGAGATGGTTTCTCTTGCTATAACTTTTCCACCAATTGCTGCTTGTAAAGCGACTTTAAATAGTTGTCTTGGTATAAGATCTTTTAATCTTGTGCATATTGCTCTTCCCCTTGTTTCAGCTTGGTCTCTGTGAGATATCATTGCAAGAGCATCTACAGGATCTCCATTCACTAAAATTGATACCCGAACAAGATCTCCTTTTTTATAATTATCAATTTGATAGTCAAAGCTAGCATAACCTGATGTCATACTTTTTAATTTATCATAAAAATCAAAAACAACTTCGTTTAATGGTAATCTATAAACCACCATAGCCCTAGCTCCTGCATAGGTAAGATCTATCTGCTCTCCTCTTCTTTCGGTACATAGAGTTAGAACTGATCCAACATATTCATCTGGAACTAGAATAGTTGCTTTAATCCATGGCTCTTCTATAAAGTTAATATGATTTACATCTGGCAAATCTGCAGGATTATGAAGAAGATCGCTTGTATTATCATTTTTATGAACTTTATAAACTACTGATGGTGCTGTTGAGATTAATTCTAGATTAAACTCCCTAGATAATCTTTCTCTTATAATTTCCATATGTAAGAGGCCTAAAAATCCACACCTAAAGCCAAATCCCAAAGCGGCTGAGGTTTCAGCTTCAAAACTAAATGATGCATCATTTAAAGACAACTTACTTAAAGCTTCTCTTAAATCAGAAAATTGAGCATTGTCCATAGGAAATAAACCGCAAAAAACGACTGGCACAGAGGGTTTGAAACCAGGTAACATTGTTTTAACGGGGTTTCTTTCGTCTGTTATTGTGTCTCCTACTTTACAATCTGCTACAGTTTTAACTGAAGCAGTAATAAAACCAATCTCTCCAGGTCCTAACTCATCAACATTTATAATTTTAGGAGTAAATATGCCAAGTTTTTCAATAGTGTGGGAAACCTTAGTTGACATAAATCTTATCTTTTGACCTTTTTTTAAACTTCCATTTACAACTCTAACTAAAGTTAGTACACCTAAATAAGGATCATACCAACTATCAATTAATAGAGCTTGCAAAGGGGCGTTGGGATTACCCTTTGGAGGAGCTAATTTTTCAACTAAAGAAGATAAAACTTCATTAATGCCTTGTCCTGTTTTAGCTGAGACCTCAATACCGTCTTCTCCAGGCAATCCAATTACATCTTCAATTTGTTTTCGAATTCTATCTGGCTCAGAAGCAGGTAAATCGATTTTATTGAGTACTGTCACAATTTCATGATTTACATCTATTGCTTGATAAACATTTGCTAAAGTTTGTGCTTCTACCCCTTGTGAAGAATCTACTACAAGAAGTGATCCTTCACATGCAGAAAGAGATCTTGAAACCTCATATGCAAAGTCTACATGACCTGGAGTATCCATTAAATTCAAAGTATAAGTTTTATTATCGGTGTGCTTGTATAATAATCTAACCGTCTGAGCTTTGATTGTTATACCTCTTTCTCTCTCAATTTCCATATTGTCTAGAACTTGCTCTTTCATCTCTCTTTCAGTTAATCCCTTACATTCTTGAATTAATCTATCAGCAAGGGTTGATTTACCATGATCAATATGTGCTATAATAGAAAAATTCCTTATTAGATTAATATCTGTCATTAAGTTCCTACAAAAAAAATTTGGATGTACACTGCAAGTTAGTTTTAAAAAAAATATTTTGCAATATTAAAAATGTATTGAAAACTCTAATAACTTGACTAAACAATCATACAATT
>CACJOU010000048.1 GCA_902595145.1 uncultured SAR116 cluster alpha proteobacterium | reverse complement strand
TCTTAATTTTATCAGGAATAAAGGTGCAACTGTATATCATGCAATAGGTAGTTGTAGAATGGGCGTTGATAATAAAGCAGTTGTTTCCCCATCTCTTAAAATTATTGGTTTAAGCAACATTAGAATTGCAGATGCTTCAATAATGCCAACAATGCCATCAGGAAACACAAATGCTGCAACATTGATGATAGCAGAAAAAGCATCAGATCTTATTAAACAAGATTTATAAGTATTAGTTATTTTTTAAGTGCAAAGAGATTGCTCTCATTTCTTTGTCAATTATATCTAATTCTTCAAGACTTTCTAAAGTATATTCAAAGTACTCTTTACAAGTTCCTAAAAATCCATTTGCTTTAGAAATCATACTAGCTTTAATTGAGGTGTTTTTTTCATTAAAATAATTTTTATGTTTTTTATCTACAGTGAAGGCTAATGAAGAAACTATTTGTTCGTTGTCTAACTTCGTTTTTAGTAATTTAGGTTTGTAAGTACCTGTTACCATTTCTCTTTTAAATAGTATATCTATGTTTTTAATTGCATCATTTCTATTGAGTTTATATGCGGATCCTTTACAGGATCCCCCTCTATCAAGCCCAAGCATGAGACCAGGATATTTAAATGATCCCCTACCTAAATGAGTTTTCATACAGAAACTTCTATGAAAACCATAGATTTTTGCCAAATGTTGACTTTTATAATTTATTGTAGGGTTCCACAAAAGGGAACCATAACCAAAAATATAAATATCTTCTCCAATACCGTCATCGGGTATTATTTTTCTTCTTTCCTCTATTAACTCTTTTTTGGTAAGAACTTTGTCACTTCCACTTATGCTCTTAATTTTCTCACCTAACCGACCGTCATTTATATTTTTCTTTGTAAGCTTTACTAATCCTTGATTTATTTTTTTTGAAGTAGGCATTAAACTAAATTTTTTGAATTAATTACCCTATGTGGGTATGGTATTTCTATACCGGCTTCGTCTAGTGCAGGTTTTAGTTTGCGCATTAAATCTGTATAAAGAGGATACCAATCTTTTGTATGTGAATATAATCTTAATCTCACAACAATAGCGCTATCGTCGTATTTCATAACTAAAAATTGTGGCTCTTTAGGTTTATTTAATACTCTTTCATCTTCTGCCAATTTTAATAAAGTCTTGGACGCTAAATCTAGATCTGTGTCATAATGTATTCCAATATCAACATCTATTCTTCTTGTTTCATAGTGTGAATGATTAGTAATTGTACTATTCCAAATACTTGAATTAGGTATCGATACATACACATTGTCAAATGTGTCAATTATTGTAGTAAAAAGACCAACCTCTTTAATTGTCCCAGAAACATCACCTGTTTCTACCCAATCGCCTGTGTTAAAAGGCCTTAATAATAATAACATTACTCCTGCAGCTACATTTGATAAAGTTCCTTGAAGTGCCAACCCAATTGCTAAACCTGCAGCACCTAAGACGGCAATAATTGAAGTTGTCTGAACACCGAATTGTCCCAAAACAGCTATAATTGTAATAATAATTATACCGTATCTAATTATGTTGCCAATTATTGGGACTATCAGGGGGTCGATTTTTTTAATACGACTTAAATTTTTTCGTGCAATTTTACTTAATTTGCCAGCAAAATAGAAACCTATTATAAGTATAAATGTAGCGCCTAAGACTTGGCCAGCGTAAGAAACAAAAATTTGTATCGAGCTATTTATAAGGTTCGAAATAATTTCAAAATTTATGTTCATTTTGTCCATCTAAAATTGACCCTTATTAATTTTACTTAAAGTTATGTGCCCGTTTAATACTAATTGATGTAATAAAATTTTGTATAACAAAAATAATTACAAAGAATATGAAATTATATATATATCAACTTGAGTTTAAAAACTTAATGTGGTTATAACATTTCTATGAAGATTATTAAATGGAAAATTGGTGACACCCCACCTTCTATTAAAGAGAAATTAGCTGCTGCTATTGGAAATTTTGATGGTATTCATAAAGGGCATGTTAAACTTTTAAATGAATGTAAAGTTCAAGCTAATAAAAGTGATTTAGCTTTTGGAGTTGTAACATTTGATCCGCATCCAAGAGATTTTTTTAATCCAAAAAATCCTTCCTTTAAGTTATTAGATCATGAAGAAAAAGAAAGGTTATTAAGTAAGC
>CACJOU010000047.1 GCA_902595145.1 uncultured SAR116 cluster alpha proteobacterium | reverse complement strand
TAAGCACACATTTTTCTTGGGATAGAGCTTCAGTCGCCTCCATTTATTCTATTTACATGGTTTGTCTTGGTTTAGGTTCATTATTATCTGGTTTATCATTTGATAAATATGGCCCAAGGTTCAATTATATGGTTGGCTTAGGGCTGCTATCTATAGCCTATGGCTTTTTAGGTAATTTTTCATCAATTTGGCAATTTTATGCTTTTTTAGGTGTTTTAGGTGGTTTAGGCGCTTCAATGGTTGGTGTAATTCCAGCCCAGAGTTTGGTTTCTAGATGGTTTGATAAAAATTTGGGTACCGCTTTGTCAATAGCATATGCTGGTCAAGGTCTAGGTGTTCTCATTATGGCTCCCTTATCACAAATTTCCATTGATCATTTTGGATGGCAACTTTCTTATAAGTATATTTCATATGTATTTATTGCATTGCTAATTTTTGTTTCTTTTCTTCCATGGAAAAAAATTTCTAGCGGATCAAAAAACAATCCAAGAAAAACAAAAGATGGAAGAGCTGTTGGTGGTGTTTCATTAAAAGAAGCAATACAAACAAAAACATTTTGGGGTTTTTTCTTTATTTTTTGTTTTACAGCAATAGGTATTTTTGGCATTTCTCTTCACGTTGTTGCGTATTTAGTTTTTATAGGTTTAAGCGAAGTAGAAGCAGCTTTTTCATTTGGGATAGCAGGAATATTAAATTTTGTAGGAATGGTCTTAACTGGATTGGCAGCTGACAGGTATCCAAGACATCTTGTCGCTACTGTAAGTTATGGTTTGAGTTTTATGGCAATATTTAGTTTGGCTTTCATGCAAGTTAATTCTTCAATTATATTTTTAGTTTTGTTCATTATAGGCTTTGGGTTATCTGCAGGTGCGCGAGGTCCTATCATAACAACATTAATGGCAGAAATTTTTGCAGGAAAAGGATTAGCGTCTATATATGGAGCAACAAATTTAGGTCAGGGTGTTGGCGCAGCAGCTGGTGCAATTTTGGCAGGTTTTCTTTTTGATTTGACTGGTGGATATAATTTTGGTTTCATTTTATGCAGTATATTTACTTTTTGTGGAGCCCTATTGTTTTGGGTTATTCCTCAAATTAGATATGCCAAAGTTTAAACTATAAAGAAAAGAATATATGATTAAAAAAGAATATAAAATACTAGCTAAAAATCTAAAATTTCCCGAAGGTCCAATTTTTATGAATGATGGGTCAATAATTTTAGTCGAAATTGCTAGAGGTACATTAAGTAAAGTCACATCAGATGGTAATGTTGAAGTTATCGCCAATTTAGGAGGTGGCCCAAACGGAGCGGCTATTGGGCCAGATGGTAAATGTTATGTATGTAATAATGGTGGTTTTGAATGGGAAATAAACTCAAAGCCAGCAGGGATGAGGCCAATATTGCAGTCTAAATCCTATTCAGGAGGTAAAATTCAAAAGGTAAATCTTCAAACTGGACTGTTTGAAACACTGTATGAAGAATGTAATGGAATTTCACTAAAGGGACCTAATGATATTGTTTTTGATAAAGAAGGAAATTTTTGGTTTACAGATTTAGGTAAACAAAGAGAAAGAGACATGGACAGAGGCTCAATTTATTGGGCAAAATCTGACGGATCGCTTATCAAAGAAGTAATTCATCCTATAATGACACCAAATGGAATTGGTCTTTCACCTGATGAAAAAACTCTTTACGTTGCAGAAACGGAGGGGGGTAAGTTATATGGATTTGATATAATCGGAGAAGGTGAAATTAATAAAATTCAATTTCCTCACTCAATTAATGGTGGCAAATTATTAAATAATGAGGGTGGAATTAAAAGATTTGACTCTCTTGCTGTAGAAAAAAATGGAAATATTTGTGTTGGAACTCTCTTTAACGGTGGTATATCAGTTATTTCTCCGAGTGGAGACTTAGTAGAGTTTATAAAATTTGAAGATCCATATATCACAAACATTTGTTTTGGTTCAAAAGATTTAAAAACAGCTTATATAACTGCATCATATCAAGGTCATCTCCTTGAGGTCAAATGGGGCAGAGAGGGTTTACCGCTAAATTTTCTTAATAAATAATTCATATCAGTTCTAATATTTCTTTTTTAAGATTTGTTATAACTTTTTTTGGATCAGCTTCTTTTATATCAGATTGAAAAATTTCAAATTCTACATTTATTCTATCTTTTCTATTTAAAACAGT
>CACJOU010000046.1 GCA_902595145.1 uncultured SAR116 cluster alpha proteobacterium | reverse complement strand
AATCTTGTTTTAAGTCCCAAGGACAACCATCAATTGGATCTCTTAATATCTTAATTACTTTTCTTATTTTTGAAATAGATTCTAGCTTGTTTAACTCACTTAATTTTTCATCAGATAATTTTTTCATTTTTAAATCTTTTCATATTGGTTTTGAGTATTTATTTATATAATCTATAATATTTATACCATCAGGAGTTTAAATTGTCTGAAGAAAAAATTGGTTTGTTTGCAAGATTTAGAAGATATTTTCTTGCGGGCATTTTAGTCACATCTCCAATTTTAATAACAATCTACGTTACTTGGATCATAATTAATTTTATAGATTCTCAAGTTGCCGGTTTATTGCCTGATAGTTTGGATTTCACTAAACAGTTACCTCACCAAATACCTGGAATAGGATTGATTATAAGTATTGTGGTTATTACTTTTATTGGAGCAATAACTCCTGGATTTATTGGTAGAACTTTGCTTAAAGCTGGGGAAAGAGTGCTTGATAAAATGCCTGTTGTTAGAAGTATATACGGTGCAATTAAGCAAATTATGGAAACAGTCATGTCTACTAACTCTGATAGTTTTAGAGAGGTTGTTTTAGTTGAATATCCAAGGAAAAAAATTTGGGTTATTGGGTTTGTTACAGGAGAGACAAAAGGAGAAGTTCAGACCTTAAACGATGAAACCTTAATTAATGTTTTTATACCTACCACTCCTAACCCTACAAGTGGATTTCTTTTATTTGTCCCCAAGAAGGATTTAATATATATGAAAATGAAAGTTGAAGATGCTGTAAAAATGGTAATTTCTGGAGGCATAGTTACCCCAAAAATGAAAACTAATAAGATTAATCAATGATCAACCACCTTTTAATAATCTGATAGCATCATTATTTTCAAAAATAGACAAAAGAACATTAATTTTTTCTTTATCATCCTCATTTTCCAGCATTTTCCTAGCTTCGTCTCTTGCAATGGGAATCATTTTGTTGTGGATATGCAAATCTACAAACTTAAATTCAAGATTGCCAGATTGTTTGCTTCCAAGAATTTCTCCTGGTCCACGTAATTCTAAATCATGTTCAGAAATTTTAAATCCATCATCATTTTCCTTTAAGATTTTTAACCTTGAATGAGCAATTGAGCTTAAATTAGAATTATATAACAATATGCATGAGGATTCTTTATTACTTCTTCCGACTCTTCCTCTTAATTGATGTATTTGAGCTAACCCAAATCTTTCAGCGCATTCAATTACCATTATAGTAGCTTCAGGAACATCTACTCCAACTTCAATTACCGTAGTGGCAACTAGAATTTTACTTTCACCAGATTTAAACTCATTCATTGATGTTTCTCTATCAATCTGATTTTGTTTTCCATGAATTAATGAAACATTAATATTTTTAAAATTATTTTTTAAAAAATTATATCTTTCGTTAACAGCAATCAGATCTGAATTCTCAGAATCTTCAATTAGAGGACAAACCCAATATACTAATGCTCCAGCTTTAATTGCTCTTTCAATAGAAGATAATACTTCTGCTATTTTAGTTTGTGACAAAACATATGTATTAATTGATTTTCTACCAATAGGTTTTTCACTTAAAACAGAAATATCCATATCACCATAAGCAGTCAGTGCGAGAGATCTTGGTATAGGCGTTGCTGTCATAACTAGTACATTAACGTTATTACCTTTTTCTGTTATTTCAACTCTTTGTTTAACGCCAAACCTATGCTGCTCGTCAATAACAGCTAAAGATAGGTTATTATAAATTACTTTTTTTGAAATTAATGCGTGAGTTCCAATTATAATTTTAATTTCACCGTCTTCTATTTGTTTAATTATATTAGATCTAGTTTTATTATCATAAACAGATCTGCTTTCTCCTAATAGAAGAGTTGGTTCAATTTTTAGAGGTATAAGTAATTCTCTAATTGTATTAAAATGTTGAATTGCAAGAATTTCAGTTGGAACCATTAATACAGCTTGAGATCCGTCTAATATTGCGTTGAGTATAGAAATTACAGCAACAATTGTTTTACCGGACCCAACATCACCCTGAAGCATTCTAACCATAGTTTTATTGCTATGAATGTCCTCTTTTATCTCATTTATAACTTTTATTTGATTGCCAGTTAACTCAAATGGTAAATTTAAATAAAAATTTTCAATTAATTCTGAGTTGCTAAAACATTGTTTAATTTCTTTAACTTTAGAAATTTTATTTTTTATTAGTAACATAGAAATCTGATTTGCTATTAATTCATCTAGAGCAAGTCGTTTTCTAAAAATACTATTTAAGTTTAAGTCATCATTGTTTTCTGGATTATGTATTCTATATATACAAGTATGCCAATTTGGAAATTTGTATTTTAACAGTATATCTTTATTTAACCATTCAGGTATTATTGGTATTTTCTTTATACCTTGATTGATAATTTTTGATATGAATTTTTGATTTATTCCAAAAAATAAAGGATAAATTGGTTGAAAAAATGGTATTAATTTTTTCTCGGTTGCTTTTACAACATAGTCA
>CACJOU010000045.1 GCA_902595145.1 uncultured SAR116 cluster alpha proteobacterium | reverse complement strand
GATGTTTGATGAGGTAACAAGCATCAAAGAGACTGGAGGTGCTTACAATAAAGGTACAGCACATGCTCAATTTAAAATTACACCTGATAAATGGTTTTTTCCTTGTCACTTTGAAAATGATCCTGTTATGCCTGGATGCTTGGGAATGGATGCGTTATGGCAGTTATTAGGCTTTTCTCTTGGAAATATGGGTGGTAGAGGAAAAGGCAGAGCCATTTCAGTAGGTGAAGTAAAATTTACAGGCCAAATATTACCCATGGCTAAAAAGGTAGAATATTTACTTGATTTTAAACGTATTATTATGAGGAAACTAATTCTTGGAATTGCTGATGGTAAAGTTGTCTGTGATGACAAAGTAGTTTTTCAAGCGTCTGATATTAGAGTTGGGCTTTTTCAAGATTAATTTTTACTTAAATATACAGGATTAAAGATGACTAGTAAAAAAAGAGTAGTTATTACGGGCATGGGCATTGTAAGCTCAATAGGTAATAATTTAAATGAAGTTAAAAACTCCTTAATAAACCAAAAATCAGGAATTGTTAAATCTGACACTTACAAAGAAATGGGCTTTAGAAGTCAAGTACACGGTGAAGTAAAGCTAAATCTTGAAGATCATATTGACAAAAAACAACTTAGGTTTATGGGTGCAGGTGCCGCTTATTCTGTACTTTCTATGGAACAAGCGATTAAAGACTCAGGACTAACTTCTGAAGAAGTTTCTGATCCCAAAACAGGTCTAATTGCTGGATCAGGTGGTCCAAGCACCGCTAATATGCTACAATCGTTTGATATTGCAAGAGAAAAAGGACCAAAAAGAGTGGGGCCTTTCATGGTTCCAAGATGTATGAGCTCAACTGTATCAGCATGTATTGCAACTTTTTTTAAAATCAAAGGTGTTAATTTTTCTATAACATCTGCTTGTTCTACTTCAGCACATTGTATAGGTATTGGCGCTGATCAAATTAAGTATGGTAACCAAAATATTGTGTTTGCTGGTGGTGGTGAGGAGTTAGATTGGACACTATCTGTCCTTTTTGATGCAATGGGAGCCATGTCTAGCAAGTATAACGAAACACCAGAGTTAGCATCAAGACCTTACGATTTAAATCGAGATGGTTTTGTTATTGCTGGTGGTGGAGGTATGCTTGTTCTAGAAGAGCTTGAACATGCAAAAGCTAGAGGCGCTAAAATTTATGGTGAAATTGTTGGACATTGTGCTAATTCAGACGGTTATGATATGGTTGCACCAAGTGGTGAAGGCGCAATAAGATGTATGAATGAAGCTCTTAGTGGTATAAATGAAAAAGTTGATTATATAAATGCCCATGGAACTAGTACACCTGTTGGAGACATGCAAGAACTTCATGCCATAAGAGAGGTTTTTAAAGATAAAGAGTATCTACCAAAACTAACAAGTACAAAGTCTATTACAGGTCATTCTTTAGGAGCAACAGGTGTTCACGAAGCCATTTATACCTTGATTATGATGAATAATAATTTTATATCTGGTTCGGCAAATATAAGTGATGATGATCCAGAAATTGGGTCTATTGAAATACCCAGAAAAACAATAAAAGATATTGAAATAAATTTAGCATTATCTAATTCCTTTGGCTTTGGTGGAACAAATGCCTGCCTTGCATTTAGTAAATTTAATTAAGAGAAAATACAATGACTATAATGAATGGTAAAAAAGGTCTAATAATGGGCGTGGCAAATGAACGTTCAATAGCGTGGGGTATTGCAAAAACATTATCTGAGAATGGTGCTGAATTAGCTTTTTCATATCAAAACGAAGGTTTTAAGAAAAGACTAATCCCATTAATGAGCACCTTAAACTCAGACAAATATTTTGAATGTGATGTTTCTAAATCTGCAAGTCACTCTAATTCTATTGAAAATATGTTTGAAAAAATTTCTAAAGTTTGGAATGAAATTGACTTTATTGTTCACGCTCTTGCATATTCTGATAAAGAAGAATTAAAAGGAAAATATGTTAATTGTAGTAGAGAGAATTTTTTAAATTCCCTTGATATTTCTGCGTTCAGTTTTACAAGGATTGCAAAATCATCCTTACCTCTAATGTCCTTAAAAGGTGGGAGTCTGTTAACACTATCTTACCTTGGTGCAGAAAGAACTACACCTAATTACAATGTAATGGGTGTTGCAAAATCAGCATTGGAGGCTTCAATAAAATATTTAGCTATGGATTTAGGTAAAAATAATATTAGAGTAAACGCATTATCTGCAGGCCCAGTAAAAACACTGGCTGGAGCTGCTATTTCTGGAGCTAGACATGTATTTAGATATTCAGAGGATGTAGCACCTCTTAAATTTAATCCACAGTTAAAAGAAGTTGGAACTGCCGCGTTATACTTAACTTCTGAATTGTCATCTGGAGTTACAGGAAATGTTCATCACGTGGATGGTGGATTACATAGCGTCGCCATTCCCAAGCAAGAAGATTTAGAATAATTTTCAGATTATTTATTTTTCCAGACTGGTTTTCGCTTTTCTGAAAAAGCTCCCATACCTTCAACATGATCTTCTAGTGCAAAAGTTGAATAAAATAAGGCTCTTTCAGACCGAATACCCTCTTCTAATGTTGTTTCGAAAGCTACATTTACCGCTTGTTTAGCTAGTTTAGCTATCGGCTTTGATTGATTAGCAATTTTAACGGCTA
>CACJOU010000044.1 GCA_902595145.1 uncultured SAR116 cluster alpha proteobacterium | reverse complement strand
TGGAATTTATTACTAAAACAACTACCCAAGGATTCTTTAATGTCAAAGGAAATAAATAAAAGGATTAAATTACTTCAGGATTAATTTAATCTTTTTTGATTTGGTATTTTTGCATTATTGGCAAAGATAGTAACCCAAACCCAAGGGATAAAATTGGAATACCAAAAGCTTTAAAAGACACCCATTGATCAGTAGTTAAATTACGCCAAGCTATTTCATTAGCAATAGCCATTACTATAAACATACCAACCCATAACCATGTTAATTTATCCCAGCCCTCTTCTTTTAACGAAACTGCAGATTTCATGATAGCAGCAAGTGGGTTCTTACCTAGAATTTTACCTGAAGCTAAAACTCCTGCAATTATTATAGACACTATTGTTGGTTTGATTTTAATAAAAAATTCATCATCAAAAAATATTGTTAATCCACCAAAAAAAACAACCGCAACACATCCTGCAGCAGCCATCATTGGTATGTTTTTAAACCAATACCAAGATAGTATCAGAGATAATAATGTACTTATCACCAAAACTGCTGTACCAGCCATTATGCCGTAAAAATAATTAACACCAAAGAACAATAATAGCGGCCCCATCTCTAAAATGGATCTATAACCCTCTTTTTTGTCTACTTCCTGCAATGAACTCTCCTACGCTAAAATTAAACTCTTACTGTGAATAAACTCTTCTATATTATCTGTAGCAAATCTTAACAAATCACCATTTTTTGAAAATCTTGTATTTTCGCTTAATTGACGTCTCCACTCTTTAGCACCTGGTAAAGAGTTATACAAACCTAAAATATGTCTAATTATAGCGTAAACATTACCTTCATCATTTTTCACAAATTCATCAATATAGTCAGCCATTTTCATGGCTATTTGATATCTTGTCTTAATTTTTTCTTTTTGATTTAGGACTATTTTATCTACAGAGGATAGAATATAAGGATTTTTATATGCTTCTCTTCCAATCATAAACCCATCAAATGAATATTGTTTAACTAAATTTTGTCCCTCTTGTATTGACTTAATTCCACCATTAATAATAATATTTAGATCTGCCCTTCTTTTTTTTAATTCTCCAACCCTAGAATAATCTAAAGGAGGGATTTCTCTATTTTGCTTAGGACTTAATCCATTCAACAGAGCTTTTCTAGCATGAATAACGAATAACTTTACTCCTTCAGCGGACACTTGATCAATAAAGTTATCTAAACCTTTTACTTCATCCATATCATCAACACCAATCCTACATTTAACTGTAATGGGTAATTGACTAACATCTTGCAAAGCCCTCACACATTCTGAGACAACTTTAGGTGTTTTCATAAGGCAAGCTCCAAATGATCCATTCTGGACTCGATTTGAAGGACATCCAATATTTAAATTTATTTTTGAGTATCCATAACTTTGACCAAACTTAGCTGCAAGAGATAATTTCTTAGGATCATTTCCACCTAATTGAAGAACACATGGCAATTCTTCATTATTAAATGCTAACAATTTGTGTCGTGGCCCAAAAATTAAGGCATCAGCAGAGATCATTTCAGTATATAAAACTGCTGAACCAGATAAGAGTCTGTGAAAATATCGACAATGCCTATCTGTCCATTCCATCATTGGAGCTACAGAAAACTTTTCCTCAAATATCAATTTATTTCTCTACAAATATTTAATAATTCATCATTATTTACAATATTTATAAAATATAGCCAAGATTATTAAAATAATAATAAATAGAATTTCATCAATTAAGAGTGTTTTACTTTTCTTGAGATTTTTCTAAGGCTTCAGCTAAGTCGTCTACAATATCATCAATATGTTCAATACCAACTGATAATCTTACATATGAATCTGATACACCAGATTTTAATTTATCTTCAGATGATAATTGACTATGTGTTGTAGTTGCTGGATGTATAGCAAGGCTTCTTGAATCACCAATGTTTGCCACGTGGTAGAATAATTTTAAGTTATCTATAAACTTTTTACCTGCTTCTGAACCACCTTTCAATTCAAATCCAACTAAACCTCCAAATCCCTTATTTAAATACTTAACTGCATTTTCTTTAGAAATTCCTGTTTGTAACTCAGGGTAAATTACATGATCCACTGATTTGTGTTTTTTTAAAAAATTAGCAACTTTTGAAGCATTTTCACAATGTGTTTTCATTCTTAAACTAATAGTTTCAAGTCCTTGTAAAATTAAAAAAGCATTAAAAGGACTTAATGCACCTCCGAGATCACGTAACAAAGTAACCCTAGCTTTTATATTGTAGGCAATGGGACCTAATGGTTTTACAGCATCTACCCAAACAGCCCCGCCATAAGAAGGATCAGGTGTATTTAAAGCCGGTTGTCTATCTTTACCAGCCCCTTCCCAATCAAAGTTACCACCATCAATAATTAAGCCTCCAATTGAATTTCCATGACCACCAATATATTTAGTGAGTGAATAAACAACAATTGCCGCACCATGATCAAAAGGTTTACAAATTACTGGAGATGCTGTGTTATCTATGATCAGTGGTATTCCATACTTCTTTCCGATTGCACTCACTTCAGAAATAGGAAAGACTTTTAATTTTGGGTTAGGTAAAGTTTCAGCATAATAAGCTCTTGTTTTATCATCTGTTGCATTTTCAAATGCTTTTGGATCTGATGGATCTACAAATCTAACTTCGATACCCATATCCTTTAATGTGTTAGCAAATAAATTCCAAGTACCACCATATAAGTCAGTTGAACTGACAATATTATCTCCAGCCTTAGCAAGATTTTGGATAGCAAATGCAGATGCTGTTTGACCTGAAGATAATGCTAGTGCAGCAACACCCCCCTCTAAAGCTGCTAACCTCTTTTCCAATATATCATTGGTTGGGTTCATAATTCTTGTGTAAATATTACCTAATTCTGATAAAGAAAATAAATTTGCTGCCTGCTCAGTATTAGCAAACTGATAGCTTGTGGTTTGATGAATTGGCACCGCAACTGAACCTGTTGTTTCATCTGCTCT
>CACJOU010000043.1 GCA_902595145.1 uncultured SAR116 cluster alpha proteobacterium | reverse complement strand
AAACTGATTATTCAAAAAAATCTCTATTTTTTCGTATGGATGATCAAAAGCAAAGGTTCACAATCTCAGGTGAACCTGGTGACAAACTTGCTTTCCTTGGGTGGGAAGTAGAAGAAAAATCAGATCTTCAAAAATATTCCAAAAAGTTGGAAGACACTGGAATAGAAGTTTTCGAAGGTGATAAAAACCTTGCTGATATGCGGTTTGTTGATGAATTAATATATTTTGATGATCCAGTAGGAAATAGAATTGAACTTGTTTACAGACCTCATGTTGATAATAGTCCATTTGTCCCGGGAAGACCAATTTCTGGATTTAAGACTGACGTTTGTGGACTAGGTCATGCAGTTTTACATGTATCTAATGTTGAAAGTTTAATTCCTTTTTACAGAGATATTCTAGATTTCAAAATAAGTGATTATAGCTTTGATCCTATTTCATTATGTTTTTTTCATGTTAATGGCCGCCATCATAGCTTCGCTCTAATTGGAAGTGGTCAACAAGGACTTCATCATTTCATGGTAGAATATAAAAACTTAGATGATGTTGGGCAAGGATATGATTTACTCCAATATAACCAGAAAAATGGAATAGCTTACACTTTGGGTCGACACACAAACGATTATATGACTTCTTTTTATGCACACACTCCTTCAGGTTTTTTTATTGAAAATGGATGGGGTGGTAGAATTATCAATCCTATTACATGGGTTCCTCATGAAACAAATGAAGGTCCAAGTTTTTGGGGACATGAAAGATTATATTTACCTGATGATGAAAGATTAAAGTTTAGAATAAAACGTATTGAAACTGCTCAGCAAGGTAAAAGATCACCTATGATAATTGATTGTCCGTGGTTGTATCAAAATATCAGTAAAAAATGAGTACTCAAGATTTTGATGTTGTTATAATTGGATTAGGTCCTGCAGGAGGAACATTAGCTAATCTTTTAGCTATGAACAATTTATCTATTCTAGTTTTAGAAAAAGAAGCAAGTATATATAATCTTCCACGAGCGGTTCATTTTGATGATGAAGTTATGAGAGTATTTAATACAATTGGTATAACTAAAAGTTTAACAAAAAAATTAATTATTAATAAAGGAACAAAATTTGTTGATGAAAAAGGTAACCTTCTTCTTGATTGGCCAAGACCAAAAGTTATTACAGAAAATGGATGGTATCCTAGTTACCGGTTTCATCAACCCGATTTAGAAAGGAGCCTACGTCATAAATTAAAAAAATTTGAAAAGGTAATTATTTCCCAAAACTCTGAAGTATACAAAACTATCAGTCATAAAAATTATTCAATAATTCAATACAAAAATTTAAAAACCAAACAGATTTTTTCTGTAAAGTCTAAATATGTAATTGGCTGTGATGGCGCTAACTCTTTTCTAAGGAAGCAAATTAAAAGTGAAATGGAACATCTAGGTTTCGAACAACGTTGGGCTGTTATAGATTTAATTTTAAAAACAAAAAAAACAAATTTGCCAGATAGAACAATACAATATTGCAACTCAAAAAGACCAGCTACATACTGCAGAAATGTAGGAAAAAGAAGAAGATGGGAAATAGCTCTAAAAGGAGAAGAAAGTGTAGAAAATTTTTTTGATAGTAAAACACTTTGGAAATTTTTAAGTCAATGGGTGTCCCAAGATGAAGCAACGATTGAAAGAAAAACAGTTTATACATTTCAATCAGCAATTGCAAAAAAATGGAGAAGTGGTCGTCAATTTTTAGTTGGAGACTCTGCTCATTTGACACCGCCATTTATGGGACAAGGAATGTGTGCTGGAATTAGAGATGCATCTAATTTAGCTTGGAAAATTAACATATGTTGTAAAAAAGGTCATAATGAAAAATTACTTGATACTTATCAAAGTGAGAGATCTTCAAATGTGAGAGATTATATAAATACTGCCATGAAGATGGGTGAGCTACTTAATTCCATTGGTGGATTAAAGGTGTCAGACACTGTTTATGAGGAGAAAGATGGCACAATAAAAATGAATAGTATAAAGCCTAAACTTGGGAAAGGATTAGGTAATCAGGATGATAAAAATAGAGGCAAAATTTTTCCATCTCTTAAAATTAATTTTAATAAAGAATTTGATGATTTATTTTCATGTCATCCAATCTTAATTACAAATAAGAAGGTAAATGAAAATAAATTAAAAATTAGAACTTACAGTACAATTGATATACCGGAAATAGAAACAATTCTAAAAAAATTTAATTCAAACAGCTTAATTATTCGACCTGATCGGTTTGTTCTTGCTAGTACAGATAAAAATGACTTAAAAGATTTTTCTCGTTTTTATCTCAATCAAATTTTTGCTTCATAGGGATAAAGTTGTCTGGTTTTCAAAGGTATAAAAAAATCTTAGATCTTTTCTCTGAAGAGAGAAGTTCTTGGACTGTCATAGAAATTTCAAAATCACTTAAAACACCATCTAGTACAATATATAGAATTGTGCGAGAAATGGTCACAGCAGAATTTCTTGAAAGTGCGTCAGGATCTTATTTTAGACTGGGTCCGGCATTCATTAAATTTAATAGAATTATTAATTTTTCTGATCCTTTGGTTAGAGCAGGGCAACCATTTCTAAAAAAACTAGCTAATGAAAATCCAATAACAAGTGTTAACGTTTTAGCAAGACTCTACGGAAATAATGTGATGTGTGTTGCTGATTACAAAAGTCCAACTTTTAAGAAAAATACAAGTTATCAAAGAGGTAAATTAATGCCTTTAATATACGGTGCAACTTCCAGGGCAATAATTATGCAAATTACTGGCAAAAGGTTAGAAAATTTAATTAATTTAGAAAAATTTAAATCAGATGAAGATAAAACTAATTTTTTGAAAGAGTTAAAAAGTGACAGAAAAAAAGGATATTGTTTTACAGAAGGTCAAGTAGATAAAGGTCTCATTGGTTTTGCAGTTTCAATCAGTAACAAAAAATTGGGAATTGTTGCGTCTCTAAGCTCAATTTTCAATTTAGATGATTTTCTTTTAGAGCATGAGCCTATAATTTATGCTAATCTTACTACTTACGGTTTATTAGTAGAAAAATATATTAATGAAATTTTTGACGATATCCAA
>CACJOU010000042.1 GCA_902595145.1 uncultured SAR116 cluster alpha proteobacterium | reverse complement strand
ACCTCTTTCTGAATCTTTATTTTCTTTTAATACATAAATAGATCTTCTTATAAATTCAATATTAAGTAATGTAACGACTATCATATAAAAGTTACCAGAGTAATTTAAAATCCAAGGAAGGTATGCGCAAGGCATGAGTAAAAGTGAATAAATAAATATATTCTTTCGAGTGGCCATATCACCATAAATAATTGGTAACATTGGTATTTTAGCAGCTCTGTAATCTGATTTATTTACTAAAGCCAGAGCCCAAAAATGTGGCGGTGTCCATAAAAATATTATTAGGAATAAAATTAAAGCTTCTAGCCCAATAGAACCTGTAGCACAAATATGCCCAATAATCGGAGGAAATGCGCCTGCAGCACCACCTATTACAATATTTTGAACAGTATGTCTTTTAAGCCACATTGTATAAACTACTGCATAAAAAAATATTGTAAAAGCAAGTAAGCTTGCTGCTAACCAATTTATAGATAAACCTAATATTATTATAGACAAAATGGATGTAATAACTCCAAATGACAGAGCTTCAGAAGGTTGGATCTTACCAGATGGGATAGGTCTATTCTTTGTTCTATCCATTAAAAAATCAATGTCTTTGTCATACCATTGATTAAGAACCCCAGATGCACCTGCTCCAAGGGCTATAGCAAATATTCCAATCAAAGCTAAAAATGGATTAGTTGAATTACCTAATACTGGAATCGCATTGTAATATCCAACGAAAGCTGTAAAAACTACTAACGACATAACCCTAGGCTTCATAAGATTAATATAATCATATGGTGAACCTAAGTTATTGGTATCTTGCGAAATATCCTTAGTGTTAACAGCTATCGATGGCATATTAAATTTCAAAACCTATATTATTTTACTTTTGGTATTTCAGTAAAAGTATGAAATGCAGGTGGTGAAGAAACTGTCCATTCTAAAGTATTATCAGTTGAACCCCATGGGTTTTTAACAGCTTTTCGCTTCTTTACAAAAGCCTCGATTATAACGACTAAAAAGATTATAGCACCTAGAGCTCCTATATAGGATCCAATTGATGCAACCATATTCCATCCTGCGAACGCATCAGGATAATCAACATAGCGTCTTGGCATACCTGCTAAGCCTAGAAAATGCATTGGGAAAAATGTTAGGTTCACACCTATAAATGTAACCCAAAAATGGAGCTTTGCTAAAGCTTCGCTGTATTCATAACCAGTCATTTTAGAAAACCAATAGTAAAAAGCTGCGAATAAGCCATACACTGCTCCTAATGATAGTACATAATGAAAGTGTGCAATAACGTAGTATGTGTTATGTAGTACAACATCTAATCCAGCATTGGCTAACACTACACCTGTCACGCCCCCGACAGTAAAAAGAAAAATAAAACCAATTGCCCAGTACATTGGTATCCTAAAGACTATGGAGCCACCCCACATTGTTGCAATCCATGAAAAGATTTTAATGCCAGTTGGGACAGCTATTACCATAGTGGCTGCCGTAAAATATGCTCTTGTATCTACGGACAAACCAACCGTATACATATGATGTGCCCATACTACAAAACCAATTACACCTATAGAAACCATAGCATATGCCATTCCTAAATATCCAAAAACTGGCTTTCTTGAGAATGTTGAAACAATTTGGCTTACAATACCAAAAGCTGGCAAAATCATAATATAAACCTCAGGATGACCAAAAAACCAAAACAGATGCAAAAATAGAATAGGATCACCACCACCTTCAGGAATAAAAAAACTTGTTCCAAAATTTCTGTCAGTAAGTAACATCGTTATTGCACCAGCTAACACAGGTATAGCTAACAACAACAAAAACACTGTAACTAGCATAGACCAAACAAATAATGGCATCTTGTGAAGTGTCATTCCAGGTGCCCTCATGTTAAATATCGTTGTTATAAAGTTTGCTGCACCTAATATTGAAGATGCGCCCGCTAAATGTAGAGAAAATATTGCAAGGTCCATACCCATACCTGGAGAACCTGCCGAGCTTGAAAGAGGAGGATATATGGTCCAACCAACTCCGACACCACCATCAACTACAGCTGATAATAACAGCAAAACAAAGCTTGGAGGTAAAAGCCAAAAAGATATGTTGTTCATTCTTGGGAAGGCCATATCTGGAGCACCAATCATGATAGGAACAAACCAATTACCAAAACCTCCTATTAAACCTGGCATAACAACAAAGAAAACCATTATCAAACCATGTGCAGTTGTGAAAACATTCCACATATGACCATCTTCCATGTACTGTACACCTGGATTCATCAACTCCATTCTCATATAAATTGACATTGCTCCGCCAATGAAAGCGGCAACTATAGCAAAAATTATATACATAGTACCAATGTCTTTATGGTTGGTTGAATACAACCATCTTTTTATAAAGCCTGAAGGAGCACCATGATGATCATGTGATGAACCTGTATTTGCGGTTTGAGACAATGAAGCCATTATTTTATCTCCTTAACTTCTTTTTTTTCTAATAATGCAATTTTATTATTTTCATTTTTTGGGTTATTTGCAAATTTAACTTTTGCTTCTTTAAGCCATTTTTCATATTCGTTCTTAGGAAGAGCTTGTATTACTATTGGCATATAAGCGTGGTTAACACCACATATTTGATTACACTGCCCATAATACTTTTTCTTTCCTACTGGAACTTCTGTCCAAATTTCATTAATTCTTCCGGCAATAGAATAAACTTGAAGAGCTAAAGACGGAACAAAAAATGAATGCATAACGTCATTTCCAGTTACAAGAAATTTTATTTTTGTACCCTCAGGCACAACTAGTGGATTATCTACATCCAACATTCTTTTTTGATTATCCTTTAAGTCACTTTCTGCAATTATATATGAATCAAATGAAATTTCTTCATCTGGATATTCATAATTCCAATACCATTGAGCTCCAGACACCTTAACAACCATATCAACTGGCTTATCTGCTTCAGTTAAATAGAGAAGTTTAAATGAAGGAACAGCAATAACAACAAGAATCAAAACCGGAACCACAGTCCAAATAATCTCAATTAGTGTATTATGAGAAGTTTTCGATGGTTTTACGTTTGGTTTTTCTCTAAATTTTATGCATACATATACTAATAAACCAAGCACAAAAACTGAAATCAAGGTAATTACGACAAGAAGAAAGTTATGAAGGTCAGTTGCTTTAGTGGCAATTATTCCAGCAGGTTCTTGTAGATCCATTTGCCATGGTTTTGGTTCTGACGCAACAGCTGTTTTTGACAAAACAAACATCATTGTTCCAGCTACTAAAAAAATATAATTTAAAATATTTTTCCAACTTTTTAATACAGTATGGAAAGTTATTTTCATTA
>CACJOU010000041.1 GCA_902595145.1 uncultured SAR116 cluster alpha proteobacterium | reverse complement strand
AGGCAGGAAAAAAAACAAAATTTGGAAGTGCTATAATTAATCTTAGCTCTGTAGCTGGTCTTGTTGGCTCTCAACTTGACCCATTATATTCAATGACAAAAGGTGGCATTACTACTTTCACAAAATCAATGGCTATTTATTTTGGGAAAAAAAAATTTCCTATTAGAATTAATCAAGTTCATCCTGGTATCATTGAAACTGAAATGGGAAAACAAGTTGCTAATGCAAGGATTAATCAAAATCCAGGAATGACAGCAGAGGAATCTTATTCTGCAGGTGTCAATCAAACACCTATTGGTCGTCTTGGAACAGCGGATGAAGTTGCTAAAACAATTTTATTCTTATCCTCTGACGCTTCAAGTTTTATGACAGGCTCAAGTCTTGTTGTTGATGGTGGCTTAACAGCACAGTAAATTTAATTACACACAATATATTAAGGCAAAATAAATGATAAGAAATTTAGAAAATAAAGTAGTCTGGATAACAGGTGCAGGATCAGGAATTGGACAAGATGCAGCTATAAAATTATCTAAAATTGGTATGAAAGTAATTTTGTCAGGTAGAAATATTCAAACTCTTCAAGATACAGCTTCTAAATGTGATAAAGACACTATGATAAAACCTGTTGATATTTCTGATAAACAATCTGTAAGAGATCTTATATATGCTTTAAAAAGTGAAATTGAGCATATAGATGTTTTAGTAAATTGTGCTGGAATTAATATAGAAAAGAGAGATTGGGATAATATTGATGAAAATGAATGGGACCAAGTAATACAAACTAACATTAATGGTTTATTTTATTGCTGTAAGGCAGTTATACCATTTATGAAAGATAAAAAAGATGGGTTAATTATTAATGTATCTTCATGGTCAGGTAACCATGTAAGTTTATTATCGGGTGTGTCATATACTTCTTCGAAACACGCGCTTAATGCAATGACAGAAACTATTAATATGAAATATTGTAATCTTGGTATTAGAGCTACTGCATTATGCCCAGGTGAAGTTTCAACAGCCATATTAGACAAACGTCCAAAAAAACTCTCTATTGAACAAAAAAGTAAGATGTTGCAACCAGATGATTTAGGTCAAACAATAGTATTCTTATGTCAAATGCCTAGGCATGTATGTATAAACGAGTTAACAATTAGTCCAACATGGCATAGGAGATATATTGCAGATCTGGGAATTGAAGAATTATAAAAAAAATTATTTTTATTTTTATTTTTCTAATTTATCTTGAGTTTTATGAATGAAGTCAGATGAACTATGTCTTTCATGAAGCTGGGATGATGGATTACCTTTAATTTTATTTACCATGATTCCTCTTTTGACAGCCTGCCTATAATTAATTTCTTTTGCCCATCGCAAAACATTTTTATATGTTTTGACATCTAAAAATTCTTCTGCATCATATAACCTTCCCAATACTAAGGCCCCATACCATGACCAAATTGCTATATCGGCAATAGTATATTCTTCACAACAAATAAATTTTTTGTCAGATAGTAATTTATCTAAAACATCTAATTGTCTTTTAACTTCCATTGCAAATCGATTAATTGGATATTCATATTTTTCGGGAGCATAAGCATAAAAATGACCAAATCCTCCTCCTAAATAAGGTGCACTTGCCATTTGCCAAAATAACCAGTTGAGACATTCTGTTCTATCCTCAAATTTTTGAGGAATAAACCTATTAAATTTATCAGCTAAATATAATAATATTGAACCAGATTCAAAAATTCTTACAGGATTATCTTCAGATTTATCCAATAAACTTGGTATTTTTGAATTTGGATTAATCTCAACAAAACCAGAACCAAACTGATTCCCATCACCAATTCTTATTAACCAAGCATCGTACTCTGCTTCTTGAATACCCAAATTGATTAATTCTTCAAGCATTATGGTAACTTTAACTCCATTTGGTGTTCCTTGAGAATATAGTTGAAATGGATGTTCACCAACTGGGAGATCTTTTATATGGGTGCTACCAGAGATAGGTCTATTAATATTTGCAAACTTTCCACCATTTTCTTTATCCCAAACCCATTTTTGTGGAGGTATATACTTTTCTGATTTTTTCAATGTTTTCCTCTTATGAAAGTTTAATTAATAATTTAAAATCACAGGATCAATTGGGTTATTACCAAGGACTAAATCAGAGCCTTTTTCTCCAATCAATGTGGCACCAGAGTGTAAATTTGCAGACAGCATAGTTGGCATAATAGACGCATCTATTACTCTTATATTTTTTAAACCATAAACTTTAAGATTATCATCTACAACTGCAGTTGGATCAGATTTTGGACCCATTCTGCAGGTTCCCATCTGATGATAAGTAGTTGTTCCTCTTTCTCTTGCAACTTGAAGTAATTCTTCATCACTTTGTTTTTCTATTCCTGGATAAACTTCATAATCGAAATAATGTGACAGAGCTTTAGAATGCATAAGTCTTCTAGATAATTTTAACCCTGCTACAACAACTCTTTTATCTTCATCCGCATCTAAGTAGTTGGGCTGAATTAATGGTGCATCAAATGGATCATTAGTTCTAGATTTAACCCAACCAAGCGACTCAGGCCTTTGCTGCCATGCAGTTACAGTAAATCCAGGTTCAGTATCTAAAGTTGATTGCACACCCTCTTTGTATGATGCTGGAGTGAAAGTCATTTGAAGATCATGGTTTCTTATTTCTTCATTAGAATGCCAAAAACAATACACTAATGTAGGACTTAAATTAACTATTGATTGTTTTCCGATCACATACTTTCCAATCTCCTTTAGAAGTTTTAATCCCCTGGATTTTTCATTAATAGTCTCAATATTTTTTGCTCGTGCTGTTAATCTTGGAGCAAAATGATCCCTTAAATTCATACCTACACCTTTTAGATTATGGACAACATCTATCCCAATATTTTTTAGATGTTCAGCAGGTCCAATACCTGACATATGAAGAATATGTGGGGATTTTATAACTCCCGAAGATAAAATGACTTCTTTATTGGCCATGAGGTTAATCTTTTTTCCTCTTCTTCCTCCTCTTAAATATTCTACACCAATTGCTACTTTATTTTTAAAATTAATTTTTGTGACAAATGCATTTGTTATTATTTGGAGATTTTGTCGAGACTTAGCCGGATTAAGAAATGCTTTTGCCGCACTTACTCTAAATCTTCCTCGAGTAGTCCGTTGTACATAAGAAACGCCTTCTTGAGATTGTCCATTATAGTCTTTGTTTAATGGAATTCCTTGTTCTATAGCACTTTTTATAAATGCTTCACATAATGGGTCTCTGTATTCAAGATCAGTAATTGGCAACTCACCTTGACTTCCACGATAAACATCATCAAATTCACCGTGTCTTTTTTCATACTTTTTAAAATAAGGAAGTAAATCAGAATAACTCCAACCTTTATTACCTTTTTGAGCCCAAACATCAAAATCTAAATTTTGTCCTCTATTGAAAACCATTCCATTAATTGAGCTTGATCCACCTAATGTTTTACCTCTTGGAATATCTATAATTCTTCCATCTGTCCCCCAACTAGGTTCAGCTTTAAAAAGCCAGTTCACATTTGGATTAACAAGTGTTTTCATAAAACCTGCTGGAATATGTATGAAAGGGTTCCAATCAGGAGGACCTGCTTCTAAAATGCATACTGAATTTTTTCCATTGGCGCTTAGTCTATTA
>CACJOU010000040.1 GCA_902595145.1 uncultured SAR116 cluster alpha proteobacterium | reverse complement strand
TTTGTAGAGCTTTTATTATTAAGTTTTACAAAGACAATAAAGATTTCAATGCATCTATGTCTTTATTAAACTCACTTAAGGATGAAACTTGCTTGAAGCTTTTTAATAAATTTTTTAATTCACAATCACAAAATATTACTTTTAATCATAATATAAAATACAAAGATCACATTTGGGATATATTTTGTCCAGAGGCTCTTGAGTCTTATAATAAACCTGAAGAAATAAAGAATAAAATATTACGAAAAAGAAAATTGACTAATCTTAAAGAGAGTAAAAATTATCTCACAAACCCAGCCAAAGAGATACTTTTTTTAAGCAATGTTTTAATCACAACACCAATTGATTATTTTTCACCAAGTATTCCAATTGAAATTAAAGATGAATTACAAAAATTCAAGAATGTAAGACAAAGCTATTGGTACGATCATCCAATACCTTTGGATGCAACAATTTATGAAAATGAGATTATTTATGGATTGAAAAACCTTGATGAAGCATTATTATTCGAAGCACAAAGGAATAACATAAAAATTCCAGATAAAATAAAACTTGTTCTATCTGTTTCAGTTACACATAACGGTTTAGAGAAAATTGCGTTAGAGTACGTTAAATTAATTATTAAGAAATATTTAAATTTAAAATTTATAGATGTTTATCTTTTTGATGAGGATGTTTGTAATAAAATTTACACAACAATTTTCCTGAAGAATGACAACTTTAATAATTTATTAGGTGTCAATGGAAATTATGGTCGTCATTACACCTTTTTAAAATACATATTATTAATTTGGAATAAGGTCATTGACTCAGATTTTAGATATAGTTTTAAGATTGATTTAGACCAAGTTTTTGATCAGAAAATGTTATTAAAAAATACTGGTTTTTCTATATTTGAAATTTTTAAAAATCAAAAATTTTGGGGAGGTACTGCAACTGATTTTGAAGGAAGAAAAGTTGATTTGGGGTTGTTGGCTGGAGCATTAGTAAATAAGAATGATATTTCAAAAGATTTGTTTACTCCAGACGTGCAAAGACCAAAGATAAATAATTTTGCATCTGATTTATCCTCAAAAAGAATTTTTTGTCCTGAATGGCCACAATCATTGTCAACAGAAGCAGAATTAATGTACAAATCAAACGATATCCAAAGAATACATGTAACTGGTGGCACTACAGGTATAACTGTAGAAAGCCTAAAAAAATGGGCTCCATTTACGCCAAGTTTTGTTAATAGAGCGGAAGACCAAGCTTTTGTTATTTCATCTATTAATAAAAACGAATACCTAAGTCATTGTCACGCCAAAAACTTGGTCATGAGACATGATAAACATGCATTTGCTCAAAAAAGTATAGAAATGTCCAAATTTGGAAAAGAAATAGGAAATTTAGAAAGAATATTAATTTTTAGTAATTATTTTGAAGCGCATGAACTTGGTTTTAAAATTTTAAAAGATCACTTCTGGCCATTTACGTCAGTCTTTTCTTCAAAGCATGCTGAACTACTTGTGGGATTAGTATTTTTAATAGATGGGTGTTTTAATGGTGAACAATATGTTAGTAAAGGTGCAAAAAGGTTGTTGGATACTCAAAAATTCTGCAAAACAAAACTACATGCTCAATACAAAACTGAAAAACGATTTTGGCGGGAGTTTGTAGATCGATTAGAGTTTTTTGATGATAAAAATCATGGATTAAAATTAATAATAAATTCAACCAAAATATTATGATATATAATAATAGTTAAATTTATATTTTAAATTGCAACGTATTTATATCCATTACCAAATTTATCTAAATATCCAAATTTTGGCTCTAGAATATGGCCTCCCGAACAAATTATTCTGTCATTACAGACCATATCAAAAGCTTTTTTTCTTGATTTCAGTCCTTGTTCTACATCAATGTCAAAAAGCACAGAAATATTTGGATCTGATAACTGTAAATTAGGAGTATGTAATACATCGCCCATCTGAACAAAACTGATATTACCATCGTCTATTCTAAATCCACTATGTCCAGGTGTGTGTCCCGGAAGTGGTACAGGGAATACTCCAGAAATTATTTCTTGATTAGTTTTAATAGTTTTTACTCTTTCTCCGTAGGCTTTGATAACAGATTTGTTTAAATCAGCCATATTTTTACCATTTACTTCAATATCTTCAAAATCATCTTTACTCCAAAAGTTCAATTCATCTTCTATAATGTTAACGGTTGCATTTGGAAAAATTGCCTTACCATCTTTGTTAATTGATCCTCCTACATGATCAGGATGTAAATGAGTAAAAAATATGTCGGTTATATCTTCAGGTTTGACATTAGCTTTTGCAATTTCTTCATGAACAAATCCACAGGTTGGGCCAAATAGATCTCTACACCCTGAATCAACCAATAGAATTTTTTCATCTTTGAATACTAGATAAGCATTAATTTGACTGTTTGTAAGTTGATTATTTTCATCAGAAAGTTTTTTAACAGTATCCTCATCTATATTAAGAAGTATTTCCTTAGGTAAAGTTAACTCTCCATCCTTAAGAGCAACTACTCTTGTGGAACCAACCATTAGTTCTTGTAAATCTGGCATATCTTGCTCCTATGAAATAATCTATATTTAAATGTTAGAAAATAAAATTTTGTAATTCAACATAATTAATGTAAAAAATTTTTACAAAAATTCTAATTTGAAATCTGAAAGTTGAATCACTTCGCTCGTCGGTTTATCTTCTCTAAGTCTCTTTATTCTTGGAAATCTCAATGCAACTCCAGATTTATGTCTTGTGCTAGAGTTAACAGAGTCAAAAGCAACTTCAATGACGAATGTTTTTTCAACTTCTCTTACAGGTCCAAATTTTTTGATCGTGTTGTTACGAACAAATTTATCTAAAATTTTTAACTCATTATCATTGAAACCAAAATATGCTTTACCAATTGGAGAAAGTTGGTTTCCATCCCATAAACCAAAAGTAAAATCAGAATAATATGAGCTTCTTTTGCCATGACCTCTTACTGCATACATTAAAATTGCATCAACGGTTTTAGGATCTTTTTTCCATTTATACCAATGTCCTTTAGGACGGCCGGAGATATAAGGGCTATACTTTTTTTTTATCATTAAGCCTTCATGTTGATCGTCGATAATCTCATTTTTTCTAATTACAGTTAACTCTTCCCAACTATTGAAGTAAATTAATTTCGATAAATTAAAAAATTCATTTTTGTTTTTATAATACCAATTCTCAAGTAAATTTCGTCTATCTTCCCAACTTTTTTCTCTTAAATCATCATTGTTTAAATACAAAATGTCATACAGCTTTACAAAGGCAGGGAAGTCATCAATGTGCTTTTGACTTACTTTTTTTCTATTCAATCTTTGTTGTAGTGAATTAAAATTCATTGGGATATAATTTCTTCCTACTAATAATTCTCCGTCAAGTATCACCATATTTTTTTCAAGACTTTTTATTTCAGGAAATGAAAGACTAATATCATCACCTGTACGAGAAAAAATTTTAATGTTAGAATCATTTATAATAATTTGAACTCTTATTCCATCCCACTTCCATTCTGCAACAAAGTTATTGCAATTAAGATTTATAAAATCTTTATCTTCTAATGGATTGGCAAGCATCATAGGATTAAATGTATTTTTAAGATCAATCTCTGGGATAGGACCTGAATTACATAACCATTTAAATAAGTTTTCATATGGAGGACCAATTCCGTGCCATATTTTTTCAATATCATCTAGTTTTTTATTTCCAAATTTAGCTAATGCGGTTTTAGCGAGTCTTGATGAAACCCCTATTCGCAAACCACCACTAATTAATTTAATTAAGGCCCATCTTTCAGTCTCATTTGCTATTGAAAGAAAGGTTTGAATTTTTTTCTTTAATTCACTTTTATTGATATTTTGTAA
>CACJOU010000039.1 GCA_902595145.1 uncultured SAR116 cluster alpha proteobacterium | reverse complement strand
TAGAAGAAATAAAAGTTACTGATGAAAATATAGAAGAAAAAGAGGATGACGTTGATAAAAACCATACTCAAAAATCTGAGCTTGAGCTTCTAGAGGAAAGAGATGAGAACAGTCTTACAGAAGAAGAAGAAGATAGAATGTATGAATTAAGAAGGTTAAGAGCACAAAAGAGAATTAATGATGAAGTGAGAGAAGAAGAACAAGCAGAATTCAAAAAAGCTGACGAAGAAATTGCTCATTTAAAAACATTGTTAAAGCCTAAGAAGAAAAAGTTACCAAAAGGATATGTTGAATAAGATTAGATTTATCTAACTTTTTTATTCTTCAGTCTTCGCCATTTCCAAGGCGCTATAAAATCTCCTGACCACATTCCAGCTTTGTTTGATTTGGCAATGACTTCGTCCTTTACATATTTTTTTGAGTATTTTCTATAAGCGAGTGCCCATCCTTTTTTAACCATTAATGAATTAATATCTTTTCCATCTACATAACATATCGAAATAGATCTTTTGTACCTATCTTTTGTTTTTTTTATGCATGAAACCTTTCCTGAGCCAATTATTTTTTTAAGTTCTAAAGTTGCTTTAACTCCGCATGAATAAGATTGTCCATTATTATTAGTACAAGTTTGTTTAATTTCTGGTGTATCAATACCATAAAATCTAATTTTTTCGGAGTTAAGTATAATTGTATCGCCATCAATTATTTTTAGAGACGATCCAGCATTTACAACTGTAGAAAAAGAAAAAGTATTTATTAATAAAACTAAAAAATATATTTTAAGCATCTAAAAAAATCTTTATTTAAAATTACTTTTTTTTCCAGTACAATGTGTTGTTATCAATACACTAATTTCTTTCAAAAGTTACATATATTCAACTACTATTCATATTTGTTCCTGCCAAAGAACTAATTGTTCCTGAAACAGGAATCATTGATCTTAATTGTAATGCCCAAATTCCGTCTCTATTAGTTGAAATCCAAATTCCTTTAGCTGATCCATAACTTTTTTTATTTATTAACCTTCTCTTAAACTGTACTTCACATTGAAGTGTCTTATTGGTCTCGTTAATAATTTTACATTTATCTAAAGTTGAAAAATTCCAATTTTCAACTTTAATCATTGTGTCAAGTTGTACTTTTAATGATTTCCAAAAATCTTCACCATTTTTATAAACAACTGGTTCATTTCCATTAGAGTGAACGTAATGGGGAAAATGTAAGTTTGTTATAATTTTAATTTTTTCTGCTGTATTAAAAGCATCAATAAATTTATAAAGACAGGTAACTCCTGGATGTTCATTTTTCATTTATGTTCCTTTAAGCTGTTGTTTAATAAATTTAGTTTAAAAAAATTATCTTCTTAATGGAGTACCTAAATTTACTTCTTGAGCCTTTTTTTGTTCTCTTAAAAAAATATAAACACCAGCACTCATTACAATAATTACACCTATAATAGTTCTAATAGTCGGTATGTCGTCAAATAAAAAATATCCAATAATTATTGACCAAATTATTAATGAATATTCAAATATAGATGTAATTGAAGTTGAATAATTACTGTATGCTTTAAAAACACATGTAAACGCAATTGAAGCTAAAATACCCATTAAAACAATATACTTAAAAGTATAATCAAAATTACTAAACCATTCTCTAAAAATAAATTTAATTGTTGGGTCATCAAATTTATCAAATTGACCTGAGCCAAAAACAAAATACATAATAAAGCATAAAATTATGGTTATAATGTAAAAGTAAAATAATTGAGTATATGTGTCATCTTTATCGGATGTAATTTTAGTGATAGTCATCGACAAAGCATAAAAAAGTGCGCATAAAAGTGGTAATAAATTTTTAAAATCAAAATCAGATAAGTTTGGATTTAAGATAATATAGACACCTATAAACCCAAAAAAAATTGCTAACCATCTTCTGTAACCAATAGTTTCATTTAAAAGTGTTCTAGCAAAAATTGACATGAAAAAAGGAGTTGAAAAATATAAGGCAGTTGCTACAGCTAGAGATAAATACGTTAATGATATAAAGAACATGCTAAAAGCTAAAAAATGAAGAATTACTCTTATCAATGACAAAACAGGGTAGCGCGTAATAAATATTATTTTTTTTTTATAAATAAGTAGAAATACAGCAGATAATGATGCTGCAATGAAGGTTCGTCCAAAATAAATTTCATATAATGAGACTTTTTGAAAGATAAATTTTAATATGGAATCATGAACAGAAAATGTTGCCATAGCAATTATGATATAGATTATTCCAATAGTATTGTTAGTACTCATAAAATTGTTACCATTTCAATCTTAAAAGTTTATAACTGCCAATCTATTGGTTCAATATTTTTTTGTTTAAGATAATTATTTGTTTTTGAAAAAGGTTTAGAACCAAAAAAACCATTATGAGCGGAAAATGGTGATGGGTGAGCACTTTCAAGAAGTAAGTGATTGTTTTTATCAATAAAATTACACTTTTCCTGAGCTTTTCTTCCCCATAAGATAAATACAACATTATTTCTTTTTTTATTAATGACTTTCAAAACTGAATCTGTAAATTTTTCCCATCCCTTACCTTGATGTGAGCCAGGCATGCCTTTTTCAACTGTTAAACTATTGTTAAGCATCAAAACGCCCTGATGAGCCCAATTTTGCAAATCACCATTTTGTGGAGAAGTTATACGAAGGTCATCAAATAATTCTTTAAAAATATTTTGAAGAGAGGGTGGAATTTTTTTGAATTTTTCAACTGAAAAGCTTAACCCATTTGCTTGACCTTCACCGTGATAAGGATCTTGTCCAACAATTACAACTTTAACTTTACTAAGAGGGGTTAAATTGAACGCGTTGAAAATTTTATTCATAGGTGGATAGATTTTTTTACCTAACGAAATTTGTTTCTTAAGAAATGATCTAAGATCTGACATATATGGAGCAGTAAATTCCTCGTTCAGTTCAATTTTCCAACTTTCATGTATTTTTGCGTTAGACAATTTCTAGTGCTATCCAATTTTTAATTTTGTTTTATCTTTATATGTTATCTAACATGCCAATCTTCATTAAGTGGTCTAGCGCTATTAAGTTCACCATAACCAGCGCCAGTAGTTCCAGTTGGTTTTGGTCCAAAATATCTAGGATCTTTCAACTCATTATTAGGTTGAAATCGAATGTCACATGTTAAGCGTATTTTTTTATCATTAGCATAATTTTCAAAAGTTCCATGAACAGTATACATCCCAAAAATAAGTGCGTCTCCTGGATTGAATTGAGTAGTTAAAATTTTTGTATTTCTCTCTTGAGCAAAAGTTATAGGATTTGTGTCTATCGTCGCTTTCATATGTTTATGAATGTCTACATCAAATCCTTTATATTTGGTTTTAATATCTGAAAATTTGTGAGACCCTTCAATTATAAATAAAGGACCTTTATCGATAGTTATATCTGAAAAAACAAGCCAACATGTGAGTACCTTTTGAGTTTTTCTTGTGAAAAAACCTGCATCACAATGCATATGAGTGAATTTCCCTCCTGATACTGCTCTTAAAAATATAAAATCAAAGCCAATTGAAGAAATTCCAAATATTCTAGAAAAAACACTTTCTAAATTATTGCCATTTGTAATTTTTCTTAATGACTCTGTATTACTTACGTCTTCCCAAAAAACTCCTCTATCTTTATGTAATTCATCTCTTCTTGATCTGCCTGACCAAATGCCTTCAGTAAATGGATCCTCAAGCTCATCTACATTTTTTAATTTTTCAAAAATATCATTTCGAGCTTTAGTAATATCATTTTTTTCAATAACGTTTTTCAAAAAGAGATAACCATTTTCATTTAGTGATTGTCTTAATTTTTCATCAGTTTCATTTTTAAGATTAGTTTCTTTTAATTCACTTAAAAGTGAATTAGGTACTTTTACATCATTAATTAGAGCTTCCATTGAAATCAACCTT
>CACJOU010000038.1 GCA_902595145.1 uncultured SAR116 cluster alpha proteobacterium | reverse complement strand
GGTAGCCTGAACCAGTAGTATTCATAGTCTCGTTAGCAGATGCTGTTTTGGTAACAGTTGCAGCCACTGTGGCGGCAGCGGCTGTTACAGCGGCACCTTTTAAAAAGTCTCTCCTACCATTCTTGGATTTATCAATCTTCATTTTACACTCCTTAATTAAAAGCTCATTAAATATGAGCCTATGAAACAGGGGCCTATCGCTACCCCGAGACATTCATTGAGAACGACGCACGTTCAATTTCCATAAATTCTTTTCCAATAGTTCCAATTGGCGAATAAAACACTGCAATTTTGGAACTTTCAATATCTCTCATAAGCAAGTCAACCCATGGAGCTAAATGCTTATTAAAAAAATCTTTTTGCTCTGTAATAGAATATTTTTTTACAAACTTTCCAAGTATCAAGCCCGACATCATATCAAATATGCTTGCGATGTGATCCTCTGGCTCTTTTACATTTTCCTCTAGCTTAATGCCAATTTTTTGCATATCCTGTCTTAACTTGGCTAAAGGCTTGTCTTTTAAAAATCCAGTCAAATAGTAAGAAGCAAAGGGGAGTATTTCACCTCTACCGACCCCTACAAATATTCTTACATACTCATCTCTAATAGTTGGTAGATCAAGAGAAGTAGCTAATTTTGAGAGTGTCTTTATTGATTTTCCAATGGGAGAATCATCAGATTCAAGCGTTGTTAATTGCTTTACTAATTTTTCGTCAGGCTCTGATCTTAGAAGATTAGCTAAAAATGAATACATATCGGCACGCAACTGATCTTCTTCATTTACATTATCTAGAATTTTGGCGTTATTAGAACTCAAGTTATATCCCCCAAAATAACTATTTACTATTATTTTGGAAAAGAAAAGCTTTTTTTTATTAATGTGTTAAGTAAAAAATCAAAATAAAATTTAGATCTGTTAGTTAGAATTATTATCACTGATTTTTTGGTTTAAAAACCATTGTTTCTGGCTTTATTTTTTGATTAATATCTTGCAAGGAAATTTGAATTTCATCTGTGTTTGTTGATGATTGTTCCATTGTAGTCTTATCTTTTTTTATTTCGCCAATCTTACCGATATTTTTCTTATTGTCTTTTTCAGAAATAAGTTTCGTTTCATAATTTTGTTTCTTATTTTTTATTTTATCTTGATTTTTTCCTTTAGAAATTTTTTTAATTTTCTTTTTATTACTTTTATCTGTTGATAGTTGAATAGGAGTTATTGATTCGACGTCATTATTTTCATCTTTATCATCAATTAAATCTGACAGATAACCTTTTCCAACTTTATAAGCTGTTTCCATCCCTTCAACAACTGTTGCAGCATCAGTAAAATCTTCATGATAATCGTTAATTTCTGCATCAGCGAATCTTATTATTGGATTTAATCTCCATACTCTTCGCAATGCTATTTGACGCAATCTGTCAGGAACTCCATCTCTAAAAAACACATCTAAAGATTTTTCTTTTTTAATTTTCTCAGGATTTGGTAAATTATATTTCTTTAACAATTCATCATCATTAAGTTTATCGTTTTCACTCGCTTCTGATGTTGAAGATTTTGAAACTTCATCACCTTGGGAACTATCAAAATCAGGCGATTCTATTTTAGAAATTTCTTGTTCAGACTTTTGTTTAGATTTTTTTTTAGACCATCTAGAAAGAAAGTTCTCATTTAAATCTTTTTTATCTTCTTCCATTATAAATTAACCTTTAAAATCTGTTATTAGTTATAATAATTTTTCTTTAGTCTTTGATCCCCACCTCGATGAATATTTTCATCAATATTTTTTTTATCTCTTTTTCTTTTTTTAAACTCCTCAGGATGAAAGTGAATACTAACAAACTTAGTTAAGAGCTCTAAAATGGGACCATATAATGGAACTTTTTCAACCTTATCTTCTCCACAATCTTCATAATCTTGAATATGATAGGGAGATAGTGAGACTTCTGCTAAATGAACGTCAATATTTCTTTTCTCATCACTTTTTTTTTCATTTTCTTCAATTAAATCTCCATCTCTTAGAACTATATATATTGAAGGGTCTGAAGATTGAAGATTTTCAGCATAACCTTCAGCCTCTGCGCGATGCAAATCAATTGACGCATCTGCAACAAATAAATTTTTATTATCACTATTTTGTGGAGAAACATCATTTAAAAGTGGACGAATTTTAACGTCATTAATTGGAGGATATCCTCCTCCACTTGTCACATCAAGAGGTATCAAATCATTAACTATCCATTTATGACTTTCCCATTGATTATCAATTTCTTTTTTTTCAAAAATGATTCTTACACCATATAAAAGATGCTTATTATTTTCTAAGCTTATCATAATGCCTCATTTATTAACCTTAGATAGGAGAGCTAAATAACAACATTAAGAATAAAAAACAAACTAAATTTTTTTTTGTAATGAGAAATTAATTGACATTATACCACAATTAAATAAGTTCTTGTCTCAATCTTGGGAGATTGTTTTTGGAAATTAATAATAAAAAAATACTTATTTGCAATTGCGAAGCAACAATGGATATTGATGATGAAGCATTATCAAAAGCTTGCCAATTAGAAAGTAAATGTAAAATACATAACAACTTATGCGGTTCAGAACTAGATGTTGTTTTGGATGAACTAAAAGTAGGAAATAAAGAAAATAAAAAATTGCTAATTGCGTGCACTCAGCAAGAAGATATTTTTGAAAATTTAGCTGAAGAAAATAATTTTCAGCCACCTGGAACTTTTAATATAAGAGAATATGCAGGATGGTCTAAAGAGGGTAAAAAATCCGTTCCTAAAATAAGCGCTTTGATAAATTCATCTGTTAATGAAACAAAAAAAACACCAAGTTTAACTCTAAATTCTCTAGGAAGATGCTTTGTTTACACTAATTATAAAAATGGTGACGACTCCCTCGGTATTGCTTTTGATTTCTGTAAAAAATTAAATAAACACCTTGGTGTAACACTAATGATTTCTAATTGTGAGGACGAAATAGTTTTAGAGCCTCAAAATTTCAAAATAACAAAAGGAAATATAAACAGAGCTCAAGGTTACTTTTCTCAATTCCAACTTGAGATAAATAATTTTTCCGAAGCACTTCCAAGTAGTAAATCAAATATGATGTTTGGAGATTTTTTTGAATCAGTAGATAGTGAATGCGACATAATAATAGATCTAAGTGAAAACACACCTATGTTTACAGGTGATCACAAACGTGATGGTTATTTTAGAGCAAGCACAAATAGTCCAAATGATTTACTAGAGATTTTTGCAAAAGCAATTGATATGATTGGGGAGTTTGAAAAACCAATTTATGTAAACTATAATGAGAGTTTATGCGCACATTCACGTAATGAAAAAACTGGATGTTCAAAATGTCTGGATGTTTGCCCTGCAGGTGCTATTCAAACATCTGGTGACGTTATTTCTGTAGATCCAGGTATATGCGGTGGTTGTAGTTTTTGTGGATCCGTCTGTCCATCTGGCGCTATTCAAACTGATTATCCAAGCCTTGAAGTTATATTAGGTGATTTATCAAACCTGCATGATAATTATATCAAAGCTGGTGGTAAAAACTCTGCTTTACTTTTGTTTGATAATGATTATGGAAATGAAGTTATAAATATTCTTTCAAGACATGGCAGTGGTTTGCCGGCTAACTTGATACCCTATTCAATGCATTCTGTTGGTAGAGTTGGTCATGATATTCTAGTGTCTTCGATAGCTATTGGATATAAAAAAATTTTTATACTCCTAAACCCAAAAAAAATTGAAGAATTTGATTTCTTACCAAAAGAAATTGAATTGGCCAATGCTTTACTTTCTGGCGTTGCAAAAAATGATAATAAATCAATTACATTTATTGAAGAGAGTGATCCCGAAAAAATTGGAGATAAATTTTTTGAAAAAGATGGTTATACCAAAATCAAACCATCTTCTTTTGTTGCAGTTGGAGCACCTAGAGGAATATTGAGAGCCGGAATACAAGGTTTATCAAAAAGTAATAACAATAAAAAAGACATTATACCATTACCTAATAATTCACCTTATGGGACGGTTGATGTTAACATCGATAGTTGTACTATTTGTTTATCATGCGTAAGTGCGTGCCCTGCTGGCGCATTGCAGGACAATCCAGACTCTCCTCAACTTTTATTCAGAGAAGATGCTTGCTTACAATGTGGTATATGTGTAGCAACATGTCCCGAAAAAGCAATATCTCTTAACTCTCAATTCAACTTAAACGATAATGCAATGTCAGCAAAAGTTATTATTGAAGATCAACCTTTTGATTGTATTGTTTGTGGTAAGACTTTTGGATCTACTAAATCTATAGAAAGAATAATTGAAAAACTCTCTACTCATACGATGTTTGAAAAAGATGGTAGGACTGAAATGCTTAAAATGTGTGAAGACTGCCGTGTTGGAGAAATGTTCAAGGAAAATGATAAAATGCTTGATGCTCAAGACCGACCTAAACCAAGAACAACTGATGATTACTTGAATTAAGAAGTATTTAATAAAGGTAAATTAGTTAATATATTTTGAGGTTTGAATTTTATCTTAGAACTATCATTCATTGCTAATCCAATATATACTGGCTTACCATTCATTTCTTGAACAAATCCGTCTTCAGCATCAAGTTGAAATAAACATAGTATCTGTTTAAGTCTTTCGTCAGTAACGTCAATTCCATTATAAAGATCGTTTAAAATATTGTTAGAATCACTGTCTAAACCAAGGTGCCATGACCATTTTTCATCCTCAATTTTTTGCATGG
>CACJOU010000037.1 GCA_902595145.1 uncultured SAR116 cluster alpha proteobacterium | reverse complement strand
TGATGGAATTTATGCTTCAACTTTTTATATGGCTACTGGTTTCCATGGATTTCACGTATTAGTTGGAACAATATTTTTAACTGTTTGCTTATTTAGAGGTCTTAAAGGTCATTTTACTTCTGATCATCACTTTGGGTTTGAAGCAGCTGCCTGGTATTGGCATTTTGTTGATGTTGTTTGGTTATTTTTATTTGTTTGTATATATTGGTGGGGTGGTTGATAGGTATTTATAATACTTATTAAAAATAAGGTTTATATACTAATAATGAAAATACAATTTAAGCCAATGTTGTGGCCATCAATATTTTCTATATTAATTTTTGCTATTTTAATTAGTTTTGGCACTTGGCAAGTTAAAAGACTATTTTGGAAACAAGCTCTAATTGAAAATTATCTTACGCAAAGTCAATCTAATCCAATAACTGATCCTGCTGAACTAGAAAAGTCTTCAATTAATGAATTTAAGTCTATTGGTATTTTAGGTCGCTTTATTCACAGTAATGAAATTTATATTACTGGCAAAACTTACGAGGGTAATGCAGGATTTCACGTGATAACTCCATTTATTATGGAAAATAACAAGATTGTTCTTATTAACAGAGGTTGGGTATCTGAAAGTTATAAAAATCCTGACAAAAGGAAGTTTAGTCTCACCAAAGGCTTAGTAAAATTAAAAGGAATTATAAGATATCCACAAAAGAAAGGTTATTTTGTTCCAGAAAATGATGGAGAAAATGGTTTTTGGTTTACAATTGTACCTAATCAGATTTTTGACTTTATAAATATTATCTCTAACAAAACAATTAATGATTATTATATTGACGCTCTGCGTGTTGGTGAAAAGCTGACACTGCCTATCGGAGTAGATGGTAAGCCTAAATTTCGCAATCAACACTTATCATATGCAATAACCTGGTATGGATTAGCTTTATCCCTTCTATTTGTGTACTTTTCATATCATGCGTCATCTGGAAGATTAATATTTAAAAAGAATAAACGAAATGGATGATTATATAAAATATTCAAGTACAAGAGGAGGAGATGATTCTCTTTCATATGAAGAGGTTCTTTTAGCTGGCCTAGCAAGAGATGGTGGGTTATTTATGCCAGAAAAATGGCCAAGTTTTAGTCATGGTGACTTAAAAAACATGAAAGACCTTACTTATTCAAAGTTAGCTACTAAAATTTTAAAACCTTTTATTCAACCTTTTTTGGATGAGGATGATATTTCACATATATGTGAATCTGCTTATTCAACATTTGGTAATGAACTAGCTCCTTTAAAAGAGCTTAAAGAAAACACATACATTCTTGAGCTTTTTCATGGTCCCACACTAGCATTTAAAGATTATGCTATGCAATTTTTATCCAGAGCATTTAACATAGCGCTAGAAAAAAAGAATAAAAGAGCTGTAATTTTAGGTGCAACTAGTGGTGATACTGGATCTGCCGCTTTAGAGGCATTTAAGGGTAAAGATAATATTGATATTTTTATACTTTTCCCACACCAAAGGGTATCAGAAGTTCAACAAAAACAAATGACCTGGATAAATGAAGACGGAGCTCATGCCTTATCTGTAAAAACCGATTTTGATGGGTGTCAGGAAATTGTTAAAGATTGTTTTGAAGATTTAAATTTTAAAGATCGCACATCACTCTCAGCTATAAACTCAATTAATTGGGTTAGATTATTACCTCAAATAGTTTATTATTTCTACTCTGCGCTTAGAGTAGGGTCTCCTGAAAAAGAGGTCGTTTTTTCAGTGCCCACAGGTAATTTTGGAAATATTTTAGCAGGATGGATGGCAAAAAAAATGGGGCTTCCTATATCTAAGCTGATATGTGGCTCAAACCAAAATGATATACTTACTAGATTTTTTGAAAATGGTATTATGAAACGAAAAAATGTTTTTCCTTCTTATAGCCCAAGTATGGATATTCAAGTTTCTAGCAATTTTGAGAGACTATTATACGAAATAAATGATAGAGATACAAATTTAGTCAAAAAGCAAATGAATGAATTTAAAGTTGATGGAAACTTCCAAATTACTCAAAACCAACTTAACAAAATAAATAATTTATTTGGCGCTTTTAAGATAAGTGATTTTGATACTCTTAATATAATTAAAAAGATCTATATTGACCACAAATATATGCTTGATCCTCACAGCGCGATAGGTTACGGCGCTGTGCAAAAAGCAATTGAACAAAAAATCATTTCCAATGATTGTCCTATAATCTCTCTTGCTTGTGCACACCCTGCTAAATTTCCAAAAGTTATAAAAAAAAGTATTGGTATAATACCTGAGTTTCCTTTTCATTTAGATCAAATTATGAGTCGAAAAGAAAACTTCAAAACAATTGATCCTAATTCAAAAGATGTTCAAGAATATATTATAAAATCTATGAGAGTGTTATGAGTGTAGAATTTAAAACTCTTGATAATGGTATAACAATTATTAATGATCAAATTGATGTTGAAAGTGCATCTATTGGAGTTTGGATAGGTGCAGGCAGTTCTAATGAAAATAATGATGAATGTGGAATTGCCCATATGTTAGAACATATGGCTTTTAAAGGAACCAAAAATAGAAATGCCGAAAAAATAGCACGAGAGATTGAAGATGTTGGGGGTGATATCAATGCTTACACTAGTAAAGAGATTACGGCTTATTTTCTCAAAGTATTGAAAAAAAACGCTGAGTTAGGAGTTGATATACTTTCAGACATTATAAAAAACTCGACTTTCCCTAAAGATGAAATTGAGAGAGAAAGAGGGGTTATAATCTCTGAGATAGGACAATCTTATGATGCTCCAGACGATAGAGTATTTGAAAATTTTACTAAAACTGCTTTTAAAAATCAACCAATGGGAAGACCTATTCTTGGTACTAAAGAAACTGTAAGTAATTTTAAACAGTCTGATTTAAAATTCTTTCTAGATTCAAATTATACTCCAGAAAATATGGTTGTCTCTATTTCTGGAAACTTAAATAAGGATCATTTATTTAAAATCGTTGAAGAAAAATTTTCAGAAATTAAAAAAGGTAATAAACCTAAAAAAGTCAATTCTGAATGGACTTCAGGATTTATTTCAGAAGATAGAGACTTAGAACAAACACAACTAGTATTTGGTGTTGAAGGTCTAAAAAATATAGATGTTGACCGTTTTTCTCTCAGAGCGCTATCAATTATACTAGGTGGTGGAATGTCTTCGAGATTGTTTCAAGAGATAAGGGAAAAAAGAGGTTTATGTTATTCTATTTTTAGTTTTACACAGATGCATAATTCTTCTGGCGTATTTGGTTTTTATGCTGGAACTTCACCTAACGATGTTGATCAATTACTTGAAGCAAGTTTAATAGAATGGAAAAAAATAAAAAAATTCATATCTTCTGAAGAGCTTGATAGAGCAAAATCTCAAATGAAATCTGGTTTTATAATGGGTCAAGAGAGTAACAGTTCAAGGTCAGAATATTTTGCAAAAAATATGATTAGTTTTAGAAAATTGATAGAAACTAAAGAGGTTATAAGAAGTATAGAAAATATATCTATTTCTTCTATTTATGATTTATGTGAAAAATTGTTAAATACTGCGAAACCCGTTTTATCTGTTATAGGACCAAACGCCAATTCCTTAAAAAAATTAGAGATTTCAACAATACTAAATTAAAATAGCTACTAGGCACTTCCTGAATATGAGACTAACTTACTTGGATCTACACCTATGTTTTTTAAACATTTTTTCCATAACGAAAACTCCAAGTGATTATGAAATATCAGATCTTTATTTGAGTTAGTTATGATCCAAGAATTTTCTAGTATTTCGTTGTCCAGTTGTCCTTGATCCCACACGGCACATCCCAAGAAAATTTTTGCATATTCTGGTGATTTATCTTTTGAAATATCAATTAAGATTTCTTCTGAACTTGTAATCATTACACCATCTAAAATATTTTCAGATGTTTTATATTTTTTTTCGTTAGAATGTATGATAAAACCTTGATTTAGATGGACAGGCCCCCCAAAAAAAGTAGGGCTTGGTTTAATATTATTGAAAGAATTAATTTTCATTTTTTTTAAAAACTGGGATGTGTCAAAATTGTATAGAGGTTTGTTTAGGATTAAACCCATTGTGGCATCTTTAGAATGTTCACAAATCAATATAACAGAATCCTGAAATCTTATGTCTTCAAGTCCCGGAGAGGCAATTAGCAGTTTACCTAACAATTCTTGATCCATAATTGTAATTCCAATATATTACTAACAATTCTTATAATAACCAAAAAGAAATAATGCACAATAAACTAGTACATTTTAAATACAATAAAGTTTTAATTTTGTTGTTGTTTTTAACTTTAATTAGTTTGACTAATGTAAGTAAATCTGTCTCTAACATCCTAGTTTCTAATCAAAATACTATAACTAATGAAAATTATGACTTTGTTAAATTTGATATTTTATTTGGTAAAATATTTGAAACCACACCAACAAAAATTCTTATAGGTTTACAAGTAAACCTCTTACCAGAATGGAAAATATATTGGAGAAATCCTGGTGATGCAGGACTACCTCCAGAAATTAAATGGGAAATAGGAAATAATATTAAATCAATGAATCTACTATTTCCAAACCCTAAAAGATTTAAGTTTTTCGGTATTGAGACATTTGGTTACGAAAATGAAGTAATTTTTCCAATTGTTATAGAACGGTTAAACAAAAACAAAAAGATATCTGGGCCACTTCAATTTGAGGCACAAGTATGTGCTGAAATATGTGTTCCAGTAAGTTTTAATTATGATTTAAGTAAATTAACTAAAAATTATGAAGACAATTCTAAATTAATAGACATACTTAGATATAAGAATAAGGTACCTAAGTTTCTAGGAAGTAAAGATTTAGAGCTTTTCTCATTTGCTCAATATGATGATAAACTAAAACTATCATTTATAAATAAATTAAATATAAACCCTTACGATATAATTATAGAAGATAACAAAGAATTCATTTTTGAAAAACCTACATATTCCAAAAATGGTGAACTTTTAAAT
>CACJOU010000036.1 GCA_902595145.1 uncultured SAR116 cluster alpha proteobacterium | reverse complement strand
CATTATCCAGATTTGGCCACTTCATGGAAACCAATCAATGATACCACTTGGGAATTTAAACTAAGAAAAGGTGTAAAATTTCATGATGGCAGTGAATTTACAGCTGATGATGTTATCTTTACAGCTCAACGAGCACAAAATGTTCCAAAATCTCCATCAGGATTTGGTACTTATTTAAAAGGTAAAGAATTTATTAAAATTGATAGATATACTATCCATATTAAAACAAAAAAGCCCTATCCCCTAATGCCAAATGATATTATGACTGTTAAGATTATATCAAAGAAAAATGGAGAAGGCGCAACCACAGCTGACTACAATAGTGGTAAAGCAGCGATTGGTACTGGTCCATACAAATTTGTTGAGTGGGTACCAGGTGATAAAATCGTATTAAAAGCTAATGAAGATTATCATGGTGCAGGTACTGGTATGCCTAAATATAAAAATGTATTGTTTAAGCCAATTAAGTCAGGACCAGCAAGAATAGCAGCTTTGCTTGCTAAAGACGTAGATTTTATAGATAACGTGCCTCCATTAAATGTTGCTAAAATGAAAAAAAATCCAACTATTAAATTAAATAGTGGTCCTTCAAATAGAGTTATCTATCTTCATATGGATCAATTTAGAGAGGATTCTCCACACATAAACGCAATTGGTGGCGGTAAAATCAAAAATCCTTTGATGGATGTTAGAGTTAGAAAAGCTCTATCTTTAGCTATAAACCGTGATGCAATGGTTTCAAAAGTGATGGAAGGTATTGCTGTCAAGGCAGGACAATTATTGCCAGCCGGGTTCCATGGTGTTTCTGATAAAATGAAGCCTGATCCATATGACCCTGCAGCTGCAAAAAAATTATTAGCAGATGCTGGATATGGAGATGGTTTTGAGATGACTATTCACGGTCCAAATGACAGATATATCAATGATGCTAAGATTGCTGAAGCGTTAGCTCAAATGTTTTCAAGAATTGGAATTAAAGCAAAAGTTGAAACAATGCCAAAAGCTGTTTACTTCAAAAGAGCATCAAGAGGTGGTCCAAATAAGAGCCCTGAATTTAGCTTTATGGTCCTTGGTTGGGGTGCTGGTTCAGGAGAAGCATCATCTCCATTAAGAGCTTTATTACATACTTATGATAAGTCTATTGGTATGGGTAGAGCAAATAGAGGAAGACATTCTGATCCAGTTGTTGATAAGCTAATTCAAAAAGCTCTTGGAACAGTTGACTCAGTTGCTAGAGGCAAATTATTAGCTGAGGCTACTGAAATATCAGTAGGTAAAAACTACGGTGTTATTCCAGTTCATTATCAAATGAACACATGGGCCGCTAAATCTGGCTGTAGCTATACTCCAAGAACAGATGAAAGAACAATAGCTACATATCTAAATTGTAAATAACTCAAAATTAGAGAACTAGAGCAAATTTGCTCTAGTTCTTCTTTTAAAAGATTACAAAATGACTGCATTTATTTTCACAAGATTTGCTCAAAGCGTGCTTGTATTATTTATTATGTCCCTATTGGTTTTTGGGGGAGTTAATCTTGTAGGCGACCCTGTGGAAATGCTTATTAATCCTGAAGCTGATCAAGCAGAGGTGGAAAGAGTAATAAGAGAACTTGGCCTTGATAGACCAGTGACAGAACAATATTGGTATTTTTTAGTAAATGCATTTAAAGGGGATTTGGGAGACTCATTTATTTTTGGGGAACCCGCTCTAAAACTTATTATACAAAGAATGCCCGCAACACTAGAACTTGCCTTGTTCTCATTATTTATATCTCTAATTATAGCAATCCCTTTAGGTATATATGCTGGATATAATCCTGACAGCAAAGCAAGTAAAGTTATCATGGCAGGATCTATCTTAGGTTTTTCTATGCCAACATTTTGGGTTGGGATTATATTTATAATGATATTTGCGGTCCAACTTGGATGGCTTCCATCTACTGGCAGAGGCGAAATTGGAACCTTTATGGGTATAAATAGTTCTTTGTTTACTCTTAATGGATTGTCTCACGTTTTCTTGCCTGCATTAAATTTAGCATTATTTAAAATTTCTTCAGTCATACGTTTGACGCGAGCAGGAACGAGAGAAATAATTCTTCAAGATTATATTACATTTGCTAGATCAAAAGGAATTTCAGAAAAAAGAGTGGTATTAATTCATGTTTTAAAAAATATTTTAATTCCAATCGTTACAGTTGTCGGTCTAGAATTCGGATCATTAATTGCTTTCTCAACAGTTACAGAAACTGTATTTGCATGGCCTGGCATGGGAAAGTTAATAATTGACTCAATCTATAATCTTGATCGACCAGTTATTGTTGCTTACTTAATGATTATTGTAACATTTTTTGTATTTTTAAACTTAATTGTCGATATCCTTTATACATTTTTAGATCCTAGAGTAAGAATTAAGGGGGATCATCAATGAGTCCAAAATTAAGAAAATTTGTTGAATTCTGTAAAGATTTTTCTTCAAACAAAGTTGCTCTTGTCGCTTTTTTTATTTTTTTACTCATCCTATTTGTAGCTATATTTGCACCTTTAGTATCGCCAACTGATCCTTACGATCTCAATACTGTCAGCATTATGAATAGTAGATTGCCACCATTTTCAGAAGATTTTTCTGGTAATTATTTTTTTCTTGGAACTGATGGTGCAGGTAGAGATATGGTTTCAGCTATATTTTATGGATTGCGAGTTAGTTTAGGAGTTGGTGTTCTTTCAGGTATTTTTGCATTAATCATAGGTTCATTTTTTGGAATTTCAGCTGCTTTTTTTGGAGGTAGATACGAGTCAATTATTATGAGAATTGTTGATATTCAACTTAGTTTTCCATCTATTTTAGTTGCTTTAATTATTCTCGCAGCATTTGGTAAAGGGGTAGAAAAAACAATAATTGCACTGATTTTGGTTCAGTGGGCATATTATGCAAGAACAGCTCGATCGAGCGCTCTAGTTGAAATAAATAAAGAATATGTTGATGCTGCTAGATGTTTAGCATTCGGAAATACACGAATAATGTTTAAACATATATTGCCTAACTGTATGGCTCCATTAATTGTTGTTGGTACTTTGCAAACGGCACACGCAATTTCTTTAGAAGCCACGCTTAGTTTTTTGGGTTTAGGTCTTCCAATAACAGAACCTTCTTTGGGTCTTCTAATAGGAAATGGTTTTGAATATATGTATAGTGGCGACTTTTGGATTAGCATATTTCCTGGCGTTGCATTACTTATAACTGTCGCTTCTATAAATTTAGTCGGAGATCATCTGCGGGATATGTTTAACCCAAGGCTTCACTAAAATTTCTAATAATAGTCACTTAATTTATACGCAAGTCTTACTGCTGTTTTACCTGGAAATAATCTTTTGGAAGGCATAATTAAAATAGTTTCTTCGTAGGGAGCATATACTTCTTCATTATCATCTTTCCCAATCAATACTCCCTTTTTTAAGGTTTCAAAACCTTGCCAATCTTGATCAAATTTAAAATTTTCACTTTTGATAGTTATAATTTTCCCAACTTTATAAACATCGTTTTGAAACTTTAATGCTTTATTTTTATAGATAAAATCATCTGCAAAATTTTCATCCATTATTGAAGTAGTTCGTAAAAATCTTATCATAGTCTCAATTGCAACAATTTCAGACGACTTAGCCCAATGTTGCCCACATTCAACTAGAAGTGCATTTTTTTGACTTGCTTTATTAGAAAAGCCAAAATAGTCTCTCATTCTCATTCCTTCATTATGTCCGGAATCAGATATTATTGGCATTTGTATACCTACATCGCGAGCGAAATCAATACCTTTGTTTAACATCCCAGCCATCATAAGAGGTACGCAAGGTTTTTGCATTGAATGTATATCCAACAAATAATCGACTTGAGAGACGATATTTTTAACTTCATTAGCTCTTAAAAATTCACTAGTTCTTTTTCTTTTGGGGTCCTCTAGGACACCTTCTGCCCACAATCTGTTAAAATCCTCTTCAACCCACCTTGTTCTATTTGGATTAAGAGGATCAAATGCTAAATAAGCCTCAATATTCAAAAAACCTAGAGTTAATTTTCCACTTAATGGTCTATAGTCATTTTTAAGAAACCAATCTATAGCAAGTGCCCCACAAGGTTCATTACCATGTACAATTGATGATATAAAAACGTGAGGACCACTTAAACCACTATCTAATGTAATAACATAGTCAATACCTGTGTTAGATCTTTTGTAAGGAGAAATGTCAGGATTAACTAATTCAACAGGAAATTCATTTTTGTAATCTAATTTAGGGTCATTCATAGCTTTTAATTTTGGAGCTTCATTCCATCAAATGGTTTTACGTAGTGATCCTCTCCAAGTTTAATCATTTGAACATATTCAGGTTCATAGCCTATTGGCTTTAACAAACTCGGAATTTCATCATTCATTAAGTTTAACTTCTTTTTCCTCTTGGTTGGATCTGCAATTGGAACTGCTGCCATCAATTTTTTTGTGTAAGGGTGTTGAGGATTTTCAAAAATTTGGCTTCTAAGTCCAATTTCAACTATTTCACCTAGATACATTACACCTATTCTATGACTTATTCTCTCAATTACAGCCATATCATGACTTATGAATAGATATGTTAAACCAAATTCTTCTTGTAGTTCCATCATCAAGTTTACTACTTGAGCCTGAATAGAAACATCTAGTGCTGAAACTGCTTCATCAGCTATAATTAACTTAGGTTCTAATGCAAGAGCTCTTGCTATCCCAATTCTTTGTCTCTGTCCTCCAGAGAGTTCATGTGGATATCTAGAGTAATATTGTTCATCAAGTCCAACACGATTTAATAATTTTATTACCCTACTATTAGATCCTAACTTAGGCTCTAATCCATGCACCATTATTGGTTCAGCTATAATTTGACCAACAGTCATTCTTGGATTTAAAGAAGCAAAAGGGTCTTGAAAAATCATTTGCATCTTTTTTCTATATTGTATCATTTCTTTATTACTTAAATCAGTTAAGTCTACGCCTTCAAAAAAAACTTCACCTCTTGTTGGTGACGTTAATCCTATTATACTTCTTCCTGTTGTGGACTTTCCACAACCACTCTCACCAACTAATCCAAGTGTTTCGCCTGGTTGCAAAGTAAAACTTATATTTTC
>CACJOU010000035.1 GCA_902595145.1 uncultured SAR116 cluster alpha proteobacterium | reverse complement strand
TCTTAACACTTGAAAAAATAGATCTTTTAATTGTTCAGGTGGAAACAAAAAATGGGGTAATTGGAACTGGTCATCTTCATCCTTTAGCAGGTGGTTTAAAAACTTTAGAAATGTGCATAAATGAAATGTTAAAACCACTTATTATCGGTGAAAGTATAGATAATATTGAATTCTTATGGAATAAAATGTGGAATGCTACTTTCATACAGGGAAGAATGGGAATAACTGTAATGGCAATGTCAGCACTAGATATTGCTTTATGGGATTGTTTTGGAAGAACAAAAGAAATGCCTCTCTGGAAAATATGGAAAGGAACACAAAAAGCTTTACCAGTATATGGTTCTGGCTGTTATAGAGGTCTCGGTCATGATGGTATGATACAAAAAGCAAAAAAATATGTGGGACAGGGATTTAAGTCTGTAAAAATGCAGGTTGCACATTGTTTTACTAATGACGAAGATATTGTAAATGTAAGGGATATGCGAGACGAACTGGGTAAAGATATTGGAATTATGATTGATGTTAATCAAGGTTGGTCAGTAGAAGAAACTATTAAAGTATGCCCAAAAATTGAAAGCTATGAACCTGAGTGGCTCGAGGAACCAATTATGGCAGACGATTTTGATGGTTATGATAAAGTTTGTAATTCAACATCAATTCCAATAGTAACTGGTGAAAATAATTTTACTCATCACGATTTATTACCTTTTATGAAAGGAAAAAAAATACCTATTCTTCAACCTGACATAATGCGAGGAGGTTATACAAATTTGATTTATAGCTCAAAATTAGCAAATAAATTTGGAATTAAAATTGCACCGCATATGTTTCCAGAACTTTCAATTCATATTGTTGCTTCTATTGAAAACCCCTCATGGCTTGAGTATATGGGTTGGTATGATCATCTTTGGAAAGAGCCACTTCTTCCAAAAAATGGAACATTAACACCGACGTCACGTCCTGGCCATGGTATGGATTTTAAAACAGAAATTGGTATTTTTTGATTAAAGTAATTTTTTGATATGTTATAGAGATAGAAGATTAACAAGAATTATTTATTTGAGAGAGGTGAGAATGAAATTTAAAATTACAAGGGCTAAAGAAAACAAATTTGAATCTGGGTTACGTGGTTTTTTTTCTTATAAGAATTTAGGTATTGAAGAAGCAACCTCTGGTGATTTTGGAGCCAATGTTATTAAAGCAATAGAAGGTAAACATGCTAATGGTGAATGGCATTATCATAAATTGAAATTTCAGATGGTTTATATTTTAAAAGGCAGTGTAGAGTTTGAATATAAAGGTGAAGGAACATTCACTTTGAATGAGGGTGACGTAGTTTATCAGCCACCAGAGATTCATCATAGAGAAATCAAACACTCTGACGACCTTGAATTAATAGAAATAACAAGCCCTGCTGAGTTTGAAACTATCTCTTTATCCAAAAACAATTAATTGATTGAATAAATAATGGGTGAAGAGGTTGCAGAAATTTTCTCTAATCATATTTTTTCGTCGAAATATGAAGATTTAAGTAAAGAAACAATTAAACGATTAAAAGTTTTTTTATTAGATACCGTTGGTGTTGGAATTGCTGGAAGTACAGGTTCAAAATTAAATGAACTTAAGAAAATTGCACACACATGGTCTAAGGGTACAAATTGCACTGTCCTTGGAACATGGGATAGGTATTCAAGGGACGCTACAACACTTATTAATGCATATCAAATACACTGTCTTGAATTTGACTGTATTCATGAAGGAGCAGTTGTTCATCCTATGGCAGCTATTTTAAGTTCTTTACTCGCTCATTGTGAAGAACTTTATAATTTAGGGCATCGCACAAATGGGAAAGAATTTTTAATATCTCTAGCACTAGGTGTTGATATTGCTTCATTTCTAGGTATTTGTGCTCAGGGAGAATTAAAATTTTTTAGACCTGCAACAGCAAGTGGTTTTGGAGCTGTGGCAGCTTTATCAAAAATACAAAAATTTTCTATAGAAGAGATACATAATGCTTTAGGTATAATGTACTCACAAACATGTGGAAACATGCAATCCCATGTTGAGGGTGTGCCAATTCTAGGACTTCAAGTTGGTTTTAATGCAAAAGCAGCTTTGGCTTCTATGGATCTTGCAAAAGGAGGTTTTCCAGGACCTAAAAGAGTTTTTAATGGAGAACACGGTTACTTTAAATTAATAGAAAATGATGACTATGATATTTCATATCTCCAAGAGAATATCGGAAAACTTTGGATGGTTAATCAATTAGCTCATAAACCTTTTCCAAGTGGAAGACTAACTCATGGGTTAGTCCATGCTATAAAAGATTTAAAATTAAAACATGGGTTAAATAAAGACGATATTGAATCAATTGAATGTCTTGTTCCTCCTGGAGTTTACAAATTAGTGGCAAGACCAATAATTGATAATCTTACAACGAATTATTCAAAGTTATGTGCTAAATTTGTTGGTGCTAGTTTCATGATTAATGATCATTTGAATATTGAAACTTTTACAGAAAAAAAATATCTAAATAATAAAGACACATTAAATTTCGCCAAAAAAATTACAATGATTAAGAATGACAAATTAGATCAAAAAGTCCTTACACCACAAAAATTTGTTATTACACTTGTTAATGATAGTAAAATAGAAATAAACCTTGATCATGTTTATGGTCACCCGAAAGCACCATTGTCCGAGAAAGAATATTTAAAGAAATTTTCTAATTGTTGTTTTTCTTCAACTAAGAAGATAGATAAAAATCAAGTCAATGGAATGATAGATTTTATATTTGATCTAGAAAACAAAGAAAATGTTATAGATTTTTTCAAAATGATTTAATTTTGATTTGAACTAGCTAATTTTTCAACCATTTTAAATAATACAACGGTACCTTTTGAAATATCTGATATTTCTGCATATTCCTCGGGACAATGACTTAAACCGTCCATACATGGTACAAAAATCATAGAGGCAGGTGCAACTCTTGATAAATGAGCTGTATCATGGCCAGCGCCGCTATCCATTATAATATTTGAGAAGCCATATTCATCAGAAGATAATTTAAATAACTTTACTAATTCTTTATCCATTTCCACATAAGGTGCAAAAGCAATATTTTTCATTTTAATTTTACAAGGACAACTTTGGTTCATTGTTTCAATTTGTTTTTCTAATTCCTTAATATATTGATCTCTTGAGCTGTTACTGGAAGCCCTTAGATCAATAGTCATTTCAACTTTACCTGGAATAATTGCTGCAGCATTTGGGTGAACATTAATTTTACCAATGGTTGAAACAAAATGTTGATTACTTTCTTTTGCTAACTTTGAAGCTAACTTATTCACAAATGTTATTATTTCTGAAGAAGTAACAAGAGCATCAGCTCTTTGATCCATTAAAATGGTTCCACTATGACCAGCTTGACCATTTACTTCTACACTAAACCTAGAAATACTTGGAATAGATCTTACAATGCCTATATCTATGTTTTTTTGCTCTAAAACTTTACCTTGTTCAATATGTAATTCTAAACATGCAACAATATTTTCAATAATTGAAAATGGTTTTGTAAGTAAACTAGATTTTCCACCAATCTTATCTATTTCGTCTTTTAAAATTTCTCCCGACGAATTGCATCTGGACAAGATTTCTTGATTTAAAGCACCTATCATACCTCGTGTTCCAATACATGAAATACTCCAATCATTTAATTCTTCCCCAAGGTAATCATATACTGCAAGATTAAAAGGTAGGTTGATATCATTTTCCTTAATATGTTTTGCTACACATAATGCAGCTACAACCCCAGCAATCCCGTCAAATCTTCCCCCTGAGGGTACAGTGTCAATATGTGATCCTATAATAACCACTTTCTCAGTATTAGTTTTTGATTTTAAAAGTCCAATCAAGTTTCCAGCGTCATCTGTAGACACTATCAATCCAAGTTTCTGATATTCATTTTTTAACCATGATCTTGCTTCATAAAACTTTTTACTAAAGACAATTCTTGTATATGGATTGTCTTGATCAGTTATTTTTTCTAAATCATCAATTTTCTGCTTAATGAATGAAATGTTAGATTGAGCGCTAAAGTCCATTATTATTTATCCCTGTTGAGCAAATATTAAATTATCAAATTATTTAAAATTTAAATTTATCTAATAATAAATGGATTTGAAACAGAAGTTTTTTCTGCAATCCATATAGATTTTGTTTGTAAAAATTCTTTTATGGACTCTTGCCCACTTTCTCTTCCTCTGCCTGATCTTTTATAACCACCAAACGGAGACATAAAACTAACAGCTCTATAAGTATTTACCCATACTGTGCCTGCTCTTAAGGCATCTGACATTCTAAGAGCTCTTCCTATGTCATTAGTCCACACTCCGGCAGCTAACCCGAATATTACGTCATTTCCAATTTTTATAGCTTCTTCTTCGTCTTTAAAACGAATTATAGATAATACTGGTCCAAAAACTTCTTCTTGAGCTATTCTCATATCATTATTAACGTCAGTGAAAATTGTTGGTTCTACAAATCTATTACCTTTAACATCTTTGCCAGAATATGCTTGACCACCTAAAAGACACTTGGCTCCTTCTGATTTTGCGATTTCAATATAACTCATTATTTTTTCAAATTGTGGTTGCGTTGTTACCGGCCCAACATGTGTGTCTAAGGACATAGGGTCTCCAATTTTTGCCTCACTTGCTACTTTTACAAGCCTTTCAACAAACTTTTTATATATTGAATCCTGAACTAAAAGACGAGATCCAGCAATGCATGTTTGACCTGTTGCGGCAAATATTCCTGAAATTACACCCATAATTGCAGCTTCAAAATCAGCATCCTCAAAAACGATATTAGGGGATTTCCCACCTAATTCTAGAGATACAGGCATTATTTTTTTTGCTGCAGTTTCATAGATTTTTTGACCAGAAACGTCTGATCCAGTAAATGCAATTTTTGATACGTTTTTATGTTCAACTAATGGCTGTCCAACATCAATACCCATACCTGTAATACAATTTACAACTCCGTCAGGAAAACCTGCCTCTGTCACTAACTTCATAAATTCTAAGGTAGAGGCTGAAGTGAATTCTGATGGTTTGATTACAGCAGTATTGCCTGCTGCTAGAGCAGGGGCAAGTTTCCATGACAAAAGTAGTAGAGGTGAGTTCCATGCTGTTATCATACCAACAACACCAAAGGGTTCATATTTAGTAAAGTTAAATATGCCTGGTTTATCAGAGGGTAACACTGATCCCTCCACTTTATCAGCTAACCCTCCAAAATATCTATA
>CACJOU010000034.1 GCA_902595145.1 uncultured SAR116 cluster alpha proteobacterium | reverse complement strand
ATAATGTAAACCAGGAGGTGTGGTTCTTACCCATTCTCCAAATCTCATAACAACGCCCTGTTGTTGTGGATTAACCCTGTAAATGCCTGTCATCAACCATATAGCTAATAAAACGAATAATAAGATAGTAAAACCTTTTCCTCCACCAAAGCCTGTTGGCATCATTTTTTTTAATTTGTCTCTGCTTTCTTTAAGCATTTGATCTACATCAGGAGGAGTTCCATTGGAGTTAGGTCTTTTACCCCATGGGTTTTGGTTATTACCACCACCCCAAGGTCCAGAACCATTATCATTAATGTTATTTATTATCATTTATTACTCCAAGCAGATTTAGATTTATAATGTTAAGTAGATTAATATGTTGGTTTGTTATATGATATTTGCACTACAATAATAAATTTCAACCTTTACTAAAAATTATTTCTGAGCGTATAAAATGAATAATACAAAATTAGATGAAATTATTACAATTTTAAGATCAATTATTTTACAAAATCAATCAGAAAACATTTATGAGAGCAAAGTGGTAAATGGTTTAAAATTTGAAAATAATATAATTTCATTTACTCTTGAACTCCTCCCAGAACACTTAAAGCAATCTGATTCAATTAAAAAATTTATTCAAGAAAAATTATATGTTGTTGATGATGTTAATAAAGTAGAAATAATTTTAACATCACATAAAACTAATAAAAATGATTCTAAAATTAATAAACCATTGAGACCTGCAAAAAATATTATTGCAGTAGCTAGTGGAAAAGGTGGAGTAGGAAAATCAACCACTGCTATAAATGTAGCTCTATCATTATCAAAATTAAATTATAATGTAGGCATTTTGGATGCCGACATATATGGACCTAGCCTCCCAAAATTAACTGGTATTAACAATAAGCCTAAGAGTGATGGGAAAAAAATAATTCCCCATATTGCATTCGGATTACAAGTAATGTCCATTGGTTATTTAGTTCCTGAAGATGCTGCAACCATATGGAGAGGGCCTATGGTTATGAGCGCTATTGAACAATTGCTTAGGGATGTAAACTGGTCAAACCTTGATTTTTTAGTAATTGATATGCCACCTGGAACTGGAGATGCTCAATTAACATTATCTCAACGTGTTCAACTTTCTGGAGCAATAATTGTTTCAACTCCCCAAGACTTGTCGCTAATTGATGCGAGAAAAGGTCTTAATATGTTTAAAAAAGTAAATGTTCCTATTTTAGGAATTATTGAAAATATGAGTTATTTTGAATGCCATAATTGCAACACAAAACATCAGATTTTTGGAAATGGTGGAGCAAAAGCTGAAGCTGAAAAATTAGGTGTACCATTTTTAAATGCAATTCCTTTAGATATAATTTTAAGAACTACATCTGATGAAGGCAACCCTGTTCTTCATAAAGAACCTAATAACTCTATTTCAAAGAGATATATGGAGATAGGATCTAAAATATTGAATCAAATTCAAAAAAACAGAAAGCAATCACTTCAAATTATTCAATGATTTAAATTATCCTTCTGTAATGCCAATAACTATGTTCTGGAACACCGTTTATTGCTAAATTATGTTCGAGTTTAGTTTTTTCCCAATCGCTTTCATTTAATTTAGGAAATTTTATACCAGTTTTTAAATTAAATTTAACTTTAGTCATTTCAATATTGTCACAGTATTTTAAGCCTATTTTATAAATTTCTGCTCCACCAAATAAAAATATTTTTTTTTGGGTAATATTTTGATTGATTTTCATATTATTATCAATCCATTCATCAGCTTTAATTATAGCATCTTTAAATGAATTCACTACTATAGCTCCTTCAGCTTTCCAAGTAATAGAGTTAGTTAAAACTATATTTGCTCTTCCTGGTAAAGGTCTTCCAATAGAATCCCATGTTCTTCTGCCCATAATAAGTGGACTACCCATTGTCATTTTTTTTAATCTTTTAAGATCCCCTGGCAAATGCCAGAGTAAATTTTTTCCATCACCAATTATTCTGTTCTCATTCATAGCAACAATACAAAAAATTGGATTTTTTAATTTTCTTTTTGTTGTCATTTAAACTGCAACTGGCGCTGAAATATTGGGATATGGATCATAATCTGTAATTTCAAAATCTTCAAATTTAAATTCATTTATATCAGAACGCCTTTTTGAAATTTTTAATTTCGGTAATTTTTTAGCAGATCTAGACAATTGCAATTTAGTTTGTTCAAAATGATTCGTATATAAATGAGCATCACCTAGTGTATGAACAAAATCACCAACAGATAAACCAGTTACGTTAGCAATCATGTGTGTTAAGATTGAATAAGATGCTATATTGAACGGAACTCCAAGAAAAATATCAGCACTTCTTTGGTATAATTGACAAGACAGTTTGCTTTTTGCAACGTAAAATTGAAACAAACAATGACATGGTGGTAGAGCCATGCTTCCAACGTCTGCTGGGTTCCAAGCAGAAATTATCATTCTTCTTGAGTTTGGGTTATTTTTTATTTCATTAATAACATCGTTTAATTGATCAAGTTTTCTTCCATCAGGGGTGTCCCATCTTCTCCATTGCTTTCCATAAACGGGTCCAAGATCACCGTTTTCATCTGCCCACTCATCCCATATGGAAACGTTATTTTCTTTTAAGTAAGATATATTGGTATCGCCTTTGATAAACCATAATAACTCATGAATAATAGATTTTAAATGGAGCTTCTTAGTAGTTAGTAATGGAAGTCCATCATTTAAATCAAATCTCATCTGCCAACCAAAAACTGACTTTGTACCAGTACCAGTTCTGTCAGCTTTTTCATCACCTTTTTCTAAAACATATCTTAATAAATCTAAATATTGCTTCATACAAACATCTCAATTAAAAATTTTATCTTTAAGCATTATGTGCTCTTTAATAAAAAAAATAAATACTGTATAGTAAAAAAGTCATTTCGATGACTATGGTGATAAACATTTTTTAGAATAAGCTTAGCGGACCCGGGGGCGGTACCCGGCACCTCCACCATTAATTGGGGGTGAAATAGGATCGACGCGTGTAGTAAAAATTAAACTTTCACTCGGCATTGTACCACCGTTATCGGACTAAATTAAATAGTTGCAAACGACAACTATGCTCCGGTAGCTGCAGCAGCGTAAGCAGCCAAAGCAACCGAAAATTAGTCCTGTTCTATAGCTAGAACTGGCGGGGTTATTGTTTACCTGGCAACAGAAAAACTTTGGTGGCGAGAAGTTACTTCTCGCCATCTTATAAAAATTTATGTTGAAAAATTAACTTTCAGATATGTAAAGTATTACTTAGATAATTATAAGGTATAAAAGTGACAAATAACAATGATAATAATGGTTCTAATACTCAAGGTTTTGACTATGACTTTTTAGTTGAGGATAGTCTTAAAAATGTTGTTAAAAAAGTTTTAAAAATTACTTCGGAAACTGGTCTTATTGGAAACAGTCATTTTTTTATTACTTTCAATGGTAATGATCCAAGCGTTACAGTTCCACCCGAATTAAAAAATGCTGATAACTCAGAAATAAAAATAATTATTCAACACCAATTTTGGGATCTTAAAACATCTGAAGATCATTTTGAAGTAACTCTATCTTTTAGTGGTGAAAAAAAGAATATTTCTGTTCCATTTAGAGCTATTACATCTTTCACTGATCCATCAGTTGGTTTTGGTCTTCAATTTAAAATCGAGGATAATTTAAAAAATACTAGTTTAAGTAAAATTCAGAGCTCAGATCCAAATAAACCAGAGATTACGAACTTGGATGTTTCAGATTTAAAATCTGGAGAAATTGTTTCCCTTGATGAATTTAGGGATAAAAAATAAGATTATTAATGGGAGATTATTTTGAACGACTTTAACTATTCGCCAATTTTCCCTGTTTCGATTGATAAAACTGAATACATAAAAATTTCAGATTTATATGTAAAAACTTCTAAAATAAATAATGAAGAAATTTTGATAATTGACCCAAAAGCGCTTACTCTATTGTCACAAAGAGCTTTCAAGGATGTATCTCACTTACTTAGAAAATCACATTTAAAACAACTCAGAGACATTCTTGAAGATGAAGAAGCCTCTAGTAATGACAAATTTGTTGCTTTAACAATGTTAAAAAATGCAAATATATCTTCATCAGGAGTTCTTCCTATGTGCCAAGATACTGGTACTGCAATAATCATGGGTTATAAAGGCGAAAAAGTTTTTACTAACTCAGATGATAACGAGTTTCTTTCTTTAGGAGTTTATAAAACATATAAAGAAAATAACCTTCGTTTCTCTCAACTTGCACCAGTTTCTATGTTTGAAGAAAAAAATACTGCAAATAATTTACCTGCAGAAATCAGTATATTTGCTAATGAAGGTCAGGAATATAAATTTGCATTTGTACAAAAAGGTGGAGGATCTGCTAACAAAAGTTTTTTATTCCAAGCAACACCCGCAACTCTAAATCCAGAAAATTTAAAAAAATTTCTTTATGAAAAAATTATTTCTCTTGGCACTGCTGCTTGCCCACCTTATCATTTATCGGTGGTCATTGGAGGTACTTCAGCTGAATTTAATTTAAAAACCGTTAAGCTAGGATCTATGCGTTATCTAGATAATTTACCTAAAACTGGAAATTTAAAATCTGGTCATGCATATAGAGATTTAGAATGGGAAAAAATAATATTAGACCTTACAAGAGAAATGGGTGTAGGAGCACAATTTGGAGGAAAATATTTTTGTCATGATGTAAGAGTTATTAGACTTCCAAGGCATGGTGCATCACTGCCAATTGGAATTGGGGTTTCTTGTTCAGCCGATAGACAAATTTTAGGAAAGATCAATAAGCATGGAATTTTTGTTGAAAAACTTGAAACAGAACCAAGTAAATATTTACCCGATGTGAATTTAGACGAAATATCGGAAGAAGTTACAGATATTGATTTAAATCAACCAATGAAAAATATTTTAAACCAATTAAACGAATGTAAAGTAAAGAAAAGAGTAAATCTTTCTGGCCCAATGATTGTTGCTAGAGATATAGCTCATGCAAAGTTACTTCAAAGATTAGATGAGGATGGTAAGCTACCTGATTATATAAAAGATCATCCAGTATATTATGCTGGCCCAGCTAAAACTCCAAAGGGCATGCCTTCAGGATCTTTTGGACCAACCACTGCAGGTAGAATGGATGCTTATGTTGATAAGTTTCAAGAAAATGGTGGGTCAATGGTTATGTTAGCAAAAGGAAATAGATCAAGGCAAGTAAGAGAAGCTTGCAAAAAACATGGAGGATTTTACCTTGGAACCATTGGAGGAACTGCTGCAAAAGTTGCACTTGATTGCATTAAAAAAATAGAGGTTTTGGAATATCCAGAGCTAGGAATGGAGGC
>CACJOU010000033.1 GCA_902595145.1 uncultured SAR116 cluster alpha proteobacterium | reverse complement strand
TCCATTTCCAGAGGCTTCAACCCACTCAAGATCACGCTCACCACTTCCAGGAAATGCTACACGAGGATGAAAGAAAAATTTATTGAGACTTTTACATCTTTGAATCATAAATTTACCCTCAGATAAAAAATTCTTAAATTGCTGTTCTGGTCCTACTGTACCTACTAAGTTTTCTGCCATTTTATCCTCCGTTTTGTTTTTTTATAATTAGTGCATCAAGGGCTATCACTTCAGTTTCACTTACTAGAATTGGATTCATTTCTACTTGATCAACTTTATCTGAATTAGCTGCTATAAAGTTTGATAAATTTATAATTGCATTTAACAATGAATTAATTTCAATAGGTGGCTTTCCCCTTGCGCCATAAAAAATATCTTTACTTTTTAGTGATAAAATCATTTGCTCTGCTTTTTGTTTACTAACAGGAGCTTCTGCAAACACAATATCTTTCATTACTTCTGCATAAATTCCACCAAGTCCAAACATCACAATTGGCCCAAAAACTGGATCAATTTTAGCTCCTAATATGCATTCGATATCACCATTTTTCATTGGTGAAATCATTATTCCATCTATATGCGCATTAGGTGCACTATCTTTTACATTTTTGAAAATATCTTGGTAAGATTTTTTTGCTAAATCTAAGTTATCTATGTTCAAAACCACACCACCAATGTCAGTCTTATGTTGAATATCCGAAGACACTATTTTCATGACATATTTATCTTTACCTTCTTTAAAGTAAGAAGATAAGTCTTCAATATCTTTTATAAGAATTGGTTTTAATATTGGTAACCCAGCAGATAAAAGCACTTCACTACAGTCAATTTCGTTTAAATTTTTGTTTGGTATATCAACTTTGTAATTGTCTAAATTAATTTGGTTACTCTTATGTTTTTCATTAAATTTTTCACCAAAAAACATAAGTGCGGACATTGCGACAATTGCTCTCGTAGGATCTTCAAGGCAGGGAAATCCTTCTTTTTCATACATTTTTATATATTCTTCAGATGCTACCATACAGTTTATGAACAGTTTATCTTCATATCCCTTCATAGCTTGTTTTAACGCAGAAAGTAACGGTTTGGACAAAACAGGAGAACCCGCAACTGAAGTCCAAAAACCTATCAATGCATCATAGCCACCTTTGGAGAGCATTAAATCTGTAAATTTAGGTATTAATGTTAAATCATTAAAAAATTGAGCTGTTACATCAACAGGATTCATTGGAGACGCGAAGGGAACAAGTTCTTTTAATTCATCTTGTGCGTCTTTTGGCATTGGGCCTACAATTAGCCCTTCATCTTCAGCTGCATCTGCCATAATTACTCCACCACCCCCGGAAATAGTAACTAATCCTAAATTTTTTCCAGCTGGGAATATTCTAGGCATTGTTGAATAAGCTACATCTAACATTTCTTCTGTGCTTCTTACTCTGTATGCACCATGCGCTCTCAATACTTCGTCGTAAACTTTGTCTTCACCTGCTAAAGAGGCTGTATGAGAGTTAGCAGCTGCCGCTCCCACTTCAGATCTTCCTACCTTCATAAAAATTACCGGTTTCTTTTCAGATCTTGCAGTGTCTAGCGCATCAGTAAATTGTTTACCGTCTTTAACACTTTCTGCATATGCCATGATTGTGTGTACATCTGGATCTTCTGCCATAAGCTTGATGGTCTCTCCAACAGAGAGATCAACCTCATTACCAGTTGTCATCCAATATCTAATTCCAAGTCCTCTTTGATGAGATACCATATAAATGTGGCTTCCATAAGCTCCTGATTGACTCGCAATAGAAATACCACCTGGTTTAGGCGTTGCTCTATCTATAGTGGAAGTAAAAGTAGGATAGAAGTTTTTGGCTGAATTAAATAGACCTAAACAATTTGGTCCGATAACTCTGAGGCCACTTTCTTTGCTAATTTTTTTTATTTGATTTTGAAGAATCTCACCTTGACCTCCAATTTCTGCAAACCCAGAGGAGAAAATTAATGCTGTTTTAGCCTTTTTAACTACTGCTTCTTGTAAAACTGATACGACAATATTGGAAGGTACTGCAACTAATATGAAGTCTAAATCATCTTTTACATCTAATAAACTTGGATACGCTTTTATACCTTGTACTGTGTCCCTATTAGGATTAATTGGAAAAATACCTCCAGAAAATTTTTGTTCTATCATATGAGCAAGTGGACGCCCTCCAATCCTCGCTTTGTTGTCTGAAGCGCCAACAATAGCAATAGACTTAGGAGACATAATTTCTTGCAATGTAATCATATTGACCTTCTTCAATTTCTTTGTGTTTTGATATATTAACAAAATATAGAATAAATAATTTACTTCTTAAATCAAACTTTATAATTTTAGTTTGATGTTTATTTATAAATTACCAAAAATTTTAATACTCACATGTTTTATTCAGATGATTTCTATGGTTGGGTTTGCTATTTGGCCAATATACTTAATAGACCTTCAAGCACAGTGGAAGTTGTCTAATAGTGAAGCAGGTTGGATTAGTGGTTCATTTTATATAGGTTATGTAATCGCCACTCCATTTTTAGTCAGCTTAACTGATACTTTTGATTCAAGGAAACTCTATGCTATTTCATGTTTAATAGGATCAGCAGGACTATTCTTTTTTTCTATTTTTTCAACAAATGCAATTAATGCCTCAATTTTTTGGTCACTTGTTGGGGTTGGACTTGCAGGGACTTATATGCCAGGTCTACAAATACTAAATTCTAGACTAAATCAAATTTCTAGAGAAAAATACGTTGCTGTATATACTTCATTTTTTGGACTTGGAACTGCTTTTTCTTTTTCTCTTTTTGGAATTTTAAAAAATTATAATGTTAGTTGGGAAAATGCTTTTCTTTTAGCTTCAGTTATACTCTTCTTATGTTCTTTTCCTCTTTTATATTTTTCTGGTGATGAAATCGAAGAGCGTCGAAAAAAGAAATATCAGGGAATCATCAAAGTTATTGTTCCTATTTTAAAAACTTTCAAAAATAAAAAAGCATCTCCTTTTATATTAGGATATGGAGGCCATACATATGAATTATTTGGATTTAGAAGTTGGACATTTCCTTGCATCGTCTTTCTTTCAAGTCACTTCAAAGTTTCTGTAAGTGACGCTTTCATTGCGAACAGTATTGCTTTAATGGGTTTTATAGGAATTTTTGCTTCAATATTCGGAGCAAAATATTGTATTGGCAAAGATAGAGCAAGAATAGTTTCCAATATGGGAGTTCTCTGTTTTTTTGGCTCGATATTAACAGCAATCTCTTTTCTATTTAGCTTTTGGTTGGCTCTTTTTATGCTTTTTTTATATAATAGCTTAATAATTTTAGATTCTGGTTCATTAACAACAGGTACAGTTGTCAATGGAGAACCTCATGACAGAGGTGTAAGACTGGCACTGCACTCAATGGTTGGTTTTTTGGGAGGAGCTATTGGTGGACCAGTTGTAGGTTTTGTTTTAGACAATTTTGGAGGACAGGCAAGTCATTTGGCTTGGTTCATGTCTTTTTTATGCTTAGGTTTAGGTTCGCTTCTTTCAGCCTTGACATTTAGATATTACTTTTTCAAATATAAGACATAGTATAAACTTATTACAACTTAGGAGATATGTATGAACACTAAAATTTTACTTAATGAAAGACCTGTTGGAGAACCAACATTAGGGAATTTTAGAACAGTTAAAGAAGACATAGTTTCTCCAAAAGAAGGAGAAGTGCTTTTAAAAACAATTTATATGTCTTTAGATCCCTATATGCGAGGCCGAATGAATGATGCTAAGAGTTACGCAAAACCAGTCGGTATAGGTGAAGTTATGGAAGCTGGTGCTTTAAGTCAAGTTGTGGAAAGTAAATCTGAATTATTTAAAGCTGGTGACTTTGTTGAAGGCAGAACGGGCTGGCAAGACAATCCAACTGTAAACGAAAAAAAATTAAGATTAATTGATCCAAAAATGGCCCCCCTATCAACTTCTATTGGTGTTTTGGGCATGCCAGGAACAACAGCTTACGTAGGTATGCATAATTTTGCCAAACCACAAAATGGAGAAACTTTAGTTGTTTCAGCAGCAAGTGGCGCGGTAGGAGCGACCGTTGGTCAAATTGGTAAAATTTATGGATGTAGAGTTGTAGGAGTTGCAGGTACCGAAGATAAATGTGAGTTTACTAAAACTGAACTTGGTTTCGATGAATGTGTAAATTATAAGGATCCAAATTTTAAAGAAAAACTAAAATCTGCTTGTCCTGATGGTGTAGACATCTATTGGGAGAACGTAGGTGGTATTACTTTCGATACTGTTATGCCTCTCTTAAATGATTATGCCAGGATACCAGTTTGTGGCCTTATTAGCTTATATAATGCTACAAGTCTAAAAGGTGGAGAAAAAGATAGATTGCCCTTATTATTTAGGCAAATACTTACAAAAAGAATGATGATAAAAGGTTTTATTGTTTTTAATCATTATGATCAAAGAGAAGAGTCAATCATAGCTCTTTCAAAATGGATAAATGAAGGCAAGATTAAATTTAAAGAAGACTTTGTTGAGGGCTTAGAAAATGCTCCTAATGCTTTCATAGGATTATTAAATGGTAAAAATTTTGGAAAGTTAGTAGTTAAAGTTAATCCTGACCCTACTTTATAAATATTTACAATTAAATTTTAATTTAAACTATCAAAATTTTTGTTTTGTTTAACTAAATCTTCTAGTAGCTTCGGAGGAGACCAAAATCTTGGGTCTTCTTCTGAATATTTTTGAATATTTTTCAATATTTTGTCTAATCCAATCATATCTGCATATTTCATTGGACCTCCTCTCCATTTAGGAAATCCATAACCATTAGTAAAAACAACATCTATATCTGAAGGCTTTAGTGCTATTTGTTCACTTAGAATTTTAGTCCCTTCATATACCATCGCAGCAATGTATTTATCTAATATCTCCTTATCATCAAATTTTTTCGGAGTTATTCCGGCTCTTTTTCTTTCTTGTTCACAAATTACTTCTATTTCTGGATTAGGCGTAAGAAAATCTACATTTTCTCCATATAAATAATATCCTTTAGAAGTTTTTTGACCAAACCAACCTCTTTCACATACTCTATCAGGTATTTGCACATATCTATCATCTTTATGTCTGAATGGTGCTTTTCTTTTTCTTGTTGCCCAACCTATATCACCACCAGCTAAATCAATTACCTGGAAAATTCCCATTGCACAGCCAAAATCTCTTATCACATTATCAACATGAAATGGGCTTGCTCCATCCTCAACCATGTGATACGTACCAACTAAATATTTTGAGAGAATTCTGTTACCTATAAAGCCATCACAAACTCCTGATCTTACTGGTACCTTTCTCATTTTTTTTGCTAAGTTAAAGGCAGTAGAAACAGTATCTTTAGATGTTTTTTCTGCCACTACAACTTCTAAAAGTTTCATAATGTTAGCTGGAGAAAAGAAATGCAAACCAATAACCCTGCTTGGATTATCTACAACTGAAGCAATTTCATTTACATTTAAATAACTAGTATTGGATGCTAAAATACAGTCTTGACTACAAATCTGATTTAATTTCACAAAGACTTCTTTTTTAACGTCCATGTTTTCAAATACAGCTTCTATTATCAAATCTCTATCTTTGAGCTCTGAGAAATTTGTTGTCGCAGAAAACATATCCATAGTTTTATTTTTTTGTTCAGTTGTAATTCTATTTAATTTAACGCTTCTATCATAAGTTGAAATAATTTTTGCCTTGGCTTTTTGGATGGCTTCATCATTTTGTTCAATCATAATCACATTGAAACCTGCATTCATAGCGGCCATAGAAATTCCAGTACCCATTGTGCCACCACCAATTATGCCAATTTTGTTAAGTTCTATTGGTTTGCCTTCTTTTAATTCTGGTATTTTTGTATTAGCTCTTTCAGCAAAAAAAGAATGTATTAAACCTTGTCTT
>CACJOU010000032.1 GCA_902595145.1 uncultured SAR116 cluster alpha proteobacterium | reverse complement strand
AAAATGAGTTTTTTAGAAAATCCTTAATTATTATTTTTATAAATTAAGCGAATCGTTGAATTAATTATTTTATAAAAAAAGAGGCATACGCCTCTTTAATTATAAGTCATTATGAGAATAAGTTTATGCTATTTTTTTTATTCTAGAGGCAAGTCTAGATAATTTTCTAGACATTGTATTCTTTTTAAAAACACCTTTTGTAACTGACCTGTGCATTTCTGGTTGAGCAATTTTAAATGCTTCTTGCGCTAAGGATTTATCAGCTTTTTCTATAGCTAATTCAACTTTTTTGATAAATGATCTTACTCTATTTTTTCTGATTTTATTAACAATTTCCATTCTAGCATTTCTTCTAATTCTTTTTTTTGCTGAAACATGGTTAGCCATAATAATACCTTTCAAATTTTTATATGAATTAAGTTTTTCTTCATTAATTGTCAAGTTAATTAATATATATTTATTTATTGAAGTATCACCTTTGACAGTTGCTACAAAAATACGTTGATCGATTACTAATATTTATTAAACTTATCAGGTTATCGCATTTATTACAGTTATGTTTACTTTTTCCATAAACTTGTAGTTTTTGTGCGAAATATCCAAGTTTTCCGTCAGGTTGCAAGTGATTTCTTATAGTTGTTCCACCAACATTTATTGACTTTTTTAAAATAAACTTTGTTGCATCTATAATTGATTTTAAATGTTCTTTTTTTAGGCTATCCACAGTTCTTAAAGGATTAATACCTGCTTTATGTAAAATCTCACTAGCATAAATATTTCCTATACCAACTATAATACTTTGATCCATTATAAAGTTTTTAATACACCTAGATTTTTTATAAATTTTTTTCTGGAGATATTTTATAGTAAAAGCGTTTCCAAGAGGTTCTACACCTAGTTTTTTTAGCAAAAAGTGCTTTTCAATATCTTCTATATGGAAAAAATCAACATACCCAAATCTTCTAGGATCATTAAATACAATTGTAAAAAATTTACTTTCTTTATTTTCTACACTGATTTTAACATGATCATGCTTAGATACTTTGTATTCCTTAGATGCAATTTTTATTGTTCCACTCATTCCTAAATGAATTAGTAGTATATATTTTTCAAGAGTTGGTATTAAAATATATTTTCCTCTTCTATATGGTTTTTTTAAAATTTTTTCTTTTAAATCTTTTTCTAAGTTTTCTTTTACATCCCATCTTAGATCTTTTCTGAATATCTCAATATCACTAACTCTAGAATTATTAAGAATTTTGGATAAAGCTAAACATACTGTTTCAACTTCAGGTAATTCAGGCATTTTTGTCCTTTTTATTCTATCTTAAATTAAATTTAGAAAGTATATTAATACTAATTAAAATTAATACTAACTATATTGTCTAGGTTAATAATGGTAAATAAAAATCAAAATAATGTAGACTTTGGTTACAAGTCGGTGAAAAAAAGTGATAAACAAAAATTGGTGAATAATGTATTCAATTCAGTTGCTCGCAAATACGACCTTATGAATGATATAACAAGTTTAGGTATTCATAGAAATTGGAAAAGTGATTTAATTAATTGGATAGCTCCTCAAAGCAATCAAAATTTGGCTGATATTGCTGGAGGAACAGGTGATATCGCTTATAAATTTTTAAATGCAGGTGGTAATTCAGCTCATATTTTCGATATAAATAAAGAAATGATCCAGGTAAGTAAACAAAAATATAGGAATATCCATAACTTAGAGTGGTCTATTGCAAGTGCAGAAAACATTCCAGCCTTAGACAATACATTTGAAAGAGCAACCATGAGTTTTGGTTTAAGAAATATTACAGATAGAAATAAATCTTTACAAGAAATTTACCGTATTCTTAAGCCTGGTGGCAGGTTTATATGTTTAGAATTTAGCCATGTTGAAAATGATTTTCTAAAAAAGTTTTATGATTTATGGTCATTTAAAATTATGCCATTAATTGGAGATAAAGTTACTGGCAATAAAGAAGCCTACACATATTTAGTAGAGTCTATAAGAAAATTTCCTACCCAAGCTGAGCTCTGTCAAATGCTTTCTGAAGTTGGATTTTCTAGAGTGAAATACAGAAACTTATCAAACGGCATAGTTGCTCTGCATAGTGGTTGGAAAATCTAAATGCTGATACAACAGAAGTTAGAATACCCACTATGGAAAATACCATACTTTTTAATTAAAAGTCTTTTAATATTTATTAAAGTAACTAGAACTGGCATTTTGACTCCTCTAATTGAAAATAAATTTTTTAATAAAAAAACTGAATTAATTTTGAAAACTTTAAATTTTATTTTTGTAAATAATGATCAAAAAGAAATCGGAAAAAAACTTTCCAATGTTTTAATCAACTTGGGACCAGGGTTTATAAAATTTGGCCAAGCTTTATCAACAAGACCTGATATACTTGGGGAAAAAACATGCGATGAACTTAAAATATTACAAGGTAAATTAGAACCTTTTTCATATTCTATTGCTAGAAAAATGATTCAAGAAGAAAATGAAAATCTTCTTCAAGAAAGTTTAGCTTCTTTTGATGAAAATCCAATTGCAAACGCATCTGTTGCTCAAGTTCATACTGGGGTCCTTAAAAACGGAAAAAAAGTAGCTATTAAAATATTAAAGCCAAACATACATAAACATTTGTTTAAAGACTTTACTTTTTTTTATTGGATTACCAAATCCTTTGAATTTTGTGTTCCAAGTATCAAAAGACTCAAACTTTCCAAAAATGTAGAGGTATTATCTGAAGTATCCTTAAATGAACTTGATTTAACATTAGAAGCTTCTGCAGCAGATGAACTTGCTGAAAATTTTAAAAATCATCATAATTATAGAGTTCCAAAAATTTACTGGGAATTTACAACTAAAAATATGCTTGTTCTTGAATTTATCGAAGGAACTAGAATTGATGATTTAGAATCACTTAATGCCTCTAAACATAATATCAAAAAAATAACAGAAATAGGCATAGAAGTATTTTTCCTTCAAGTTTTCCGTGATGGTTTCTTTCATGGGGATATGCACCCTGGAAATATTTTAATTGATAAAGAAGGTGCACTGGTACCTATTGATTTTGGTATTATGGGCAGACTATCAAATAAAGATAGACAATTTTTGGCATTATTACTTACTTATCTATTAAATAAAAATTATAAGAAAGTTGTTGAAATACACGATGAGGCGAATATGTTGGGCAAAAATGTTTCCCATGATCATCTTTCTCAAGCAATAAGAGCTATCTCTACGCCTATCTTAAACAAACCAATTGGTGAAGTTTCTTTAGCTAAATTACTAGACCAAATACTGAGTTTATCTAAAAAATTTGATATCGAAGTGCAACCACAGTTTACACTATTACAAAAAACTATGTTAATGGCTGAGGGCACAACTAGACAAATAAATCCAAATATAAATATGTGGGAATTATCTAGACCCTTAATAGATAAATGGATTACTGATACACACGATCCATTTAAGGTACTGGAAGAATGGTTTCATAAGAACAAGATAGCTTTACTTAAAATACCTGAAATAATCAATAAAATTGATGAAATTTTATCAAAAAAATGAAATATTTCATTTATTTTTCATTTAATTTAATTATTATAGTATTTTTAATATAACCACAGGCTTCATCTCATGAATAATATTTCACAACTTATTTCTTTACTTGGAGGAACGGGTGCTGTAGCTGAAAAATTAAAAATTCAACCCTCTGCAATTTCTAATTGGAAAAAACTTAATAAAATACCAACTTCCAAGCGTGAAGCTATTTTAAAATTGAGCTCATATTTAGACGTAAACATTGAAAAATTTTTACCTTCGAAAAAATTAAATAATTTAAAATTTAAAATGTTGTTAATTATTTGTGGAGGAATAGCATCATATAAATCTCTTGAAATAATTAGATTAATAAAAAAAACTGATATTGAACTTGATGTTGTAATGACTAAATCTGCTCAAAAATTTATCACACCTTTGTTGGTTACAAGTTTGAATGAAAAAAAATGTTATGTTGATTTATTTTCAGTCGAAGACGAAGCAAAAATGAACCATATTAATCTAGCTAGAAGTCCAGATCTTATCTTGGTAGCACCTGCAACTGCGAATATAATGGCAAAGCTTGCAAATGGATTGGCTGATGATTTAGCAAGTACAATTTTGCTTGCTTCTTTTTCTAAAATAATTTTTGCACCTTCAATGAATCCAGTTATGTGGAATAACTTAGCAACTCGTGAAAATTACAGAAAACTAATAGATAGGGGCATAAAATTTATAGAACCAGATATAGGTGATATGGCTTGTGGTGAGCATGGAACAGGAAGATTTCCAGAGCCTAAGTCAATATTAGAATTTACTTTCTCATACATTAAAGAAAATCAAATTCGAAAAAATCAATTTAAAAATATTTCTATTTTAATTACAGCTGGACCAACTATAGAAGAAATTGACCCAATAAGGTTTGTAAGCAATAAATCTTCAGGCAAACAAGGTTTTGAGATTGCTTCTGAATTAACAAGAAGAGGAGCACAAGTAACTCTGATAAGTGGTCCTGTCAATATTCCTTTTCCAAATTGTAAAAATATTATACAAGTTAAAACTGCGAAAGAAATGCTAGATAATGTAACTCAACAACTCCCTACTGATATTTTGATCTGTAGTGCGGCAGTAGCAGACTGGAAATTAATACCTAAAACAGCATCAAATAATAAGATTGACACAAATAATAAAATAAAAAAAACTAATAAAAAATTATTTTTTGAGACCGAAAAAAATCCTGATATTTTAGAATCAATTTCAAAAAGTAACGTTAGACCTAAAATTATAATCGGATTTTCAGCAGAAACGACTAATATTAATCAAAATGCTCATAATAAATTAATGTCTAAAAATATTGATTTAATTATTGCCAATGATGTTAGTAATAATAAAGTTTTTGGAGAAGATTTTAATAAGGTATCTCTTATTGAAAAAAATAATTATGAGGAATGGAAAAAACAAAGCAAAAAATCTGTAGCTTACCATTTAGCTGACAAAATTCATGATCTTTTGATTAATTATAACAAACGAGGCGTAAATGCTTAATGATGATGATCTAAACAGATATGCGAGGCAAGTAATTATTCCTGATTTTGAAGAGGATGGGCAAGAAAATTTACTTAATACCAAATGTTTGATTGTTGGGGCTGGCGGTTTAGGTTGTCCGGTAGCACTTTATGCTTCCGCAGCAGGATTTGGGCATATTGAGATTTACGATGAGGATATTATTGAAATTAGTAACCTTAATAGACAAATTGCGCACAAGAGTGATCATATTGGTAATAATAAAGCTGAAAATTTAGTACAAGAGTGTCTCAAAATAAATCCCAATATTTCAATAATTTCAAGAAAAAATATTTTTGATGAAACTATAGATATTAGTAATTTTGATTTGATTTTTGATTGCTCTGACAATCCTGAGACGAAATATATTTTGAATTCTTTGTCACATAAGTTTAAAAAAATTTTAATTTCAGGTTCTGCCGTTCAAATGGAAGGACAATTAGCGATTTGGAAAAGCGGATTACACAAAGACTATCCTTGTTATGAATGTATTTTTCCAAGAACTAACGAAAAAGCTCCTATTACAAATTGTAGAGACGCTGGAATAATTGGTCCTGTAACAGGTTTAATTGGAAGTATGCAAGTTAATGAAGCTATAAAAGAAATAGCACTAAAAGATTATCAATCTACAGCGGGAAATTTATTTTTATATGATGGATTAACTTTAAATCTTGACAAAATCAGGCTTAAAAAGAATAACCAATGCCCCGTGTGTTCAAATTAAATGTCATGAATATATATATTTTTAACACTAAAATAATTTTGAATGTTCCAATTTTATTAATAATCATTTTTATCATATCCTCAAAAAATGCTTTATCAAACCAAATAGAACCCAAGGTGTCGATCAATGGTAGTGGTCTAGAAATACCAAGAATGGTTTCATTAAAAAAATCATTAACTTATATGAGATCTGGTCCAGGAAAAGAGTTTCCAGTGAAATTCGAATTAAAGCAAAAAGGATATCCCTTAAAAGTTGTTGCTG
>CACJOU010000031.1 GCA_902595145.1 uncultured SAR116 cluster alpha proteobacterium | reverse complement strand
TTAATATATTGGGTATATTAACATCTTTTTTATTTTTAGCTGTTGGTACTTACATTATTAAGTCTGCGGGGGAACTTGTTGGGTGGGGTGTACAATTTCAAAATCCATCTTTTCTGATTTTTATGATTTTACTAACTGCTTTTTTTGGTTTTAATCTCTTAGGGTTATTTAATTTATTTTTACCTCCAAAAGTTTTAAATATTCTATCATATAGGGGTGAGGGTTTTGTTGGTGATTTCATTACTGGAATTACATTAACTTTATTAGCTACTCCGTGTACAGCACCATTAGTGGGTACTGCAGTTGGTTTTGCCTTATCTGGAGGCATTTTCGAAATTTTTTCCATTCTTTTAATTATGGGTCTAGGTTTGTCATTACCCCTTATTTTAATAATGTTATTCCCAAAAATTATATCAATTATTCCAAAGCCTGGTAATTGGTTAGTAACTTTTAAAAAAATTATGGCTGTTTTCCTTCTTCTTACATCGTTATGGTTAATTAACTTATTAATAAAATTACAGACAAAAATTGAAACAAATTTAAATAACTATTCTAATTTAGAGATAGTTAATTGGGATATAAATAAAAATATTTCATTGCCAAATCAGTTAGCAACTAAAGGTGAAATAGTATTTGTCGATATTACTGCAGATTGGTGTATAACATGTCAGGTGAATAAAGCTTTGGTTCTTGAAACAAAACAAGTGTCAGAAATTTTTAAAAGAAATAATGTAAAAGTTCTGGTTTTAGATTGGACTAAGCCGAACAAAAATATAAAAAAATTCTTAACTAAAAAACAACGTTATGGAATACCGTATAATGAAATTTATGGTCCATTATTGTTAAATGGAAAAATTCTGCCTGAATTACTGACTATTAAAGAAATCCAGAAATATATAAAAATAGTAAAATAATTTTATTTTAAAACACAGTGATATAGTTTAAGAATAATTTAAAAATATAAGGAGTTTGCATGTCAACTAATATAGGTAATAACTTCCCCTCTGGAATATTTCTTATAAAAGATAGTGAGGGAGTAAAAGAAGTCAAAACTGATGATTATTTTAAATCGAATAAAGTTGTTTTGTTTGCTTTACCTGGAGCTTTTACACCGACATGTTCTGCTAAGCATTTGCCAGGTTATATAAAATATTATCAAGATATTAAAGATAAAGGAGTGGACATAATTGCATGTATGGCAGTGAATGATCCACATGTAATGCGTGCATGGGGTTTAGCAAATGAAGTTGAAGGAAAAATTGACATGTTGTCTGACTCAGATTGTTCAGTTTCACAGTCTCTTGGTCTAGATATGAATTTTGGTAGAATAATGGGGCATAGATCAAGAAGATTTGCAATGATAGTTGATGATAATGTAATCAGAAAGTCATTTGTAGAAGAAGTTGGAGCATTTGATGTTTCAACTGCAGAAAATATTTTAAAAAATCTATAGTATTTTATTATTACTCATTCATTGCATTTACAGCCAATTTATCTGCAATTTCATTGTAATGGTTTCCAGAATGTCCTTTAACCCAAAACCATTCTACATTATGAAGATTCACATTTTCATCTAGTTCAATCCAAAGCTCTTTATTGGAAACCTTTTTTCTATTGGCAGTTTTCCATCCATTTTTTTTCCATTTTATAATCCATTCTGTTATTCCATTTTTAACATATTGTGAATCTGTATATAATTTTATTTTACTTGGTTGTTTTATTGCTTTTAAAGCCTCAATTGTTGCCTTAAGTTCCATTCTATTATTTGTAGTTAATTTTTCTGATCCAGATAAATGTTTTTCATTATCCTGATAAAGTAAAACAGCTCCCCATCCACCTTTCCCAGGATTTCCAGAGCATGCACCATCTGTAAAAATAGCAATTTCTTTTTTCATGATTAATTTTCTAAATATTTAATATTTTTAACTAATTTCTTAAAGTGTTTGTGTTTTGTTATGTATTCTTCTGGATTTTTTAGAATAACATTAGCTTCAACAGGTGTATTTACCCAATCGAATAATCTTGTTAATAAAAAACGGAGTGAAGCAGCTTGACACAGTAGTGGTAAAAAAAATTCTTCATCTTTACTTAATTTCCTTTTAGAGTTGTATCCTTTTAATAGAGCTTGATATTTTTTATCTTGAAAATTGTATTTCTTATCAAAACACCAAGCATTAATAGCAATCGCCAAATCATATGCAAGTATATCAGTACAAGAAAAATAAAAATCAATTACTCCCGTAATTTTATTATTAATAAAAAAAACATTATCAGGAAAAAAATCTCCATGAATAAAACCTTTTGGTAAGTCATGTGGCCAAAATTTAGAAACAAAATCGAAGGAATTTTGTATATCTTTCATTAATTGAGGTTGGAGTTTATTTAATACGTTAGCTGGTACAGAATTATTACAATTTTTAATTAATGTTTGCCATCCCTTTATAGAAAGAGAGTTATCTCTTTTAATTTCAAAATCTTTACTAGAGAGGTGCATAAGACCCATACTGGAACCAACTTGATTACAATCTTCAATAGTCACGTTGTTTTTGGATTCTCCTTCAAGAAAATCAACAACGATTGTGGGTTTTCCTTTTAATTTTTGAAGAAATTTATTATTTTTATCACATATTGGTTCAGGACAATAATAACCATTTTTGTTTAAATGAAGCATAATTTTAATAAAAAAAGGAATGTCCTTAATATCTACTCTTTTTTCAAAAATAGTGAGTATATAATTACCATTAGATGTTTTTAAATAAAAGTTACTGTTTTCTATTCCTTCTGTAATTTCAGAAAATGAAATTAACTCACCAATGTCGTATAGCTTTAAAAAATCTATTATATGATCTTCATTTAAATTTGTATAGACAGCCAATTCTAAATCCTAAAACTTATCGTAAAATTTTTGGTAAATTAAATTTAACATCTTCTTTTGTTACTTCATGATCTATCAAATTAACTTCAAAATCTTTTTTAAGTTTAGATATTAACACTTGTACCAGGGTCTCAGGTGCTGATGCACCAGCAGTTAAACCAATATTTGGAGATTTTAAGGGATCAAATTTTTTTAAAAACAAATCAAGTTTATTTTCGTTGGGTATTAAAATAGCTTTCTTTACACCGTGAGATAACGCCACTTCTACAAGACGAACAGAATTAGAGGAATTTTCAGCTCCTATAACTAAAATACAATCACATATTTTTGACATTGATTTTACTGCCATTTGTCTATTTGTAGTTGCATAACAAATATCTTCAGAACTCGGTCCTTTAATATTTGGAAATCTAGATTTTAAAATACTTAAAATTTTACTTGTATCATCTATAGACAATGTCGTTTGGGTAGCAAAAGCTATATTGTCTGGATTATCTATTTTAACTTTATAAGCGTCTTCTTCTGTTTCAATCAGAGTAATATTATTTTTTGGAACTTGCCCCATAGTTCCAATTACTTCTACATGGTTTTTATGTCCAATCAATAAAACGTGTCTTCCTAAATTATAATGACGAATTGTTTCATTATGAACTTTAGTTACTAATGGACAAGTAGCATCTATAGAAATCATTTTCCTTTGTCTTGCTTCATCCATTACTGATTTAGCAACGCCATGAGCTGAAAAGATAATTGGACGATCAGTTGGTGCCTCATTAACTTCATCAACAAACACTGCGCCTATTCTAGCTAAAGAATTAACGACGTCTTTATTATGAACTATTTCATGTCTAACATATACTGGAGATCCAAATCTTTTAATAGACTCTTCTACAATCTTTACAGCTCTATCAACACCTGCACAAAAACCTCTTGGTGATGCAAGATATAAATTAATTTTTTGTTTCTTCATAATTTAGTTTTGATGTATTACAATCAATACGTCAATAAAGATTAGCCAAGTTACAAAATTTTTTAAGTTTTTAGGATAATATGTATGATTAGAGTTTTTATTATAATTTCATTTTTCTTTTTATATGGTTGTTCAACTTTTAAAAAAGATGTTTTTGAATGTCCCAAATTGATTGCACCTAAAAAAGCTGCTGAAATTGTTGTTGATTCAGAAGGTAACTCACCTGTTTATTTAGGATTTAGAGGTGTAAAGAAGTTTTGCTTTAAAGATGGCGATGATATTGAAATGGAGCTTTCTGTTAATGTGCGAGCAATCAGAAATGATACAACGAAGGAAGATTATGTCCCTGTCAATATTAGTGTAGTATCAGTAGATTCAAATGAAAAAGAATTTGATAGAGATGAATTTAACTATTCTCAATTTTTATTAAAAGGTAGTAAAATAGTAGATAGAGCTACAACATTTGAATTGAAAGTTCCTGCTGGAGGAAAAGTTTTTCTAGGTATTAAGTAGCTATTTTAAAATAGAGGATTTAATCTCATTTGAAGATTTAGAGATTAAATTAATGTTTTCTTTACTATCTAATTTCTGTTTTATATAAGTTTTGGATGATTCAATCACAATACTGCTAGTAATTTCTTTAATGTTTTTTATAGCCTCAGCTTCTAACGATAAGATTTTTTGTTTAGCTTGTTCTTCTTTTCTTTTAATCATTTCAAGGGATTTTAAGTTTGCCTCTTCTTGAATTCTTTTAGCAGTTTCTTTTGCTTTTTTAATAAGATTTTCAGCTTCGTCAGATACATTTTTTTGATTTTGTAAAGTAAGCCTCAGTTCTTCCAAAGCTTCTTCTTTAAGTGATTTAGCTTCATTAAGTTCTTTTTCAATTAATAATGATCTCTCATCTAGTAAAGAAAGTATAGCTTTCTTTCCTTTTTTCCACACCAACACAAAAAATAAAAAAAACGCAATTGCAACCCATGCTGTCTCATCAAAGTACATTCTATTTCTCCACCAATATGTTTTTTGACGCTGTATTAATTGCTTTCTTTCCCTCAACCTTATCGTATTTAAGATCGGTTAAATTTTGAATGACTTTTGCAGTGAGTTCTTCGGCGTTGTCTATCACTTCTTTTATAACTAATTTTTGTGTTTCCATTATTTGTTTCTCAGCATGGACAATTTTTTCATTTAATTTATGATTTATATCTTTTTCTTTTTTTTCGATGTTTTGTTTTGTTTCAGAAAGAGCTTGATTCACAATTAATTGTGATCTTGATTTTAATTCTGTCTGAGAATTAATAATATTTTCCTTTATTTTTTCAGTCTCTTGAGTTGAAGTTTTAGCTTTTACTAAATCATTTTGGATATTATTTTCTCTGTTATTTAAAATTGATTTTATATTTGGAGTTACCAAATATTTCATCAGGATATAACCTATAATTAGGGATACAACAGACCAAAAAATAAGAGATGGATATGTATTAAAATCTAATTGTGGAAGTCCAGCTTTTCCCTCATCAGCTTGAGCAACATAAGAATTATATATGAAGAGAAGTAAAGCTAAGATGAATTTACGATAGTATGACATTAATTACTCTTATTTAAGTAAAATCTGCCTATAGTTAAATTACTATAGGCAAAATTAATTATTTTAGAATGTGAATAATAGTAATAGCGCAATAACTAGTGCAAAAAGTGCAACTGCTTCTGTTAGAGCAAATCCTAAAATAGCTATTCCAAAAACTTCATTTTTTGCTGCTGGGTTTCTTCCAACAGCTGTAACTAATGAAGCAAAAATATTACCAATTCCAACTCCAACTCCAGCTAGAGCTATAACGGCTAAACCAGCTCCTATTAATTTTGCGGCATCCATTTCCATATTTTTTTCCTTTCTTAAGTAATTTTAATTTAGTAATGAATTAGTGTAAATGTATTGCGTCATGAAGGTACATGCATGTTAAAATACTGAAAACATAAGCTTGCAGTGCAGCTACTAAAAATTCCAGTCCTGTTAAACCAATTACTGCCAAAAGAGGTAATATTGCTCCTGCTTTTAAAACACCACCGGCTGATCCCATCATTATTATAAGTCCAGCAAATACCTTCATCATTGTGTGTCCGGCTAACATATTAGCGAATAATCTGACAGATAAACTAATTGGACGGATAAAGTAAGAGATAATCTCAATTGGTATCAGTAGAGGTGCTAGACCGATTGGAACTCCAGATGGAAAAAAGTATGTAAAAAATTTAAATCCATGTTTTAAAATTGCAATAAATGTAACTCCTACGAATATGATTGCAGCCAATGTAAATGTAACAGCTATTTGTGACGTAAAAGTGTAACTGTAGGGTATCATTCCAAGCAGATTTCCAAATAGAATAAACATAAATAAAGTGAATATAAATGGAAAGTAAGCTTGACTACCTTTACCCGCATTTTCTTTAACCATATTTGCAACAAACTCATATGACATTTCTACTAAGGATTGAAATCTTCCAGGTATAAGTGCTTGCTTTCTTGATCCAAGATATAAAAAACAAACTGACCCAAGAATGGACAACATCATAAATAGAGACGCGTTAGTAAAGGATACATCAATACCCATAAAGTTAAGTTCATATAAAGTTTTAATTGTAAATTGTTCTACAGGTGAATTCATATTATTTTTCTTTTTCGTTAAAAAATCCCATTTTTAGACCCTTGCCAGTCAAAACTCTCCAAAGGTTATATATCCCAGCTACACCACCTAATATAAACATTATTATCAGAAATAAGGGAATGGTATTAAGCCACTGATCTATTGTCCATCCTATTACCGCACCAATTATTAAACCTGCGAGCAATTCTGTCCCAACTCTATAGTAGATATTAAGCGATTCTGTTTTATTAAATGTTTGTTTATAATCCTTCTTAGCTAGTGCTACTTCTATTCTTTTTGATAAATTTTTTTGTTTATTAAACGTGCTCATACTATACTTTCAATTGAAAACTATAAGCGTGCTTAAATTATTTTGAGCTAACAAATAAGTCAAGAGTTTACTTTAAAAACTTTAATTAAGCTATATCCTTTATTTTATTTGCTTGCTCTAAATCAACGGAAACTAGTCTACTTATACCTTTTTGTTCCATAGTAACACCAAAAAGCCTATTCATTTTAGCCATCGTCAATCTATGGTGTGTCACAACTAAAAAATACGTTTCTGTTTCATCTACTATTTTATCCAATAAGTTACAGAATCTAACAACATTACTATCATCTAAAGCAGCATCCACCTCATCCAAAATACATATTGGAGCAGGATTACATAAGAAAACAGAAAAAATGAGAGATATGGCTGTTAAAGCTTGTTCTCCACCTGACAATAAAGAAAGTAATTGCATTTTTTTTCCAGGTGGACTTGCTAATATCTCCAATCCAGCTTTTAGAGGATCATCATCTCCAACTAATTTTAATTCAGCGTCACCACCTCCAAAAAGCTTTTTAAAAAGATTCTTAAAGTTTTTATTTACAAGCTCAAAACTATCTTTAAGACGTTGTCTACCCTCTTTATTTAATTCAAAAATTCCACTTTTTAGTTTTTCAATTGCTAACTCTAAGTCAACCCTTTCCTTGGACATTAATTCAATTTTTTGTCTCATTTCGTTCATTTCTTCTTCAGCACGTAAATTTACAGCACCTAATGATTCTCTTTCATTTAATAATCTTTGAACTGTTTTTTCCAGAGTTTCGATTGATGTATTTAGTTCTTTATTATCACTTAAATTGACAATTTCTTTTAGTTGATTCGACTTAATCCTGAGTTTTTCATGAACCCTATCCTCGATATTCTCTATTTTTGTTTTAGCTAGATTAAGTGAGGCTTCAACCTTTATCATATCTTCTCGAAAAGATGCTAAATTTTGTTCTGACGATTTTTCTAATTTTTCTGCTTCATTAAGTAATGTTTCCGTTTGTACTAATTTATCTGCAGCAAGGTTTCTGTTTTGTTCTGCTGTTTGAATCTTAATGTTTAATTCATTAGCTTTTTCCACAAAATTATCTGGTAGTTTCTCAAGTCTTGATTTATCTTCTTTTAAGCTATCTAGTCTTTCTTTTAAAGATTTAATTCTTGTTTCTGCCTCGTCCTTTCTGTTTTCCCAATCATTTTTTTGATTGTTAATTTGCATTAGGTTTCTTTGTTGATAACTTTCCTGATTTCTAATTTGTTGCTCTGCAGCCATTGCAACTGTCAATTCATTTCTACATTGATCAGCTGCATTTCTGATTTTTAATTCATCTGCAAGTAAAGTTGGCAAGTTTACTGATTTTTCAGATAGTTTTTCTAAATCTACTAATTCTTTTTGAGATGTATCTAAAATATTTTGATGTTCTTTCAATAAGATAGTGCTTG
>CACJOU010000030.1 GCA_902595145.1 uncultured SAR116 cluster alpha proteobacterium | reverse complement strand
AGACTTTATTGATATATCCAACTTAGCTGAAGCTTTAGTTGGCGATACAGTTTCTGCAAATATAATGATGTTGGGAATAGCCGCTCAAAAAGAACTTCTTCCGATAGATATTGATTCTCTACAAAAAGCTATAGAACTCAATGGAGTGGCTATTGAACAAAACCTAAGGGCTTTCAATTGGGGACGATTATTGTGCGAACAACCACAATCAGTATTTAATTTAGCTGGCTTAAACTCAAAAAAGTCTGAAATTATATCAATAGATAAATATGTAGATAATTTTTCTGACATACTTGAAAAATATCAAAACAAAGAGTACTCCAAAATTTTTCTTTCTAATGTCAAAAAAATAATTAAAAAAGAAAATCAAATAGATAAATCAGAAAAAAAATTACCTCTATCCAGGAAAGCTGCTCTTACTTTATTTAGAGCTATGAGATACAAAGATGAATACGAAGTTGCTAGATTACACACTAGCGGGGATTTTGCCCAAACCTTTTTAAATGAAAATAAAAACGCGAAATTAGAATACTATCTAGCACCACCATTGTTCTCTAAAAAAGATCCTGAAACAGGTCATCTACTTAAAAGAAGGTTTGGTCATTGGGTATATAAAGTTTTCAAAGTATTGTCTTATCTTAAATTTCTAAGAGGAACAAAATTAGATATATTTGGATATACCTCAGAAAGAAAAAAAGAACGTGCTTTGGCTCAAAAAACTATCACTACTATTAATAAAATATCTGAAATTTTAAATGATAATAATTATAAAAAAATTATCGAATTTCTTGATATACCTTTATCAATAAAAGGGTATGGGCATGTTAAAGAAAAAAATATAAAAATTGCTGAAGAAAAATGGGATAAATCTTTTGATAAAATTTTAAATAACCAGAATTTAAAAAAAGTAAGTTAAATCAAACAAGTTTTGCTTGTTCTCTTAGTTTAAATTTTTGTATTTTTCCTGTGCTTGTTTTCGGAAGCTCTACAAAATTAAAATATCTTGGTACCTTAAATCCAGCTAATAAAGATTTACAATGATCTCTTAACTCATTTTCTCCAATTGAAGATCCTTCACTTAATTCTACAAATGCACAAGGAGTTTCACCCCATTTTTCGTCTTCTTTTGCGACAACTGCTACTGCAATAACATCAGGATGTTTATATATAGCGTCTTCTACTTCAATGGAGGAAATATTTTCACCTCCAGATATAATTATATCTTTTGATCTATCCTTAAGTTGAATATATCCATCATCATACCAAACACCTAAGTCACCTGTGTGAAACCAACCATCTTCAAAAGCTTCATCAGTCGCCTTTTTGTTTTTAAGGTAACCTTTCATTGTTATATTACCTCTTATAAAGACTTCACCTAATGATATTCCATCTTTTGGAACTTGTTTTTTAGTTTCAGGATCTATAATTTTCATATTTTCTTGTACAGAGTAAACAACACCTTGCCTTGCCTTTAACCTGGCTTGTTCAGAGGCATCATATTGGTTCCACTCGGGATGCCATGCACAGACAACTGCAGGCCCATAAATTTCTGTGAGACCATACACATGAATGACCTCAATACCACAGGTCTCCATTTTACTCAGAACAGCCTCAGGAGGGGGGGCACCAGCAGTCATCATTTTAATTTTTGATTTAAGAGATATTTTATTTTGCAACAGATAATCCGCTACCATTTGCATTACAATTGGAGCTCCACACAAATGAGTTATATTGTGTTTTTGAAAAGCCTCAACAATTATTTCTCCCGCTGGTTGTCTTAGGCAGACATGGGTGCCTGCTCTTTCAGTAATAGTCCAAGGAAAGCACCATCCATTGCAATGAAACATAGGAAGTGTCCACAAATACTTAGGGTGCATTGGCAAGTCCCAGGTAAGCGTATTACCAATCGCATTCAAATATGCGCCACGATGGTGATAAACAACCCCCTTTGGGTTACCTGTAGTTCCAGAGGTATAATTCAAAGCGATTGAATTCCACTCATCAGTTGGCAAAACGTGTTCAAATTTAATACCAATAAATTTTTCTAATTCTGTCTCATAGTCCAGACAGTTAAATTTGTTTGCAAAACTAGACCTTTGATTACCAGCAATTTTATCAACATATTCAATTAATAATGGAGTATTTTTTAAATTCTCTATAGCTTTCTCAACTATTTGGCTATATTCAGAATCATAAATGAACATTTTAGATTCTCCATGTTCAAGAATAAAACGAACAGTTAAACTATCAAGTCTTGTGTTAATTGCGTTCAAGACACCAGTTGCCATCGGTATACCAAAATGACACTCCCACATAACTGGAATATTGGGCAGCATTACTGCGATTGTACTTCCATCAGCGTAATTTTTATTTCTAACAAGTTCTGCTAATGCTTCACATCTTTCACCAGCTTGCTGGTAAGTTAATTTATAATCTTTATATTCAATAGCAATTTGATTTGGGAATGTTTTTCGTGTTCTTTCTAGAAATGATAAAGGACTTAATGAGGCATAATTTGCTTTATTTTTACTTAAATCATTTTCTATTTCAGACATAGTTGATTTCCTCCTAATAATATTCATAATAGTATGGCTAGATTTTATCAACTATGAAAATGTACCGGAGTTTTAAATGGGTTACACGTCTCCTTTAGAGGACACAAAATTTGTTTTAGAAAACCTTTTGCCTGCTCATGAGGATCTTGATGATACTACAATTGATGCAGTTCTATCAGAGGCTGGAAAGCTAGCTGACAATTACTTAGCACCTCTTAATCATTTTGGTGATAAGAACAATCCTGTTCTTCGACAAGATCACGAAGTTGAAACACCTGAAGGATTTAGTCATGCCTTTTCAGAAATTGCTAAGGGGGGCTGGATTGGAGTAGCAAGTGATTCTAATTATGATGGTATGGGACTACCAGCAAGAATGAGCGCTGCAATTAATGAATATTGGCATGGAGCAAATATGTCTTTTGCGCTATGTAGCTTATTAACCCAAGGATTAATTGACGCATTTACTCTTGTCGGCACAGAAGAAGAAAAGAAAACATATCTACCCAAGTTCAATTCTGGAGCCTGGACAGGCACTATGAATTTAACAGAGCCTCAGTCTGGAACAGATCTAGCTACAATAAAAACTAAAGCTGAACATGATGGTGAGAATTGGAGGATAAAAGGACAAAAGATATATATCACTTATGGTGAACATGATATGTCTGAAAATATCATTCATCTAGTCCTTGCGAGGACTGAGGGTGCACCTGAAGGTATAAAAGGTATTTCTACTTTTATAATTCCAAAATTTTTAAAAGATGAAAGCGGCAATTACACAATTAGAAATGACCTTAAATGTATATCCATCGAACATAAGATGGGTATAAAAGCAAGCCCAACAGCAGTTATGTCTTATGGAGAGAATGAAGGTGCTATCGGTTATATGCTGGGAGAAGAAGGTAGAGGTATTGAATACATGTTTATTATGATGAATAGAGCGCGGTTTGATGTTGGACTTCAAGGGATGGCAATTTCTGAGGCTGCTAGACAAAAAGCACTAGAGTACGCAAACACAAGAATTCAAGGAACTCCAATTAACAGAGAAAAAGGCACACCAATTATAGGCCATGGTGATGTAAAAAGACTACTTTTATCCATGCGTAGTCTTACAGAAGCAATGCGTGCTCTAATTTTAGTTTCATCCGAAATTATGGAAAGAGCGCACAACGGCAATGAAAAATGTAAATTGAAAGAAGGTTTTTTAATTCCAATAATCAAAGGTTGGTCTACTGAATTAGCGCAAGAAGTTACTAGTAATGGACTACAAATTCACGGGGGTATGGGATTTATTGAAGAAACTGGAGCAGCTCAGTTTATGAGAGATGCAAGAATATTACCAATATACGAAGGCACTAATGCCATTCAAGCCAATGACTTTATGTTTAGGAAAACTATTAGAGATAATGGGGAAACTGCAAAAGAATTATTAGAAGAAATTAAAGTCGAGTGCGAACAAAATCAAGAAATGTTAAAAATGATTGCCTTAGCATCAAACACTCTAGATTTCATTTTAGAAAATAGAGATAATGCTGAAATGCTATCTTGTATAAGTTTTGATTACATGATGGGTTTTGGCTATTTAATTGGTGGATGGCTAATGCATAAAGGAAAAGTTAAAGCTAAAATAAAATTGTCAGAAAAATCTCAAAATGATAATTTTCTAAAAGGCAAAGTTATCTCAGCTGAATTTTTTGATTTTCATATTTTGCCTAGGGTTGAATCTCATTTTAAAATTGTTACGAAAGGAGCAAACATAGTTCAGTTAACGGATGATTCTTTTATTTAACAAGTAAATTAATTAAATTTTTAATTTGAATACAGAGTTTTTTCTCAATTAAGTCATTGAAAACAATCGATATAATTTTTTTTAAATTTTATTAAAGTTTATGTTGATTTTAATGTTTTTTTGGATAGCCTATTAATTATATGGGGGGGCTACTTATTTCTAAGTTTGATCTCATCAATTTTTATTAATGAAAGTAATTTACTAAGTTAGTAGATACTTAAATATTTATGGGGTTAAATTTAAAGGTAGTCATGTCTAATTATCCAGATACAAATATTCACGATACACTTCCAAAAATTCTTAAACACAGAGCTGAAACTATACCAAATACAATCGCTTTAAGGGACAAAGATTTAGGTATTTGGAACGAAATTACATGGAAAGAGTATAATGATAACGTTTCATATTTAGCACTTAGCCTATCTAAAAGGGGTTTCAAGCCAGGCGATGTTATTGGTTTAATTGGCGATAACAAACCTTCCTGGCTATTTTTTGAACTAGCTGCGCAAGCTATAGGTGGAATGAGCTTAGGTATATATAGAGATACATTAGATGAAGAAGTTGGCTATTTAATAAATGCTGCAAAAGTGAACTTTGTTTATGCAGAAGATCAAGAACAAGTAGATAAAATATTAACCATTAAAAGGCCTAAAAATAATCAAATCAATATTTTCTATGAAGATAGCCGTGGTCTTAAAGAATTAAATGATCCAAAGATCACAGATATGAGTGATTTAATTAGCGAAGGAAAAGAGATCTCCTCCAAAGACCCCAATAAATATAATAAGATAATAGAGAAAATCTCAGGTGAAAAAAATGCTATTTTATGCACCACATCTGGAACAACCTCAAATCCTAAATTAGCGATGCTTCCAGGGGCTAAGTTTATTGAACATGTCATAAGGTATCTTAAAGTTGACCCAAAGTCTGTGGATGATGAATACGTTTCAGTATTACCATTTCCATGGATAATGGAACAGACTTATGGTGTGGGTTTTAACATTGTTGGAGGTATGAAAGTAAATTTTCCTGAAAGACCTGAAACCGCAATGGAAGACATGAGAGAAGTTGGTCCAACTTTTATGCTTGGAGCTCCTAGATTATGGGAACAAATTGCAGCTGACATGAGATCGAGAATTTTAGACGCCCCCAAAATAACTCAATGGTTATTCAACACTATGGTAGAAAGAGGATTAAAAGCTGTTGATCAGGGAAAAAGAGATTTTCTTGCAGACAAACTATTATTTTCTTCACTGAAAGATAGACTTGGCTTTAGTAAGGTTAAATCAGCAGCCACTGGAGGAGCTGCCATTGGTCCTGAAACATTTAAGTTCTTTCTTGCTATGGGTATTCCTCTTAGACAACTATATGGACAAACTGAACTTATGGGCGCTTACACACTACAGGATGTGCCAAATGGTACAATGGATTGTGAGACTGTAGGTGTTCCTTTTCCAGATTGTGAAGTAAAAATTGTAGACCCAGATCCAAATGGACTTGGTGAAATAATAACAAAACACCCAAGCATGTTTTCCGGTTATTATAATAATGAGAAAGCTTATAAAGACACTATCAAAAAAGGTTGGATGTATACCGGCGACGCAGGCTTTTTTGATAAAAAAGGAAGACTTAACGTACTTGATCGAGTAAATGATATTGCTGTTAAATCAGATGGTGTTAAATTTTCACCTCAAAATATTGAAAACAAATTAAAATTTTCTCCTTACGTAGGAGAAGCTGTAGTCATTGGTTCTGAAAAACCATACTTAACTGCAATTATTTGTATAAGATTTTCTATTGTATCAAAACTTGCTGAGAAATTACAATTACCATTTACCTCATACACTGGACTAGCAGCACATAAAGAAATTTATGAACTAATTGAAGATGAAATCAAAAAAGTTAATGAACAACTTCCTGAAAATACTAAAATTGCAAAATTTTTATTATTATTTAAAGAGTTAGAAGCAGATGATGGTGAATTAACCAGAACGAGAAAAGTTAGAAGAAGTGTAATTAATAGTAGGTATAAAGACATAATAAAAGACTTATATCTTGATAAAAATACTGCCACAATCAATACAGAATTTACGCTAGAAGATGGAAGAAAAAGTAAAATCAGTGCAACTATGGAAATTAGGCATTTAATAAAAACTCCTAATACAAAATCTAAGAAACCTACTTCTACAACACAGAAATCTAGTAAAGGTAAAAAATAAATGAGTTTAGAAGATTTAAAAGAAATACCTTATGGAAAAACTGCAATAGAGCTTAAAAACATTAGCTTAGCTTTCGGGGGTGTAAAAGCTCTAACAGATGTCTCATTTGATGTAAAAAAAGGTGAAGTTTTTGCAATAATAGGACCCAATGGAGCAGGTAAATCTTCTATGTTAAATGTTATAAATGGGTTTTACAAACCTACAAGTGGCACAATAAATTTTGCTGGCACAGACAGAAATGAAATGGAACCTGAATTAGCTGCAAAAAGTGGAATTGCTAGAACATTTCAGAATATAGCATTATTTAAGGGAATGAGCACATTAGATAATCTTATGACCGGAAGATTGTTAAAACAAAAGCAAAACTTTTTAATGCAGGCGCTGTATTTTGGTCCAGTGGCAAAAGAAGAAGAAGAACATCGCGAAAGAGTTGAAAGAGTTATAGATTTTTTAGACCTTCAATCAATCAGACGTACACCAGTTGGATCACTCCCATATGGTCTACAAAAAAGAGTGGAACTTGGTCGTGCATTGGCAATGGAACCAGAAATACTTCTTCTAGATGAACCTATGGCAGGTATGAATGTAGAAGAAAAGCAAGATATGAGTAGATTTGTTCTCACAGTTAATAATGAATTAAAGACTACAATAGTTTTAATTGAACACGACATGGGTGTTGTGATGGATATTTCAGATAGAATAGTTGTATTAGATTATGGCAAAAAAATTGGATCTGGATTACCTAAAGAAATTAGAAACAACAAAGCAGTTATTGATGCATATCTAGGTGTGTCTGATGATTAGTAAGGAAATTATTTTATGAGTGTAGAATTACTTAATTTTATTGAAACGGTATTGAATGGATTAATGTCCGGAGTGATGTATTCACTTGTAGCTCTTGGATTTGTTTTGATTTTTAAGGCATCTGGAGTTTTCAACTTTGCCCAGGGCGTTTTTGCTCTTTTTGCTGCGCTTACTCTAGTTGGCTATCAAACAGGTCAAGTACCTTTCGCACATTTAATAAATGAACTTTTTGGAACGAATTATCATAATTGGTATGCCTCGATGCCAAATTTTTTTGCTATATTATTAACGATGGTAACTATGATTGCTCTTGCATGGATAATAGAACGACTGGTTCTAAAACACCTTGTTAATCAAGATCCTATAATCTTATTTATGGCAACTATTGGTTTAGCTTTTGCGCTCGAAGGTGTTGGTGATTTAATGTGGGGATCTGATGTTAAGGTTTTAGACGTTGGTATTCCGAGTGGAGGATCAATCTGGTTAGAAGAAGCAACAATTGGTCTTGCCGCAGAAGGAAGTGATTATTACGGAATGTATGTGGATGTCCTAAATATTTGGGCAACAGTAATTGCTGTCATTTTAGTTGTATCCTTAGCTCTTTTCTCACAGTATACAAAAACAGGAAGAGCATTAAGAGCAGTAGCTGACGACCACCAAGCTGCACTTTCTGTTGGAATTTCACTAAGAAGTATTTGGATACTTGTTTGGGCTATTTCTGGTTTTATTGCAATGGTAGCTGGGATTATGTGGGGAACTGAGTCAGGGGTTCAGTTTTCTTTATCATTAATAGCCTTAAAAGCATTACCTGTTCTCATACTGGGAGGCTTCACCTCTATACCTGGAGCTATTATCGGTGGTCTAATGATAGGCGTAGGTGAAAAATTAGCCGAAATTTATATAGGAGGTTATTTTGAAACAGGTGCAATTGAAAATTGGTTTGCCTATGTCATGGCTTTAGTCTTTTTATTATTTCGTCCACAAGGTTTATTTGGCGATAAGATTATCGAGAGGGTTTAAATTTAATGATTTACAAAGAAACTGGTCAATACAAATCTTCATATAAATCAGACCACGCAATTTTT
>CACJOU010000029.1 GCA_902595145.1 uncultured SAR116 cluster alpha proteobacterium | reverse complement strand
ATCGTCTGATATAATTAAAAATTCTCATATAAATAAAGCAGAATATGAAAAAATGTATGAAGAATCTATTACTTCTCCTGAAAAATTTTGGGAAAAACATGGTAAAAGAATTGACTGGATGAAGCCCTACAAAAAAATTAGGGATGTGTCCTACAATAAAGAAGATCTTCATATCAGATGGTATGAGGATGGAACACTAAACGCTAGTTATAATTGTTTAGACAGACATCTAGAAATCAAAGGTAATAATACAGCAATTATTTGGGAAGGTGACGACCCAAATGACTCCAAACATATTAGCTATAATGAACTTTATGAACAGGTATGTAAATTTTCTAATGTATTAATAAATGCTGGTGCAAAAAAAGGTGATCGAATAACAATCTACATGCCAATGATCCCAGAAGCAACAGTTGCAATGTTAGCATGTACTAGAATAGGAGCTATTCATTCAGTTGTCTTTGGTGGTTTTTCTCCAGACGCTCTAGCAGGAAGAATTGAGGATTGTAATTCAACAATTATTATTACTGCGGATGAGGGTATAAGAGGAGGAAAAACAATACCTTTAAAATCTAATACTGATGAGGCTATATCAAAAGCTAAAATGTGCAAAACTACAATTGTAGTTAAAAGAACAGGAGCTGAAATTAATTGGATAGACGGCCAAGATATTTGGTATCATGAAGAAATGGAAAAAGCATCAGCTAATTGTCCACCCGCTGAAATAAATGCCGAAGATCCAATGTTTATATTATATACTTCAGGATCGACAGGTAAACCTAAAGGAGTTCTTCATACAACTGGAGGATATATGGTTTATGCTTCTATGACACATCATTATGTTTTTGATTATCAAGAAAACGAAATTTATTGGTGTACTGCAGATGTAGGCTGGGTAACAGGACATTCTTATATAGTTTATGGGCCATTATCAAATGGCGCTACTACATTAATGTTTGAGGGTGTACCAAATTACCCTACTGTAAGTAGATTCTGGGAAATAGTTGATAAACATAGAGTTAATATATTCTACACCGCTCCTACAGCAATAAGAGCATTGATGGCTGAAGGCAGTAAACCAGTAAAAAAAACAAAACGAGACAGCCTAAGAATTTTAGGTAGTGTTGGAGAACCTATTAATCCAGAAGCATGGAATTGGTATAACAATGTTGTTGGTGATGGAAGGTGTCCAGTAGTGGACACTTGGTGGCAAACTGAAACTGGAGGGATATTAATCACTCCTTTACCAGGAGCCACTGATACAAAACCAGGTTCTGCTACAAAACCTTTTTTTGGAATATTGCCAGTTATTGTTGACAGTAATAACAAAGAATTAAGTGGAGCCACTGAAGGAAATCTATGTATTAATATGTCTTGGCCAGGTCAAATGAGGACAGTTTTTGGTGATCACCAACGTTTTATAGATACATATTTTTCAACTTTTCCAGGAAGATACTTTTCTGGTGATGGATGTAGAAGGGATGAAGACGGATATTATTGGATAACAGGAAGAGTTGATGATGTAATAAATGTATCTGGTCACAGAATGGGTACAGCAGAAGTTGAGTCTGCTCTCGTAGCTCACAAAGATGTTGCTGAAGCAGCAGTTGTTGGTTACCCACATGACATTAAGGGTCAAGGTATTTATGCCTACGTTACTGTGAATATTGGCATACAAACATCAGAAGAATTATTGACAGAATTAAAACAATGGGTAAGAAAAGAAATAGGTCCCATTGCTACACCAGATTTAATTCAATTTGCCCCAGGCCTTCCTAAAACAAGGTCAGGTAAAATAATGAGACGAATATTAAGAAAAATAGCTGCAAATGAACATGAAGAGTTAGGTGACGTATCAACACTGGCTGATCCACAAGTTGTTCAAAATTTAGTGCAAAACAGAAAAAACACTTAAATATTATTTATTTTGGTAAAATAATTCATTAAAAACTTTATCAAAATTGGAAGAGTAGCTACTAATATAAAACTTACTATTAGTGTTAATGACATAATGTCATTAATGCTACTAACTTTCGAAATTTCTGAGCCAGCATTTACATAAATTACTGTTGCAGGAAGCATTCCTAATTGACTTATATAGTAAAACCTAAAAAGCGAAATAGGTAACACTCCCATAATTAAATTTATTAATACAAAAGAAATAGTAGGAATTAATCTAAGACTTAGAAGATAATAAATACCATTTTTGCTAAATTTATTGTCTATAATGACTTTTGTTTTTTCAAATTTATTATTAATGAAATCTTTTAAAAGATATCTCGATAATAGAAAACAAATACATGCCCCAATTGTAGAGGCAAAGGAAACTATAATTACTCCTTCAATAATTCCAAACAAGGCTCCAGCGGCAATGGTCAAAATAGTAGGAACAAAAGGGAAAGATAAACCTGAAAATATTACATATAAACTAAAAAATGAAATTCTTGATATATAAATTTCTTCATTTACCCATATTTTCAAAAAAGTAATATGTTCCTTTAATTTATCTAGATTGAAAATTTCTTGAAGATATATGTACGATAGTAAAAAAGTACTAATTAAAATAAATAGTAATAATGCAGGTCTTCTCATTATGAGTTAAACACCCCAAATCCTATCAGCAAACTCTGGATAAAATTCTGAGACCATATAAGAAATCTTATTTCTTAATATATCTATACGAGTTTTATCTGGAATAGACATATTCGTTATTTTATCATCAACGTCAAATTTGAATCCTGTAAGTTTAATTATATTTTCTATGCTTTCATTATTATGAATTTTTAAAAGACAGAAACGTTTCTTTTGTTTGTCAAATTTGAATAGAGCTCTATTCGTTAATAGAAATTTTGGTCCTCCAGGTCTGTAGATGTTTTCATCAGAAAATCCAGGCGCAGAAATAAAGTCTACTTTATCGACTAAAGTTCTTGGTGAATGTTCTTCTCTAAATAAAATAATTTGTGGAACTACAAAATACATCAAGGCAGACCCAAATGAACCTGGAAATCTTTTTTGTATTTTTTCATAACTTCCGGTGCCCACTAAATTTATATTAGCTGCACCATCAATTTGAACACCACCAAGGAAGAAAGTATCTATTCTGCCTTGAGCAGCACAATCAAAAAGTTCTCTAGCACCGTCAGTAAAATTGTTATATTTATTTGAGTGTAATATTGTAACTCTTAATCTATTGTTTTTAAGTTTAGCTTCTTCCTTTACCAACAGAGCTGCTGCACCAGGAACTGGCGATGCAGCACCTACAGCTATATGCTTATCATTTACCAATAAATCAGCTAATTCACTTATTAATAACTCTTCTCTTTTAAGTTCAATCAAAATTAAACCTTTAAATTAATTAGATAAGTAATTTTTCATGTAATCCTCAAAGCCTTTTTGTGTCTTTGCAGCAATAGAGTACTTTTTAATTTCATCATTATCTGCACCATACACTCCAGGCAAAGCGCATGGCCAAGCTCCATTTTTAACAACAGATATTCCATCAATATACAATGCCGGCAGACAAGTAGCAGCAGATAATTCATCATCAAATAAATCAATATCCAGAATTCGTTCAGTTGTAACAAATACATTTTTTGAGGCATGTGCAAGAGTTGCTAATTCCCGTCTCCTACCAATTTGAATATTTCCATTTTTATCCACGCAAGGTGCATGAAATATTAATATATCTAATTGAACCGCAGGAAGTAACAAGATTGGTTCATTCTTGTTACCTGAAAATTTCATCGGATTTTCTATAACTTGCCAGTCTTTTCTGTATTTTTGTATATCTGAGCCAATTACTCCTCGAAGAGGCATAAATGGAACAGATTTTTCAGTAGCTTGAAGTTGAGCATGTAATGCTGGACATGTAGAATCTTTTATAATTATTTTACCTGACTCTACAGCTTCTGAAAATCTAGGTGCTAAACCAAATTCACCCAAAGTTACTGCTGCTGCTTCAACTTCAGAAACGCAACCGCTACCTATTAACATATCACCTTGAATAGTTGTCAATGGAAGACAATATAATTTTAAGTCCTTTACACCCTTTTTTATTAGTTCTTTTGTGAATTCCATTGGAACTCCAGAATAGTCTGCTGGAATTCCAATTAAATCTCCATCTTTAACTTCATCAACAATTTCTAAGAGAGATAATTCATCAAATTGTTTCATTATATATTCTCCCTTATTTAAAATATAATATTTAATATGAGCTCTTCTGACCCTTATTATACTTCATAATTGATTCTTTTAACATTTTTTCTTCCTTACACCCAAGAAAACATATTTTTTTGAGTTTTTTTAGATTAGCTTCGGCTTTTTCCAAATTTCCTTGAGTAAGAAACATTTCTCCTTGATATTCAAGAGCACCCTTGTGCTTTGGAGAAATTTTAAGAGCTTTATCATAATATTGGGCAGCTTTATCAAGATTACCCATTTTTCTATATGAGAAACCTAAATAATTATATATATCTGCATCTTTTTTATTGGTTTTTTCAGCCTTAAGAAGATTATCTATAGCGGATTCATATGATTTTTTATTAATTAATTTAACCGCTTTATAGTAATAATTTGATTTAACATCCATCTTTTTACTATCATCTCCACCACCTCCAGCAGCAAAGGAGGAAACGACTAGTAATTGACTTAAAGAAATTATTGTAAAAAATTTTATGAGTTTTTTGAAAAAGTTTTGATAAAACATTGGTGCTCCATTTGATTTAAGAAATATAGTATTATATATAAACTACTTAAATTTTTTCTAGGATAAAAATGCGATTATTTCTTATTACTTCTTTTATTTTTATTTTAATGAACATAAACAGGGCTATTAGCGACGTTTTGCCAAATGATTTATTTTCGTCAGTGGAAGTTGTTGAACTTCAAATGAGCTCCCTTCAGACAAACTCAATAAAAAATAATTCTGGAATATACCAATGTTGGCTATTTGCTCATCCAGAAAATAAAAAATATACTGGCCCTTTTGAAAATTTTAAAAGAATGATTTCTGATACTTCATACAAAATATTATTGAATTCAACTAAATTCAAAATAAGATTACTAAATGAAAATCAAGAGATAGCAAAATATTCAGTTGATGTAGACGCATATGATAATAAACGATACAATTTAAGTTGGGTTTTAGAAAGAGCAAAGCTTGATCAAAATTGTAAAAATTGTTGGATGACTACATCCGTTACTCAGCCACAGTTTATAGGACAATTGAATTAAATTACTTTGGAGATAAAAATGAAAACTGCAAAAGATTACCTACAAGAAGCTAATGAAGTTGTTAAGAAAATTGATGTAAAAGACGCAATAGAAAAGCACAAATCAAAATCAGCAATTTTTATAGATGTTAGGGATAGTTCTGATATAAAAAAAACTGGTACTATACTTGATGGTTTAGAAATACCTAGAGGTTTAATTGAATTTGTGGCTGATGAAGCTACTCCTCTTTATAATAAAAGCTTGAAGAAAGATTCTGAAATAATACTTGTTTGTGGAGTTGGTGGTCAGGCAGCATTAGCTGGTAAAACACTTATTGAAATGGGATATAAGAATGTTCTCAATGTTGGTGGTATTCCAGATTGGGAAAAAAATGGTGGCCCCATGAAGAAGTAATATATTCCATTTAAATTTGGAGAGATTATGTCAAAGAAGACAATTGGAATTTTAATGCCAGGAGACATGGGGCATGGCTGTGGCAAATTTTTTTTAGATAATAACCTTGCGGTGATATCTGCCCTTGATGGCAGAAGTAATAGAACCAAAAAACTCTCTGAGTCAGCTGGAATAGAAAACGTAGGTTCAATTAAAAATATTGTAAATTATTCTGATATAATTTTATCTATACTTCCACCAGAAGCTGCTTTGGAGCAAGCAGAGCAAGTTAATAAAGTAATCTTAGAAAATAAAAAAATAATTACTTACGTTGACTGCAATGCCATTTCACCTAAAACATCACAAAAAATAGATAAAGTAATCTCATCCAAATTTTGTAATTTTATTGATGCAGGAATTATAGGGTTAAACCCAATAGTTGAAAAAGGACAAACAAGGTTGTATGTATCTGGGCACAATACAGATCCTATAAAAATCCTTGATAATAAAGGCTTTCAGATTAAAGATTTAGGTAAAGAAATTGGTAAAGCTTCTGCTATGAAAATGGTTTATGCTAGTGCAACAAAAGGTACTTTTGCCCTTCATGCAGCAGTTTTAACAACAGCTCATAAACTTGGTCTTTCTTCTGAATATTTTGCTGAATTAGAATATAGCAAACCTGATATATTATCAGCAATGGAACGAATGGTCCCTAGAATTCCTCTAGATGCAGCAAGATGGAAAGGAGAAATGTATGAAATCGCAAATACTTTTTCTGATTCAGGTATAACCTCGAAGTTTCACGAAGGTGCGGCAGATATAATGTCATTAGCTAATAGAACACCAATTGCTAATGAAACTAGAGAAACAGTTGATGAAAAAAGATCTTTAACTGATGTACTTGATATGTACGTAAAAGCAATTAAAAAATAAAATATAAATTCCTTGTAAATTAGTTAACAAATGAAGTAAATCATTAATATGTTCTTTGTTAATAAAAAAATTTTTAAAGCTACAAAAGATAAATTTTTCTACGGTTGGGTAATTGTTGGGATCGGGAGTCTTGGTATTTTTACAAGTGGGGCTGGGCAATCGCATACCTTTAGTCCTTTTATACCAGTAATTTCTCAAGATCTTAAAATTTCTAGTACATCAATTACTACTGCATATATGATAGCAACTCTATTTGCTGCTTTTCTACTTCCAAAAATGGGAAGATTAGTTGATAAACACGGGCCTAGAAAAATTTTAATTTATACTGTCTTGCTTCTTGGAGTTGGATGTATGATTTTTGGAGCTGCCTCAAACTTTCTAATGTTGGCCATCGCATTTGGGTTTTTAAGATTTTTTGGGCAAGGTTCTTTGATGCTTGGTTCTGCAAATATTATAACTCAATGGTTTGATAAGAAAAGAGGATTTGCACTTGGATTAATGGGTTTAGGGTTTGCTTTTTCAATGGGTTTACACCCTTCTATCTCCGACTTTTTAATTACAAATTATGGATGGAGAATGGCATGGGTCATTATAGGCTTATCTACATGGTTAATAATGTTACCACCACTGATTTTCTTAGCAATTGATAAACCTGAAGATGTAAGCATTAAACCAGATGGAATTTTAGAAAATAACAAAGAAAGTAAAAATAATAAAAAAATTTTTGGCCTCAATCTAGAAGAAGCCCTAAAGGAAAAAAGCTTCTATATACTTGCATTCTCATTTTTTTCTATATCTTCATTAGTAACTGCGCTTCATTTTTTTCAAGTTACAATTTTGAGTCAATACTTTGGAATGGCAAGTAGTACAGCAGCTGCTCTATTCATACCAACAATGGTTTCAATGATTATCTTTATTCCTATTGCAGGCAAAATTTTAGATAGATTTGAAACTCATAATATTATTGGATTTGCTTTACTAATAACCACCGCTTCACTATTATCTATAACCTTTGCAAGTAACACAACTTTTTCTATGATTTATGCGATAATTTTTGGAATTAATAATGGATTTAATCTATCATTATTTGGCTATATCTGGCCAAGGTATTTTGGAAGACTACATGTTGGAAGTATTCAAGGCACAGGTCAAATGATATTAGTTGTCGGGGCATCAATTGGTGCAATGCCGTTCGCAATATCAATAGATCTTGGTTATGACTTAATTACAACTATAAGAATTTCTGCATTATATCCTTTCTTCTCAGCATTTTTATGTTTTTTCTTTTTAAGAGAATGTCAAAAACTTACAGACATGAAGAAATGAATTAAATTGAATTTAGTTACTTTTTACAAAACTACCTCTAACAATTTTAAAGCAATTCTAGCAATGATAATGGCTGTTTTTTGCGTAACTATTATGAGTGTTCAAGCTAAATTAGTAGGCATCGAATATCACGCTGTACAGATTACATTTGCTAGAGCCATGGTTGTAATAATTCTCTTATTACCCCTGATTTACAAACTAGGAGGAATAAAATTTTTAAAAACAGATAAGCCTTATCTTCATTTTTTTAGAAGTCTAGCTGGACTTACAGGAAACATAATGTTTTTTTTAGCTTTTCAAAGATTACCCGTCGCAGATGTCACAGTAATATCTCAAGCTGTGCCAATCTTTTCATGTATTTTTGCAATAATCTTTCTCAACGAACTAATAGGCTGGCGTAGATGGTTGGCCATTTTAATTGGATTTGGTGGAGTAATTATTGCAATTAACCCTACTGGCACCATAGCTGTTGCTTCAATCTACGCTCTAATTGGAACTTTAATGTGGTCAACTACGATTATTTTCTTAAGATTACTGGGTACTACAGAACATCCAGTGAAAACAGTTTTTTACTTTATGTTGGTTAGTTTTATTATAACTTCTTTTTTCCAACCATTTTTGTGGAAGGAACCCTCATTAAGAGTTATTGCTTTATTTATTGGGTTGGGTGTGTCAGCTTTTTTAACACAATTATTAATGACTTACGCATTACAAAAAGCACCAGCTTCAATTGTAAGCCCTTTTAATTATACTGGCATTGTATGGGCTATTATATTTGATTACCTGATATGGAATTCACATCCTCTATTTACTACAATTTTAGGTGGTTTAATCATAACTATTTCTGGTATTTATATTTTCAAAAGAGAAGCGAAGTTAAAGTCACTTAAATAAATTTATTTTTGAACTGATAAAATAAAACTATTTTAAATAAAATATAACCAACAATTGGCATTATTATAAGACCAATATTTAGCGGAATATACTCACCTGCAAATCCTAAAATTATACCGCCGATAGTTAATGATCCAAAAGAAACACTTGACCACCATGTTAAAACTCTTGCCCTATAAAATTCTTCAACTTCAAGTTGAATAATTGTTTGCGTCCCAATACCAACAATAGTTGTCGTAAAACCAACAACAGTAAATGCAACAGCCATTATGTAAACATTTGAAATAAAACCTATAATGCAACTTACGAATAATCCAAGGAACAGAATTGAAACTAATTTAGTTTCAATTTTAATTTTGTGACTTTTTCTAACTCCTATCCAAATAGACGCAATCAAAGCCCCTATGCCAGCTGTGGTTGTTATTAAAGACAGCCCAAAACTACCTTGTTTTAAAATTTCTCCTGCAATTGTAGGTTGAATTTCAAGCATTCCCCTAACAAAAAAAGCACTAATCAAAACAATAAATAATCCTTTCGCGATTATTGGAGTTTTTAGAGCAAATTTTCCACCGTCTATGAGTCTTGAGAAAAAATTTCCTTGAGGTTTGTTGTCTTTTATTCTTTTTCTGAGAGGCATATAAAATAAAATTGGAATTAAAGGTATGTAAGTAATTGCAGCTATAAGAAAAGTTATTTCGAGATTGAAAAAGGCTATTGAGCCTCCTGCAAAAGCAGGCCCAACAACTCGAGAACCATTAAAAGATGCAGAATTTAATCCAACTGCACTCGCAAGTAAATTTTTTGGAACAACAATAGAAACAAAAACCAACCTAACTGGATGATAGCATGCACTTAATAAGCCTTGTAAAATAGATAAAAAAGCAAGTGTAAACAAAGTATGTTGATCTAAAAATTGTAAAAACCAAATAAATATACCAACAAGCAACATTAAGGTTTTTAAAATAATACTCGCAATTCTCATATTCCAATTTTCAGCGAAGACTGCAAAAAAGGGTCCTAATAATCCTGCGGGAGCCATAAGAGCTAAAGTAACGAAACTTGTCCAAAAAGTTGATTGTGTGATTTCCCAGGTAAGCCAACCAACCCCAATTTTTTGTATCCAAAGTCCTAAAAGAGCAATGGTATTGCTATAAAAATATAAACTAAATGATTTATTTGATAATGCATTCATTAATTAAAAAAAACTTCTATAGCTTTATTAAAACTTGATGCATCCTCACAATATGGTGCATGACCTACATTTGATATTTCTATTACTTTTGCATGAGGCAAAGATTTTTCTAAATTATTAGAACGTTCACTAGAAACAACAATATCTTTTGCACCTTTTAAAATAAGACATGGTTGATTAAGTTTTGATAAATGTTTTGAAGTATCAAGTTGCTGCATTGCCATTCCACCACATTTAATTGAAGCTTCTGTTATTTCTTTACTTATAGAAGATAAAAAACTAAAGATTTCTTCATTCTCTAAATCAGGCAACATTTTTTTTATTCTTAATTGACCGAATGCTTCATCAGAAAGTATTTTTCTATCTTCAAGTCTTTGACTATAAGGTTTCCTTAAAGGGCTTAATGGTGGCAAAGCATAGCCTTTGTGAGTACAAGATAAAACTACTTTATTTACAATTTTGCCAAACTCTGCAGAAATAATTTGAGCTAACATCCCGCCCATTGAATGCCCAACTAGATCTAACTTTTTAATTCCGAGATTATTCAATAAATTTATAACTAATTTAGCAATCATATACATTGTAAAATCTGACGAATCTGATTTACCAAAGCCAGGGGCATCAATTGCAATTACTGACCTTTTATTTTTAAAATGTAAAAATTGATAAGCCCAACTTTTGCT
>CACJOU010000028.1 GCA_902595145.1 uncultured SAR116 cluster alpha proteobacterium | reverse complement strand
TCAGTTTCTATTTGTGTTATTTGGTTTAGAACATTATTCAACGTAAATTTTGAAGTTGCTTCTTCTTCTTCTAATCTAATTTTTGAAATATTTAATGATTGTAAAATAGCAGCTTTTTCTATTTCAATTTTTCTTAGCTCAGGTAACTTATTAAAAATTTCTAGCTTTGATTTTGTGTTTTTAGATAAGTTTATTTGAGCTTCTTCAACGTTATTTTTTGATTTCACAAAATTCGTTTCTAGTTCATCAAATTCTTTTTCAGCGGTATTTAGTAATGACAAGAAAAGCGAAGCTTCTGCTTTTCTTAATCTATCTCCTACTGACCTGTAACGAGCGGCCTTTCTACCTTGTTTTTCTAACTCAATTAGTTGTTCATTGTACGTATTCTCAATATCTAACAATCTACTCAAGTTATCAGTAGCTCCATTTAATTTTAATTCCGCTTCATGTCTCCTATTATGTAACCCTTTAATGTTTGCGGCTTCTTCAAGAATTATTCTTCTCTCTTCAAGACTGGACTCAATTATTTGTGAAATCCTTCCCTGACTTACAATTCCAGATGATCGAGCTCCAGTTGCTGTATCTGCAAAAATTAATTGTACATCTCTCGCTCTAACTTGTTTAGAATTAACCCTATAAGTCGAACCTTTCTCTCGTTCAATTTTTCTTGAAATTTCAATTTCATCAAATTGGTTAAAACTAGCTGGAGCTTTTTTTTCAGTATTATCTAATTTAATTGTAACTTCTGCAAAATTTCTTGCTGGACGTTCATTTGATCCAGAAAAAATTACATCATCCATACCTTCGCCACGCATTTGTTTTGCTGAGTTTTCACCCATTACCCATTTCATAGCTTCTACAATGTTTGATTTGCCACAGCCATTTGGACCTACTATTCCAGTTAGCCCTTCATTAAGGTCTATTTCTGTTGGCTCTAAAAAAGATTTAAATCCAGAAATTCTTATCGATTTGAATTTCATTTGTTTTCCAATTTTACCTTAAGACTTTTTTGCATTAATTGACTTTAAAAGTTCCTTTTCAAAGTCTTTGAAAGATAGAGCTCCAGAAATTTTATACTTATCATTTACAATGAAAGTTGGAGTAGAATTTATATCAAAGTTTTTAGACTCTTTCTCCATTTTTGTAACAATTTCCTGCATAAGAGGAATGTTTTGAGAAATATCATTAAATTTTTTTGATGATATGCCAAATAATTTCGCGATTGATTGTAATTCATTCAAAGGATTTTTTGAATATGCCCATTGTTTCTGTTTTTTTAATAAAATGCTAACAGCTTCTATATATCCATCCTTTGTAGGTATTGATCTAGCTAATGTAGCTGCTATAACGGCTAGTCTGTCAAGAGGGTAGTCAATAAATTCTAATTGAACTTTACCAGTGTCAATGTATTTTTTTTTGAGTTGAGGTAATGTTTTTATATGAAAGTTAGAACAGTGACCACAGGTTAATGAAAAGAATTCTTTTATTTTAATGGGTGCATTATTAGAACCCAAAAATTGTTTTCGCATTAACTCGTTTAATGAGGTTTGATTTGAAAAACTTTTTTTTGAAAATAAGAAAAAAGCACCAATACCTAGTAAAAAATTTCTTCTATTTAAAAACATGTTTTTCCCCACACTCTTTTGCTCATTTAAAATTTCAAATAATAATAATCTTATATACTAAGATTAATGTACAACGAACAAGATTTTATAAATTGCAACTATTTTTTTCTAGAAATCTCAAATTCTTGCATTGCTAATTTCAGTTCGCTGTCTGGAAGTATATTAGACTCCAAATTTTCTATAGTATTTTCCAAATTACATTTAATAGGTTCTTTTTTAATTTCAAAGTTATTCTGAATGTCAGCTTGAATAATTCTTATTTTTGATATTGCTTTAAACCCGAATCGAGCATTAATTTGATCCAATAGAATTGGAATTGCGTATTGAACTTCCAGTCCGAAGCCATTTTGGACTTTGATTGTTATTTGGCCATTAATATTTTTTTTTCTACCAAATTTTATTTTATGTGGAATTGTTATGTCTGCATATTGACCTGCAATATGTGCCCAATTAAAAAATATATGATTTTGAATAGAACCTAATCTACTTAGATTTTTCTCAACAATATTTTCTGTGATTTTTAATAAAGACTTCATATGTTAACAATTATTTTAAATTACATATTCTAGTTTTAATATATAATAAAATTCAATGATACAGTTAAAAAAAAATAACTATAAAACTTTTTCTAATTCATTGTTATCTTGGTACGACCTTAATAGAAGAATTTTACCTTGGAGAGCGCCTCCAGGTGAGATTTCAAATCCTTATTTTGTTTATTTGTCAGAAATTATGTTACAACAAACTGTAGTAAAAACAGTCATACCATATTTTTTAAAATTTGTTAGAAAATGGCCCGATATTAACGCCCTTGCAAAAGCAAAATTACATGAGATTAATTCATATTGGGCAGGATTAGGCTATTATAGTAGAGCTAAAAATTTACATGAAACAGCAAAAATAATTTCTAATAAATATGATGGATTTTTCCCAACAGATAAAAATTCTTTAATTGCTCTTCCTGGAATAGGCGAATATACATCATCAGCCATTATTGCTATAGCATTTGATAGAAAATCAAATGTTATAGATGGAAATGTTGAAAGAGTTTTTTCAAGATTTTATGCGGTTAAAAAACCCATAGAGGAATCAAAGATTTTTATCAAAAACATTGCTGAAAAACATCTTCCGGATCAGAGGCACGGAGATTATGCTCAAGCCTTAATGGATTTAGGTTCATTAATTTGTATTCCTAAGTCACCAAGGTGTACAATTTGTCCTTTATTAGCTATTTGTGATGTTGGTGGTTCAACTCGTGCTAAACAATATCCAATAAAACTTCCAAAAAAAGAAAAAGAAGAGCGATATGGGTTATTTTTCTACTTAAAAAATAAAGATGGTGCTGTTTTGTTTAAAACAAATAAGAGTAGTGGACTTTTAGCAAACATGGATATGCTACCTTCTATAGGTTGGTATGAAGATAGTAACAGATTAAAATCTTCTCCAAAATTTAACAAAAAAAAACATGAATTTTTAGGTTTAAAATGGAAGATTCTAGATCAGAATTTGGTTCACATTTTTACTCATTTTAAACTAAATTGCACTGTAGCAATTGCTACAATAAATGATGAAAATGAATTGCTAATTGACTTAGACAAAAGTATTTACAGATTTGTCCAAAAAAAGAATATGAATGATTTAGCTCTACCAAGTTTAACAAAAAAAATTTTAAATTCTTTAAAAAAGCATGAGTCACTAAATTTTTAATGCCTGAAATGTCTAACTGATGTAAAAATCATTGCAATATTTCTTTCATCAGCAGCTGCAATTACTTCTTTGTCTCGGATAGAACCACCTGGCTGAATAACAGCAGTTACACCTGCGTTTGCTGCAGCAATTAAACCGTCGGCAAATGGAAAAAAAGCATCGCTAGCTACAACGGATTTATAAGCTAATGATGATTTCAATTTAGCTAACTTTGATGCTTTTTTTGCCTTTTCGTTAGCTATTGAAGTGGAATCAATTCTACTCATTTGACCAGCTCCAATTCCAACAGTTTGTAGATTTTTTGCATAAACAATAGCATTTGATTTTGTATGTTTTGCAACTTTCCACGCGAACATTAGATCATCAATTTCTTTTTTTGTTGGTTTCCTCTTTGTTACTATTTTAATATTGTTACTGTCTAAAACTTTATAGTCACGCGATTGCACTAATATCCCACCAGAAATAGATTTAAATAATAAACCTTTATCTTCTGGTGAAGGTAATGAACCTGTTGTCAATATTCTAACATTAGGCTTGTCAGAGAAAATCTCTAAAGCTTCTCTGTCAACACTGGGAGCAATAATGACTTCTAAAAAAAGTGACTTCATTTTGAGAGCTAAATCTTTTGTTAATTCTCTATTTATAGAAACAATGCCACCAAAAGCACTTACAGGGTCTGTTTGAAGTGCCTTTTCCCAAGCAGAATTAAGATCATCGTTTTCAGCTACTCCGCAAGGATTGGCATGTTTAATTATAGCGACAGCAGGTTTTTTGAATTCACAGATTAGCTCAAATGCAGCGTCTGCGTCATTTACATTATTATAAGAAAGTTCTTTGCCTTGAAGTTTTTTACTATTTGTTATTCCTTTTCTTTTATCAGATGTTTTATAAAGTGCTGCTTTTTGATGTGGGTTTTCACCGTATCTCATTTCAAATGACTTATTTAAATTAATAGACAAATTTTCAGGAAAAGTTGATGAGATAATATTTTTATTTTCTAACCAATCTGAAATGGCGTTATCGTATTCGTTTGTTAATTTAAATGCCTTTGCGGCAAGATATTTTCTGTGTGAGTATTTAATTTTTCCATTATTGTCAATCTGTGAAATAAGTTCTGGATAATCATTAGGATCTGTAACAACTGTTACAAATTCATGATTTTTTGCTCCAGCTCTAATCATTGCTGGTCCGCCAATATCAATATTTTCTATTATATCTCTATTTTTAGATGTTTTTTGCAATGTTTCTTTAAATCTATATAAATTAATAATCAAGAGATCTATTTCGTAAATTTCATGTTTCTGAATTTGTTCTAAGTGTGAAGTATCGTCTCTTCTAAAAAGAATACCACCATGTATTTTAGGATTTAAGGTTTTAACCCTTCCATCTAAAATTTCAGGAAAGTTTGTTTGATCTGATACTTCTTTTACAGGAATAGAATTTTCTTTTAGATATTTAGCAGTTCCTCCTGTAGAGAGAATTTCTATTTTATTTTTTACTAAAACTTTAGCTATTTTTTCAAGATCACGTTTATCTGTTACTGAAATTAGAGCTCTCTTGATTTTTATATCTTTTGTAAAAAAATTTTCTTTATTATTATTCATCTATAAATCTTTTTCATATTAGTTAAATGATTTTCAAATAGTTTCTTTTTATGTATTAAGTCAATTAAAAATTTAATTTTGTAGTTCAAATGCCCAATTACATGAAATACTTTTATAAGCTCTTATTTTTTCTAAGTTCAGAATAATACTAAGCTCTTTGCATGGTTTTGGGCCATTGGGGGTAAACATTACCGAGTCTTCTAGGTTTATATTCTTAACATTAGTGCTCATTTTCCAGACAAAACCCTTTTTATGATTTAAAAGCACTGAACCATTTCTAGTTTTAATCAGTTCAATTCCTGGACATAAATGAAAACGAATATGTGCATTTTTTGGAATTGATCCAATATTGCCAATATTTAAAATTTCATCTCTTCCTCTAATTTCATTTTTCTTATTAGAAAGGTATATTTGCCTTTTATGGTGAACGCCAAAAATTGTTTCATACCCTGAATGAGTTACATCTAATAAATTACCATCTTTAGTTTTTCCAAATTGGATATTTGATATTCTTGTAATTCTTCTCCCACTAAGGTCTATATTATTTCTATCATCTATATTCACACTAGAATGAGCCGCCGTAGAAGAAAGAGAATTTTTCATATTTTTATATCTTGAGTTATTAATTTCTCCAAGATTAGAAATTATCTTTTCTTTTTTATAAAAAAATTCAAAACCAAATAGGCTAGCTTTTTTATTATGAACCATTTTTTGGTTTAATCCTATATCCACAAACAAAACAGATCTCATATTTGATAACCTACAAAACCCAGTTTCTTCAGCAAGGCTAAAAATTCTATTTTTATATCCGATTCTATTTAAAGTTTGCTTTATAATTTCTTTTGGTATTAGGGAGCCACCATGAAACCATGAAAAATATTCATCAGGCATTTGAAAACTTCTACAAAACTCTCCCATTTTTATCGTTTTTTGATGTAAACCCTCAGCATTTACATTTTTTAAAATCGCAATTATGGATCTTATTTCAATTAAATGCCTTAATAAATTTAATTGCTTAACAGGACTTCTGCTTATGTGGCCACCATCAGTATTAGTCAAGATTTCGAGTTTTTCATCAATAATAGTTAATAATGGATTAATATTATCTATCACTTCGTATAAAATAGACTTAGATACTAAAATCCCTTTTATAATAATTATCTTTTCAAGGTCGTTGTCTGATTGATCAAGTTTTAATTCAAGATATTTAGATTGTAAGGCAATAGAATTTAAAATTTTTTTTTGAAAATCTATTCCGCCACTTTCTGCAAACCAAGAATAATTAAAACTCCAACATGAAATCCTTTCTGCCATCACTATAGAATTAAATTCATGAGATCGGAGATTATGATCTTCGTTGATCCAGTTTTCTACTAGTGAGCGTGCAGTCGACCTTGCATTTATGCTTCCCTCGGATTTTAAATCTCTTATGAAATTGAATTTATTAAAGTCCCTAATATTTCTTTTATTAATGGGGTTAATTAAAATTTTTTTTCCACTTTTACTTGAGCCTTGCCAGCTATCAGTCAGTCTTCTTACTGGGGTTTTAGGAATTGTCACTTTAAGTTTTTGTTTTAGAAAATAATTATTTGTAATTACATCTATTAAGTTAAGCATTAAATTATTTTTCCTTTTTCAATAATGCTATAAAAAATCCGTCAGATCCATTACTAACATTTTCAAGATTAAAATTAAAATGATTTGGCAGAATTCTAATAAATCCTTCTTCTGTAATGCTATCATTTATTTTAGGATAATCTTCAGAGTTAAAACGAACTATTGAAAACTGTTTATGACTTTTTAAAAAATCTTCTATTCTTCTTTCTCCTTCAATTTTTTGAAGAGAGCAAGTTACATACATGATAAGACCATTTTTCTTCAGGATTTTTGCTGAATTTTCTAATATTTTACTTTGTATTGAGACAAATTTATCTAAATTATCTGGAGCATTTCTTATAAAAATATCAGGATTTTTTCTGATTGTACCAGTTCCTGAACATGGTGCATCTATTAAAATAATATCAGCTTTATATTCTGGATTAAAATCCTGTGCATTTATATTAATTAAATTTGGATTAAAATTTAGTCGGGCCATGTTTTTTTTAAAAATTCTGGATCTAGCCTTATTTTTTTCAACACACTCTATGACCAAATCATTATCCAATAATTGAGCAGTTTTACCTCCAGGGGCACAACACATATCAATTATTTTAAGAGATTGTATTGGTTTTAAAAAAAATTTTTTTATTTTTGATAATAATATAGTGCAAGGTATTTGGGATGCTGCGTCTTGAATCCACCATATACCATCTTTAAATCTTGGCAAATCTTCTACATTGCCATTAAATGAGCATCTAAGGACATTAGGAAATATTTCTTCTCCATGTAAATCTAGTTTAATTATTTCTTTTTCTTTTTTTGGAATTTTTGATGATATAACAATATCAAGTGGGGGAGGGTCCATTGCTAATTTAACAATATCGTCTACATTTTTTTTCCCGTATAAGGATGTCCAACTATTAAATAGCCATTCTGGTAAGTTAGAAGTTTCGTTTAAAATAATATGAGAAAATTCTTTTTTATTTTGGATAATTTTCCTAAGAATTGCATTCACTAACCTAGATTGCTTCTCATTAATAAATAATTTTGCTTGGGACACGGCTTCATTTATGACTGCATAAGGTACTATTTCTAGCCAAATTAGTTGAACTGTTGCAATCAGTAAAATACTATTCAAGTATCTGTTTCTCGGATTTATCCCTTGCTTTGCGTATTTAGTATAAATTTTTTGTGCTTGTTTATGTCTCCTTATAGATGAATTAATCAGAAGATACACGAAGGACTTGTCTCTTTTATCTAATTTATTAAAATCAAAGGAGTTATCTATGGTTTTTTCAAAGTTTTTGTTTTTATAAAAAATTAAAATCCAAATTTCTAAAGCAATTAACCTCGTGTTTTTTGCTAATTTTTGAAATTTAAGTGATTTTTGTTCAATCAAAACTACTTCCTTGTATTTATAACAAAAATTAATATTATACTGTTGATTTACTAAATGAAATTTATAGAAAGTAAATTATAATGAGCAATAAAACTACAAAATTAAGCAAACAAAAAGAACAAAATAATACAAAAGATAAATTAAAAGAAAATGTAATTATTCCTAAAGAGCAGGGTGGCCCAAAAGGTCCAGAACCTACAAGATACGGAGATTGGGAAAAAGCCGGTAGGTGTTCGGATTTTTAATTTTTTATATTAATACAACATGAATGAATTAAAAGCAGAAACAATAATTAATGCAGGAATTAGAATTGCAGAGAAAAATTTAACAAGTGCTTATGTAATCAAACGAGGTGATGAGCAGGCAGGTGCCATATTCGTAAAAATTGATACTCTAGACGGTTTTTCCAAACTTTTCTCACGAAATATTAAATATGATTTAAATAATGACAAAGAAATTATTGAATTTGCAGATTTATATCCACAAAAACAAATAACGACTAAAGAAATTGATAAAAGAATTTCTAAAGAAATAGAAATAGATAGAGATTGCTGGGTTGTCGAAATCGAAGATAAAAATGGTTTTAATGCATTTGATTATTTAGATTGTTAATTTTTCTACAAGTTCGTTTCTCTTATACAAGCCTAAATAATCTGCCTTAAGTTTTAAAATACTGTTAATATGTTTTAATATAGGCGTGGGGATACTGAGTTTTTTTCCAATTTCTATTATTGCACTCATTATAGGATCTATTTCTAGAGGTCTTTTCATCTCAATGTCTTGTCTCGTTGATGGTTTGTGACCAATTATTGATGATGCACCATCAATTCTCTTGTCAATTGATACTCCAAAATGCACACCAACTGCTTCCCCAACCTTTTGGCATTCTTCCATCATTTGTTTAATCAAGACTCTTGAACTTGGGTCGTTTCCAATTATATCCAGGCTGGCTCCAGTAATAGCGCTTATAGGATTAAATGAACAATTTCCCCATAATTTAATCCAGATTTCATCTCTTAGATTTTTCTTTTGTGGAGCTTTTAGTCCACCTTTGATAAAAAGATCAGATAATATTTTTAATCTATCTGTATTTACACCACTAGGTTCACCAAGACTAAACCTGTTCCCTTCAATATGTTTTATAATACCTGGCTTTTCTATTTCACATGCAGGATAAACAACACAACCTAGTGCTCGTTCTGGATTTAAATTTTTCCAGATGATACCACCGGGATCAACTGAATCTATGTGAGTATTTTCTAAAATTGTATTTGAGTTTGCTTTGTAGAAATACCACCAAGGTATACCGTTTACTGCAGATAAAATTGCCGTATCTTTATTAAGAAGAGGTTTTAAACCTTCAACAATATTAGCAATAGCATGCGCTTTAACACCAATTATAATATAATCTTGAGTTTCTAATTCTTCAGGGTTTTCTGTTACTTTTAAATTAAAATTCTCTGACCTATTTCCAGTTATTAAGGTCAAACCATTTTCTTCTATTGCTTCTTTATGAGGTCCTCTAGCAATTAATGAGACATTAGCTCCAGCTTTACTTAAACTGCATCCAATATATCCTCCAATAGCTCCTGCACCAAATACACAAATTTTCATTTCATAATTTCACTATTCTAAACCAAGTTTTTCTGCTAGGCCGATTCTTTGTAATTTTCCTGTAGCACCTTTTGGTATTTCCTCTAAAAAACGTATATATTTTGGAATTTTAAAATCAGCAAGATGTTTGCTAACATAATTTTTTATATCAATTTCGTTGCAATCAATACCACTCTTCAATACGATTGCAACACCAATAGCTTCTCCAAGTAAGTTATCTTTAACCGCAAAAGTTACAACTTGTTCAACAGCCTCATGTTCCATTAAGATATTATCTACTTCTAAAGGTGATACTTTTTCTCCACCTCTATTTATAATTTCTTTTAATCTTCCAGAAATTTTTAAATATCCCTCATTATCAAAATGACCTTGATCTCCTGTCCTAAACCATCCATTTATAAAAGCAGTCTTATTGGCCTCTTCATTATTTTCATAGCCATTAGTCACGTTATCTCCTCGGATACATACTTCTCCATCTTCTCCAGTATTAAGTTTGTTACCTTGTGAATCCATTATACAAACTTCAGGTCCAGCTGGTTTACCAACAAAGCCAGCTTTTTGTTTTTCGGGAGGCAAAGGATTTGATGTCATTTGATGAGTAGCTTCAGTCATTCCGTAAGCTTCAATAACAGTTGTCTTAAATATTTTTTTTAGTTCATCAAACACGGCTGGAGGTAATGATGCAGATGAAGACCTGATAAATCTTAGATTAAGTTCTTCGGCAAGTTTTGGATTCTTTTTTGCACGCATTAAAATAGCTTGATGCATTGTTGGGACACCAGAATACCATGTGATTGTTTCTTTATTTGCTGTTTCTAAAAATTTAAGCGCATTAAAACCACTGCTAGCATAAACAGAAGCCCCAGCATTAATCGAAGAACTTAATACTGCAATTAATCCATGAATATGAAAAAGAGGCATGATGTTATAACAATGATCTTGTGGGCTTAATTGAAGAGAATTTGAAATATTAATTGCTGATGAAAAAATATTTTTATTTGTTAATGGTACAACTTTTGGTCGAGAGGTTGTTCCAGATGTATGTAAAACCAAAGCTTCATTATTTTCGGTAGCAAGTTCAAAATTTGAAGTTTCGTCGTATAAATTGAATATACCAGCTGGCGCATTATCTATTTTTTTGATTTCACATATTTCTATTCCTAGATTTTTTGCAGCTTCAACTGCTGGACTATGACTATCCTTTCCTACAATAACTATTTTAGGCATAAGATCTTGAAGGTAAAATTCGTATTCTTTTAGTTTATATGAGGGGTTTAAAGGAGCAGCTGACATGTAACTAGAAATTGACAAAAAGGCAGTCGCCATTTCTGGACCATTTGGCAGGACTATCGCCGCTCTATTGGATGGCGTAATTCCTTGGCTAGCTAATTGCCCAGAAATATCAAAGATGTGTTTTTTTAAATCTGAATATTTAATAACATTATTATTATCAGATGTGATTGCAATATTTTCATCTTTGTTGTTATTAATTAAATCTCTTATCGTATAACTCATTCACAAAATACCATTTTTTAGTTTATTTTTACAATTTTAATTATTAAAGGCAATCTAAATTAAATAATGACAAACAAGCCTAATTTAAGCTTATTTCTAATTATCTTTGATTTAAAAATTTTTTGGCTGCCGGTGTTAAATCTTTATCATTTTTATCATTGGAGATCTTGTTAGCAATAGTTTTTCCAAGTTCTACTCCCCATTGATCAAAGCTATTAATATTCCAAAGAAATCCAGACGCAATTGTAATATTTTCATAAAGAGCAATTAACATCCCAATAGAAAATGGTGTATTTTCTTCCCAACTTATTATTGTTGAGGGCCTGCCTCCTAAAAAATTTTTATTTTGATTAATTAAATCGACTGAACCTCTTGCTAGAGCTTCAGCTTGTGCAATTGCATTTATTAACAAATATTCGTGATTTTTATCTGAGCCTTTGAAGTAAATTGTACTCAGAGGTTTACGAGGTACTAAAATATCTATTGGGCTTACTTCTAACCCCTGATGCAAAAATTGAAAGAAACTATGTTGTGCATTAGTACCGACTTCTCCCCAGATTATTGGGCTTGCTGGCATTTTTAGAGTAGCGCCATCAATATCAACACCTTTTCCATTGCTTTCCATTTCTAATTGTTGTGCCCAGGCAGGCAATTTAGAAAGATTGTCAGTATAAGGTACTATACAATGATTATTTCTATTTAAAAAATTTCGATTCCATATTCTAAGTAAAGCAAGGATGATCGGAATATTATTTTCAACTTCTTCATTTATGAAATGCTCATCCATTGTCCTTGCCCCAAGAAGAAATTTTTTATAATTATCTTCCCCCAAACCAATAAATATTGACATACCTACTGACGACCAAAGAGAGTAACGTCCTCCAACATTTTCTGATATTTCAAAGATATTTGAATCATCAAATCCCCAATCTAATGCTTTTTTTCTCAGGGATGTAACAGCAACCATAGAATCATTTAAAGAAACTTCATGTTTGGATAACCATTCTGCCACAATCTTTGCATTTTCAAGAGTTTCAAGTGTACTGAAGCTTTTAGATGTAACTATAAATAGAGTTTCTTTGGGGTTACATTTTATAAATATTTCAGAGACCTTAGTTGGGTCAATATTAGATACATATAAGATATTAGGAATTTTATAAAAACTTTTCAATGCTTTGTTAACCATTAAAGGTCCTAAGTCAGATCCACCAATGCCAATATTTACAATATGTTTAAAATTTTTTTTGCTTGAAATATTTTGAACAAAATTTCGGAGTTTCTTCCATTCTTGTGTTTTGAAACGTTCTTCTTTTCTAAGACTAAAATGATCAACAGAACGATTTTCAGATAAGTTTACTTTTGCACCTGAAATAAGTTCATTGATTTTTGTTTTTATTTTAGTTTCTCTAGCAAGATCTATCAAATCTTTCTTTATCTCTTTGTCAAGGGATTGCCTTGTAATATC
>CACJOU010000027.1 GCA_902595145.1 uncultured SAR116 cluster alpha proteobacterium | reverse complement strand
GGCTTTCTCAACCTACAAAATTATGACCTATTTCCCGGATATAAATATAATGATTATTATCCTAATTTCAGGACTGATTACTGCTGCTGTTGGTATTATTTTTGGTCTGCCTTCTCTCAGGATTAAAGGTTTTTATTTAGCTGTTGCCACACTTGCATCTCAATTTTTCTTGGTTTGGCTGTTTAACAAAGTTCCATGGTTTTATAATTACTCTGATACAGGTCAAATCACTGTTTCAGAAAGGACGATGTTTGGTATTCCCGTTACAGGAGCGGAAGCCCCATCATACGCAACTTATTTGTTCTGTTTAGTTTTAGTTGTAGTATTGAGTTTTGCAGCCAAAAATTTAATAAGAAGTAAAATGGGTCGCTCTTGGATGGCTATTAGAGATATGGATATTGCTGCAGAAATTATTGGTGTGCCACCACTTAAGACAAAGTTATCAGCTTTTGCAATAAGCTCGTTCTACATTGGTGTTGCTGGGGCATTGTATTTTGCTGTCTTTTTAGGTGCAATTGAAGTTACAGAATCATTTGATATTATGACAATTTCATTTCCAGTTTTATTTATGATTATTATTGGTGGACTAGGTTCAATGTTAGGCTCTTTTCTTGGAGCTGCATTCGTTGTTACCTTACCAATAGGTCTTAAATTTCTTATGGTTGATATGGTTGGGCTATCAGCTGTAACAGCTAAACATTTTGAGATAACAATCTGGGGATTGTTAATGATTATATTTTTAATTGTAGAGCCACATGGCCTTGCAAGACTTTGGTCCATCGCAAAAGAAAAACTAAGAAGATGGCCTTTCCCCTACTAAATTTAATTTAGTAGATAATTTTAATATTTCTCAAGAGGAGGAACTTATGAGAATAAAACAACTGTTAATAGGAATGACTGCTTCTGTTATTGCTGTTTCTAGTTATGTAGAAATGGCTATTGCAGATTTGAAATTTCCTATGTTGGTTTACCGAACAGGAGCTTATGCACCTAATGGTATTCCAAACGCTGATGGTTTTGTAGACTATTACAAAATGATCAATGCCAGAGATGGTGGAATTGGTGGTGAGAAAATTTTACATCCAGAGTGTGAGACAGGATATAAAACACAAGTGGGTGTTGAGTGTTATGAAAAAAACAAAAAAGACGCTATGGTATTCCAACCAATGTCTACAGGTATTACTTACCAATTAATTCCTAAAGCTACAGCTGATGGTGTTACTGTTTATTCAACTGGATATGGAAGAACATCTGCAGCTAATGGTAAAGTTTTTAAGTGGATATTTAATGCGCCTGTTACCTATTGGGATGGTGCTTCAATAGCCGTTAGACACATTCTTAAAAATAATCTTGGTAATATTAAGGGTAAGAAAATTGCGCTTGTATACCATAACTCAGCATATGGTAAAGAGCCAATTAGAACACTACAAACACTAAGTAAAAAACATGGCTTTAAATTGATGCTATTACCTGTTGATCACCCAGGACAAGAGCAAAAAGCTACTTGGTTGAAGATACGTAAAGGTAGACCTGATAATGTTCTAATGTGGGGCTGGGGAGTTATGAACCAAGTTGCGATCAAATCTGCAGCATCTATCAAATTTCCTATGGATAAATTTATTGGCATTTGGTGGTCTGGTTCTGAAAATGATGTTTTACCAGCAGGTCAAGGCGCACATGGCTATAAGTCTCTGACTTTTAATGCTCCTGGTTCTAACTACCAAGTACATGCAGATATTAAGAAATTTGTTCATGATAAAGGAGAAGCTTCTGGTGATGGATCTCACTTTGGAACAGTGCTTTATAACAGAGGTTTGTTCCAGGCAATGGTTCAAGTAGAAGCAGCTACTGTTGCGCAAAAAATTCATGGTACATCAAAAATCACTCCAGCTATGTATAGAGATGGAATGGAAAATGTGAATTTAAGTGCAAAGAGATTAGAAGAGTTAGGCTTCAAAGACTTTGCTCCTCCATTCAAAAATTCATGTGAAAATCATGGTGGTAGTGGACTTGCTGCTGTACAACAGTGGGACGCTAAAACAAAAAAATGGAACATGATTACTGAGTATATGTATGGAGATTCTGATGTGGTACAAAAGTTAATCGCTGAAGATTCTGCAAAATATGCTGCTGAGCAAAAAATTGCCGAGCGTTGTGGTTAAAAATATTTAATTGAGAGCCTATTTATTTAGGCTCTCTTTATACATAGGAAAATAATATGGATGACATTAAAGTAAGTAAAAATAAAAAATCACAAACATCTGAAGATGTTTTAATTGTAAACAATATAGAAGTTGTTTACAGCCATGTTATCCTTGTTTTAAAAGGCGTAAGCTTAAAAGTTAAAAAAGGCGGCATCACAGCATTACTTGGTGGAAATGGCGCTGGAAAAAGCACTACATTGAAATCAATTTCAAATTTGCTAGCATCAGAAAGAGGAGAGGTCACCAAAGGTTCTGTTACTTACAGTAACGAATATATACACGATCTTGACCCATCTCAATTAGTTAAGAAAGGTGTAATCCAAGTGATGGAAGGAAGACACTGCTTTGAACATTTGACTGTTGAGGAAAATCTTTTAACTGGTGCGTATACAAGAAATAATAATAAAGAAGTAAAAGAAGACTTAGAAAGAGTTTATAATTACTTTCCTAGACTTCGTGACAGAAGAACATCACTAGCTGGTTACACCTCGGGTGGTGAACAACAAATGATTGCAATTGGAAGAGCTCTAATGGCTCATCCTACTATGATTTTACTTGATGAACCTTCTATGGGCCTTGCTCCTCAGTTAGTTAAACAAATATTTGAAATAGTTGCTGAAATAAATAGGAAAGAAGGAGTAACAATTCTATTAGCAGAACAGAATACTAATATGGCACTTCAATATGCAGAATATGCATATATTCTTGAAAATGGCCGAGTAGTTATGGAAGGTACAGCTGAGTCAATGAGAGACAATGAGGATGTAAAAGAATTCTATCTTGGAATTTCAGGTGAAGGAAGGCAATCTTTTAAAGACGTAAAACAGTATCGCAGACGTAAAAGATGGCTATAATATTTATATGACTAAAAATAAATTTTTTGATGATCTAGAAACGCGTTCAGCTGATGAAAGAAATAATGATCATTTAAAAAAAATAAATAACCTAATTAAAAACGCTAAAAGTAATAAAAATCAATCGTCAAGACTTGATAAATTTCTTGAGTCTTTAGACGATTTAGCCTCAATACCTTTGTTGCGAAAATCGGAATTAATTCAAAAACAATCTGATTTTCCACCATTTGCACAATTAAACGTTTCTGAAATTAAAGATTTTGCGCATATATATAGATCTCCAGGTCCAATATATGATCTAGATGGTCATTCAAAAGATTGGTGGAGATTTTCTAGAGCATTGCATGCTGCTGGTTTTTGTTATGGTGATATTGTGCAAAACTGTTTTTCTTATCATTTTACTCCTGCTGGCGCCATGTTTGAAGAAGCAGCAAAAATCTTAAAATGTACAGTTTTCCCAGCAGGTGGAGAAAATACTGACTTACAACTAGAAGTAATGAAAGATATTGGTACAACTGCTTATGTAGGTGTTCCAGATTTTTTAAAAATCATCCTTGAAAAAGCTGACGAAAAAAATATATCACTTTCAAAATTGACAAAAGCAATGGTAACCGGAGGACCTTTATTTCCTGCAGTTGCTCAAAATTTTAGAGAAAGAAATATTCATGCAAGACAATGCTATGGAACAGCAGATTTAGGACTTGTTGCTTATGAAGCGGCAGAGAATGATGGAATGGTTATAGATGAAAATGTGATTTTAGAGATAGTTAAACCGGGCACTGGAAAACCCTTAAATGACGGTGAAGTAGGAGAAGTTGTCGTAACTGTTTTAAATAATTATGAGTTACCTATAATCAGGTTTGCTACAGGTGATCTTTCAGCAATATTAGAAGGAAGCAGCTCAACTGGTAGAACTAATAAAAGAATAAAAGGTTGGATGGGTAGAGCAGACCAAACAACAAAAGTTAGAGGTATGTTTGTTCAACCCTCACAAGTCAATAAAATTTTAGAGACTTTAAATATAAATGGCTCTGCCAGAATGATTGTTAGCAGATCAAATGATAAGGATGAATTACTGTTGAAAGTCGAGGCTGAGATTACAGACACACATCAGATGGAATCTTTGCAACAAAAGATATCTGACGAAATAAAAAATGTTATAAATTTAAGAGGCAATGCTAAAATAGTCCCCATAAAAAGTTTACCAAATGATGGTAAAGTGATAGATGATATTCGTGATTTTGGAGAGTAAAAAATGAAAATAGAAAATGTTAAAGCTGTTATTACAGGTGCAGGAAGTGGTCTTGGTGAAGGAACTGCTAGATACCTAAAAAATAAGGGAGCAGAAGTACTACTGATTGATTTGAATGCTGATGGACTAAAGAAAGTTGCTGATGATATAAATTGTAAATTCGTTGTTGGAGATGTTTCTGACGAAGATGAAATGAAAAGTGCTATTGATGGTTTTCATGGTATAAATTGCTTAGTAAATTGTGCAGGTATAGCAGTTGGAGCGAAAGTTGTATCTAGTAGAGGGATGCATGATTTAGGATTATTTGAAAAGGTACTTAAGGTCAACTTAATAGGAAGCTTTAATATGCTTAGATTATGCGCTGACAAAATGCAAGCCAATGAACCTGACAAAGAAGGTGAAAAAGGGGTTGTCATCAATACAGCTTCAGTCGCAGCTTATGATGGTCAGGTAGGTCAAGCAGCTTATTCAGCTTCAAAAGGTGGTATTGTTGGGATGACTTTACCTATTGCCCGTGAACTTGCATCAAATGGTATCAGGGTTAATACTATTGCACCTGGGTTGTTTGCAACTGCTATGCTTGCAGGTATGAGTGATGAAGTTCAAAAAAGCTTAATTGCTACTACCGTATTTCCTAAGCGTTTAGGAACACCTTTGGAGTACGCGATGTTAGTAGAGAGCATAGTGACTAACGTATTACTTAATGGTGAAACTATTAGACTTGATGGTTCAGTTCGTTTAGCTCCTAGATAATATACATAGTGTATCTTCTTTATGAAACTTAAGCCAAAATATTTTGAAGATTTTGAGGTAGGTTTAAATTTTGAATCTGAACCCACTCTAATAACAAAAGAAGAGATCATTGACTTTGCTTCAAAATACGACCCACAATCATTCCACTTAGATGAAGAAGCTGCTAAAAATGGTCCATTTGGTCAGTTAACATCAAGTGGATTTATGACACTAGGCAAATCATTTACACAAATTTTTAAAACTGGTGTTTATGATGGAACAAGTATGGGTGCTTGGGGAATTGACGAGCTAAGGTGGACTAAACCTGTGTATCCGGGCGATTTATTAAAAACAAAAATAGAAGTTCTAGAAGCAAGAAAATCAGCAAAAAACCCTAGAAGAGGTACTACAAGGTTAAAGCATACTGTAACAAATCAAAATAATGAAATTGTTATGACATGGATATCTAACCAAATGCTTAGGACAAAGTCTTAATTTTATAAAAAAGCTTTCATTGCAGCCACTAACGCAACTCCATAAACAATCATAAATAATAGTAATGTATTAATTGAAAATCCCTTCATGAATGAAGCTTTAGCTAATTGAGAGGCTTGAAAAATTAAGTCTGGCCATGTGTAAGATACAAAATCACCTTGAGTAAAAATCACTTTAATTTTACCGTTAGCATCTACTACTGGTAATCTTCTGAATCTGTCATTTGACATTATTCTTAACCAATCAAGAACATCATCATTTTCATTGGCTACTCTTGGGTTAGGGGTCATTATTTCTTCTAATTTGGTAGTTTTAGGTGATTTGTTATTTTTCACTAACTTTTTTAAGATATCTCTTTCTGTAACAATACCAACAACTTTTTGTTTATTATCTACAATGACAACTGATCCATAATTTTTATCAGCCATGACGTTGATCGCATCAGACACTTTATCTTTTCCTAAGAATGTGATGGGTTGTGGTTTAGACTTAAATTCTGGCCTATCTATAAGACGACCACCTTTGCGAGTTTCCAAAATTTACCTCATTTGATTATTATGACTTGATATATATATATATATATAAATCATTTTTGTTGAGACAAGCTGTGAAGCCTTAATTCAAAATAAATTTTATTTTTGATTAATATTTGTCCAGCCTTCATATCCCTCATCCATGCTAAATACATTTTTGAAACCATGATGACTGAAAAAATTGGCAGCTGATTGGCTTGAGTTGCCATGATAACAGTAAATTAAAATTGTATCGTTCTTATCTTTTTCTTTAAGAAAGTTTTGAATATTTAAATCTTCAACATGGATGGCATTATCAATATGCCCATTCTTGAACGAATTGTAATCTCTTATATCTATTAAGATTAGATCATCTTTTGATAAAAGACCTTTTGCATCTTTAATTGAAATACGATTGTAAGACATTTTGTTTTATAAAGCTTCGATAATGACTGCTATTCCTTGTCCTCCACCAATACACATAGTAGCAAGACCATATTTTCCTTTACGTTTCCTTAATTCATATACAAGTTTTGTCATAATAATTGCACCGGTCGCCCCCACAGGATGACCTAATGCAATAGCTCCTCCATTGACATTAACTATCTCAGGATTAAGACCTAATTGTTTATTAACGGCACATGCTTGAGCAGCAAAAGCTTCATTAGATTCAATTAAATCTAGGTCTGCAACAGTTAATTGAGCTTTAGTTAATGCCATTTTTGACGCAGGTACTGGTCCCATACCCATTTCATCAGGATCAACACCACCAAACCCATAAGAAACTATTCTTGCTAATGGCTTACCTTTTTTTGCCTTATCTTCATTAGCGAGAATTAGAGCAGAAGCTCCATCATTTATTCCTGAAGCATTACCGGCTGTTACTACACCATCTTTTTTAAAAGCAGTTCTGAGACCTGCTAATGTTTCCATACTAGTTTCTGGTTTTGGGTGTTCGTCTGTTTCAAAAATCTCAATTCCTTTTCTTGTTTTAATTTCAATAGGAAGGATTTGATCCTTAAAAACACCATTTTCGATGGCATTATAAGCTCTTTTTTGACTGGTTAATGCAAATTCATCCTGCATTTCTCTACTAATTTGATATCTACTAGAAATATTCTCTGCAGTTATACCCATATGTCCATGACCAAAAGGATCATGAAGTGCACCCAACATCATATCATGAACTTGTCCATCACCCATTCTAGAACCCCATCGAAACCCTTGAACAATGTGTGCACCATTTGACATAACCTCTACACCTCCTGCCATAGCAACTGAAGCATCTCCAAGCATGATAATTTGAGAAGCACTTACAATTGCCTGAAGCCCAGAGCCACAAAGTCGATTTACAGTTAACGCAGCAGATGCTTTGTCCATTCCAGCTTGTAGCGCAATAACTCTACTCACATACATATCTCTTGGTTCTGTATGTATAACATTACCAAAAACAGCATGCTCAACTTCATTAGCCTCATATCCAGATCTTGCAATAGCTTCTTTTGCCACTAAAGTTCCAAGATCGACAGGACAATGGTTTTTAAGAGTACCTCCAAATCCTCCAATTGCGGATCTGTTTGCTGACATAATGTAAACATTGTTCATTTTAGTTTTCCTCCAGAAAATAACATTTGTTCTAATTTGTTAAAATTAAGTCTAAGTCTCCTAAATCTTCAAAAAAAAGATTAACTCGAGTTTCATCAACATCTTGAATATTATTGGGTTTCCAATTTGGTTTTCTATCTTTATCTACAAGCATTGCTCTAACGCCTTCAAAAAAGTCTCCAATTTCTACACAATGTTGAACCATTCTATACTCCATTATAAGTTCATCTTTCAAACTCATATGACTAGCTTTTCTGATTTGCTTTAAAGATATTTTTAAGGAAGTTGGAGATTTATGTTTCAACTCTTCGTATTGAATCTTCAAAAATTCATTTTCATTTCCAACAAGTTTTTCACATTCATCAAATATTTGTTCGATAGTATCATAGGAGAAAGCTTTTTTTATCAATTCCTCATTATCTATCAATACACTGTCTTCAGTTTCTGGTTTTGATGAAAATTGATCAATAATATTATTAACCTTTTGATTAGAATTTGGTGAAGAAGAAATGATTGAATTCTTTAAAATATCAACTTTTTCTGAGGAAACATAATGAGTAATTAGTTTAAGCTTCAACAAGTCATGAGCTTTAATTCTTGCACCAACTAAAGACAACCAAGCACCAATACCTTTATCTAGTTGTCCAAGCAGCCAACCTCCTCCAACATCTGGGAATAATCCAATAGCTGTTTCTGGCATTGCAAACATTGTTTTTTCAGAGGCAACCACGTGACTACCATGCATTGATACACCAACACCTCCACCCATGGTAAATCCATTAATTAAGGAAATGAAAGGTTTTTTATAATTACTAATTTTATAATTAAGGGTATATTCATCATAAAAAAAAGATTTAGATAAATTGGTTGGTGGTCCACCGTCTGCTAAAACTTCTTTTCTTAACTTAACAACATCTCCTCCAGCACAGAAAGAACGGTCTCCAGCACCCTCAATTATAATGCAGTTTATATTATCGTTAATTTCCCAAGAATTGAGATTTTTATTTATTTTTTGAACCATTGAATAAGTAAGTGCATTTAACCTATCTGGCCTATTAAGGGTAATTACACCTACGCCATTATCTTCAGTGAATATAACTTCATCCTGCATTGTCAAAATTATCCTTTTTAAATTTAATTAGCTTTTAAATGTCTTGAAATAATAACTCTCATTATTTCATTAGTCCCCTCTAAGATTTGATGAACCCTTAAATCTCTTACAAGTCTTTCTAGCGGAAAGTCTTTCAAATATCCATAACCACCATGAATTTGAAGAGCCATATTACATATCTCAGAGCATACATCCGTTGCATATCTTTTAGCCATTGCACATAGTTTTGTAGCTTGTTTATCTGCGGTATCTAATGCACAAGCGGCTCTTAAAACCATAAGGCGAGAAGCCTCCAACTCAGTTGCCATATCGGCTAACTTAAATTGTGTAACCTGAAATTTATCAAGTGATTTACCAAACTGTTTTCTTTCTGCAGAATAACTCATAGATGCTTCTAAAGCTGCTCTAGCTCCACCCAAAGAACATGCGGCAATATTTACTCTTCCGCCATCTAGACCCTTCATTGCAATTTTAAATCCATCGCCTTCATTACCAACAAGATTATCTATTGGTATTTCACAATTATCAAAATTTACCATAGATGTATGTTGACTATTCCAACCCATTTTCTTTTCTTGTTTTCCAAATGTTAAACCCATTGTTCCTTTTTCTACTAATATACATGAGACACCACTAGCACCTTCTTCACCTGTTCTGCACATAACTGCAAAAATATCACTTGTAGGTCCCCCAGATATAAAGCTTTTTGAACCATTTAACACATAATGACTATTCCCCTTTTTTGTAGCTTTAGTTTTTAATGCCACAGCATCTGATCCAGAACCTGGTTCAGTAAGACAGTAACTAGACATCATTTCCATAGTTGATAACTTTTTAATAAATCTCTCTTTTATATGATCTGATCCATGAGCATCTATCATCCAAGTAACCATATTGTGAATAGATATGTACGCTGCAGTAGACACACATCCCCTAGAAAGTTCTTCGAAACAAATGGCAGCGTCCAACCGACTGAGACCTGAACCTCCATAATTCTCATTCACATAAATAGCAGCCAAACCAAGTTCAGCTGCTTTTTTTAGAGTTTCGACTGGAAAAATCTCGTTTTGATCCCATTCAGATGCATAAGGCATGAGTTCTGTTTCAGCAAAATTCTTTGCCATTTCTTTTATATTTAACTGATCTTCGTTATATTCAAAGTTCATTTATTACCTCTTCATTACCCTTTCATACTTACTAAATTTTATGTGACTGTAAAATCATCTCTGATGCCTTTTCAGCAATCATTAATGTCGGCGCATTCGTATTACCAGAAGTTATAGTAGGCATTACTGAAGCATCCGCAACCCTAAGCCCATCTACTCCTCTTACTTTTAGATTACTATCTGTCACTGAGGTTTTGTTTGAGCCCATTGCACACGTACCGACTGGATGAAAAATCGTTGTACCAATATCACCAGCAACTTTTTTGAGTTCATCTTCGGTCTGAAACTTTATACCCGGCGCAAATTCTTTTGGATTATATTTTTTCATTGCAGGTTGAGAAATTATTTTTCTAGCTAACTTTATAGATTGAGCAGCTACAATTTTATCTTTTTCTTCGGATAAATAATTGGGGTCTATTGATGGAGCTATCTTGTAATCTTTTGATGAAATGTGAACATTACCTCTGCTTTGAGGGTTAAGGTTACAAACACTTGCTGTTAAACCTGGAAAACTATGCAACGGGTCTCCAAATTTATCTAGAGAAAGAGGCTGAACATGAAATTGAAGGTTGGGTGTTTCGTAAGATTTATCAGACATTGCAAAAATACCTAATTGACTTGGCGCCATTGACATTGGTCCAGATCTCTTGAGAGCATATTGTAAACCAATGGCTATTTTACCAAGTAAAGAGTTTGCTTTTTGATTAAGTGTTTTAGCATTTTCTAGCCTGTAAATAACTCTCAATTGAAGATGATCTTGTAAATTCTCACCAACATTATTACTCTCAACCAAAGTATTAATGCCTAAGTTTGAGAGTATTTTTGGGTTACCAATACCTGATAATTCTAATATTTTAGGTGACCCTATGGATCCAGCAGAAAGCACAACTTCTCTGTTTGCAAAAATGTCTTCTAGCTTTCCATTTCTAAATACTTGTATACCTTTGCACTTTTTGTTATTCAAAATTATTTTATTAACTTCACATTTACTTATTATTTTAAGGTTCTTTCTATTTTGAATTGGTTTAATAAATGCTTTAACAGTATTCCACCTAAACCCAGAATTTTGATTTACTTTAAAATAAGAAACTCCAAAATTATTTCCTTCATTAAAGTCATCTGTTTTAGGTATTCCAGCTTCAATAGTTGCGTCTCTAAAACTATCTAAAATATCCCATGAAAGCCTTTGTTGATTTACTTTCCATTCGCCACCAGCGCCATGAAACTCACTTTCACCTTCATAACTATCTTCCATATTTTTGAAATATGGTAAAACATCATCCCAACTCCAACCTTCATTACCCATTTGTCTCCATTGGTCATAATCACCTGCTTGTCCTCGCATATAAATCATACCATTTATTGACGAACAACCTCCCATGATTTTACCTCTTGGATAATTTAGAGATCTTCCGTTTAATCCTTTTTGAGACGTAGTTTTATAAAGCCAGTCTGTTCTTTTATTTCCCATGCAGTAAAGGTAACCTACCGGTATATGAACCCAGTGGTAATTATCATTTCCTCCAGCTTCTATTAATGCTACAGAATATCTATCGTTTGCTGATAATCGATTCGCTAAGAGACATCCAGCAGTTCCTGCACCAACAACGATAAAATCAAAGCTTTGTGTCATACAGATTGCCTTCTATAATTGTATAAAATAATAAAAATTGATATTATAATATTTGATATAAAAATAATTTTCTATGTAAAAAAATTTAAATCTGCTTTAGAAGAAAATTTTTAAAACTAGTTAATTCTACTTTTCGTTCCAAGAAGGTGGTCTTTTGTCTAAGAAGGCACTAATACCTTCGTGTGCGTCTATTTCCATCATGTTAATTGCCATTACTTCAGAAGTATAGTGATAAGCCTCATCCAGTGACATGTCTACTTGTTTATAAAAAGCCTCCTTTCCAATCTTTACTGTAGAAGTTGGCTTTGAAGCTATTAATTTTGCTAAGTTTAGTGTGTCAACATGAAGCCGTTCTAATGGCACACATTTATTAATAAGCCCAAAATGAACAGCTTCTTGTGCGCTAAGTTTTTCTCCAGTTAAGAGCATTTCCATGATTTTTTTTCTGCTAATGTTTCGAGAAACCGCAACCATAGGTGTTGAGCAAAAAAGACCTATATTTACACCTGGGGTCATAAATGAAGATTGTTCCGAAGCAACAGCTAAATCACAACTTGCTACTAGTTGACAGCCAGCAGCAGCAGCAATTCCACAAACTTCAGCTATAACTGGTTGTGGCAACCTTAATATTGTTTGCATTAATATTGAACATTCATCAAACAAATTTTTAAAGAAAACTTTATTTTTCTTATTTTGTCTAAGTTCTTCTAGATCGTGCCCAGCTGAGAAACCAGGTCCCTCAGAAGAAATAATTATTACTTTTATTTTAGTTTGCGCAGAAACATCTCCTAGAGCTTTTGTAAGATTTTTTATTAATTGTAAAGATAATGGATTATGTTTTTCACCGTTAGTTAATTCTATCCTAACTATGTTTTCAGTTTCATTTTTAATAGAAAAAAAATTATCCATTTTTTGATCATAAGTTGTTTAAATAATTATTTGAAACATATTTTGAATTTTGGTCAATAAATAATCTTATTTTATTGTTTGTTTTACTTAAATTTAAAATCACATTAAATTTGATTAAAAAGAATTGTTATTAAATGAAAAATTTTAATTATAAAGTTTTAGTCTTAATTTTAACTGGAACTGCAGCTCTTGCTTTAGCAATAGGAATTGGTAGGTTTACTTATACTCCTATATTGCCCTTTATGTTAGAAGAGTTAAATATTACTAAAACTGAAGGTGGTTTAATTGCCTCATGGAATTTTTTTGGGTACCTATGTGGTTCACTTTTATCAATTTTGTCAATTTTTAAAAAAAGAGTTAAGCTAGTTTTTTTTATTTCTATAGTTCTTTCAATATCAACTACATT
>CACJOU010000026.1 GCA_902595145.1 uncultured SAR116 cluster alpha proteobacterium | reverse complement strand
TATTGATTGCTTCTTTTAATTCTATTAATTCTTTTTTAATTTCACCTAAGCTATTGTTATTATTAAATTTATCTTCTTTATTAACAATTTCGGTTAATGTTACAGTATCCGCATCGTTATTATCAAAATAATCTGTTTGTTTTTGTTCAGAACTATCTAATTCGTTATTTGATACTATAAATTCTTTAATTTCTTCCATTTCCGATTTAATTGAATTAAGTTTTTTTTCTTTAATTTTACTCAATTTTAAGTCCGATTCTCTTTTTAATGACTTCAATGTGTAATAAATTCATAAATATATAATAACATTTTTTTGAATTGATGCTACAAGTCAAGTATAATAATTTCAAAATAAAATTTCTACAGGAAAATAAATGAACATTCTTGATTCAATCAAAACGTCTATTTTAACTCCAATACACCCTGCAGGTATTCCCTTTATAGCAATTTTTTTTATCTTAACTATTATTATAGGTTGGATCTGGTCTCCTTTATACTATGTTGGTTTTACTTTAACACTTTGGTGCATATATTTTTTTAGAAACCCTCATAGAATAACTCCAACATTATCAGGGTCAAACAAGAATAATCTCATAATATCGCCAGCAGATGGGACAGTAATTGAAATTTCAAAAATAACTCCTGCTGAAGATATTGGTTTACCAGAGGGAAAGTGGACGAGAGTTTGTATTTTTATGAATGTTTTTGACGTGCACGTTAACAGATCACCAATGCTGGGTCAAATTACATATAAAAAATATATTCCAGGATCTTTTGTAAATGCAAGCTTAGATAAAGCTTCAGATGAAAATGAGAGACTTATATTAAATATGGATGCAGATAATGGAAATAAGATTGCGTTTGTTCAAATTGCAGGTTTAGTGGCTAGAAGAATTATATGTGATGTTGATATTGGTCATTCACTCAAGGCTGGTGAAGTTTTTGGGCTAATTCGCTTTGGAAGTAGGGTTGATATTTATTTTCCATCAGAAGTTTCTGTCATGGTTTTAAAAGGACAAAAAATGATCGCAGGCGAGACGATTATTGGTGACTTTAGTAAAAATGCTAAACCTGTAAAGGAAATTACAGATGAAAAATAGAGGCATTAAACTTGCCAAAAAAGCATTACAAAATAGACCAAGACGTTTTTCTGTAATTTGGATGCTACCTAATTTTTTAACGATATGTGCTTTGATCTTTGGTTTGCAGGCAATGTATCAGGCAATATTTAATAATTGGGATAATGTTATTATAATGATAATAATCGCTTCTGTTTTTGATATGTTAGATGGAAGAGTGGCTAGACTGTTAAAATCAACAAGTGAATTTGGTATGCATCTTGACTCTCTTTCTGATTTTGTTGTTTTTGGAGCTGTGCCAGCGTTTGCAATTTATTTATGGATGGATAAGCCTCAAGGTAATTTCTTTTGGATTATAATAGTTTTATATGTAATTTGTTCTGCGTTAAGGCTGGCTAGGTTTAATTCAGAGTTATCTGAACGACCTAATTATGCAAAGAATTATTTTACTGGAGTCCCCACACCTGCAGCAGCCTTTCTAATGTTGTTTCCTATTGCTATTGATGAATTTTTAATATCATACAATCTAAAGTCTTTTGATGTTTTAGCATTGTGGATTGGTTTTATTTCAATTGCAATGGTAAGTAATTTACCTACTTTTTCTGGTAAAGTTTTTCAAATTCCAAAATCTTTTGTTATACCTTTACTAATAATCTTAGCTCTTCTGAGCAATGCGATTATAAGTAATCCTATAAAAGGTTTTATTATTTTAGTTATAGTTTATTTAGTAAGTATTCCCTTTGCTTCAATTTTCTACTTACGTTTGAAAAAAAAAGCTGAAGCTTTGAACCTCAAAACTTAATAATAAATCACTTATATTGAAAAAAATCCTTCCACGCTGGTTTAGAATTTCCAATTGCCTCAGCTTCATAGATAGCTCTGTTACAAGCTCTAGCAACACAATCGCTTGCTCTAGAACCTAAAGCTAATATATCAACGTTTTCTAGTACTTGTTCTTTGATGTCTTGACTTGTTGTTATTGAAAAAATTGTGTCTCCATCCATTGGTGTATGGGCAGGACTTAGAGATCTTGCTATACCATCATGTGCCATAATAGCTAATCTTTTAAGATTAGCACGAGATAAAGGTGCATCTGTAGCTACCACACCAATAACTGTGTTGTTAGAAATATTATCGAAAATTTCAGCTTTACCAATTGATTGCGGTAACCGTTTGGCCCTTAATATATTGTCATACAAATTATTACTAACTCCATATCCACCAAATTCATCATTAAATTCTAGGTAAGCAGATAAGAAGTGTGGTCCTTCATTAAGCAACGGATTTCCTACAGCGTTGTTAATAATAATTGCTCCAACCGTATATTTTTTACCATTTGAAAAAGTTTGTGACCATGATGAAGAACCTTGTCCACCTTTTAGAGTTGCTGTAGTCGCACCATATCCTGCCCCAAAAGAACCTAAAAAAAAGTCTCTGCTAGCTGATTTATATGCTTTGTTTGCAAGTTTTCTCCAAGGAGATTGTTCTCCAATAATGTTAACATGAGGTTTATCATTTATATTTAGATCAAAAATTACTGCTCCAGGAACAAGTGGAACAATGGCTTTACCTACTTTATACCCTTTATTATCTAGTCTTAATAAATCTTGAACTTCTGAGCAAGCATCTAGCCCAAATGCTGATCCACCAGAGAGTACAATTGCATCAGCTCGTCCTATGGAGTTTTCTAAACCTAACATATCAGTTTCTCTAGTGCCTGGACCTCCTCCTCTGACATCTACAGCAGCTGAAAAAGGGTTATCTCCTCTTATAACCGTTACACCTGTACCAATTTTATTATCTTCGGCATGACCAACTTGAATTCCAGTTATATCTGTAATAAGGTTTTTGTTTCCAGGGGCAGGATCCATTATAAATCTTTCTCCATCTATGTTAATTTAGAATGATTATAAATGACGTTAATATTATCTCCTTATAAAAACAACAAGTAGTTGGAACAAGAAAAGAAAAACATCTTAGTTCTTTCCGTCGCACAAGGTTTATCCATTACCACAACAAATATTAATATGATTAATACTGGTTTAGTTGGATCTTTGCTAGCAACAGACTCATCTTACGCGACTCTTCCTTTGTCACTTCAATTTCTGACAATAGCTATAACTTTAATACCTGTTTCATTATTAATGGGTAAAATAGGAAGAAGACCAATGTTTATGATTTGAGCTATGACAGCCTTTATTGGGTGTTTAATAATAGCCTATTCAATTTTTGATAAGATCTTTTCTTTGTTTATTGTTGGGTCAATTTTATTAGGATTTTCTCAAGCTAATCAACAGTTTTATCGTTACGCTGCAGCAGATAATGTATCAACTAAACTAAAGAGCAAGGCCATATCCTTTGTTTTGGCGGGAGGGTTAATAGCTGCAATATTAGGACCAGAGGTTTAAAGATACTCTTTTGATTTTTTCCCAGATTATACATATTTAGCTACTTACATATGTGCTGCTTTAATACAATTATTTAATTTTGGCGTCATAATTTTTCTTAATATAAAAAAACCAAAACTAACACAAACTTCGATTAGACCATTAAGTAAAATTTTAATTCGTCAAACGATCATTATAGCGATTTTAGCAGCTTCAGTTGGATATTCTTTAATGAGTTTTATCATGACTGCGACTCCTCTACAGATTGTAAATGTTTGTAAATTGGGAGATAGTGTGAGCGCAACTGTTATTCAATGGCATGTAATTGCTATGTTTGCACCCTCATTTTTTACAGGATCAATTATAAATTTTCTGGGCAATCGTAAAGTTATGATAATGGGTGTTTTGTTATACGTAATATCAATTTGTGTTGGTGTTATGGGGCAAACTATTGAATACTTTTGGATATCACTATTTTTATGCGGTTTAGGATGGAATTTTCTTTATGTAGGAGGAAGCGATATAATAGCCAAATCAGCTTTACCAGAAGAAAGAGCTAAAGTACAAGGTGTCACAGACTTTATTATTTTTATATTTGTTGCATCAGGATCTTTTTTAGCGGGTATTTTACACAATAATTTAGGATGGGAAATAATGATTTTTTATACATCAATACCCATATCTATTTTATTTCTAAGTATAGTGTTTATTAATCCAAGAGAAATAAAAGCAATCTAGCGTTTATCCCCCAGTCAGAGACATATGTCTATTTACTGATATATTTGGTGATTGTCGTGAAATTTCAAAATCATGTCCTTTTGGTTTTCTTTCTATGGCTTTTCTTATGGCATCTTCAAGGGCATTCAAACCTGTATCTCGTAATACAGTTTTTAAATCAGCATTATCATCTTGACCTAGACACATGTAAAGAACTCCAGTGCAGGTAAGCCTTACTCTGTTGCAACTTTCACAAAAGTTATGAGTTAGAGGGGTAATAAAACCAAGTTTGTTGTTAGTCTCCTCTACAGAAACGTATCTAGCAGGACCGCTAGTTCTTTCTGGAAGATCAGTAAGAGTAAATTTTTTTTCAAGTTCTTTTCTCACTTGTGATAAAGGGAGATATTGTCCATATCTTTTATCTCCACCTATGTCACCCATTGGCATTACTTCAATGATTGTCATATCAAAATTTTCTTCTCCACACCATACTAATATTTCTGGTAAATGATATTGATTGAAATTACTTATCGCTACTGTATTGATTTTAATTTTAAGCCCTACATCGCGAGCTTTTTTAAGACCTCTCTTGACTTTTTCTAGGTCTCCCCATCTTGTTATTTCTTTAAACTTATCGGGATCAAGGTGATCTAATGATACGTTAATTCGTCTAACGCCTGCATTAAATAACTCTTCTGCTTTTGTTTCTAATTGGCTCCCATTTGTAGTAATTGTTAATTCATCAAGAGAATTTCCAACTTCTTTCCCTAAGTTGTTTATAACTTGCATTATACCTTTTCTTACTAAAGGTTCACCACCTGTTAATCTAATTTTTCTTGTTCCAAGTTTCATAAAAACTCTGCAGACAGTCTCTATTTCCTCGAGGCTTAAAATATCTTTTTTAGGAAGAAATTGCATATCTTCTGCCATGCAATAGGTGCATCTGAAATCACACCTATCAGTTACAGAAACTCTTAAATAATCAACGGTTCTTCCAAAAGGATCAATTAACTTATTTGTATTATTTATTAGTTCATTCATAAAAATGTATCTTATATATCTTTCTAAAAAAATGTATTATACTCTATTTTTTTAAATTTAAATAACAATTTTTTTATAGCTTTTTTAATACATTTGAATACACAAATTTTAGGGAAAGATGGATAATTATAATATTTATAGACAAAATCCACCCGCTGGTGGAAATGCAAATAAGTTAGTAGTTTTTCTTCATGGATATGGTGCAGACGGAAAAGATTTAATTGATTTAGCAAATCCTTTTGGAATGGCTCTACCAAACGCGAGCTTTATATCCCCTGATGCTCCTTATCCATGTGAAATGTCTCCTCAAGGAAGGCAATGGTTCCCAATAGAAGAAATTCCAAAGGGTGCTATTAAAGCTTCATTCGGTTTGCTTGATTTAATTGAAAATGAAGCAAAAAAATTAAATCTTACTTTCAAAGATGTAATACTAATTGGTTTTTCACAGGGTGCTATGATGAGTATGCAGTGTTTGTTAATTAATCATGAAAAACTTGGCGCAATAATTGGATATTCTGGTGCATTGAGAGAAGAAAATATAGACGCAGCAAATGACCAGATTTTAGATGGTAAACACAAGTTTTCAGATACACCAATATTACTTGTTCATGGAGAACAAGACGAAGTTGTACCATTTCAATCATTAGAAAGGTCAAAAAATCTTTTAAACAAGATTGGGTTCAATGTTGAAACATTGTCCAGACCAAACCTTGCACATGGCATTGACCCTGAAGGAATAAGTAAAGGGATGCAATTTTTAAAAGCACTAAATTAATTAATTAATATAAATTAAATTTTTTGTTTAATAAAATTTTAATATTGTTAAAGTTATTATAAATCTAATGATAATTAAATATTAAACTTTATGACTGCTTCTTCATTCTCTCCTACTTTAGTTCTAAATGCTGACTATCAACCTTTAAGTTATTTCCCATTATCTTTGTGGTCATGGCAAGACACAATAAAAGCTGTTTTCCTAGACAGGGTAAACATAGTATCTGAATATGATGAAATTGTAAGGTCACCTGGTTTTTCTATGAAGGTGCCAAGTGTTATTTCTTTAAAAGAATATGTAAAAAATCAAAAGTCACCAGTATTTACAAGATTTAATGTTTTTTTAAGAGATAAATTTACTTGCCAGTATTGTGGTGTAATTAAACAATCGCACGATCTAACTTTTGATCATGTGATACCTAGATCTAAGGGAGGTAAGACTAATTGGACAAATGTCGTAGCTGCGTGTAGACCTTGTAACTTCAAAAAAGGAAGTAAAAATGCTAAGGAAATAAATATGTTTCCAATAATTAAACCCGAAGCTCCAACAACTAATTTGCTAAAAAGAAATGGAAGGCATTTTCCTCCAAATTATTTACATGAATCTTGGCGGGATTTTTTATATTGGGATACAGAATTAGAAATTTGAGTTTAGTTTAATTTCAATTATATTTTTTCTGAAATCTTTATAGCTGTCCTACAGCCAAGTTGAACAATAGCTTTCATTATTTCATAACCAGGTGCGTTTTCTCCATCATGTTCTACACCTGTTTCTAAATGATCTAACTCATCATCTCTGAATTTCATTAAAGTTGACTTAAGTTCTTTATTATCATCATTTAGGGATTCCGCTTGCTTTGCATAATGCTCTCCGATAACTTCTTCCACTGCAATAGTGCAAGCCATAGCCGCCTTTTTACCCATCACAGCACTAGCAACGCCAAGGCCAAAGCCCATAACATTCCAAAGTGGAAGTAATGCTGTGGGTCTAGTATCATTTTCATATAAAAGTTTATTGAATGTATCTAGATGTTCTTGTTCTTGGTCTTTCATATGCTGAATTGTTGGGCCAACTGGTGTGTTTTTTAGTACTGCTAATTGACCATCATATATTTTGGCAGCTGCGGTTTCTCCAGCGTGATCTACTCTTAATATTGAATCGATATGATTTTTGTTTGATTTCTTATTCATATTTTCATTAGCCTTTCGTTAAATAATAAAATAATAGCTAGTAGGAAGATAAAGAGTGAAGCTAACGCGTTCCAACCAGCAAGAGATAATCCAAATATTTCAAACATTACTTCATCACACTTGATAGGAGACTTATTTAATAAATATGTAAGTGTATCTTTAGAAAAATCAATATTTGATGAACACCCATCAGGACCGGTCCAAAAATTCATCTCTATTCCAAAATGATACAACCCAGCTAAAGAGCTTGAAAGCCAAAGAATAGCTCCAATTAGTATTAAAAGTTTGTTAGAAATTAAAGTTTTTTTAATTATTAAAATAATTATCAAACTATAAGCAATGATTGCACCATGAAACCATCTTTGAGTTATACAAAGATCGCATGGTAAAGCACCATGAAAATACTCTAAATAAAAAGCTGAAAGTAGCATTAAAGATGAAAAAATAAACGAAATTTTGAAAATATTGCTTGTGAACATCTAAAAAACATAAATCGAAAATACAATAATTGCTATTCCTAATATACTAGAAAATAAAAGAAAATGTCTCTGTAAAAATAATAAAGCAGGCATCCCAAAATATTTTGTTAAATATGCAACCATAAAAAATCTTATACCCCTTCCTACAAGAGACATTAATACAAACCCAATAATGTTTATTCCAGCCATACCACTTGTAATGGTAATGATTTTGTATGGAAGAGGTGTAAATGCTCCTAAAAAAATTATAAGCATACCATTTTCATTATAAGCTGATTTTACTGACATAAATTTTTCTTCGGTAAACCAGGGAATATACAATAATATATTTTCAATTGAAGGTCCGATAAAATAACCCAGTAACCATCCTATAACACCCCCTATAACAGAGCCACTTGTACAAAATAATCCAAATTTGAATGCTTTTTTTGGGGCTGCTAAAGTCAATCCTGCTAGGAATGGGTCAACTGGAATAGGAAAAATTATTGATTCTAACAAAGAAATAAATCCAAGAATTTTATCAGCCAGGGGTTTAGTGGCGTTATACTTTGCTTTTTCAATTAGAATATCAATTTTATTTTTAATACTTAAGAATTTCATGTTGCTTCTTATACATGAAAAAAATTATATTAATATTTTAAATTTTTTAGCATTGTTATATTTATTAAAAGAAGATAATTAAAATTGTAATTTGGGGATATGGTGAAATAGGTAAACACGCTGGTCTCAAAAACCAGTGCCGCAAGGCTTCCCGGTTCGATTCCGGGTATCCCTACCAAATTTCATAAACAAATGTAGGTAGGGGGTTTAGAAGATTATTCGTAGTTCTGAATTCAACCAACATTCTTAAAATTTAACTTTTTGAAAACGCTAACTCTTCTGATCGCGCTCGGCGCCATAGCGCAGCGGCTGCAGTTTCTGCAGCTTCAAGAACAGCTGATTTGTCCACTCGTAGTGGCTCTCCACCAGAAACAACAACCTCGCCCTCCACAATGACTGTATCTACGTCTCGACCCTGTCCTGTGTGTACAAGTGTTCCCAACACGTTTGTAAGCGGTCTCAAATGTGGGCGCCTAAAGTCAAACATTACTAAATCAGCGCGTTTACCAACTGTTAAAGAACCAAGCTCGTCTTCCAGACCAAGCGCCCGCGCACCTCCAATTGTAGCAGCCTCAAATACATTAGCAGGCTGCCAATCGTTGGTAATCTTACCATCTTGTAAACGACCTGAAGCTAAAGCCCATCTCATCAATTCTACCATATCAGCATGCATGTTGTCGGTTGAAAGTGCCAAATTCATACCCGCGCGACGCAGAGCACTGGTCGGCGCCACCTGACCGTGTGTTTGATTGCCCTTAGCTATATGAGCCAGATGTGCGCCTGCGCGTCCAAGTCGCTCAATATCTGTTTTCGATACGTGTATACAATGCGCACCAATTAAACTATCATCTAGCAGTCCGACATCTTCCAATAATTCAGGTGGACTCATCTTGTCACGTTCTCGAATGAAATCAACTTCAACTTGACTTTGTGAAACATGAGTGTTGATCCGCAATCCTTTGTGGTCGCGCATATTGCGTACTTGGCGCAATAGATCTGGCGAACAAGTATCTGGCGCGTGAGGTGCTAGAACCACCCCAGTGCGTAGACTAATTGGATCGTGGTATTCTTCAATCAGTTCCGAGGCTTCCCTGAGAGTATGTTCTCCTATTTCTGTGTTATAGGTCCACTCACCGAGATGTACGCGTGTAAAATCAACATCGTGGATTCTTCCACAGCCCCATGCTCTGATCCCTGTTTCAGCCATCGCTGGAAGTGCAATATTCTGGTGTGTGAAGGTATCGTTGATTATCGTTGATCCAAAGAGGAGTGCTTCTAAACCGCCAAGCTGAGCCATAGCATATGCCTCTTCTGGGCTTGGATCGTGTCCATGAGGCACACCAATGGTATAAGCCGGCGCAAACCCCATATCTTCTGCCACTCCGCGAACCATACTAAGGATAGCATGGGTGTGGACATTAACAAACCCAGGTGTAATGACAAACCCCTTCGCATCAATTACTTTTGTTGCCGGGTGAAACCTGTCCGGCTTTTTGTCTTGAATTGACTGTATTCGGCCGTTATCTATAATTACCCAACCTTCTTGGATGTAAGGTCTATTGGGATCTGAGGTAAGCAGAGTGCCTCCTGCTACGATCATATCTGGTGTTGCAAGAGCCTCACTCATGGGTTAAATGCCTAAGAAACCGCTGTGCACCAGGCGACTTTGGTTCTCTAAAAAGAATTTCTGGTAGACCCTCCTCAGCAATCCTACCATTCTCCATATAAATTACGCGGTCTGCAACTTCACGCGCAAAATTCATTTCATGGGTAACTACTACCATAGTCATACCTCCGTTTGCTAATTCCTTCATCACATCTAGCACCTCTTGAACCAATTCAGGATCCAGGGCCGAAGTTGGTTCATCAAACAGCATAACTCTAGGCTTCATTGCTAGTGCTCGTGCTATTGCTACTCTTTGCTGTTGCCCTCCGGATAGCTGAACTGGACGCTTCATTGCGTGATCAGACATATGAACCCGTTTAAGTTCAGCTGCAGCGAGAGCTCTTGCATCCGACTTAGACATCCCACGAACCTTTTCAGGCCCGATAGCTACATTATCTAGGGCAGAAAAATGAGGAAATAGATTGAACCTTTGGAAAACAAAGCCAAATTGACTGCGTTGGTCTGCGATTTGTTTTTCAGAACCACTATTCACCACTGGGTTTCCATCTAATCGTACAGTACCAGCGCTAGGCTCCTCCAACCTATTCAGGCAGCGTAGAAAGGTGGTCTTACCTGAACCAGAGGCTCCAATAATTACAACGGTTTCACCAGTGGCTACATCCATCGATACACTACGTAACACAGAATTATCCCCAAAGCTTTTGCTAAGGTCTTGCACCTGGATTACTGGAGTTACCATGTTGGGAGCCTCCGCTCAAGTCGACCCGACAACCAGCTTAATACTTTAATAAGAACATAATAATATAGCGCCAGCAGAGTATAAATCTCAAATGGCACAAAGTGCACTGAGATTATCGCCTGACCTGCTCTTGTTAGTTCATAAACTGATATTACCGAGAGCAAAGATGAATTTTTTACTAAGCTTATTAGCTCGTTTGTCAGTGGCGGAACCATTTGTCTATAAGCTTGTGGAAGTAAGATATATACAAGGATTTGACTATGTCGCATCCCAATGGCAGTGGCTGCTTCGGACTGGCCCCGTTCAATAGAGCCAACGCCACCGCGCACAACTTCTGCTACGAATGCTGCAGAGTTCAAAGAAAGCGCAACTACACCGGCCCAAAATTCATCAAATCGAATACCAAGAGCAGGGAGTGCAAAAAAAACTAGAAAAATTTGAATCAGCAACGGTGTACCACGTATAAAATCAACATAACCTGCAACAATCCAACGAAGTGGTCTGCTATGCGACAGTGAGGACAAACCCAAAGCTACACCGAGCGCCAAACCCAAGAGAGATGCTAGTGCCGAGACTTGCAACGTTACCACTACACCATGACCAAGGAGTGGCATGCTTTTAAATATAATGCCCCAATCAATAGTCATATAACCACCTTTTCAACCTTGTCCCTTAAGTTATTGAAGGGACAAGGTAAGTTAAACTAGTAATCACGCAAACGACGGAATTGTGTCGGACAGTTCCATTTTGAACCCAAACCACTTTTCTTGCAACGCGTAAATCTCTCCACTATCTTTCAGCCTTGTAAGTTCAGTATCCATCCATTTGACAATTTCTGTATCTTCTTTACGTGCCGCTATCCCTGCCCAATTCAACTTTCCGACTGGGCGTACCAATGCGTATGCACCAGGACGGTCCTTCATCACTTTTCCTAATGTTGGTAGAGTGTTAAGCACACCATCAACCGTTCCTTGACTGAGCGCAAGGTAAGCAGAAGGATGATCATCATAAATCTTTACATCAGAAAAACCCGTTCCTTTGGCGGCTACGATTTCTTTTTCAAGAGCTGGCTTCATCATTTCACCAGGTGATCCAAGTTTAACACCAAGTACTTTGCCTGAAAGATCCTTAACTGACATGATTTTTGATGCATCACCTGCTCGAATAAGCATAGCTTGGCTTGCTTCAGCATACGGAATAGAAAAAGCAACCTTTTCTAAACGCTCTTTACGGTAACTCATAGACGACATAATCACATCGAACCTTCCAGCGTAGAGCGCTGGAATTACACCTGACCATTGCGTGTCAATAAATTCTGGCTTAACCCCCAATGAAGCACACATCAAGTTTGCTAAGTCGACATCATAACCAACTATCTTACCTGCGTCCCGAAAAGTAAAAGGCGGATACGTTGCTTCACATCCGATCTGCAATACTCCTGACGCTTTCACATCAGACAAAGTTTTACTTGCTGCGCGAACTAAACTAGGTGCTAACATTGATACTGCCAAACCCGAGGCAGCAGTTACTAAAACTTTACGGCGTGTAAATTTGGTTGTTTTCATATTACATACTCCTATATATTTTGCGTTATGTTAAATATTCTTCGGAAGATATAATTCGAATTTTGTAATACAATTTTTATCCGGCTTTTTTTCAACCAAAAGCTCGGGATGCTAAAAAATTAAGCTAAATCAGTTAATTATTTTAATTAATGTCTAATAAAACATCATAAATCGAATTTACTTATATATCGAAAATACAAACTCAATTATGGCACTTTACTACAATCGCTTTACATCTTGTATCGCGAAACTTATTGGATATTTGAAATTCTCTTAATGTCAAATCTAGGTGTGTCATTCGTATGTTGATACCTATTTATCAACAAAATAACGTGACAATTCGATAGTGAATAGAGCAATTAAATAGAAAATAAAAAGTAAACATCTATATCGCTAAAGCTATAATGATGAGTGCTGTCAACTTATTCTCCATAACTGTTAAATAAAAGGTACGAAAAATGATAAGAAAATCAATTAAACTGGCTTGACTGTGTTTACAATACAGAATAGCAGTGGATTTGTAATTGGGGGAATACTTAGAATTACTTTACGATATTGATTATGCATAAGTGTTATCAAATAACTCAACACCATTGCTGCAAGGCTTTCCGATTCGATTCCGGGTATACCTACCAATCTTTAAAAATTAAAGCCAATTAAAATTCAGATAGCTATATCTATACAAATATGACTAATGGTTCTTTTGAGGAGGGATATATTTTTTTGTTTGTTTGTCTAATCTTAGTAAAACCCACCTATGAGTTCTCATTGACCAATAACTCATACCACCTTCTGATTCTGGTTTAATTTCGTGTTTAGAGTTTTTTAGTTGGCCGGGTCTATGTTTTTCTTTTGTTAAAAAATAAATTTTATTTATGTCTTCATTCTCTAAGTTTGGAAATTCTACATCAATATCTCCAATAAATTTTTTTAATGAAGCTAAGGCTAAACGAGCTCTTCCTAGCTCAACATTATTTATAGTTT
>CACJOU010000025.1 GCA_902595145.1 uncultured SAR116 cluster alpha proteobacterium | reverse complement strand
GTTTCAATTTCAGCAATTAGATCACCTGATTCGACTTTATCACCTTCTTTTACCAACCATTTTGATAAAGTTCCTTCTTCCATTGTAGGGCTAAGAGCTGGCATTAAGATATCTACACTCATTGAATATTCCTAATCTTCATAGCATACTTGTGCAGAAGCACTTACAATGTCATCAACTTGTGGTAAAGCCAATTTTTCTAAATTAGCAGCATAAGGCATTGGAACATCTTTCCCTGTCACTCTTACAACAGGAGCATCAAGCCAATCAAAAGCTTTTTCAGTTATTAAAGCTGAAATTTCTGCACCAATTCCAGAAAAAGGGAAACCTTCTTCACAAGTAACTACCCTATTTGTTTTTTTGACTGATTCAATTATAGTGTCAATATCTAATGGACGTAATGTTCTAAGATTAATAACTTCTGCGTTAATGTTTTTATCTTCAAGAATTTCTGCAGCTTCTAAGGATTTTCCAACCATTATGGAAAAAGCAATTATTGTTACGTCATTTCCTTCTTTTTCAATATTTGCTTTACCAATAGGTAAAGTAAAATTTTCATCATCTGGACAGCTAAAACTTTGACCATACATCACTTCATTTTCTAGAAAAATTACCGGATCAGGATCCCTAATTGCTGACTTAAGAAGACCTTTAGCATCTTTACTTGACCATGGAGAAACAACTTTTAAACCGGGACAATGTGCGTACCAACTAGCATAACATTGACTATGTTGTGCTGCAACTCTAGATGCCGCTCCGTTAGGACCTCTAAAAACTATTGGACAACCCATTTGACCACCAGACATATAAAGTGTTTTAGCTGCTGAATTTATTATTTGATCCATTGCTTGCATGGCAAAATTAAACGTCATAAATTCAACAATAGGTTTTAAATTTCCAAAAGCAGCCCCTATACCTATCCCAGCGAAACCATGTTCTGTAATTGGGGTGTCATATACTCGTTTATCTCCAAATTCTTCTAGTAAACCTTGAGTTACTTTATATGCACCTTGGTATTCAGCAACTTCTTCTCCCATTACAAACACACTTTTGTCAACCCTCATTTCTTCAGCCATAGCATTTCTTAATGCTTCCCTTACTGTGATTAAACTAGAATTAGCTTCAATTGAGATTGGTTTGTCATTTGTAGGTTTGGATGGAATCTTTTCTTTTTCTAAATACGGTTTATCAGCAATATCTTTAATAGTTGCATGAGGTGATTCATTTGTATCTACTAACAAAGCAATAGGAGTATTGACTTTCACTCCTTCAGTGCCCTCTGCAACTAATAATTGTCCGATTTTGCCATCATCTACTGCTTCAACTTCCATAGTAGCTTTATCAGTTTCTATTTCAGCAATTAAATCACCAGATGAAATAGAATCTCCTTCGTTTACAAGCCATTTTGATAAGGTGCCCTCTTCCATTGTGGGGCTAAGGGCTGGCATTAATATTTCAATTGTCATTAAAACACCATTAATTAATAGTTATATCAGTAAATAATTCATCTTCAGACGGTTCAGGTGAATTTTGAGCAAATTTGGCAGCTTCTGCAATAACTGATTTGATATCTGTATCAATATCCTTAAGAGTTTTATCTTCAACACCCATCTTATTTAAAAGAGATTTTATATTTTCTATTGGATCAGATGTTTTTCTTATTTTATCAACTTCGTCTCTAGTCCTATATTTAGCAGGGTCAGACATTGAATGTCCTCTATATCTATATGTTTTCATTTCTAGAATATATGGACCCTGTCCTGATCTACAATAATCTATAGCTCTTATAGCAGCTTCTCTGACTGCTAGAATATCCATTCCATCAACTATCTCAGACATAATACCGTAAGGTTTACCTCTATCAGATAAATTTTCTCCTGCTGAAGACCTGTTTACAGATGTTCCCATACCATACTTATTATTTTCAATTACAAAAACTACTGGGAGCTTCCAAAGAGAGGCAATATTGTAAGACTCATAAACTTGACCTTGATTTGCTGCGCCGTCTCCAAAATATGTAATCGAAACGTTTTTGTTTCCATTATATTTATGTGAAAAAGCTAAACCTGCTCCTATTGGGACTTGAGCGGCTACGATACCATGGCCACCAAAAAAACCCTTTTCACGACTAAACATATGCATGGAACCACCCTTGCCTTTTGAATAACCATCTTTTCTTCCCGTGAGCTCTGCCATGACTCCTTTAGGGTCCATGTCGCATGCTAACATGTGACCATGATCTCTATAGGATGTGACAATACTATCACCATCAATTTGAGCTGATTGAATACCAACAACCACAGCTTCCTGCCCAATATATAAATGACAGAAGCCTCCAATTTGACCCATCCCATATAACTGACCAGCTTTTTCTTCAAATCTTCTAATAAGAAGCATTTTTTTATACATATCTTGTAATAAATTTAAATCATAGTTCATTTTTGGTTCAGTTGATATTTTATTAGCCATATTGTTATTCATTTTATCCCTATGAATTTAAAGTGGATGCAAACTTACTTTTAACAAAGAATTAAATTTATTTCTAATATTAATTTAATCTATTATTTAATATCAATGACTATTTGATCAGATTGTATCAATCCTAAAAGATCATATGAAATTTCACTAATATAATCTGAGTCTAAATTATTATCTCTTAAAAGATTAATCTCAGTTATAATATTTTTTTTATTGTCTATAAGTTTATTGTACTCTTTATTTGCTGCCACTATTTGTGAATTAAGCGAAAAAATTTTCCAGACAGACCTTTCACCAAAGAAAATATGAGAAATAAAAAAAACAAAAATAATAAATGTCAAAATAGTTATAGAATTTGAAACAAATTTTTTTCTAATAAGATAATTATTCATATATAATCCTTAAGCATTCGAATTAAAGAAATCTTTTCCATAGTAATGAGCATTATCTCCAAGTGCTTCTTCAATTCTAAGAAGTTGATTATACTTAGCTGTTCTATCACTTCTAGACAATGAACCTGTTTTAATTTGACCGGCATTAAGTGCAACAGAGAGGTCACTTATAAAAACATCCTCTGTTTCGCCTGATCTATGAGAAACTATAACTCCAAAATTAAAATTTTTAGCAAGCTCAATAGTTTCTAAAGTTTCCGAAACCGTTCCAATTTGATTTAATTTTATTAAAATAGCGTTTCCTGAATTTTCTTTAATACCTTTTAAAAGTCGTTTTTTATTTGTAACAAATAAATCATCTCCAACAACTTGTAATTTATTACCTAAAACCTTAGTGAGCTCATTAAACCCATCCCAATCATTTTCGTCAAAGGGATCTTCAATTGACACGATTGGAAATTTTTTACAAATACCTTCCCAATATTTAAAAAGTTCATTAGTATTTAGTATTTTATTTTCACCACTTAAATGATAAAAACCTTTCTTATATAATTCACTTGCAGCAGCATCAATAGAAATAAAAATTTCTTCTCCTAATTTATATCCACTTTTTTCTATAGCTCTAGATATATACGAAAGGGCCTCTTCAAGATTACTAATATCAGGAGCAAATCCACCTTCATCGCCAACTGCAGTTGAAAGAGAGTTTTCTGACAAAATGTTTTTCAAGCTGTGGAAAATTTCTACACCAGCTCTAAGCGCTTCAGAAAATGTTGAAAACCCAACAGGCATTATCATACATTCTTGAAAATCTAATCCATTATTAGCGTGGGCACCACCATTAATTATATTCATCATTGGCACAGGTAAAGTATTTGCTCTAATACCACCTATATAATGCCAAAGAGGTAAACCTTTAAAATTAGCAGAAGCTCTTGCAAGAGCCATCGAAAAGCCTAGCATAGCATTGGCCCCTAGACGACTTTTGTTTTTTGTATTATCGAGTTCAATTAAATCATAATCAATACTTTTCTGTTCGAGTGGATTTCTTCCAGAAAAAGTATTAAATATTTCAACATTTACATTTTCAACAGCTTTACTTACACCATACCCGTTGTATAAATTACTTTTTTTGTCTCTCAGCTCATAAGCTTCATATTTTCCTGTTGAGGCTCCTGATGGTACTGCTGCTCTACCAACACTTCCATCAGATAATCTAACATCCACTTCTAAAGTTGGATTGCCTCTACTATCTAATATTTGTCTAGCTTGAACATCTTCAATGTATACCATAATAACTCCAATTTAGAATAATATACTACGTTTTGATAATTTTATCTATTTCAATTAACTTAGCTAACAAAGGTTCAAGTTCTGACATTTTTAACATATTTGGGCCATCACTTGGAGCTTTGTCAGGATTTTCATGAACTTCAATAAACAAACCTGAAACTCCAACTGAAACAGCAGCTCTTGATAATGTTGGAACAAACTCTCTTTGACCTCCAGATGTAAGACCTAATCCACCAGGTTGCTGAACAGAATGTGTTGCATCAAAAACAATTGGATATCCAAAACTAGACATTTGTGGAAGAGCACGCATATCAGAAACTAGAGTATTATAACCAAAAGACGTACCTCTTTCGGTAAGTAAAATTTGATCATTTCCATTATTTAAAATTTTGTCTAATACATTTTTCATATCCCAAGGGGCTAAAAATTGTCCTTTTTTAACATTTATTATCCTTTTAGTATTAGCAGCAGCAATTAATAAATCAGTTTGCCTACATAAAAAAGCAGGTATTTGAATAATATCTACAATTTCTTCAATTTCTTTACATTGATGTGCTTCATGAACATCCGTTAATATTGGTAAATTAAAGCTTTTTTTTACATCAGATAAAATACTTAAACCTTTCTCAAGGCCCACACCCCTAGAGGACTTTGTACTGGTTCTATTTGCTTTATCAAAAGATGATTTATAAACAAAATTTATGTTTAATTTTTTACAAATTTCTTTAATAATACCAGCATGGTTAATTGCGTGTTCTTTGCTTTCAATAGAACAAGGGCCAGCAATTAAAAATAAAGGAAGTTTATTAGATACTTTAAAATTTAATATTTCAACGATGTTTTGTGTCATTTAATATAATACCAAAATATTTAACATTATAATAATCTTGATTGCTTTAAACTTGCATTAATAAATGAAGAAAAAAGTGGATGTGGATCAAAAGGTTTAGATTTTAGTTCTGGATGAAATTGAACACCAATGAACCAGGGATGTTTTGGAACCTCTAGTATTTCTGGTAAAGAGTTATCAGGAGACATTCCTGAAAAAATCAGACCATATTTTTTAAAATCTGAAATATATTTATTATTTACCTCATATCTATGTCTATGACGTTCTGAAATAGTCTTTTTTTTGTAAATTGAACTTACAAAACTATTTTCTAAAAGGTTACAATCATAAGCCCCAAGTCTCATGGTGCCACCAAGATTAGATCCTTTATTTCTTTTTTCTAATCCTGTTTTTGTTTGCCATTCTGTTAAAAGACCTACTAATGGCAATTTTGTTGTCCCAAATTCGGATGAAGAAGCATCTTTCATATTAAGAACGTTTCTTGCAAATTCAATTACAGCCATTTGCATACCAAAACAAATGCCGAAAAATGGTATATTATTTAATCTAGCATATTTAATGGCGTTTATTTTACCTTCAGAACCACGCTCACCAAATCCTCCTGGAACAATTATGCCATTTATATCTTTAAAAAAATTTGTTAAGTTTAATTTTTGATCTTCTAAAGATTCAGAGTTTACCCATTTAATTGTCACTTTTACATTATTATCTAAACCACCATGATTGATTGCTTCAATCAAAGATTTATAAGCATCAATCAAAGAGGTATATTTTCCTACAATGCCAATATTTACATTTCCATCAGATGATCTTTGAATTTCATTTATTTTGTTCCAACGACTTAAATTAATTTTTTTTGATAAATCTAGATTAAAATGTTTGCAAATTTGTTCATCAAGTCCTTGTTTATGATAAGATATTGGAACTTCATATATTGATGAAGAATCAAGAGCTTCAATTACAGAGTCAGGTTTTAAATTACAAAATAAGGCAATTTTTGATTTTTGTTCATTTGGAATCCTATCTTCAGTTCTACAAAGTAACAAATCCGGTTGTATACCCATTCCTTGCAATTCTTTTACAGAATGTTGAGTGGGTTTGGTTTTTAATTCTCCAGCAGTTTTTATATATGGCAACAGAGTTACATGTAAAAAACAAGTTTGGGTTAAACCTAATTCATTGCCTAATTGTCTTATAGCTTCTATAAATGGAAGTGACTCTATATCCCCAACGGTTCCACCAATTTCACAAAGAATGAAATCCTCATCGTTAATATCAGATAGTATATATTCTTTTATTGAATCAGTAACATGAGGAATTACTTGTATAGTAGCACCTAAATAATCCCCTCTTCTTTCTTTAGCGATAACGTTAGAGTAAATTTTACCTGTTGTAATATTATCAGATTTTTTTGCAGGAACTCCTGTAAATCTTTCATAATGGCCTAAATCTAAATCTGTTTCAGCTCCATCATCTGTAACATAACATTCACCATGTTGATAAGGACTCATTGTCCCAGGATCAACATTCAAATATGGATCTAATTTTCTTAATTTAACACTATATCCCCTGGCTTGAAGCAGAGCCCCCAAAGATGCAGAAGCTAAACCTTTACCTAATGATGAAACAACACCCCCGGTTATAAAAATAAACTTTACCGATGTATTTTTCATTTAATAACCTAGTTAATTATCAAGAGGAACAGCAGGAACTTTTTTAGAACTTTCTTCAATTGTTTTTTGTACTTCATTTGAAATCGAAGTAGTCTCTTGTGAAGATAAAAATGCAAGAACTATGGAAGTTAGGAAAAAACAACCACCCAGAAATGCTGTAAGTTTGGTCATAAAATTTGCAGTGCCCCTCGCAGTCATGAAACCACCACCGGCACTGGATCCTCCTATGCCTAACCCACCACCTTCACTTTTTTGCATTAAAACTGCTAAAATTATACATATAGCCAAAATAACATGTATAACTAATATTACCGTAATCATTTAATATCCTGTAATTATGACGAAGTATCTAAATGTTTAACTGCTGCTGAGTAAATTGCAAGAAAATCTTTTGCTTTAAGGCTTGCTCCGCCTACTAATACTCCATCAACATTAGTTATTTTTAATATTTCCTTTATATTTTCAGTATTGACTGAACCGCCATAAAGAACGTTTATATATTTATTTGAAATTCTAAATACAATTTTTTTTATATGAGAATGCATTTCTTGAATTTCAAATGCACTTGGAATTTTGCCAGTCCCAATTGACCATATAGGTTCATATGCTATAAATAAATCTTTAAAATTATTTGGCAGACAGTCATTAATTTGTTTTTCTATATATTCAAGAGCCTTACCTTCCTCACGGTCAGTTAATTTCTCTCCCACACAAAGAATAACTTTTAAATTAGAATTTATTGCAGTTTGAGCACGTGACTTTATCTCATCATTATTTTCATAATTCATTATTCTTCTTTCAGAGTGTCCTACTAAAACATATTCACAACCCGTATCTTTAAGAAAATTTGCAGAAACTTCTCCAGTGAACGCTCCGGAAGATTTATAATGACAATTTTGTCCTCCAACAGATATAGGTAAGTTGTTAATAAGATTATGTAAATAATCTATGTAGGTCATTGGAGGAAAAATACATGTATTTATTTGGTTTGAAAATTTAAATTTATGTAAAGATTTAGTAAATTCTAAAATAGATTTTTTGTCTAAATTCATTTTCCAATTTGCAGCTACAAACATATGAATATCATTTCTGAATTGCACAAAGTTAAATAATTGAATAATTACAAATTAAATTATTTAAAATATAATGTATATAGTATATTAATTTAAAATTATTAAAAAATCTACCAGGTAATCTAATGTTAAGATCTCTTCGAAACCAGACACAATCTATATTTTTTAAATGCTTTCTTGTCCTATTAATCTGTGGATTTGCTTTGTGGGGTGTTGGAGATTTAACTGGAGGATCAAGAGGTAATAGTGTTTTAAGTGTTGAAAATCAAACTATATCAATTGAAGAAGCTCTAAATGAAATAAACAGAGCAAGATATATGCTACCTGATAGACCTAGTTTAGAAGAAGCAATAAAAAATGGTATACATAAAAGTGTTCTGAATAAACTAGAACAAGAAATGTTAATAAATGAAGAAGCTAATTTTCTAGACTTAAATGTCCCTTTAAAAGAACAAATGAGAGTAATTAAAGAAGAAAACGCATTCAAAGATCCACTTGGTAAATTTTCACAAAACAAATTTATTCAAAGTCTTAAAAATGCAGGATTGTCTGAAGAAAAATATCTGGAGACTATAAAGACTGAGTCAAATTTTAAACAATTATTGATGCCAATCATGAATAATGATTATTATAATAAAAAAGTTATTAACAAAATTATTGATTGGCAAAATGAAGTAAGAGATATTGAATATGAAATATTTAAAATTGTTAATAAAAGTGAAATCAAAAAGCCGTCTGATGATGTTTTAAAATCTTTTTATCAAAAAAATAAAAAATTTTATGAAATCCCCATTACAAGAGACATAAAATTTATAGAGCTCAAACCATCTTATTTTGAGGATCAGGTTGTTATAAATAAAAAACAAATAGATGAAAAATATGAAATTGAAAAATCAAATTATAAAACAGAAGAAACAAGAGAAATACTTCAAATAACAACACAAAATGAAATTAAAGCTCAGGAATTCATTGATTTAATTAAAAAAGGTAAAAGTTTCAACGAACTTGCAAAAGATAAATTCAATCTAAATAAATCAGACACAAATTTAGGCTATTTGAAAAAATCTGACCTACCAGCAGAAAGTGCAAATATAATTTTTAATGCTCGATTAAATGAAACTTTGGGTCCTATAAAGACTAAATTTGGGTTAAGTATATATAAAATAATTACAATTACACCTGAAAAACAAGCTAATTATGAAGATATAATTAAAGACATAAAGAAAAAATTAATAAAAGAACAATCTGTGGAAATACTTTTTGAAAAACTTGATGAAATTGAAGATTTAATTGCTGAGGGTAATAATATCAAAGAAATTATAAAATCAAATATCTTTAAAAAGAAAATTTCTGTAAAAAATTTAAAAAAAATATCTAAACAAGGATTTGTTTACTCATATGATGAAGAAACTAGTTTTTTAGATAAAAAACCTGAATTTATTAATAACATATGGAATATAGAAATTAATGAATTAAGTGATATTTTTAATTCTAATGATGATAATTATTTTATTATAGAAATTATTAACGAAAATAAAAGTGAAACTCCAACATTTGATTTAGTTAAAAATAAAGTTTTTGATCAGTGGCTAAAACAGGAAGCAATTTTAAAAACAAAGGAAAAAGTTAAAAATATAATTGTCTCAAAAAACAATAATTTATTTTACAAATCCTCTATAAAAAGAAATGACAAAACATTAGGAAATATAGATGACCAATTTTTAATAAATAGGATTTTTGAAAAAGATAGTAAAGAAATAGAATTATTCGTGTCAGCAGAAAATTTAATTGCAGTTAAGATTATCAAGACTAAGACGAATAATTATAATTTTGATGAAAAAACATTTAAAGATTTAAATCTTAATTTTTCTAAGAGTTTTTTTAATGATATCTCTAACTATTATGTTCAATATTTAGCTTCAAAACATAAATTACAGAGAAATTATGGAGATTTAGAAAAATTTTTTCTTGAGCGAGGAAATATAAATTAATCAATATTTTTTTTAATTAAATTCAATCCTTGTTGAATTAAATTGATTGACTTATTTAATTTCATATTTATGGCATTATCAACATTTTCTAGATTTTGCTGTTTATTTTTATCGATAATGCTTATTGCTCCTTTAATAGTAAAACCATCTTCATAAAGTAATTTTTTGATATTTAATAGTATTTCAATATCATTTGATGAATAAAATCGTCTTCCACTTAAACTTTTTTTTGGGTTTATTGAAGAAAATTTCTTTTCCCAGAATCTTAATACATGAGATTTAATACCAATAATTTCAGCAGTTCTAGATATTGTAAAAAAAGAATTTTGATTAGACTTAAAATGAGACATTGTTACGATTTAAAAAATGACTTCAACACATTTGAAGAACTAAAAGTAACTACGTTTCTTTCTGTTATAGGAACTTCTATACCAGTTTTAGGGTTTCTACCAATTCTAGATTTTTTGTGTCTTACAGAAAAAGTTCCAAATGATGATATTTTAACATCTTCACCCATTTCAAGTTCATTTAAAATAGATTCAAAAATTTCTTCAACTATTAAGGAGGAGTCAGACAGAGACAACCCCACATTTTGGCTTATGGCTTCAATAATATCATTTCTAGTCCATGTTTTTTTCATAATTTTATATTAGTATAATTTAATTAAGTTAAAAGTTTTTTTTTATAATAATTTTGGCTTCCCAATTCTAATTATAGAAGCACCCCAACTTAAACCACCACCAATTGCATGCAATCCAATCAAATTTCCATTTAAAATTTTATTTGATGCAATAGCATTTTCTAAAGCTAAAGGAATTGAAGCAGCAGATGTGTTGCCATGATCTTTTACTGTAGAAATCACCTTACTAACATCAATTTTCATTTTATCAGCAACAGCTAATAATATTCGTTGATTAGCTTGATGAGGAACCAACCAATCTAATTCATCAATTTTTTTGTTTGAGACTTTTAAAGCCTCATCAAGAGAAGTTGCAAGTTTATCAATTGCATGTTTAAATACCTCTTTACCTTCCATTTCAATAAAACCTACTTTTTGACTCGTTGACACTCCACCACTAGTTTTTAATAAGTCATAAAATTGACCATCTGAGTGAATTATATTGGATAAAATTCCCCAGTCATCATACTTATTTTCTTTATTTTCAAATTTTTGTAGAATTACAGCCCCTGCACCATCTCCAAACAAAACAGATGTAGTTCTATCTTTCCAATCTAATAATTTTGACATAGCATCTGCACCGATTACCAAACAATTTTTATACATACCTTCTATCATCATTGATTTAGCAACAGATAATGCAAAAACAAATCCAGCACATACAGCTTGAATATCAAAAGAAACTGCATTAATTCCTAATTTTTTTTGTACTAATGTTGCCGTTGATGGAAAAGTATTATCTGGAGTGGTTGTAGCTAAAACTATTAAATCAATATCATTTTTAGAAATTTTTGCATTTTCTATGGCTTTATTAGCTGCAAAAAAAGCCATGTCAGAAGTTTTTTCATTATCTGCTACAAAATGTCGATTTTTTATTCCAGATCTTTTAGAAATCCACTCATCAGAGGTATCAACAAAATTTGAAAGACTCTCATTTGAAAATTTATTTGTTGGTAAGTAAGATCCTACGCCAGTTATCAATATTTTATGTAAAATTTTTGTGTCTCCCAGAATTAAAACTTTTTAAAGTTTATATTCTATTTTACTTATTTTATTTTTTAAATCAGATATAAAATTATATCTTACCATATCAACTGCGACACCTATTGCATTTGCAAAACCAAAAGCATCTGTGCCTCCATGACTCTTTACAGCTATACCATTTAGGCCTAAAAATACTGCTCCATTGTATTTTCTGGGATCCATTTGAAGTCTAAAATTATTAATTGCTTTTCTAGCAAAAAAATATCCAATTTTTGAGCTCAAAGAACTCTTAAGTGCTTTTTTTAAATAAGAGGTTACCAATTGGGCTGTGCCCTCAGCAGTTTTAAGAGAAATATTTCCACTAAATCCATCTGAAATGATAACATCTGCCACCCCCTTTGCAATTTTATCCCCCTCTATGAATCCTTTATAATTGATTTGTTTATCTAAGCTATATAAAATTTTTGAAGCTTCTTTTATATAATCTAAACCTTTTTGTTCCTCCTCTCCAATATTTAGAAGAGAAACTGAAGGGTCTTTTATACCCATAACAATATTAGCAAAAGCTTGTCCCATAAAAGCAAATTGAACTAAATTTTTTTCATCACATTCAATATTTGCACCTAAGTCTAACATACAACTTTCGCCAACAATTGTTGGGAAATAGGCAACAATTGCAGGCCTAGTTATACCATCCATTGGTCTAAGAATTAATTTTGACATTGCCATAAGAGCCCCGGTATTACCTGCTGATACTATTGCATCTGCTTTACCTGATTTAACAAGTTGTATAGCCATGCCCATAGAAGAATTTTTACCTTTTCGAACAGCTATACTTGGTTTTTCATTTGCATCAATCATTTGATCGGTATGAATGACGTTTGAGCTTCTTAATATTTCAAGTGAGTTTATTAAAGGAATAATTTTATCTTTGTTTCCAAAAAAAGAAAAGTTTAAATTAGGATACCTAATTTTTGATTGAGCAGCGCCTTCAATAACTATTTGAGGAGCATAATCACCACCCATTGTGTCTAACGATAAATGAATTGATTGTGTCAAAATAACTCCAATTAAAATTTAAAAAGATCATCAAAAATTAAAATAGTAAACTATTAACAATAACGTTTCATTAATGCAAATTAATAAATTATTGAAAAAAAATCATTCTAAGAAATTATCTAACTTAGGAAAATTGAATTTTCTTGATATAAAATAATTAATGTGTTTGTCATTAAATTTATAAATGCACTTTTTGCAGTATTTCACTAATAATTTTGGTTCATTTTCATATTCATTTACATTCCTGTAAATGTTTCTGATAATACTTTGTTCTAGGTCAATGTAATTATCATTTTCAAAACTAATACAATAAGCTTTTTGTCTTCCCATGTAAGAGCTTACCATATTCTTTATTTTAATGTGAACTCCAGCATCTCCAGCTCCCATTTCCCGTAAACTTAAATCTAAATCTAAAAAAATCTTGTCAAACAAAATTTGAGACAATTCAATACCTTTTTTACCAGTTTTTGATAAGGAAAAAATAAGTATAATAGAAAATAAAGATAATAGATCAAACCTACCATCAAGCGTGTCAGGTATATTTAATTTAGTATAAAAAACTTTATTTCTAGAAATATTAACAATTTTTTGATAAAAAGAATCAATTAAATTTTTTTTTTGGTACTTAGTAATTACATAAGAATTAAAAAACATTTATAGATATTCCCTGTAGAAAAAATTTAATAATGTGAATTCATACATTAAAAAAATAAAATTGGAAATACATATGTATAAATCAAAAATTATAATACCCTTTTTAATTTTTATTTTAATTTCATGCACTCAAACTTTTCAAACAAATGGTTTGTCAGAAAAAAAAATAAAAAATTTTGATATTAAAATTGGAAAGACCTCAAAGAAATTTTTAATAGATACTTATGGACCTCCAATTTTTGAAAACGTTTTTAATGATAATGTAATTTATTATGTTTCTCATAGCACAAGTTATAAAACCTTTGATGATCGTAAAACTGATAAACTTTCAGTTTTTGAAATTACATTAGATGACAAAAATGTTGTTCAAAAATATAAAAAATATTCAGATAACGACAGTTTAGATATAAAAGTTATTAAGAATAATGATGACAAAGATATAGACTTATCATCCTTTTGGAAGGACCTAGTTAGAGCTTTAAGAAGAACAAATAATGAAGATTAAAAATGTAAATAAGAATTTTTAGGATTAGAATTATCATTTTTAAACTTGAGAAATTTTTTGTTAAATTTTTTAAAAATCCCAATTTTAGTCAATTTCAAATTCATTTTAGATGATAATTTTACAAGTTTATTTTCATAAAAGGGATCACAAGAAAACAATAATTCATAGTCATCACCTCCATATAAAGCTGAATCTAAAAGTAATTTTTTATCAATTTTGTTAATATTTGGTAATGGGATTTTAGATAAGTTTATTTCTACAGTTAATTCAGAATTTTTTGCTAAATGAGTTGCATCCTGTACTAATCCATCTGAAATATCAATCATTGAATTAGCAATATTTTTAAGTGAAATGCCTAAATCAACTCTTGGTTGAGGGAGTAAATATTTTCTTTTAGCTTCTTGGAATTCTTTAAAGTTTGAGTTGTAATTATCTAAACCAATTTTTGACAAACCTAAAATTCCTGAAACATATAAGCAATCACCTATTTTAGCTCCATCTCTAGGAATTGATTTACCTCTAGAACTCCTCCCAAAAATTGTGATTGTGATATTTATGTGTTTTAGTGATGACGTTAAATCACCTCCAATTAACTTGATATCAAACATTTTCTGATCATCTTGAAGCCCCTTGACAAATTTTGGTATAAATTGACTTGCTTTTACCTTTGGAACACTTAATGAAAGATTATAAAAAAGGGGCTTAGCACCCATTGCTGCCATATCAGATAGATTAACTCTAAGACTTTTTTTTGCTATATCAGCAGGGTCTTCATTTCCAAAAAAATGAATGCCCTCTACTAATGAGTCAGTACTTATAATCAAATCAAAAGATGATTTTTGATTAATTATGGCAGCGTCGTTTTTTAAATTTAATGCAAATTCGTTTGTTAATGGTCTAAAGTATTTATCTATATAATCAAATTCATTCATTTCAATTTTTTATTTAATTTTCTTTTGAAATATTTTCTAATATTCCATTAGCAAAATCTGGGTTTCCTCCAAATACTTCAATTATACTTATATATTCATTAATTAAAGTTAATTTTTTAAATTTCCTCTCAAATAGTAATTCATAAGTTGCTAATCTTAATACAGATTTCTCTGTCTCACTTAATCTATCAATTGACCAGTTTTTTGATAGCTTTTTAGAAATTATTTCATCAATTTTTAAAATGTTTTTATATACTCCTTTTACAATTGTATTTAAAAGTTCATAATCCAAATCTTTTAATTTTAATTCTTCTAATATAGATGGTAAATAATTAACTACGTAAGAATTTATTAATACTTCAATATCATTATTAGAAAAAGAGGCTCCATACAAAACTTGCGTAGAGCATATTCTTGAAGCTGTTTTTTTTCTTATAGAAACATGTCTTATATTTTCTTTAAATTTATTTTTAGTATCATTCATAATCAATATTATTTTTTATATTTATCAGTGATAAACATGCTAGAGCTGCACCTGCTCCTTTGTTCATTTGATTAGGATCTGATCTTTTTATTGCTTGATCTTTATCAGAAACAGTTAAAATTCCGTTTCCTATTGGTATAGAGTAATTAATAGACAAATCTGTAAGAGCTCTAGAAGATTCATTCGCAACTACTTCAAAGTGGTAAGTTTCACCTTTAATAACACAACCTAAAGCTACAAAACCGTCAAAAAAAGGATTTTTTAAAGATTTATCTAGAACTAACTTAATTGCTGGTGCTATTTCTAAAGCTCCTGGAACATTTAAAACATTATAATCTATTGAGTTGGATTCCAGTAAATCTGAAGCTCCTTTTATTAAATTACTAGTAATATCTTTATAATATGGCGAACAAACCAATAAAACTTTTTTTTTACCAATCATAATTTTAGCCTAGTTTTTTCCAATTTTTTA
>CACJOU010000024.1 GCA_902595145.1 uncultured SAR116 cluster alpha proteobacterium | reverse complement strand
AATGATTCTAATATCATACACAATTACCTTGATTATTTATGTTTTAATATGTTAATTTATGTGAAATTTACATAATATGCAATTAATTTAACTTTTTGATGTTTGTTTTATCTAAAAATTTATTTTTATTAATTTTACTATTTATTCTTCCAAAGTTTGGCTTTGGTAAGGAGTCATTAATTATTCAATCAACAACCTCTACTTATAATTCTGGGTTTTATAATTATATACTTCCAATAGCAAAATCAAAAATCAATGTGGACGCACATGTGGTATCTGTTGGCACTGGTGCAGCATTAAAAAATGCCAGTAATTGTGATGGTGATGTTGTCATAGTTCATGCGAAAGAAAGAGAATTAAATTTTGTTAGAAAAGGCTTTGGCATAAATAGAAAAGACCTTATGTACAATGATTTCATAATTATTGGACCTAGAGAAAACCCTGCACAAATAAATGATAAAGACAGTCCATTAGAAGCATTTAAAAAAATATTTAAAACATCATCTATCTTTGTCTCACGTGGTGATGATTCAGGCACTCATTTTAAAGAAATGAGCATTTGGAAAAAAACTAAATTAAATCCATTAAAGTTTTCGGGTAGATGGTATAGAGAAGCTGGGTCTGGAATGGGGGCAACTCTAAATTTAGCAAATGGAATGGGAGCCTACACTATAACAGATAGAGCATCGTGGATAAATTTTAATAATAAAAATGAGTTGAAAATGTTTACCGAAAAAAGTGATATTTTATTTAATCAGTACGGAATTACACTAGTAAACCCAGCTAGATGTCCAAATGTAAAATTTAATATTGCCAAAAAGTTTGTCAAATGGCTTACCTCCCCTGAAGGACAAATCAAGATAAAGGCATTTAAAGTAAAAGGTGAGCAATTATTTTTCCCAAATGCTAACTAATTTTTAAATTGATCAAGAGGTAAAATATGAGAGTTTTTCATTTCTTGAAGGGATATACTTGAAGACATCTTAGTAAACTCAAGCTCTCTAATTAACTTCTGTTGAAAATTATCGTATTCCTCTATACTTGAAGCAACAATCTTTAGCATATAATCCGTATCTGAACCTGTAAGTCTATGAGTTTCAATTATTTCATCATACTTGTTTATTATATTTTGAAATCTATCAATCCAATCTTTTGAATGGTGACTTACTCTTATTGATAAAAAAACAACAATTGATAAGTTAATAGCTTTTCTATTAAGAACAATTGTTCTCGCAGAAATAACACCTACTTCTTCCATTTTTTTTATTCTGTTCCAACACGGGGTTGGAGACACACCCACTCTCTTCGAGATTTCTGATAAGGGTAAACCAGCATTTTTTTGAACGACGTTTAATATTTTGATATCAATATCATCTAACATAGTTGCCTCTCAAAGAAATATTTTCTGTATTGAGTATAAATAGTAGAATATACAAAATTTTTCAATCAAAATTGTTTTGTTTTTAGAAAATTTATCTATTTCAAAATTCTTTGACTAAAAAGGAGAAATTAAATTTTTAGAACAAAATTTATTTTTTCAAATAAAAACTACAATGATGCAGTTATACCACCGTCAACATAAAGAGTATGACCGTTTACAAAATTTGATGCTTCAGAACTTAAAAAGATACTAGCACCAACTAATTCATGAACCTCACCCCACCTACCTGCTGGAGTTCTTTTTTTCAACCATGCTGTGAAATCACTATCGGAAACAAGAGCCGCATTCAAAGGTGTATCAAAGTAACCAGGAGCAATAGCATTGCATTGAATACCATATTTTGCCCAGTCTGTAGCCATACCTTTTGTAATGTTTCCTACGGCGCCCTTTGTGGCTGTATAAGGCGCAATTCCTGGTCTAGCTAGTGCTGTCTGGACACTTGCTATATTTATAATTTTACCTTCGCCTCTTTTGATCATATATTTTGCAACAACTTGACTTACATTAAAAACTGAAGAGATATTAGTCTTCAATAATTGCTCAAACATTTCAGGTGGGAAGTCTTCTAAAGGAGTTCTAAATTGCATTCCAGCGTTATTAATTAAAATATCAATTGGCTTAATATTTTTTTCAAATTTATCAATAAATCGCTTTGTCTGTTCATAATTAGTAACATCAAAGCATAATTGAAAGATATTTTGTTTAGTATTAATTGCTTCAGCTGATTGTTTTAACTTTTCAGTATTTCTACCATTCAATATTATATCAGAGCCGGCATCAGCCAAACCCTTGGCTAAAGCATAACCAATACCTTGTGATGAGCCGGTTATAAGAGCTGTTTTACCATTAAGATCAAATAATTTTAATCCTGAAACCATTTCTTTTCCTTTTTGAATTTATGTAAAAGTACAGTAATAATAAAAAGATTGCCAATTATCTTTCTAGAATTTAAGTTTTAAACTCAAATTAGATAAAGGCGTATTTAATGAAATCTTTACGAATTCATGGTCCATTAGACTTAAGGATAGAAAATTATCAAGTTGATGATTTAGGCGCTAATCAAGTTGAAATTCATATTGCCATTGGTGGTATTTGCGGAACAGATCTACATTATTATAAACACGGTGGATTTGGACAAATTAAATTAAGGGAGCCAATGATTTTAGGTCATGAAGTTTCTGGATTTATTTCAAAAATTGGCTCAAATGTAGAAAATTTATCAATTGGACAATTAGTTTCTGTATCGCCATCAAGACCATGTAATAAATGTAATTTTTGCCTTAACGGAAATCAAATTCAATGCATGAATATGAAATTTTATGGCTCTGCAATGCCATTCCCACATATTCAAGGTGCATTTAGAGAAATATTAATAGCTGAAGATTTTCAATGTGTTCCCGCTGATGGTTTGTCTTCAGAAGAAGCTGCAATGGCAGAACCACTTGCAGTTTGTCTTCATGCTATAAAACAAGCAGAAATGATTTTAGGAAAAAAAGTTTTAGTTACTGGGTCAGGACCTATTGGGACATTATGCGTGGCAGCTGCCAGAAGAGCTGGAGCAGAAGAAATTATAGTTACAGATATTTCTACAAATGCTCTTTCGTTTTCAAATTCTGTGGGAGCAGATAGAGTTATAAATGTTCTAAAAGAACATGATCAATTAAAAAACTATCAATTTAACAAAGGGTATTTTGATATAGCTATTGAATGTTCGGGATCTGCGCAAGGTATTAGCGACTCAATAAATTGCCTCAAGCCTAAAGGCACCTTGATACAACTTGGTCTTGGAGGAGATGTCTTGATTCCTCTAGTATCAGTTACAACAAAAGAGTTAAATTTAAAAGGCTCATTCAGATTTCATTCGGAATTTGAATTAGCTGTTAAAATGATGAAAAAAAAATTAATAGACGTAAATCCATTAATCACTCATAAAATAGAATTTAAAAACGCAATTGATGGTTTTGAACTTGCAATGAATAAGAATAAAAAAAGTCTGAAAGTTCAACTAGCTTTTTAAAGATTTAGTACGCAAGTGAAAACACAAAAGTCTTCAGGCCTAAAAAGAAAACAAACAGGGTTATAATTATTAGAACACCTAACAGTCCTTTACCTATTTCTTTGATCATTAATTATACCTATTTACTATTAAAGTGGATCATACCAAGATCTTTAATATTATAACCCTTTAATCTTGAAGCAATGTCAATAAATTCTATCGTTTTAGAAAATTGAAAAAGTTTTTGAAAAGGATTTTCAAACCATGAAAATCTATCAATTACTAAATCAAACCTTTCTTCAACCACCGGAATAAATTTAAGTTTATACTTTTCTGCCTCTGATGCCAGACCAAGAGTTACATCAGCTTGCCCAGATAAAACTAATGATACTGCATCAATTTCAGAATAAACAATTTCTGTTTTGAGAAAATCTGATAGATTCAAATTTTCACTTTCCAATAAATTTTTTAAATAATTATCTGCTCCTGAACCAGTTTGTCTTGAAACTAATTTTTGACCTTTAAAATCTTTTATGCTCTTCTTAGGCCCATTAGTTGACTTAAATATTAAACCTCTTTCTCTTTTTGCCCATTCCATAAGAACAAAATCTTTATCATTTAAATGCTCTTCAACACTTGTGATATTCCATTTTTTTGAAGTAAAATCATAAATGTGAAGTCCTGATGCAATTCCTTGATTTAATTTAAATCTTTCAAGCCCTTTATTACTTCCATCAAAAGATAAAGCTATACCTGATCCAGATTGTTTTATTGCATATTCGAGAAGAGGATCATGGCTTCCTAAAAAGACATCTGGTAAATATTTTTTATTATCAACTGAATTATTTTTACCAGCTATCCAATTAGCAACTTCTTCTTTTGAAAATAATAATTTGCCCATCACCCTTGAAAAGGGCACCTCTTCTTTAGCAACTAGATCATAAACTTTTCTTGGTTTAACTCTAAGAAACTCAGCTAATTCGTCAGTTGTAAAATAATCGGACAAATTTTTATACCATAAAAATATTTAGTTTATTTTAGCATTATATTCTATAATCAGTTAATGAAAAGTAGATCAACAAACATAAAACGTTCTTCTCTACCTCCTAATTTGGTAAAAGAGAATGATAATGGCATTCGTATAAAAGTATATATTCAGGGCCATATGATTGGGGCTGGTAAAATGGAACTTTTCAATTTAGTGCATCAAAAGGGATCTGTAAGAGCTGCGGCAAACTTTATGGGCATGAGTACTAAGCGCGCAAGACTTTTGCTCAATACAATTGAAGAAGCATTTCCTATTCCTATTTTAGAAAAGCAAAAAGGAAATAAAGGCACACTCTTAACATCTTTTGGCAAAGAATTATTAACAAAATATTTAAATTTGAATCAACATTTATCAGAAGAAGCTCAAGAATTTATTCAATGGGCAGCTTCTAAACAAGGTTAAAAATTAGGTTTGAAGATGAAAAATGATAAAGAATTTCTAATTTCACCGGATTTAGAAAATGATAATTTAACCAAAGAGATTGAAGGGTTTAACGAAGCAGGTGAATATGTAAAACTTCCTGTAGTTAAAGAGATACCTCTAACGATTTATCTAAATAAACAAGAAATAGTTACTGCTATGACACTTGGTGATATGCCTGATCTTCTTGCAGTTGGATATTTATTAAACCAAAACATGCTCAAAAAAAATGATGTAATTTCTGAAGTTACTTATGATGAAGACTTGCAAGTTGTAATAGTAAGAACAAAAAGAAAAACAAACTACGAAGAAAAAATGGAAAAGAAAATAAGGACAAGCGGTTGTGCTGTTGGAACTGTTTATGGCGATATAATGGATGATTTCTCATCAATAAATCTTGACAAAACTACCAAAATAAAAACTTCGTGGATTTATACAATTTCAAAAAAAGTTAATACTAAACCAAGTCTCTATCTTAAAGCTGGCGCATTACATGGGTGTGTTTTATGTAAAAATGATAAACCTCTTGTTTATGTTGAAGATGTTGGAAGGCATAATGCTGTTGATAAAATTGCAGGTTGGATTTTTCTAAATAATGAGAATACTAGTGATAAAATTTTTTATACCACTGGAAGACTCACCTCAGAAATGGTAATTAAGACGGTTCAAATGGGTATTCCTATTTTGATTTCAAGATCAGGTTTCACAGAATCAGGTGTAACACTCGCAAAACAAGCTGGCCTTACATTAATAGGAAGAGCAAAAGGAAAAAGAATGATTATCGCTAACGGCATTGAAAGAGTTGTTTTCGATAGCGACATTACGTCAGTTAAAAATGAAGACGTAATATCAGCACAAAGATCTATAATTAGTTGAGGCAATTTAAATTTGAAAACAAATAATGAAATTATTCCGTGTGTTATCCTAGCAGGAGGAAAAGGAAGAAGAATGGGTGGAAAAGAAAAAGCCCTTATCAACCTGCTGGATAGACCACTTATCTCTTATGTCTTAGAAAAAGTTTCTGGAAAAGCTGCGCCTATTGCATTAAATATAAATACCAATTATGAAAAATTTCAAAACTTTGGTTACGAAATTCTTGAAGATCCACTAAAAGGACACTTAGGTCCATTAGTTGGCATTTTAGCTTCCCTAAATTGGGCAAAAAATATAAAGCAAAATTGGGTTCTAACTTTACCTTGTGACACACCTTTTCTCCCAAAAAATTTAATTGAATCTTTAGTAAAAGCTAAAAATGAAAATCCAAATGTAGATTTAGTTGTTGCAAAATCTAGAGGCTTTAACCATCCTGTAATAGCGTTATGGAAAACTGACAATAATTTAATATTAAAAAAAGCAATTGAAGAAGGTATAAGAAAAATTGATATTTTCACTTCTCAACTTAAGACTGCTTTTGTAAATTTTGATAACATTGATACATCAACATTTGATCCTTTCACAAACCTAAACTCACCTAAGGATTTAATAACTGCAAAGCAAATACTTGGGAAACTTCCACCCATATTTGGTCTTGCTGGTTGGTCTGGATCTGGGAAGACAACATTATGTACTAAATTGATAGAAAATTTTACAAAAATTGGAATTAACGTCGGAACACTCAAACACGCTCATCACAAATTTGATATCGATAAACCAGGTAAAGATTCTTATAATCTTAGAAAAGCTGGAGCTCGACCAATGGTGATTTCATCCAAAGAGAGATTTGCTCTTATTCAAGAAAATGACAATGAAGAAGAAAAAAGTTTGTTTGAAATGTTGGAAATTTTTGCCAAAAGTCCATTAAATAAGTGTGATATAATAATAGTCGAAGGTTATAAAAACGAAAATATTCCAAAACTTGAAGTTTTTAGACGTGAAATTGGTAAAACTTTTTTACATGAGGACGATAGTAATATTTTTGCAATAGCTTCAGATGAGAAGTTAAATACAGAAATTCCTTCATTAGATTTAAACAACATAAGCGCTATAACTGACTTGTTAATTAAAAAATTTGAGATTGCTTAAATATAAGTGGAGCATAACATGCCTAAAACCCAAAATAACAATAATACTGCAAAACCAAAATTTTTAAACCTTTGGCCTACTCAGTTTATGGAAATGTCATTACCTGGACATGAAAATGCAAATTCTGTGATTGCAGATATAGTATTATCAAACAATGCATCTCAAGAGAATATGACAGAAAATTATATATCTCAGAATATTTTGGAAATGGATCATCCTGCTATGTTTTGGTTAAAACAATGTATTGATAGAGCTGTATATGATTATGCACAACAATCAGGGGTAAATTATGAATTAAACTGGTCAATCCAAGGCTGGGGCAATGTTAACATGAAAGGAGATTATCATAATCTTCATAACCATCCCCATTCTTGGTTATCAGGAACCTATTATATAAATGTTCCTGATCAATCAGATGCTGAAATATATAGATCTGACCTTAACCCAGCCTCAATTAGTTTTTTTGATCCACGCCCTCAAGCAAATATGAATTCAATCAGAGGTGATAACCAAGTAGATCCTGAACATAGAGTTTTACCTAAGTCAGGAGATCTGCTTTTGTGGCCAGCATTTCTACATCACCTTGTACATCCTAATATGTCTGATTTTCCAAGGATATCAATTTCTTTTAATGTAATTGTTAAATGGGATAAAAACCTAATACCCAACTAAAATAAATTATAAGCATCTATGTTCAAAAGGATAAAATTTAAGAAGCTGTCCTATATTAACTGTTTCATAATCCATAGGTATTTCTACTATACCATCTGCACCAGTTAATGAAGAAATCACACCTGCTCCTTTTCTTCCATGTATTTTCAAAAAATCTCCATTATCCTTACTTATAATTTTAGCTCTCAAATACTCTGCTCTACCTTTTCTTTTCTTATGCTCAAAACCTGAGGGAATTTTTACAACTAATGGTTCTAAATCAACACCACCAGCTAGTTTAATTAAGAGTGGTTTTATTAATAACTTTGAACAAACAAATGCAGCTACGGGATTTCCTGGCAGACAAAAAATAAATTTGTTTTTCTTTCGTCCAATTGCCATTGGTTTTCCAGGCTTCATAGCTAATTGCCAAACCAAACATTCTGCACCAACATCTCTAATAGCATTTTGCGTATGATCTTCTATTCCATCTGACGCCCCCCCAGATGAAATTACTACGTCATTCTTTGATAAGGCATCAGCAAATTTTATTGCTAACTCATTTCTATTATCTTTTACTATTCCAAAATCATGTATATTTAAAAAATTATGATCTAATAAAGATAGTAACATTGGTTTATTAGAATCATATATTTGGCCCCTTAATCTTTTGTTAACACTACTTGAAATTAATTCATCTCCTGTTGAAATAACTGAGATGTTTAATTTTGCATATATATCAATTTTATTATTTCCAGATGCAGCAAGTTGCCCAATATCAGCTGCATTAAGTAATTTTCCTTTTTTAACAACTACCTCACCCCTTTTTAAATTTTCGCCAATTGGTCTCATGTTTTGATTTTGTTTTACTTTTTCGTTAATAATTAATCTATTATTTGATCTTTTACATTTTTCATGCATTACGATTGTATCTACACCCTCAGGCATTATAGCACCTGTATAAATTTCTATAGCTTGATGGGGTAAAATTTTCTTTTTATAAGGGTGTCCAGCTTTCGCAATACCAGCAATTTCAAATTCTGTTTCTGGATTATTTAAAAATGTTTGATATAAAATTCCATAACCATCAACTGCTGAATTTGCAGTTGTAGGTAAGTTTAACGTGCTTTTAATTGTTCTATAATTTATACGTTCTTGAGCTTTATGGATAAACGATTGTGTCTTTTTATCTTTTTCAACAATTGATTTTTTTAAAAGATCTCTTGCAATTTCTAATTTGGTAGGTGTTATTGACATAGAATTCTATTTTATCTGACTGGCATATTTATTCAAAAACTTTTCTATTAATTTAACGTCAATTGCAAAATTAACTCCAGCATCAATGTCTGCTTCCTTGGTGTATATTGCATCTACCATACCTATCAGTTGACCCTCTTTATTTAATAAAGGTGCCCCTGAAGCACCAGGATTTACAGCTGCATCTGTTTGAATAAAATCCTCAATTGGGTTGAACCCCAATCTTGTTCTATTAAGTCCAGATACTATTCCACATGATAAGCTTTGACCTAATCCAAAACTATTACCTATTAGACAAACTTCATTACCATATTTTATTTTTTTCTTTGTAACTAGGACACTTTGGCCTTTTTTTTTTGATTTTAAAATAGCTATATCAGTTTTAAAGTCAGTCAAAATTACATCAACTTTCTCTGATTTATTATTATAATTTTTAATTTCTACTATCTTTGCATTTTTAATTACATGCGCAGCTGTAAGTATATAGTTTGTCATTTTTTCTTTTTTGTTCAATGACAAGTAAAAACCTGTACCAGCTGGTGCAGTACCAGCTGGGGCTCCAAAACCGGGTTTACTGTATCCTGGCCAAGTTGGCAAAACAACTACAGTTGATTTGTAAGCTTTTTCCCATACTTCAGAATAATCATGAGCAAGGGCACTAAAATTTAATAAGAATATAGTTAAATATAAAACTGATTTAATAGTTTTATTAACCATCTAAAGACTTATAAGTCTATAATCTTACATTTGAACTTGACATAACACTTGCAGTATCCATACCCGTACTTGTTAAAATCACGTATACACCTACTCCAACTATTATCGCAAACACACTACTTGTAAAAAACATTTTCATTTTAAACTCCTTTGTTAGTTAGTAGCTTTTTTTAAAAACATTACAAGATCTTGTCTGTCTTGTATTTTTTTCATTCTTTGTATAGGCATTTTGGTACCTGGCGTCACTTTATCAGGCCCCTCATCAAATAGTCTATTAATACTTTCTTCATTCCATATTATATCAGATTCAATTAGAGCTTTTGAATATTTATATCCTTCTAATGTTCCAGCTTTGCGTCCAAAAATTTTATAAAGTGTTGGGCCTGCTCTTTTTTTCCCATTTTCTACAAGAGTATGACAAACACTGCATTTCCTGGCAAATTGTTTTTCACCATTACTAACCTCTTTTACAGGGTTAAATCTTCTAGCTGGCCCAGGTCTTTCTAGAAACTTTGGAGGAAAGTCAAATATCTGCCACCTCGTTAAAAAATCGTCAAGACCAGCAACAATTAATGAAGAATCATTAGGAAAAAGAATATTATCCCATATTGGTCCATTAACAGCGTTGAAGTCTCTGACTAATGACCAATTTCTAGTATCTAATATAATCATTCTTCCTTTTGCATTGCCAAAACTTATCATATTTTCTTTTTCTAAATAATACATTGATAATATTGGCACTCTATCTTCTTTTATGGTTAAAATAGTTTCATCTCGATCAAACTTATTTATTTTTATTTGTCCATCTGTTGAACCAAAAGCAATAAAATTTTGTTTTTCATCCACTTCAAATTTTGAGATGCCCCATCCATTTTTAATTAATGGCCTTACATATTCTCCATTATTTGCTTTCCAAAGTTTAATTTCGCCATCAGACCCTGAACTATATATATACTTATTATCTTTTGAGTATTTAACTGAGTAAACTGGGCCTTTGTGTCCAACAAGTGAGTGTGTTTTTTGTCTTTTTTTTAAATTCCATACTCCTACTGTACCATCCCAACTAGCTGATAATAAAAATTTACCGTCACTTGAAAACTCCAAATCAGCTATTTTACCCCTATGATTTCCAAGTCTAATTGGCTCTATTTCCTCATTTATGGTATAAATGTCATTTAGCATCCATAGTAAAATATTGTTGTCATCCCCCCCTGATACTAAAAAATCATTTCTTGGTGAGAATTCAACTGCATTTACTGCAGCATCGTGACCAATCAAAGTAATTTTCTCCTTAATTGGATTTAAATCCCAAACAACAACAGAATAATCAAAACTGGCACTTGCCATGAGTTGATTATTTGTTGATACAGCTAAACCTTTAATTGGACCCCCATGGGCAGTATATTGTTCAATTCCAAATGCACTTTTAACTATGAATAAAAAAGATATCATAATTAATTTATAAACTATGATATCTTTAATTAAGATTGTCTTAAAAAGCATTTATTCTAATAATATTTATTCTGCGGGTTCAGGCTTTGATTTTGATTCTTCTTCCACTTCCTTAGCCCATAAACCATGGTGTTCTTTTGCCCAATTCTTGTCAACTTCACCGCTGTTCATGGCGTCAAGTGCGCCTTCCATTCCTACTGAACCTATGTATATATGTGCAATAATCATAATCATTAGACCCAAGGATACAATTCCATGCCAAACCTGATTATATTGCTGTTCTTGTAACAGCGTTAAATCAGTTGGTAAACCCAATCCAAGAACATTAAGTATGGCAAATGTGTCAGCAAACATTGTAGTTTGAAATGGGAACATCAATGCAATTCCTGACATACTTACAGAAAGTCCACCAATCATGGTTATCCAAAAAATCATTTTTTGCCCTGCATTAAATTTTTTTGCTGGTGGATGCACACCTGCTTTAAATATGCCGCCACCCATCTTCAACCATTCCCAATCAACTTTATTTGGTATATTATGTCTTACCCACAATACAAATGCTAGTACTAGACCTAACATGAAAGCAAAGGCTAGGTAATTATGAATATATTTGCCACCAATAGTAATAGCAGTAAAAATTTCAGGCCCAAAAATAGGTAATAATACATATTTTCCGTAAAGCAAATTTAAGCCAGTTAATGCCAACAAAACAAATGAACCAGCCATCAGCCAATGGGCAAATCTGTCGATTGCAGCAAATCTTAAAATTGTATCTCCAGAGAGACCTGCATCCACTTTTATTTTACCTCTATACATATAAAAAGCAAAAAGAACACCTATAATTGCTAGCAAGCCTAATCCACCATACAACGTAACTGGACCATTTCTTATTGCTCTCCAATTATCACCTTCTGATTGGATCATCACAGCTGATAATTGATCTTTCATTTGAGTTGATCCAGCATTACCAGTTCTTATATAGCGCCACAAATCAGCATCAGATTTTAATCCTAATGTGTTGCCTGGAACCTCGCCCTTAACTTGAGCTATTGATGAGTTTGGATTTGTTACAAATGTAAGACTAATGACAAATACCATAGTAAATGCAATAACCAGTTTCCTAACCATTAATTTTCTCCTCTTAATTACTTCTTTGTCTTGAAGTATGCAACTTAAGTTTATTTACTTGTTCTTTAGTTAGATTATCGTCTTTTTTACCTAAATACACACCTTTTTCATAATTTAATATTCTTCCTTGTTCTTCTTGGCATGAACTTAATACCAAAGATGTAAGAAAGATTGAGATAATTATAATTACTTTATTAATTTTTATCATTATATACCCCAAAATTGTAAAATATTTAGAATCAAAAAAGGCGGCTAAAACCGCCTTTTTTTTTATTTTTTTAACCTTTTAATTGGTATGCAGTTCCCCATCCCCAAGCACCGGATCCGAAACCACGAGCAACCACTCTTTCTCTAAAGATATCAGCTACTTCGTCTCCATCACCAGCAAGCAATGCTTTTGTTGCACACATTTCTGCACATGATGGTAGTTTACCTTCAGCAAGTCTATTACGTCCATACTTTTGGAACTCTAACTCACCCATATCCGCTTCAGGTCCACCTGCACAAAAAGTACATTTATCCATTTTTCCTCTTGATCCATAATTCCCAGCTTGTGGAAATTGAGGAGCTCCAAAAGGACAAGCATAGAAACAGTAACCACAGCCGATACATAGATCTTTAGAATGTAACACTACACCCTGATCTGTTTGATAAAAACAGTCAACTGGGCACACCGCCATACAAGGAGCATCTGAACAGTGCATACAGGCTACAGATATTGATCTTTCTCCTGGCTTTCCATCTTGTATTGTTACAACTCTTCTTCTGTTAATTCCCCATGGTACCTCATGCTCATTCTTACATGCTGTCACACAGGCGTTACACTCAATACATCTTTCTGCATCGCATAAGAATTTCATTCGTGCCATTTTTTAAGCCCTCCTTTAAGCTAGTTCAATTTGACACAATGAGCACTTAGTCTCTTGCATCTGTGTTACTGAATCATATCCATAAGTAAATGCAGTGTTTGCTGCTTCACCTAGTACATACGGATCTGAACCTTCTGGGTACTTTGATCTAAGATCTTCACCTTCCATATGACCACCAAAGTGGAATGGTAAGAAAGCTACACCTTTGGCAACACGCTCCGTTACCATTGCCATAACTTTAATCCTAGCTCCTTCTGGGGTTGCCACCCAAACCATTGCACCATTTCTAATTCCTTTAGAGTTGGCGTCAAATGGATTGATTTCAACAAACATGTCTTGTTGCAATTCAGCTAGCCATGGATTTGATCTTGTCTCATCTCCACCACCTTCATATTCAACCAGTCTTCCTGAAGTTAGAATGATCGGATATTTAACAGAGTGATCCACATCCTGAATAGACTTATACAATGTTGGAAGTCTATATGCCATTCTATCAGAGTATGTAGGATAATCAGCTACAAGGTCTCTTCTAGAAGTATATAGTGGTTCTCTGTGTAATGGAATTGGATCTGGAAATGTCCAAACTTTAACTCTTGCCTTAGCGTTTCCAAAAGGAGCACAACCATGCTTGATAGCAACTCTTTGGATACCACCAGATAAGTCAACTTTCCAGTTAGTTTTATCACCCGCAACTTTATCAATTGCAGCTTTTTCCTTAGCTGTTAAATCTTTATCCCAGCCAAGTTTTTTCAGCATTGCCATTGTAAATTGTGGATAACCGTCTTTAATCTCAGAACCAACCGGATATGAACCTTCAGCTAATAGGTTATTACCTTCGTGCTCAACACCAAATCTTGCTCTAAAACATAATCCACCTTCTGCCACTGGCTTTGATGTGTCATATAACAATGGTGTACCAGGGTGTTTCATTTCTGGGTTACCCCAACAAGGCCAAGGTAAACCATAATAATCACCATCAAGTTCTCCACCAACAGCTCTTAAAGTTGTTTTATCAAAAACGTGTTGATTCTTCATGTGAGCTTTAAGTCTCTCTGGTGACTGACCAGTATAACCTATTGTCCACATACCACTATTGAACTCTTTAGTTACGTCTTCAATGTAAGGCTCATCATTAGTTACTTTAATATTTCTGAACATACGGTCTGCAAACCCAAACTTTTTTGCAAACTTATATATAATAGTATGATCAGGAAGTGAGTCAAAAGATGGCTCGATTACCTTCTCTCTCCATTGAAGTGATCTATTGGATGAAGTAAGTGATCCATATGTCTCAAACTGAGTAGTAGATGGAAGTAAGTAAACGCCATCTGTTCTATCAGATAAAACTGCAGAAACTGTTGGGTAAGGATCAATCACAACCATAAGGTCTAACTTCTCCATTGCAACTTTCATTTCCTTCATTCTAGTTTGAGAGTTAGGAGCATGTCCCCAGAATACCATTGCTTTTAAATTATCTGGCTGTTCTATATTTTCTCTCTTTTCAAGAACACCATCAATCCATCTTGATACAGGTATACCCTTCTGGTTCATCATACTCTTGGTTTTACCGTCTTTTCCTTTCATTGAAGAAAATCTTGCTTTAATCCAATTGTAATCTTCTCCCCATACTCTTGACCAATGCTTCCAAGCACCAGCGGATAAACCGTAATAACCTGGTAAAGAATGGGATAAAATACAAAAGTCGGTAGCACCCTGAACATTATCGTGGCCTCGGAATATGTTAGCACCACCACCTGCGGTTCCCATGTTTCCTAAGGCTAATTGAAATGCACAATATGCTCTTGTGTTATTGTTTCCGTTAGTATGCTGAGTTCCACCCATACACCAGATAAATGTACCAGGTCTGTTATTAGCCATTATTTTAGCTACTCTTTTTAACTGAGATCCAGGAACTCCAGTAACTCTTTCTGTTTCCTCAGGATTCCACTTTTTTACTTCAGCTCTAACATCATCCATACCATAGACACGTTGCCTAATAAATTGTTTATCTTCCCATTTATTTTCGAAGATATGCCACATAATGCCCCAGATTAAGGCCACGTCTGAACCTGGACGAAATCTTACATATTCGTCAGCATGTGCTGCTGTTCTAGTAAAACGTGGGTCACACACAATTAATGGAGCATTATTTTGCTCTTTTGCTTTCATTAAGTGCATTAATGACACTGGGTGAGCTTCTGCTGGATTTCCACCAATAACAAACATTGCCTTAGAATTGTGAATGTCATTGTAAGAATTTGTCATTGCGCCGTAACCCCAGGTGTTAGCAACACCTGCAACTGTAGTTGAATGACATATTCTTGCTTGGTGGTCTCCATTATTAGATCCCCAATATGCATAAAATTTTCTAAATAAATATGACTGCTCATTATTAAATTTAGCAGAACCTAACCAATAAACAGAATCAGGACCTGATGAAGTTCTGATGGCTTCCATCTTGTCGCCAATTTCATTTATGGCATCATCCCATGACATTCTTGTCCATTTGCCACTAACAAGCTTCATAGGATATTTTAATCTTCTTTCTCCACTTGCAGTTTCTCTTACGGATGCACCTTTAGAACAATGAGCACCTAAATTAATTGGGCTATCCCAACCTGGCTCTTGGCCTGTCCATACACCATTTTGAACTTCAGCCATAATCGTACAACCAACTGAACAGTGCGTACAAACTGTTTTCTTCATGGATACTGCAGAGGTTGAAAATGAAGCCTGTGCTGGCTTAACATTTGAACCTGCGAGTGCTGCAGCTGTGGCTAATCC
>CACJOU010000023.1 GCA_902595145.1 uncultured SAR116 cluster alpha proteobacterium | reverse complement strand
TTTTTATTAATTTAATAACTAGTATTAAAAGTTTTTTTTGCTTAAATAAGCATATGATTTAAATTATGATTTCTCATTTATCCAATATGTTAGTATGGTATTTTTATGATTAATAATTTTCCTATATGGCTGGTTACTCTTGATTATTTTTTAGCATGCTTAATGGTAATTTTGTTAATAAATTTTATCTTAAATTTGTTTTTAAGTGAAGCTAGTAATTTTATTTTGTATCGCTTTATAACTAAACTTTCTAATCCAATTATTAATATTACAAATAAAATTACACCTACTTTTATTGTCCAGCCATTAATACCAATTTACATAGCTTGGTTAATTTTTATGATTAGAATATATCTTTTACCTTTATTCTTAGGATACTCTTATATGGGGAAATTTGCATTTATCTTTGAGAAAGACTTAATTACTCAAATTAAATCAATATTTCTAAATATAGCTATTAATTTAAATTATGGAATGTAATCAAAATAAGTTTTCAATCGTTCAATAATTTCATCTATCTGACTTTTATTTGTTTCAAAAGATGTAACAAATCTGACTACTAAATGATCCTTATCAATTCTATTCCATAAGTTTGGGCTAATATTTAATTTAAGAATATTATCATATGATAAATTGCTCATCTTTACAAAAACTTCATTACCATGTGTTGGGTATAAGATTTTAAAATCATTGAATTGAGATAATTGATTTCTAAGATATAAAGCATTTTTGTTAGCTGATTTAGCTAATTCTAACCACAAACCATCTTTAAACCATGCATTTAGCTGAGCAGAAATAAATCTAGTTTTAGAAATTACATGTCCAGTCTGCTTTATAAGATTTTTAGCTTCACTTGCTAATGTTTTATTAAAAAATACTATTAATTCTGCTGCCATAGCCCCATTTTTAGTTGCACCTAATGACAGACAATCAACTCCAACTTTCCATGTGGCTTGTGCAGGAGTTATTAATTCTTGGGAGATTAATGCATTTGAAAATCTTGCTCCATCCATATGAAGGTAGAGGTTATTTTTTTTACAAATTTTGCTTATTGCACCTATTTCATCAAGTGTATACAAAGTTCCATTTTCAGCTAATTGAGTAATTGAAACACCAGATATTAACGGGCTTGATTTACGTTTAAAATTAATTTCATCAATCTTTTTTAAAAGATCTTCAGCTTTAATCCGTCCTAGAGAATTTGAAATAGTAAGTAATTTACCACCACCAGAAAAAAATTCTGGTGCTCCTCCTTCATCTTTGTTGATATGTGCATCACTATGACAGATAATACTTCCATATGATCTGAAAAAAGATGATAATGCTAAAGAGTTAGAGGCTGTACCAGAGACCATAGGGATGATTTCTAAATCACTATTTTCAAAAATATTTTTTACAACATCTTTACACTCTTTAGTTATAATGTCATTTCCATAAGGTAAGGTTTTTATATGTGATGCTTCTGCAATTGCATCTAATATCTGTGGAGCAATACCAGAAGTTGTGTCAGTTCCAATTAAAATTTTTTTTTCATACATTTTAAATTCTTATTTTATTAATTAATCTTGAAACTATTTTGACCCTTTTTTAAAGTAACAATAGATTTAATTTTCTTTGCTTTAAGGTCCAATATTACTAATGTGTTTTTACCTTGGTAAAGATATCGTAATAAAATTTCATTATTAACCCCTAAAGACGAAGAGATTAATTGTGCTTCAGTTGGTTCATTAAAGTCAAATTTATTTGTATACTCTATATCATCTCTGAGGGTTTTATCTATAGCAGTAGTATTATTTAGTTTATTATATTTTTTTCCTAATCCCCAAAATAGAAAAATTAATCCAATAATAATTAATAATCCTAAAATTATAGCAATAATTTTTATAGCCCTTATATTAGAAACTATAAAAGAAGTTTTTTCTGTTTTTGGGTCAAACATATTAGACATGACAGTTCCTATTAAAATTCTACTTATTGTAAAAGACTTCAATTTACCCATTGAAAGACTTGATACATGGGTTACTGAAGCTATTAAAGTAAGTGACTCCACAAAACAACTATTAAATAAGAATAACTTTTCCATTTCTAGAAATAGAGTTAAAAATTTAATAGAAAATAAACAACTAAAAATAGATGGAAGAACAATAAATAATCCTTCATTTAAGATTCAAAATTGTGAAATTGTTGAAATTAAATTACAAAAACCTAGTGAGGCTATACCTTTACCTGAAAATATTAAATTAGATATTCTATACGAAGATGAGTTTATTATTGTTATTAATAAAAAGTCTGGCATGGTAGTGCACCCAGCACCTGGTTCTCCTAACGGAACCCTAGTTAATGCTCTTCTTTATCATTGTGGTGAAAATTTAAAAGGAATTGGCGGGGTTAAGAGACCAGGTATAGTACATAGGCTAGATAAAAATACTAGCGGTGTAATGGTCATTGCAAAAACAGAATTAGCGCATTCAAATCTATGTAAAATTTTTTTTAATCATGATTTAGACAGAAGATATAATGCTGTTGTATGGGGACAACCTATGAATAGAGGTGTTATTAAAAAACCTATTGGAAGATCTAAATTAAATAGAAAAAAAATGGCTGTTGTCGATAATGGGAAAATGGCTATTACAAAATGGAAAGTGATAGATATTTTTACCCCTTTTGCTAGTTTAATTGAGTGTAAACTTGAAACAGGAAGAACTCATCAAATTCGTGTTCATATGTCATATCTAGGCCATGGTATAATTGGTGATGATTTATATGGGAAGCCAATAACACAAAAGAATTTTAAAAATTCATACCTAAAAGAAAAAAATAAGTTAATCAAATCTTTTAGTAGACAAGCTTTGCACGCATCAAAACTTTGTTTTCATCATCCAATTAATAACAAATATTTAGAATTTTCCAGCTATTTACCTAAAGACATTTCTGTACTTATTGAGCATCTAAAGGTATAAGTTCTTTAGTTGTTATAAACACTTTAAATAAAAGCATAGAAATACTATATATATAAATGTTTAAAAATTTGGAGAAATAATTGAGTAATGCAGATAACATGAACTTATCTTTGGTTTCACCAGATAATAATTTAGGTAGATACTTAGAACACATTAAAAAATTTCCAATGCTTGAAGCAGGTGAAGAGTATTTACTTGCAAAGGATTGGCTTGATAAACAAGATACTAAAGCTGCTCATAAACTTGTTACCAGTCATCTTAGGCTTGTAGCAAAAATAGCAATGGGATACAAAGGTTATGGTCTTCCAATTGCTGATCTTATTGCGGAAGGTAATATTGGGATGATGCATGCTGTTAAAAAATTTGATCCAGAAAAAGGTTTTAGGTTAGCTACATATGCAATGTGGTGGATTAAAGCAGCTATCCAAGAGTTTGTGCTTAGAAGTTGGTCTCAAGTTAAAATTGGGACAACTGCAAGTCAAAAAAAATTATTTTTCAATTTAAGAAAAATAAAAGGGAAAATTAATGCTTTAGAAGATGGTGATCTTACACCTAACCAAGTTAATCACATTGCCAAAACTCTCGACGTTTCTGAAGATGATGTTGTAAGTATGAATAGAAGAATGTTAGGTGGTGATCATTCTCTAAATTCACAAATAAATCGTCAAGATGGAGAAGACGCTGAATGGCAAGATATGCTCACCGACGAAAGAGATAATCAAGAAACTCAATATGTAAATCATCAAGAAAAAAATATTAGAAATAAAATGATGTTAGAATCACTAGAGTATTTAAAACCTAGAGAAAAAGATATTATAATTAAAAGAAGATTGACAGAAAATCCTAAAACATTAGAAGACTTATCCCAAGAATATAAAGTTAGTAGAGAAAGAATAAGACAAATTGAGACTAGAGCATTTGAAAAACTTCAATCGGTTGTAAAATCTAAAGCTAAAGAACTGAAGTTAATTGAATTAAATGAAGTTTAACTTGGATTAAAAGGATCATTAATATAAATAGTGTCAGATCTTTCTGGACTGGTTGATATTAAAATTATTGGACAATTCACGAGTTCTTCAATTCTTTTTATGTAAATTCTAGCTTCTTCAGGAAGATCATTTAAATTCCTTATACCGACTATACTTTTCCTCCATCCTTTAATAACTTCATATATGGGTTTTACCAGTTTTTGTTCTTTTTCTGCTGAAGGTAAGTAATTGATAGCTTTACCATTTAGAGAATATCTAGTACAAATCTTAATTTCATCAAATTCATCTAAAACGTCTAATTTAGTTAAAGCAATACCTTTAACACTAGATAAAGATACAGCTTGCTTAACTAGAACTGAATCAAACCACCCACATCGTCTTTGTCTGCCAGTAACAGTTCCAAATTCATGTCCTTTTTTACCTAATAATATTCCATCTTCACTATTATCTTCTGTAGGAAAAGGACCTGATCCAACTCTTGTAGTATAAGCTTTGGTTATACCTAACGTATAGTCTATATCTGTTGGACCTAAACCTGAGCCCATGCCAGCCTGAGAGGCAGTAGTATTGCTACTAGTCACAAAAGGGTAAGTGCCATGATCTACATCTAAAAAGGTGCCTTGAGCACCTTCAAATAGGATATTAGATGTAGTTTGATTATGTCTGTTAATTAAAAGCCAAGAAGGCTGAACATAGCATTTTAAGGTTTGCCCTAAATACCAAAGATTTTCCAATATATCTTTTGGGTCAAGTTTTTTTTCACCCATAGCTTTTAACCATATATTATGAAAACCATATAGTTGTGCAAGTTTTGAGGATAATTCATCTTTATCAAAAAGATCACATATTCTCAAACCTCTCCTACCTACTTTATCTTCATAGGAAGGACCAATACCTCTTCCTGTAGTTCCTATCTTTTCAGTATTTTTTTTATTTTCTCTTAATTGGTCAATCACTTGATGTATAGGTAAAATTAAGAAAGCTGAGTCTGAAATAATTAGATTTTCAGAGGATATTTTAATATTTTGATTTTTTAAATCATCAATTTCATTTTTTAGGTGAAAAGGATCAATTACAACTCCATTACCAATCAAAACAATTGTATTTTCTCTAACAATTCCACTTGGTAATAAAGACAATTTAAAAATTTTTTTATCAACAACTAGAGTATGTCCTGCATTATGTCCACCTTGAAATCGAACAACTAAATTAGCTTTTTCTGATAACCAATCAACAATTTTACCTTTACCTTCATCACCCCATTGCGTTCCAATAACAACTACATTACTCATAAAACTTCCCTTAAATTTTTTCTTATTTAACTAATTTTCTAATTTTACGATCTTTTTATTTTCCCAAATAAATTGACATTTTAGATTGAAAGCATCTTTTTTTTGATCAGAGGTTAAGTTGTTTCCAAAAACAACTCTATAACCTTTACTAATTATGTGATCTGCGTCATTTATATTAAGATATGGAACATATACTAGACTTTTATCTATACTAGATTTTGAATTAGAATAAATTTTTTCAGTATAAATTGTACATCCAATTGCTGTTTCACCATTTAAAGTTTTGTATCTTCCACCTTTAGCAATTTCACCTTTTAGATTTTCAGAAAAAATTGTAAAGGATAAACCAGTATGATAATTAAATCCTCTATTCTCAAGAGGATCGATTGAAATCTTGATAGATGAATTATTCTTATCAACAATATCAATTACTCTTAAATAATAATCTATTGCATTATTAATAAAATCTTTTAACTTTAATTTACGTAAATAGTTAGTAGCAAATGAATAATCACCAGAAGATTCCATTAGTTCAAGTAAAATTTTAGAGTACTTAAATTTAAACTTTTCTAGACTTTTTTTATCTCTTAAATCTATTGCTTTATTAATTTTTTCTTTTAGAGAAGATGAAAGATCTTTTAAAAAATACTCTCTTAAAAAAGGTAAGTTTATATCAATTGTTATATTTTCAATATTAACTGATTTAAGTGCTTTTAAACAAATGAGAATAATTTCAGCATCACAAAATTCATTCTCTAATCCGATTAATTCAGCACCAACTTGTGTCTTTTGTCGTTCAGTATTAAAACTATCTCCTTTTACTCTTAAAACATCTCCAGAATAAGATAATCGAAGTGGACGTACTAAGTGAGATAATCTTGTAGAGGCTATTCGAGATATTTGAGCTGTTACATCTGACCTCAATGCCATCATTTTTTGTGATAAAGGATCCATTATTCTAAAAGTAGAATCCCTTAGCATCGTTCCAGGTCCATCAGATAACAGAGTTTCTTCGTATTCAACTAATGGAGGTTTAACTCTTAGATAGCCATAATTAGAAAATACATCCAGCAAATTCTCAATTTTCTTTGCTTGAACTTGAGCTTTGGGATAAAGAATATCACTTAATCCTGCAGGTAATAGTCCTTTTTGAGATTGTGAACCAGTCATTCCTAGTACCTAAATTATAAAATATCTATTTTATATACTAAAGTTCTGTATGTATCTAATAAATCTTTAAAAGAATTACTATTTATTTACCCTCAAAATTAATTGAATTTACTCTTGCAACATGAGGTAAATTTCTTATTTCAGTTATAATTTTCTCATCAATTTTTCCATCTATCTCAACCAATGCTATTGCTTCTCCTCCTATATTCCTACGCCCTAAATGGAAAGAAGCGATGTTAATATTATTATTTCCCAATTTATTACCTAAATCACCAATAAAACCTGGTTTATCATAATTTCTTAGATATAAAGCACTTTTTGGAAATTCTGATTCGATCGAAATTCCTTGAATGTTTATAATTCTTGGTTTGTTACCAGCAATTAAAGTGCCTGTAATCGTTCTTTCACCATTGTCATGTTTAATAATAATTTTAAGTAAGGTTTCATAATCACATCTTCTTTCATGCTTAATTGTTGATAAGTTTATACCTCTACTAGAAGCAATTGCCGTTGAGCTTATATTGTTGACAGCTGCAGAAGTAGGTTCCAAAATGCCTACTAATAAGCTTGCCATTAAAGGTACGTCAAGAAGGTTTGATGCTTTACCTTCTAGTTCTAATTTTACACTTAATATACCCTCTTGTGTAACTTGTCCTAAAAATGATCCCATTAGATAGGCTAACCTAACATAAGGTTTAAGGATTGGTGCCTCCTCTGCTGATACACTAGGATAGTTGAGAGCATTTACCACAGCTCCTGTATTAAGATAATCTGACATTTGTTGAGCTATTTGAATAGCAACATTTTCTTGTGCCTCAATTGTAGCTGCACCTAAATGTGGGGTTGCTACAAAATTAGGAGCATCAAATAAAATATTTTCTTTAGCAGGCTCTTCTGTGAAAACATCAAAAGCCGCACCTGCCAAATGTCCTGTTTCTAGTGCTGCTCTACAAGCCACCTCGTCTACAAGACCTCCTCTAGCACAGTTTATGATCCTCGATCCTTTTTTCATTATGCTAATTGCTTCAGATGAAATTATATTTTTAGTGTCTTCAGTTAAAGGTGTATGCAAAGATATAATATCAGAGTTCCTAAGTAGGTATTCCAAATCTACTTTTTCAATTCCTAATTCAGATGCTTTTTCTTGTATAAGGAATGGATCAAATGCCAGAACCTTCATCTTTAGACCTAAAGCTCTACTTGCCACAATAGATCCAATATTTCCACAACCAATTAAACCTAAATATTTACCATTTATTTCAGTACCATTAAATTTAGATTTTTCCCATTTACCTAGTTTAGTAGAACTATCAGCCTGCGGGATCATCCTAACAAGTGACATCATAAGAGCTATGGCATGCTCAGCTGTAGTAACAGCATTCCCAAAGGGGGTATTCATTACAATTACACCATTTTTAGTGGCCGATAATTTATCAATATTATCAGTTCCAATACCAGCACGACCTACAATCTTTAAATTTTTAGCATTTTCAAAGACCTCTTCAGTAACCTTTGTAGCAGATCTAATTGCAAGTCCATCGTATTTATTAATTTCTTTTAGTAAATCTTCATGACTTAAGCCTGGATTGTAAATTGTCTCAATTTTATTTTTTTTAAAAATATCAACTGCAGACTCACTTAATTTATCACTTATTAAAACTTTTGGCATTTTCTGACTCTCAATTTATATTTAAATATCTAGATCTCTTAATGATTTGTGGTAGGCCCAATCTAACCAAGGTAATAGTTTTTTTATGTCGTCATTATCAACTGTAGGTCCTCCCCAAATCCTTAATCCAGGAGGAGCAGATCTATAACTACCAATGTCAAATGCTACATTGTTTTCTTCTAACAACTTTATTAAATTTTTTTCTATATTATTTTTTGTTTCTAGGGATTTTGTTTTTAATTTAGGATCTATGAATTTCAAACATATTGATGTGTTTGATATGTTGTTAGGGTCTTCACACAAGAAATCTACCCAACTAGATAAACAAACCCAATCTTTAATTATATTTAAATTATCTTTTGACCTTTTAATTAATTCTTCCAAACCACCTATTTCATTGGTCCAATTAAGAACATCTAAAAAATCTTCAACACAAATCATTGAAGGTGTGTTTATAGTTGAGCCTAAGAAAATATCTAAATTTATCTCGTTATTTTTTTTTATTTGAAATAATTTTGGTATTGGCCAATTTGGGCTGTATGTATTTATTCTATTAACAGCCTTCGGAGAAAGAATAATCATACCATGACCAGCTTCACCTCCAAGGGATTTTTGCCACGAGAATGTACCTACATCCAATTTTGACCAATCAATATCCATCGCAAAGGCAGCTGAAGTCGCATCACATATTGTTAAACCATCACGTGAATTTTTTATCCAATCTCCATTAGCAACACATACACCTGCAGTAGTACCATTCCAATTAAAAACTATATCACCATTGAAATCAAAATCATTTAAATTAGGTAATTTTCCATAATCTACTTTTATAGTATTTAGCTTTTTTAATTTTAATTGTAATTGAATATCTTTAGCCCAGTCTGCACCAAAACTATCCCAGACTAACATTGTTACTGGTTTTAAACCTAAAAGGTTCCACATAGCTATTTCTATCGCACCAGTATCAGAACCAGGCACTATACCTACTAAGTAATCATCTGGAATATTTAATATTGATTTAGAAAGCTCAATTACTTTTTTTAATTTATTTTTACAATCTTTATGTCTGTGGGATCTACCTAGTGAGCTTTCTTTTAAAATATTTAAAGACCATCCAGGTCTTTTTGCGCAAGGTCCAGATGAAAATTCTGGACGAATTGGCTTGACTAACGGTCTTGTCATATTAACCTCATTATAATGTTATTGCTTGTTGGGAAGCAATCGCCCAAGAATTTAATATAGGTTATTTTCTAAAAGTCAATATAATTAGAGGATCTTTAAAATTAATGCTTAAACTCTATGATTTATCGGGCAAAAACGATTTAAGATTTAGTCCTCCATGTTGGAATGTAAAGTTATGTCTAATTCAAAATAATATAAAATTTATGACTATTCCTGTAAGATTTACTGATAAAGATAAAATTGCATTTTCAAAACAAAAATTAGTTCCTATTTTAGATTACAAAGATGGATTTGTGTATGATTCATGGAATATAATTAATTGGTTAGACGAAAATTATCCTCAAAAGAAAATCTTTTTGAATAACTCATCAAAAAATTTTTCATATTTTTTATATTTATGGACTTCTAGGCAGTTATTACCAATCTTATTTAAAATAATTGCACATGAAATACCAAATGTTTTAGAGGAAGATGATATCTATTATTATATAAAAACTAGAGAAGAAAGAATAAATGGCCCAATTACAAAATTTGTCCCATTAATATCATCTTCTATTGAAGAGTTTAGAAAATTAATTGATCCAATTAGGAAAATAATAATTAATAATGGTTACATATCTGGCAAGAAACCTGGAATAGAAGATTGTATTTTTTTTGGTAATTTAAAGTGGGTAGATGTTTGCAGCTCATGCAATTTGTTAGATGATGAAGACCCTGTATATAAATGGTATAAAAATTTACTTAAAATAAGTAAATCAACAGATTAATTAATATGAAAAGAATGATTTATTGGACCATGTCCTGTTCCAAATTTTGGTGAAGTCATTATAGCTTGATTTACATAAAAATGTGCATTTCGAAAAGCTTCTTTAATTTCATGTGATTTTGCTAATCCAGCCGTCAATGCTGAGGCCATTGTACAGCCAGTACCATGAGTATTATTAGTTATAATTTTTTTTGTTTCTATTTGATCTAAAACTTTTTCGCCAATTAATAAATCTGACATAATTGGTGCATTCATATGTCCTCCTTTTAAAATAACAAAATTAGCACCCAGATCAATTATTTTTTCACCAGCAATTTTCATATCGGTCAAGTTATTAATTTTAATGTCTGTTAATATTTCTGCCTCAGGAATATTTGGTGTTACAACAGGATTAGTATTTTTTATAAAAGTTTTTAATGAATTGACTGCATCTTCTTGGAGTAATCTATGTCCACCTTTAGCTACCATTACTGGATCAAGAACTATACTTATTTTTTTATTATCAATTATTTTATTATGTTTAAGTGCCTCATACACCCCATTAATCAACTCTGAATTATGCATCATTCCAATTTTAATTGCATTGGCCCCAATATCTGACAAGCAACAATTAATTTGTTTTACTACAAAATCTAGAGGTATCTCAAAAATACTTTTAACACCTCTAGTGTTTTGTTCTGTAAGAGCAGTTATTGCTGTCATACCATAAACACCTAGAGATGTAAGTGTTTTCAAATCAGCTTGGATTCCAGCTCCACCGCTAGGATCAGAACCAGCAATAACTAAAACAGTCTTGGTTAAATTACTAACTCTACTTGTTATCATTTTCTTTAATTATAGCTTTGGAAATAATCTCAGCAGTTGATTTTAAAAGATTTGAATCAGTACACTCGACCATAATTCTAATTAAATCTTCTGTTCCAGAAGGGCGCAACAAAATTCTTCCTTGTTTTCCTAATTCTTCCTGCTGTTTTTCAACTAAACTTATTATGTTTTTATTTAATAGAACATTTTTATCTATATTTCTAAGATTCTTTAAAGATTGAGGTATAGGTCTAAAAGGTCTTAAAAATTCAGAGGCTTTTAGCCTAGATTTTTTAAGAAGAGACAATATTTTAATTGCCGTTAATAACCCATCACCTGTTTTAGCAAAATCAGAGAGTAATATATGTCCAGATGGTTCACCTCCAAGCTTGGAATTAGATTTTATCATTTTATCCAAAATATAACGATCGCCTACATTTGTTCTGTGGAGATGAATATTTAATTTATTTAAATAATTTTCTAATCCTAAATTAGACATTAAAGTACCAACAACCTGATTATCAGTTAGTTCATTGTTGTTTTGCATCTCTCTAGCTAATACTGCAATTATTTGATCACCGTTAATTATTTCTCCATTTTCATCTGAAAAAATCACTCTATCTGCATCTCCATCAAGTGCAATCCCTAAATGTGCTCCCTCTAGCTTTGTAATTTTTGCCATATTTTCTGGATACATTGCACCACAATCTAAATTTATATTTTTACCATTAGGTTCTGCTCCAATAATAATGGAGTCAGCTCCAAGTTCAAACAATACCTCTGGACCAACTTTGTATGATGCACCATTAGAACAATCTAACACTACTTTCATGGAAGTTAAATCTTCACGTTTAGGTAGTATTAGTTTTACAAATTCAGAGTATCTTCCAATTGCATCTTCCATTCTTCTTGCTCTACCTAAATTTTCTGATTTAGCAAGTCTAGGCCCGTTAATCATTCTTGATTGAATTTCATTTTCAACTTCATCATTTAATTTAAATCCGTCAGCACCAAATAATTTTAATCCATTATCCTGATATGGATTATGTGAAGCTGATATCATTACTCCTAAATCACATCTTAAAACCCTTGTCAAATGAGCAATTGCTGGTGTAGGAAGTGGCCCTGTAGTAATAGAATCAAGTCCCACAGAAGTAAAACCAGCAACAAGTGCAGGTTCAAGCATATAACCAGATAACCTAGTATCTTTACCAATTAATACTCGTGATCTTTTCGTTCCTGCCCTTCCATAAAAAAATTCTCCTGCTGCCATAGCTAAATTTACAGCCATTAAAGCAGTAACCTTATCTTTATTAACAGTACCTCTAATACCATCAGTACCAAATAACCTTTGATTACTATTAAATGTTGTTTGGATCATGTTTGTCCTATAAATGTAGTAACTTTTGACATATCAAAGCCTGATTTGTTTCAAATACATCATGCGTTCTTAATATTTGAACACCACACATGTTTGCATGAATAGCAAAAGCTAACGAACCACTCAACCTTTTACTTGGTATTATCTTTTTTTTATTTTTTCCACGTAATTTATAATCATGAATTGTAAGTTCAGCAATAAGTGATTTTCTACTTGCTCCAATCAAAATTGGGACACCTAAACCGTGAAAAAGTGGTAAATATTTAAGAAGATTTAGGTTATCAGATAAAGTTTTTCCAAATCCTATACCTGGATCAATAACGATATTTGATTTTTTTACACCCGCCTCGGTCAATTTATAAATTTTTTTGGAAAAAAATTTGTAAATATCAATAGGAGCAAAAGTATATTTAGGATTTATTTGCATATTTGTTGGTTCCTTTTGCATATGCATTATTATTACAGGAGAGGCTGTTTTTGAAATAAACTCAATTTTATTTCTCTCTTTAAATGCTGTAATGTCGTTATATATATCTACACCTATTTTGTTACATGTCTTCATTGTAGATAAATTTCGTGAATCTAAAGAAATCAAAAAATCTCCTTTGTAATTTTTAAGATGTTTTATTGGATCAATAACTCTTTTTTTTTCTTCAACAATTGAAACTTTTTCTGCCCCAGGTCTACTTGACTCTCCTCCAATGTCAATAATAGAAGCTCCATTATTTATCATCTCATTAAAACTTTTTTTGAGTTTATTAAGATTATTAATTTGACTATTTTTGTAAAAACTATCTGGTGTTATATTAATTATACCCATTATATGTGGTTTTGACATATCAAGTTTAGCAAAAGGCAGTCTCTTATTTACAAGATTATTTATTTGAAACTCAGCCTCAGTTAAAGAGGTATTGCTGTGATTTTTAGCAACTTTCAAAAATTCTTGAGTAGAAAGTTGGACTTCAATCAAATGATCTTTTTTTTTTGAAGTACTCTTAAGTTCTTAAAACATCTCCATCCACCTGCTAACTTTAAACCATCTGACCCCTCAGAGGGTGAACTAAGTATTGGACATATGAAAGTTTTAACTGATCTGCAGTATGGTGGTGCTAGTAAATATCTTGTTTTTTTTACAAAAGCCATACATTAACCTACGAAAAATTATAATTTATGAATTATCTATTTCATTTGTAACAATCGTCTGCTTCGCAGAAGTTGTTGATGGAATACCAGCTCTTTTTTTAGGTTTTTTTGCCTTAGGAGCGTCGTCTTTATTCTCAGATTTCTTTATAGAAATATTTAATCCTTTACATAAATCTCTAATTTGATCTCCATCTAATGTTTCATACTCAAGCAATGCTTCAGCTACTCTTTTCAACTGCTTAGAATATTTTTTTAGCATTTTTTGTGCGTCCAGATAAACAGAATCTGCTATTTTTCTAATTTCTTCATCTACAATAGAAGCAGTATTGTCTGATAAATTTTTTTGTTGAGAAACTGATCTACCAAGGAAAACTTCCTGTTCATTAGCTTCATAAGCCAAAAATCCTAGTTTGTCAGAAAGACCCCATTCTGTAACCATTCTCCTAGCTATATCTGAAACCATTTTAATATCTGAACTAGCACCTGTAGTTACTTTATCTTTTCCAAAAATCATTTCTTCCGCAATTCTGCCACCACAAGCAACTCTTAGATCGGCATAAAGTTTATCTTTAGCCATTGATACTCTATCACCTTCGGGCAATCTCATAACCATTCCAAGCGCCCTACCTCTAGGTATAATAGTAGCTTTATGTATTGGGTCGCTTGCAGGCGAGTAAGCAGCAACAACAGCATGACCTGCCTCATGATAAGCTGTAAGTTTTCTTTCTTCCTCTGTCATTACCATTGATCTTCTTTCAGAACCCATCATCACTTTATCTTTTGCTTCTTCAAACTCAACCATACTTACGTTATTTCTGCCTTTTCTAGCTGATAATAATGCAGCCTCATTAACTAAATTAGCAAGGTCAGCCCCAGAAAAACCAGGTGTGCCTCTTGCTAGAGTTTTTGGCACAACGTCTGAAGAAAGTGGTACTTTTTTCATATGCACTTTAAGAATTTTTTCTCTACCAATCATGTCAGGGTTTGGTACGACAACTTGACGGTCAAATCGACCGGGTCTTAATAAAGCAGGATCCAACACATCTGGACGGTTTGTAGCAGCTACTAAAATTACACCCTCGTTTGTTTCAAATCCATCCATTTCAACTAAAAGTTGATTAAGTGTTTGCTCCCTTTCATCATTGCCACCACCTAGACCAGCACCTCTATGTCTTCCCATAGCATCTATTTCATCAATAAAAATAATACAAGGTGAATTTTTTTTTCCTTGTTCAAACATATCTCTAACTCTAGACGCCCCAACTCCAACAAACATTTCAACAAAATCCGAACCTGAAATAGTAAAAAAAGGAACACCCGCTTCACCGGCAACAGCCTTTGCAAGTAATGTTTTTCCTGTACCTGGGGGGCCAACAAGTAAAACACCTTTTGGAATTTTTCCACCAAGTTTTTGGAACCTACTTGGGTCTCTCAAAAATTCTACAACTTCTTCTAACTCAGCTTTAGCTTCATCAATGCCTGCTACATCCCTAAATGTAACTTTGTCTCTATGTTCAGTGAGAAGTTTTGCCTTAGATTTTCCAAAACCCATAGCTCCCTTGGCACCACCTTGCATTTGTTTCATAAAAAAGATCCAAACACCTATAAACAGAAGCATTGGAAACCATGAAATTAATACTGACAAAATTCCTGGCATATTGCTTTCATCAGGTTCTGATGATACTTTTATTCCCTTTTCAGATAATTTGTTGGCTAATTCTTCTTCCTTAGGAATGAATGAATAAAAAGGTACACCACTACTCGAGGCACCGAATATTTTATCACCCTGAATGCTTACTTCTCTAACTTCTCCAGCATTTACTCTTGTTAAAAAATCCGAATAAGCTATTACGTTGCCTTGAGTTTTAGACGATCCACCTTGAAAAACATTAAAGATTGCAACTAAGACAAGCGAAATAACAACCCAAACAGCTATATTTTTTCCAAAATTATTCATTATTTTCCTTTTTTAATTAAAATTTTATACCAAAATTCTATTGAGTAGGTAAAGACTAAAACAGTCATTCGTGACAATATTGAGTTTTGATTTTTTATTTATTATATTTAAATGGGGTTTAATAGTCTTACCTTCAAGAGTTTCTAAGTAAGGAATTGAATTATTTATCCATAAACCAAATTTATAAAAAGGATTGTTCTTATTTATTAGCACCAAATCATTACTATTACATTTAACAAGCTTTCCTGAGATTGAGCTTTTTACTAAAAATCTTCCATCAAATATGTAATATTTATTTTGTTGTATATTTAAGCCAAAATTTAAATTTCTATTCTCTCTTATGAAGAATATATAACCTTGACAGATAAAAACATTTACATTTCCAAGACTTTTCTTTCTAAAATTTTTTGTAAATAAACTAAATATAAGGTGAGATGTTTTTTTTCTTTTTGGAGCATAATCGTTTCCTCCAACGGTTTGGATAATTTTTCCAACTATTCTTACTGCAAATAAAAATGATTTTTCAAAAATATTTCTTAAACTTGCATAATCAACTCTTACAGCTCCACCTTCATGGATTATTATGTTTTTATTAAACCAACTGTAAAAAAAATTATCAGTTTTAATTAGTAAATTAGAATTTAGATTGCTGAAGTAATTTAGATCATTAATAATATTAGGCCATATATTTTTTTTTATATAATCTAAATAAAATCTAGTTTTTACTCTTTCGAATTTATCATTAATGTTAGAGCTATCTTCGAAATAAAAAATTTTTTTATTTCTTACATAATTTTTAATCTGTTCTTTTTTATAAGAAAGAAGAGGCCTCATGATAAAAACACCATTCCATGAAGTTATTTCATTCATTCCTGAGAGCCCATCAAGAGCAGATTCCCTTGTAATACGCATAAACAACGTCTCAGCTTGATCATCAAAATGATGTCCCAAAATTAAATTTGCTGATAATTCTAAACATTTTTGAAATAATATATTTCTTCTTTGCTTCCTAGCCCAATTTTGAATATTACCATTGGGCTTAGATGAATTAATTTTTTTAATTTGGGTATAAAAACCAAGATTTTGAGAAATTTTTTTAACTTCTTTAGCTTCGAATCCAGATTCATCTCTAAGGTTATGATCAATTATTATTGGCATGCAGTTTATAGAAACATTTCTTTTATCATCTGTGAAATTTTTAATTAAATGCAGCAATGCCATGGAGTCTATCCCTCCGGATAAACCAAGTATAAACTTATTATTACTGTTAATTTTTTTTAATAATTTGTTAAAATGATCATCAAATTTAGAGATCATCCAGAGGTACACTGCTTTTTATTTTTAAGAATGTTAATTCTTTTTACAAATTTATCAGATGGATTAACCATAAACTCAAGTGATTGTTTGAGAATATCACATAGTTGGTCCTTGGGAGCAAAATTAACAGCAGATTCTGCAATCAATAAAGTTGTTTCTTGAAATCTAGGATCATTTGGAAAAACACTATTAAATTCTGCTAACGCGATAGCGGCTTCTTCAAATTTCTTTTGTGCGAAATATACTCTACCTAACCAATATTGCGCATCAGCAACTTTTTCGCTTTCTTTATGTTTTATTAAAAACTCTTTAAATGCTTTTTCAGCATTCTCAAAATCAAGTTGACTTGCGAGATCTAAGGCATAATTAAAATTTTCTTCGGCTGTTCCTTTTGGTAAATACGACCTGTTTTCAGTTTTATTCTCATTGTTATTAACAATCATTTTTTTTGATTTGTCTTCTTTATTATCAATTTCTTTAATAAAACCTAATACACCCTCTGTCTTTGCATTTAAACCTTCTTGTTTTATTTCAGGTTTGTTTACAACCTTATATTCTTTTTTGGTACTAAGATTAGAAACATTTTTAGAGTTGTTTTTTTCATGAATTGAGGATAACTCCAAATGACGTTCAATTCTTTTGAGTGCAAAATCTAAATTATATGCTAAGTTTGTTATATTATTAATATTACTTTCTAGTAATTTTAATTTCTGATTAATATCATTTATCTTTTTTTCAATTAATTTAGAATTAGCATTGGATTGATTTAGATTAGATTGTTCTTCAATAGATCCAATTAGCTTTTTTAGATTATTTTCTATTATAGAAATTTTATCTTGTTGAATTTTTACAATTTCTTGGAGACCATCAATTGATTGAGAATTTGCCAAACTTGATGACAAGAAAAATATAAAAAAAATAAGTATTTTTAATGATTTAAACATTAATATA
>CACJOU010000022.1 GCA_902595145.1 uncultured SAR116 cluster alpha proteobacterium | reverse complement strand
TGTTTTACCAGATGTATCTCTTGCTAATACTGAACCTTCTTTAATTATAAAACATTCTTCATAATCTTGATCACATTTGATATTTTCTTTTGTTAATTCGTAAATTTTATAGTACTTTTTTAGCAATGGTATATATTTTTTAAGTATAATATTGTCTTTTTTTTTCTCTTCTATTTCCATAATAACCTCAATAAGGATTATTGTTTTTTTAAAATTAAATGTAGAAAAATCTATAGTGAATTAGTTTAATTTAAAAAAATTCTTATGCCGCCGGTGTTGTAATTTTAATTTCAGATGAAGTTGCTTCAGCTTCATAGTTATAGACAAAAACTCCAGCGTATTGATTTTCTTTAAATACAAATGTTTGTTTTAATTCTTTTATAAATGAATCAGACTCTGATTCATATTTTTTTAGTCTATCAATTGTATCAAATTTAATAAATATTGATAAATCACCTTCTTTTCCAATCATTACATTTAAAGATTGAAATCTATATTTACTTATTTTTTTTCCTAAATTATCTGCACAAAAAGAGGCTGCAACTTTTGCCTCTGCTACTGTTCCAAATTTATATTGATATACCTTTGCAAACATTATAGCTGACCTAATTTATCAAGAGCATTGTCTATTAGTGTATTAGCCTCATTACCTTCAACCTTTAATTGATTGTGAACTTTAGTAAAAATATTCATTTTTTCTTGTAATTCATTGCCTTTTGTTGAAAGTTTAACAGTCTCATTTATAAGTTCACACAAACCATTTTTGATGAGATTGATTGCATTTTCTTTAGGCAAGGCAAGGCCACTGCAAATATCTATAAAAGTTTTATAATCAGTGATTTGAAATTCTGAATTACTTTCAAGAAAAACATCAATTGATTTTGAAATTTTTTGGGATGTTATTTCTTTTTGTTCAGTTTGAGTATCTATCTGAAGGGCTAATCTAGAAACTAATTTTTCAATTAATTCAATTTTCTCTGGTGACATTTCTTTAGCTTCAGAAAAATTAAGCATACAAAATGTACCTAATGCATATCCATCTTTATTTCTTACCGGAAAACCACAATAACTATGACACATTCCAGATGTCACAGCTGGATGATGTTTAAAAATGTCGTGTTTTTTTAAATCAAAGACAATGAGTGGATTTTTTTCAAGTAAAACATATGAGCAAATGCTATCTGATTTATCATTTTTTTGATGAAGATCTTTCTCTAGACCAATAGACGAAATAGCACATTGGTATTTAGAATCATATAAACTAAAACTTCCACCCTCATAACCAGAAATATCTTTTGCAATTTCTAAATAAATATCAAATAAATAAACTTGGTCAGTGCCAATTATGCCAGTCTTTTCAGTCGCTTGCGCTCTTCTATTTTCATTTATTGGCGTTGGAGCAGGAACCCATTCCATTTTATTACCTTATTTAAATTTTTTATTATTTAATTAAATATCATTTTAAATAAAAAAGATATAAAAAAAGCAGCCTAAAAAAGGCTGCTTAAATTTTTTACATTTAAGTTAATTTATAGACCAGTTTGTGAAACTAATTTTGTAGTCATGTAGGCATCTAAGCCTTCTGGTCCACCTTCTGATCCATACCCAGAATCTTTTACACCACCAAATGGAGTGTCTACTAACCCTAAACCATGGTGGTTGATTGATACTTGACCACTCTCAATTTTTTGACCTAGATCTTGAGCGGTTTTTGCAGAGTTAGTATAAGCGTAGGCAGCTAAACCATAATTTAAACGGTTAGATTCTTCTACAACTTCATCAATTGAACTAAATGAATTTATAGGGGCTAATGGACCAAATGGTTCTTCATTCATAATTCTAGACTCTTTACTTACATTTGTCATAACAGTTGGTTCAAAAAAGTAACCTTTATTACCTTTTCTTTTACCACCAGTTAATATTTTAGCTCCAGTTTCAACAGCATCTGCTACAAAATCCTCTATTGCGGTTAATCTTCTATCATGTGCTAAAGGTCCCATTTTGACACCCTCATCAAGACCATTGCCAACATTAAGGGATTCAGCTTGTTTTACAAAACCATCAACGAATTCATCATAAACTGAGTCATGCACCAAAAATCTAGTTGGAGAAATACAAACCTGTCCAGCATTTCTAAACTTATTTGCACTCAATATCTTCACTGCAGTTTTTACATCTGCATCTTCACAAACAATTGCGGGAGAATGACCACCGAGCTCCATAGTAACTCTTTTCATGTGTTTTCCTGCTTGAGATGCTAATAGTTTGCCAACTGCTGTAGAGCCGGTAAAAGTAACTTTTCTTACGACAGGATGAGCAATTAAATATTCGGAAATTTCAGCGGGTATTCCATAAACTAAATTTATTGAACCTTTAGGCATTCCAGCTTCATCAAAAGCTTTAATCAGCTCAGCCACACTTGCAGGTGTTTCTTCAGGTCCTTTTACAATCGCAGTACAACCAGCAGCAAAAGCTGCAGCAACTTTTTTAACAACTTGATTTAAAGGAAAATTCCAAGGAGTAAAAGCGGCAACCACACCAACAGGTTCTTTAAAAACAAATTGGTATACACCCTCTGGAGCTCTTGAAGGAATTATCCTTCCATATGCTCTTCTTCCCTCTTCTGCATACCAATCAATTGAGTCTGCTGCACCCATTGTTTCCATTTTAGCTTCAATAACAGGTTTACCTTGCTCCATAGTCATAAGTGTAGCGATGTGATCCGCCTTACTACGGACTATGTCAGCAGCTTTTCTCAATATTTTTGATCTTTCATAAGCAGAGACATTTTTCCAACTTTCAAAAGCTTTTTCAGCAGCATTTAGAGCGATATCTAAATCTTCTTTTCTAGCATGTGATACTTTACCAATAACTTCTTCTGTTGCTGGATTTATTATTTCAAGACTCTCTTTTGCTACAGCTTCTCTCCATTCTCCATTAAGAAAAAGATGGGTATCTGGATAATTAGTTGACATATAAAAACTCCCTAGTTTATTTAAATTAATTATTTCAGTTTAAGATTTGAGATATATAGTTTTAATTAACTTTCTTTTAATGCTATCGGAAAATATTTTTCAAATAAATCAATATCTTTGTCTATTCCTACTGTCACTCTTATACACCTATTTTGAGGATATGAATATGGCATTCTTACAAAAACACCGTTATTAATTAAATTTTCAAGTACTTTTTTTGCAAATTTACTATCTTTTAAACAATCAATTGCTACAAAATTTGTAAAAGAAGGAATAAATTTACAACTATTATTATTAGCAATATCAGCAATTCTATTTCTCGATAATTTTACTTTATTAATTACTTCACTTATAAAATCATAATCTTCTAGCGCAGCTAATGCGCCTACTTGAGAAATTCTTGACATGCCAAAATGATTTCTTATTTTTTCAAAATTCAAGATTAAGTCTTTTTCTCCTATCGCGTAGCCAACCCTTAATCCGGCCATTCCGTATGCTTTTGAAAAAGTTCTCATTCTAATAACATTTTTTGTATCCAATGAAATTTTAGGTACAAAATTATCATCTACAAAATCAATATAAGCTTCATCCAAACATAACAAGGTGTTCTCTGGAAGATTCTGGATTAATGTTTGAACATCTGACGGTTTATTAATTGTTCCCATTGGATTGTTGGGATTTGATACATATAAAATCTTTGCTGATGTTTCTTTGACTTTATCAAGCAATTTCTGTAAGTCCTCCGTGTCATTGCAGAAAGGTACTTTATGTAGATTTCCTCCAAATCCCTCTACATGATAATTAAAAGTTGGATACGCGCCATCAGTAGTAACGACATTATCCCCTTTTTCTATTATCAATCTAACCAGATATCCTAGTAAGCCGTCAATTCCTTCAGCTACAACAATATTTTCAAAATTTACTTTATGTTTTTTTGCTAGCGCATGTTTCAAATCAAAATTTTCTGGATCACCATACATCCAGACTTCACTTAAGTGTTTTTTCATAGCTAAAATTGCTTTTTCTGAAGGCCCAAAAACACTCTCATTGGCTCCAATACGTGCTTTAAAAAGTTGATCAATACTTCTTTCTTGGGCTTCCGGACCTACAAAAGGCACAGAGGCTGGTAACTTGTTAACAATATCAGTAAATTGGATACTCAATCATAACTCCACATGAAATAAAATGATTAATTAACACAATTAAAAAAAAATTTAAATTATTGAGTAATATGCATGTAATTAATTTTTCTTTAATAATGATTTATCTAAATTATAAGCCTCAATGGCAGTTTCAGAAAACAAACATTTCTTCTCATCATTTGAAAATTTTTCTACGATTTTTTTATAATTATTAAATAAATTATCAAATGTTATTTTAAGTTTACTAACAGGGAAATTGCTTGCAAACATGCATCTTTTTGGACTAAACAAATCTATTAATTCGTAAATTATACTCGCATTCTCGTTGAAATTCCACTCCTCTCCTTTTACGCCAAATTCAGATAATTTTATAAATGTATTAGGCTCTAAGGATAATGATTTTATCCCTTTTCTCCAAAATTTCATTCCATCGACAGATCTATCCCAGGGAAAACCACAATGGTTAATAATGACTTTAGTGTTTGGAATTAACCTTACAATTTCAACTGCTTCTTCTAAATGCCATGTAGGAACTCTTAAATCATAATTTAAATTATATTTTTCTAGTAATTTTAAACCTTTTCTCCAATTCATATCTTGCATAGAACCATCATATTTATAATCAGTAGTATTTTTTGCAAATTTAACATTTGGTTTTGAGCGTATACTCTTAACCATATTAAAACTTGCTTGTTCAGCAATTATTGTCTCTGTGTTTTTTGAATGGAACCAGGCATGACCTATAATAGCATTTGGAAATTTATTTTTCTTAGCTAAATTTTCTATCCACTTTGTCTCTCCAACCTGATCATTCCTATCCCACTCTGCTTCACAATGAATAGTACCAATAACATTATGATTTTTTATGTCCTTCTCATAATCAATTGGAAGATAATTTTGTCTAATCATTTCATAATTACCTAAAAAAAAATCTTGATCCATTTTGTCGCATAAGAAAGGATAATAATTTTTATCTAAATCCCAGAAATGATGATGAGAGTCTACAATTTCAATATTTTGATAATCAGGCATTTATACAATACTCATTTTTTTATTTGTAATATCAGATATGAGGATATTATTGAAATACCTGACATAATAAGTAATGCATATAAACATATATTAAAATTTTTAGCTCCGCCAAAATATATTATAAGGAATCCAGCTAGACCCCCAGAACCAACTTGTAAAGCACCCATTAAACCACTTGCTGCACCTTTGTTTAATTTAGACGAATTTATTGCTCCAGTCATACTATTTGCTACTGCGAAGCCATTTGAACATCCAAACAACATACAGATTAATGATAAAATAAGAGGGCCATTTTGAAATAAATTATTATTCCCAAAAAATATTAATACAGTACAAAAAGAGCAAACTGTTCCCAAAATACACATTCTTTCTAGACCCACTTTTGGGCTTAATTTGCTATTTATAATATTTCCAAAAATATATCCCAAAGATGTAAATGAAAACCATATTCCAAACTCTGACATACTCACTCCTTTTCTTTCAAATTCATATGGCATGAAACCATTCATTGCAAAAAACATAGAAGTCTGCATTGCAGTAGTTATCGTAAAAAAATTAAAAGAAAGGTTTTTTAATAATCCTATATAAACTATAAACATATTTTTAAAACTTATGCTCTTGGCTTTTTTTATTAATGTTTCATTTAATAAAAAAGACATACCTATTATCAAAATTAGACTTATTAAGCCTAAAGCAAGTAAATTAGTTCTCCAGCCAAAAAATTCGGCAAGAAATCCTCCAAAGACAAAACAAGAAATTGGAATGACTGCCATTATAGCTGTCATTTTTGACATTTCCTTTGCCGCCTCTTTTATCTCATAACAATCACTTAAAATAGTTCTTCCAACAGATAAACATGCTGCAGCACCAAATCCTTGAAAACATCTTAGTATTAACAAAATTTCTATATTAGATGATAAAGATGCAAAAAAAGCAGAAATTGAATAGATAGAAGCCCCTAAGAGTAAAATTGGTTTTCTTCCATATTTATCAGAAAATGGTCCAGATATTATTTGACCAAAAGCTAAGAAAGTAAAATATAGTGTCAAAATCAACTGTGTATTTTCAAAAGATATATTGAGATCATTCTTAATAATAGTTAAAGCAGGCGCTATAATTGTCATTCCAATTACTGGTACAGCAACAATTACTGCCAACAAATTAATATTGGGTTTTTTCAAATTTAACTACCAATCTGATAATGATCTTAAAATAATAATTTAAAGTTATGTTTTTTCTATTTCGTGAACTTCAATTACATTTCCATCTGGATCGTGAAAAAATATTTGATTCCATCCTGCTACTGCAGTTTCACCCCAATCTGAAAAATTGATATTAAAATCATTTAAATGCTTTTTAAAAGCTTCTAAGTCATCTGTTCGGTAAGCTATATGACCTTTTTCAAGTGGATTTATTGTATGACCAGTTTTAAAACAAACATCCAAATCTTTTTGTGCTAAATGTGTTTGTATTTTACCATCTGATACGAAAGCTACATCTCCAGAATAACCCTTTTTCTTCTCTAAAACAGGTAATCCCTCAGTTTCTGTTTTAAGTTTCATAACATTTAAATAAAAATCATTCATTTCATCTACTTTATCAGTAGACAAATTTATGTGGTGTAATTGAAGCTTCATATTTGCCTTCATTTTAAGTTAATTATAAATTTATAGTTTTAATTATTAACAAGTTAAAAAGCAATTTATTAAATTTTTAGATTAATGGCGAGAGTGACGAGACTCGAACTCGCGACCTCCGGCGTGACAGGCCGGCGCTCTAACCAACTGAGCTACACCCCCCTTAAAAGGTTTATAAATACTTGATAGAGGTAGATAAAGTTTTGGTCAAGAAAAGAATAATTAATTTTTTATCAAAAAAAATATTTTATTTTTTATTTAAATTTGGAATTAAGTAAAAGAATTTACTTAAAATAAATAGTTCAAAAATCACTGCAAAAAACATTGTGCTTAATAATGTATTGGTAAAAAAAGGAATGGCCATTATGTAACAGTTAAGAAGTCCTTGCACTGAAATTTCATATAATGTACCAGAAATCCATACACCAAAATTAGAAATAACAAAAAAGGTAAGAGCACCAATAAAACTAAAAACTATTCTTAAGTATATTTTATTACAAAATTTAGAAGTATATCCTGTAAAAGCTAATGCACTCCATGTCCAAAATAACAGGCTATGAAATCCAATAAAATAATCGGTAATAGCAAAGCCAAGTATACAAAAAGGGATAGACCATATACCAAATATGAATGGCAAATAGAGACTTAACGCAATTACTGGTGTAAAATTAGGTGGGTGAGGAATTATTCGAAATAAAAGAACAATGCCAACACAACTAATAAACACTATAAAATTTTTAATTAAATAGTTATCAAGCATATAATCTAATTAAACTAAAATTATTTTTAAACAAGTACATTTTTAAAATGTAGCTTCCAATCCTACAAAAAAGGTTCTTCCAGGTTGAGGATAAACATATGGTTTGTTTCCTGACCAAGATGAACCTTTAATTAAATTTGTGTAGTATTTTTTATTAAAAATATTATTAATAGAACCTTTTATTTTAAAATTTTTTAGTTTATGTGTAATGTTAAGATCCATTAATTGATAAGATTTAGACTTTGATAATATATATGTAGGATCATTGCCAGCTCTCTGTCTTCCAACATATTTATATTCTAATGCTGTATAAGTGTAATTATCAATATCATAATTTATGGATGCATTTGCTGAGTGCTTTGGTACATAAGATGTTTCATTACCTTTTTCACTTCCTGCTGTAAAATAAGACTTAATATATGATGCATTAGATTTAAATTTAATTTTATTGGAAACAGACTGACCATATTCAATTTCCACACCTTGATGTGTTGATGGATCGAAGTTTTCATTAATGAAAGTTGTTTGGTTCAAATAAATTTGATTTCTTAAAAGAGATTTAAATAAAGACAATTTATATTGTTTATCTTTACCAACATTTTGAAATCCTAATTCAATATCGTTTGAATATTGATGTTTAATATCCCTTAAGGTAGGTGATGGGTTTACTAATGATATCACTTCATCCAGCCTTGGAGATCTATAAGCTCTTGAAACGTGACCAAAAAAATTGTTATCGTATCCCAAATCATATTTAAATCCTAAAGACCAAGCATAATTTTCTTTGTAATTAGATGTTAAACTTGTCTGAGTTTTATAATTATCTGCATCTAATTCATAAAAATGGTAACGAAACCCTAATTCATAATCTAATTTATCATTGGACAAATTATTAAATTTAATAATACCAAATGGTTCTAATATTTTTTGATTTGCAATATTATGATATTTTGTTTGAAACCAGTCATTACCTATGGCTCTGTAATCAGAATTAATAAAATCTACTCCAAAATCAGTAACAAAATTTGTATTTTTGAAGTTAAAATTTTTGGTTAATTTAGAAGTGGCTGTAATTGTTTCCAAGTTTGTTTTGGCTAAAATATAACGATTTCCTGAAAGAGCAGATGTTGTTTGATCTTTATCTTCAAACTTAATTACATTTGACAGTTTCACATCGACAGAAAGTAAATTTTGTGCCCCAAAACTAATAGAATTAACTTTTTCAGTACCAAAATCCTCAGGAGTTCTTGAATATCTTGGTCTAGTATAAAAATCGTCTAATGTAACATTTCCAGGAATTTCAGTTATTTGTTCAGAATATTGAATTTTTGTAAAATACCTATTAATAGTATCTTTCAAATAAGTTAAGTCTAAATTAAATACATCACTTTCAAAATTACTATTTTCACGATAACCTTTATTTTTTTCTTTAGAAGCAAAACTTTGAATTACAAAATCATCTATTTTTTTTACAATTGAGAAGTTATTATTTTTTGAATTAAACGATTTAACAGAACTTTTAAACTTAAATTCATCTTTAACAAAATTTGGATTTTTAGTTATAATATTAACTGCTCCTCCTGAAGCTCCGTCCCCGAATAATGTGCTAGCAGAACCTCCTTTAATTACTTCTATTTGATAAACATCATCAATATTTATTCTAGATAAATTTGCTCCAGCCATTGTCATATCTGTTATTCGAACTCCATTTACAAGTATAAGAATGTTACGCGAAGCTTGCTCTCCAAAACCTCTCATTCTTACAGAAGTTTTTGCATCAGTCCCATAGTAGTAATTGTCAAAATTAACTCCTGAAAACTTTGAAATTAAGTCTCCAATAGTTTTATAAGAAGATTTTTTAATAGTATCATAGTCAATGACTGAAACTGAACTTCCAGTAGCATTTTTATTAATGATAGTGGGGTATATGGTTATTCTAACAGGAGTAGATTCTTCAGAAAAAGTAAATTTTACGCAAAAAAAACTAAATATTAGTAAAGTTAAAATTAAAATAAAACGCATTGGTATATAACCTCCAGCAAAAAAATTATAGAGCCTTAGCTCTGCACAAATTTTGTCGCTAAACGATATATAACACGTGCCATCCACTCTACCCGGAGGTTGACAAAGCGACTGTCTATGGCAGGTCTCCTGGCTTATGCTTCATAGTTTAGGCAGCCTTCCCAGAAAAAATCCAGTGGCATCACAGCCCTTACTCAGCATTTACAGTTGCGGGGACAGCTTTGGCTTATAACTCATGTGAGTTACCAAATTCCCATTTTAAGCTTGAAGAAAACTTCGAAGCACCATAAACATTTAATTATTAAGTTTAATAACAAAAAAAAAGCAAGTATTTAAAAAAAAAAAATTAATGATGAAATTAACAATTATTGGAAATGGCTATACAGCTCAATTTTTAGCTAATGATGCCCTAAGATATGGATATGAAGTTTCAATGATTACAAGAAATATTTCAAATCCAAAAAAAAATATACATTACATAAATTTTTTTGATTCTAATAATGTTGAAAAAAAATTAATTAATGAAAATGTAATTTCGACTGTACCATTCAATGAAGAAAGTTTGGATCCTGTTTTAAAAAAATATAGAAAATCAATTTCTTTAAATAATAACATTATTATCTACTATTCTGCCACATCAGTATATGGAAGCGGTATAGTAGATGAAAGTTCAAAACCATCACCAAAATATAAAAGAGGAATAACAAGGCTTAGTTGTGAAAAAGAATGGATTAAAGCAAATTCACATACATCGATCTTCAGAATTTCAGGTATTTATGGTCCAAATAGACATCCTATGATCAAATATCTCAAAGGAGATAATAAAGTTATAGTTAAAGAAGATTATATCTCGAATAGAATACATGTAGAAGACTTGTCTTCATTAACCCTTAAATATATTAAAAACAAATATACCGAAAAAATTTTAAATATAAGTGATCAAAAAAAAGTAAGTAGTTATGACGCAATAAAATTCGTTTGTAATGAATTAAATTTAGTTGAACCAAAAATTGTAAGATATAATCCTAAAAAAGCTTCTAAAATGTTGAAGTCTTTCTATGAAGTAAATAGGACTGTAAAAAGTAATATTATTAATCATACGATTAGTTATAAATTCAAATATCCCGATTATAAATTTGCTTTACTCGGCCTGACTAAATCATTATTAGATAGTGATTAATTTTACCTAGGATGAAATTTTGTCAAAATTTTCAAAAAATTTTCAAAAAGTAACGCAAGTAAAACATTGGACAGAAAATTTATTTTCTTTTCGGATAACTCGACCAAAAAGTTTCAAATTTAGATCAGGCGAGTTTGTTATGATTGGCCTACTTGATAGTGATAACAAACCAATATTAAGAGCTTACTCAATTTGTTCTCCAAGCTGGTCTGAAGAACTAGAATTCTATTCAATTATCGTAAAAGATGGACCATTAACCTCAAAATTAAAAAACATAAAAATTGGTGATGAAATTATTATGATGCCTAAATCAACAGGTACATTAGTTTTAGATGCATTAAAACCTGGGAAAAGATTATTTTTACTTTCCTCAGGAACAGGATTTGCTCCATTTGCAGCACTCATTAGAGAACCAGAAACTTATGAAAAATTTGAAAGTATAATTATAACTCATACATGTAGAATGATTGCTGAATTGTCTTATAGTAAAAGTATAATTCAAGAATGTGTAAATGACGAATTAATCAAAGAATTTATAAATAATAAATTATTAATTTATCATTCTACAACAAGAGAAGATTATATTTTTAATGGAAGAATTACTGAACTTATATCATCACATAAATTATTTGATGATTTAAAAATTAACTCAATTTCATCCAATGACAGATTTATGTTTTGTGGTTCAATGGATCTGAATAATGATCTCAAAAAAATTATGATAGAAAATAATTTCAATGAAGGAGCCAATAATTATCCAGGAGAATTTGTTTTAGAAAAAGCTTTTGTAGGTTAAATTACCATTTTTCTATATCAGGTCTTAATTCTACATCAAATGACCAAGCAGAACGCTTTTGTTGTGAAATTCTAAATATTTCTTCAGCTATATCCTGTGGTTGAGCAAATTCAATGTCATTTTTACTTTTTTGATGTTCTATTCTATTTCTTGTCCATGGTGTATTAATTGATGCATCAATAGTAATATAAGCAACATGAATGCCTCGAGGACCAAAATCACGAGCTAATGATTGTGCAAGAATTCTCTGTGCAGCTTTGGTGGGAGCAAAATAAGGTGTCATAGCCACCCCCCTATGTGCAGCAGTATTACCTGTTACAATTATAACTCCCTTTTTATTACTTATCATGTCTGGTATCAAAAAGTGGGATAAATACATTAGTGAGGTTGTATTAATTCTAAAGTTCTTTTCTAACCATTCTGGTTTGCCTTTTAATAAATGTACGAAGTTTCCTTTCACTGCATTATGAATTAGAACTTCTGGAGAAGACATTTCATTTTTAATTTTTTTACATACATCTTCTAAATGTTTCAAATCAGATACGTCACATACATATCCTTTAGAACCAGGTAATTCCTTTTCATATTTTCTTAATCTTTCCTCGGTTCTTGCTAACATTGCTATTCTGTATCCAGCTTTTGCAAACCTCCTAGCGGTATGCCCTCCTGTCCCTTCACCTAGACCAGTTATCATACATACGGGCATTTTTAAAATTGACATTTATATACTCCACTTACTAGAATTACTTTATTAAGATTAGACAACAAAATTTATTTGATGACCATTAAAGAATAATATAAAAAATTTATGATAATATGGTGGGCGGTGACGGTCTCGAACCGCCGACCCTCTCGGTGTAAACGAGATGCTCTACCAACTGAGCTAACCGCCCTTGAAGGGGAATTTATACGTAATTTTTTTAATAATGACAATAATTAACTTATAAATTTAATAAATAAAGTTTCGATTATAGGAAAATTTTCATGCACTCTGAATGGATTTTTAATCAAATAGAATCTTTAGAGATTAAGAAAAAAATAAACCTATTAGATTTTGCTTCTGGAAATGGAAGAAATTGTATTCCATTAACAAAAAACAATATCATTGTAACTGCTATTGATAAAGATCAAGAAAAATTAAATAAGTATAAAAATTTAAATAACATTAATACAATATGCTTTGATCTCGAAACTAAAGAAGAATGGCCATTAGTCAAAGAATATTATGATGTGATTATAGTTGTTAATTACTTATTTAGACCTAAAATAAAAAAATTAATAACTTTACTAAAAAAAGATGGCTTTTTATTTTATGAGACCTTTTCGGTAGGAAATGAGAAGTACCGATCACCCAAAAATCCAGATTTCCTGCTAAAAGACAAAGAATTAATAGATATTTTTGGAGAAGAACTTATACCATTAAGTTTTTACGATGGTAAAATTAAAGGTAAAAATATTTCTATAAAACAAATGGGGGGATTTAAAAAAGGCGTCTTTAAAAAGACGCCTTGTTATTAAAAAAAAATTTTGTCTAATTTACCGCGGCTTTTAGAGGACTTCCAGCTTTAAATTTAGGTTGCTTAGATGCTTTAATTTGAATTGTTTCGCCTGTTCTAGGATTTCTACCAGTGGTAGCGGCACGGTTAGCAACAGAAAAAGTTCCAAAACCAACTATACGCACATCACCACCTGATTTTAAAGCATTGGTGATTGACTCAAAGACACCATCAACTGCTTTTGCAGCGTCTACTTTGGAAAGTCCTGATGCGTCAGCAACACTTGCAACTAATTCATTCTTATTCATTCGTACCTCCGTAAAATGTTAATAATTATATAAACTATCTGATATTATCCTATAAGACTAGAAAAAAAAGCTAATTATTAACAAGAAAATAAAAAAGTAAAAAAATTAATGAGAAATACTTGTTTTATCTGGATTATTACTCTCATTTTTGGCTATTTTACTAGGTTCTAACATATTTAACTCTTGCGGAGTATCTACTAAAGCATTTGTTATAACCTCATCAATAGAACTAACTGGTATAATTTTTAATTCGTTTTTAATATTGTCAGGTATTTCAATCAAATCTTTTTTATTATCCTCTGGTATTAAAACTGTTTTAATGCCGCCTCTTTTTGCGGCTAATAGTTTTTCTTTTAAACCACCAATAGGTAAGACCCTTCCTCTAAGAGTAATTTCACCAGTCATACCAACAGAATTTTTAACTTTTATGTCGGTCAAAGCTGATACTATACTTGTAACCATAGCAACGCCTGCAGATGGGCCATCTTTAGGGGTTGCACCTTCAGGTACATGCACATGAACATCTAGTTTTTCAATATCGAAAGGATCTAGACCAAAAGAAAAAGCTTTTGATCTTATAAAAAATTCAGCAGCCTGGACTGACTCTTTCATAACATCACCAAGTTTTCCTGTAGCTGTTACTTTACCTTTGCCTTTAACTTTTACAGCTTCTATTGACAATAATTCGCCACCAACCTCAGTCCAAGCCAGTCCAGTTGTAATTCCAACTAAATCTTCTTTTTCTATCTCAAGTCTTTGGTAAATAGGGACACCTAATAGATCAGGTAAATTATTAATATTAACAGAAATTGATTTTGCTTCATTTTTTTCAATTAATGTTACAACCTTCCTGGTTAATTTAGATAATTGTCTCTCTAAATTTCGAACACCAGCCTCTCTGGTGTAAGATTGAATAATCATTTTAAGAGCATCATCATTTATTGAAAATTCTGTTTTTTTAAGCTTGCAGTTATCCATTTGTTTTTGCAATAAGTGTCTTTTAGCAATTTCAAGTTTTTCATCTTCTGTGTACCCAGATAATCTAATAACCTCCATCCTATCCAACAAGGCTTGCGGCATATTTAAAGTGTTTGAAGTTGTAATAAAAAAAACTTTTGACAAATCATAGTCAACCTCAAGGTAATGATCTTGAAATGTTTTATTTTGTTCTGGGTCTAAAACCTCTAACAAGGCTGATGAAGGATCACCTCTATAATCATTTCCTAATTTATCTATTTCATCTAATAAAAACAATGGGTTAATAGATGATGATTTTTTCATACCATGAATAATTTTACCTGGTAGTGATCCTATATAAGTTCTTCTATGACCTCTGATTTCTGCTTCATCTCGAAGACCACCTAAAGCCATTCTTATATATTGTCTTCCAGTGGCTTGTGCAATTGATTTTCCCAATGAAGTTTTACCAACCCCTGGTGGGCCAACTAAACATAAAATTGGTCCTTTGATTTCACTAGTTCTTTTTTGGACAGCAAGGAACTCAATAATCCTATCCTTAACTTTTTCTAAACCATAATGATCATCGTCTAGAATTTTTCTTGCATTAACAATATCGGATTTTACTTTATTTGTTTTTTTCCATGGAATTGAAACTAACCAATCGATGTATGACCTAACAACCGTTGCTTCGGCACTCATTGGACTCATATTTCTTAATTTTTTTAACTCCGATAATGCCTTTGCCTTGGCTTCTTTACTAAGCTTCGCTTTATTAATCTTGTCTTCAAATTCGTCAAATTCATTTTTGCCATCCTCAGATGTGCCAAGTTCTTTTTGAATAGCCTTTAATTGCTCGTTTAAGTAATACTCTTTTTGTGTTTTTTCCATTTGTTTTTTTACATTATTTCTAATTTTTCTTTCTGAGCTGAGTATCTCGATTTCTTTTTCAATTTTTGAAGAGAGAGTTTTAACCCTTTCAACTGCATCAGTCATTTCAAGAAAAGATTGTTTTTCATCAATGGAAAAAACCAAATGATTCACAATTGTATCAGATAAAACTTCTGAGTTATCAATATCTGATATTGTTGACAAAATATCAGAGTTAATTTTGCTATTAAGCTTGGAAAACCTCTCAAAAGTATTTTTTAGACGATTTATGATGTCATCTTCACCCTTTTTTATAGAAATGTCTGTTTTTAAAATATTTAATTTTGCACTTAAATAATTTTCTGCCGAAATTATTTTTTCAATTTTACACCTAAATTTGCCTTCAACTAGCACTTTTACAGTGCCATCAGGTAATTTAAGCATTTGTAGTATTGTTCCTAGAGTACCCATTTTAAATAAATCTTTAGCATTAGGATCTTCGGTTGTAGATTTTTTTTGGGTTAGTAATACGATCTCATTATTTTCTTCCATTACAGTTTCAAGAGCATTTATTGACTTAAGCCTTCCTACGAATAATGGTGCTATCATATTTGGAAAAATGACAATATCTCTTAGAGGTAAAATTGGGTATGTTTTACTAGACAAGGTAATATCCTTCAGAAGTTTGTGACATTTTACAATTGATTTTTAATATAAATGACAATTATTTTCTAAACTTCAAGTTCAAAATAAACTAAACTGAACTTTTTATTTCTTTTGTCTTTTTTTCGTGAACTAAAATTGGCTTAGAACCCTTTGTTACAACTTCTTCATTTATAACAACTTCATTAATATCAGGCTCAGAGGGTAATTCAAACATTGTATCCATAAGTATATTCTCAATTATAGAACGTAAGCCTCTTGCTCCTGTTTTTAAACTTATAGCTTTTTGAGCAACTGCTTTTAATGCATTTTCTCTAAATTCTAGGTTTGTATTTTCCATTTCAAATAATTTCTGGTACTGTTTTAATAGAGCATTTTTAGGTTTTGTTAAAATTGTAACCAAGGCTTCTTCGTCAAGATCTTCTAATGATGCTAGAACAGGTAACCTTCCTATAAATTCAGGTATAAGTCCATATTTAACTAAATCACCAGGTTCCACATCTTTTAGCATTTCAGATGTGGAGGTATCTAATGAATTAACTATTTCAGCTCCAAAACCAATGGAAGAGCCTTTATTTCTATTTGCTATTAATTTATCTAAACCTGCAAAGGCTCCACCACAAATAAATAGAATATTAGTGGTATCTACTTGAAGAAATTCTTGTTGCGGATGCTTTCTACCACCTTGGGGTGGAACAGATGCAATAGTACCTTCCATAATTTTAAGTAAAGCTTGCTGTACACCTTCTCCACTTACATCTCTAGTAATAGATGGATTTTCAGATTTTCTAGAAATCTTATCAACTTCATCTATGTAAACAATACCTTTTTGAGCTCTTTCAACATTATAATCAGAAGCTTGTAACAACTTTAATATTATGTTCTCAACATCCTCACCAACATAACCAGCTTCAGTAAGAGTTGTCGCGTCGGCCATTGTAAAAGGTACATCTAATATTTTTGCCAATGTTTGGGCCAGTAAAGTTTTTCCGCAACCAGTTGGACCTACCAAAAGGATATTTGATTTTGAAATTTCAATATCATTTACATCAGTTGTATTTGCTAATCTTTTGTAATGGTTATGAACTGCAACCGAAAGTACTCTTTTTGCTTTTGTTTGACCTATGACGTAATCATCCAGTATTTTACAAATTTCAACAGGTGAAGGGATACCTTCTTTATTTTTTGTAATTGTTGATTGGTGTTCTTCTTTAATAATATCCATACAGAGTTCAACGCATTCATCACAAATAAACACTGTAGGACCAGCAATTAGCTTTTTAACCTCATGTTGACTTTTACCGCAAAATGAACAAAACAAAGTTGTTTTGTTTTTTCCTTCGTTCTTTTGTTCATCCATAATTTCACCTCTAAACTCTAAATTACTTTATAATAATCTATAAGTTTATTTTAAAAATCAATATAAATATATTAATTATCTTTATTTAACACTGGGCCTTTTCTCAACAACTTCATCTATTAAACCAATTTTAACAGCATCTTCAGGGGATAAAAAAGTATCTCTGTCCATTAAAGCTTCAATTTCTGCAATTTTCTTGCCAGAATGTTTAACATAAATGCCATTTAGTCTAGATCTCAAATTAATTATTTCTTTAGCATGAATTTCAATATCACTTGCTTGACCTTGAAAGCCTCCAGAAGGTTGATGTGTCATTATTCTTGCATTAGGTAAACAGTATCTTTTGTTTTTCGCACCAGCTGTTAATAAGAGCGATCCCATACTTGCTGCCTGACCTATA
>CACJOU010000021.1 GCA_902595145.1 uncultured SAR116 cluster alpha proteobacterium | reverse complement strand
TGATTGGCGTAGTAGCGACAACAATTATCAGCGCTGGATTATCATTTTCAGTATTAGCTGATAAAGTAACTTTAAAATTTCATACCTTTGTTCCAATGCCTGCAAATTCTAATGCAAAATTTGTTAAGCCATGGGCCGATAAAGTGACCAAGGAAAGTAATGGAGAAATAATCACTGAAATGTATCCTTCAATGCAACTTGGTGGTAAACCGCCACAACTAGTTGATCAAGTTCGTGAGGGTGTTGTTGATTTAGCTTGGACAGTTGCAGGATATACTCCTGGTAGATTTCCAAGATTATCTGTTTTTGAATTGCCCTTCATGCCAACAAGTGCAAAAATCACTGCTCAGGCTGTACAAGAATATGTGGAAACTGTTGGTGCAGAAGATTTAAAAGATTATAAAATTCTTGCAGTTCATGTTCATTCTCCAGGAATGATACATACAAAAAAAACACTTATAAAATCACTAGATGACTTTAAAGGTTTAAAGCTAAGAGGTCCAACACGATCAGCAACTAACCTTCTGAAGAAACTTGGTGCAACTCCAGTTGGAATGCCTGTGCCTAAAGTAGCACCTTCATTATCAAAAGGTGTTATTGATGGAATGGTTGTGCCATGGGAGATAATGCCATCGTTCAAACTGCAAGAGCTTACAAAATCTCATACAAATATTGCAGGTAGTAGAGGAATCTATACCTCTCCATTCTTGTTTATTATGAATAAAGCCAAGTATAATTCATTATCAGCAGCTCATAAAAAAGTGATTGATAATAATTCAGGAATGTCTCTTGCTAAACAGGCAGGAATACTTTGGGATAGCTTTGAGGGTCCGGCAAGAGACCTTGCTGTTAAAGCTGGAGGAGAATTTCATATTCTTTCTGGAGAGCCTGTAGCAAAAATCAAAAAAGCTGGTGATGAAGTTATTAGTGATTGGATAAAAGACGCTAATAGCAAAGGACTTGATGGACAAAAACTATACGATACTGCCAAGTCACTCATTAAAAAATACGAAAAAATGTTATAATTCAATTATAATGAAATTTTGGGAAAAAACTATTTCATCTAAAATACGTCCAAATAACAAATTTGGACGTATTTTAAATTTAATTTCAAGATACTTTGCTATATTTGGTGGATTTATACTTTTATTCGCAGCTTCAATTAGTATTTTTTCAATTTTTGGAAGAGTAGTGTTCTCATCTCCCATTTTGGGTGACTTTGAATTAGTAGAAATTGCTTGTGCTGTTGCCATAGGATCATTCTTACCATTATGTCATCTTAAAAATGGGAATGTTATTGTAGATTTCATAACAGCAAAACTTTCCAAAAATAAAATTAATTTATTAGACTCTATTAGTTCCTTAATATTTGCTGTAGTAGCATTGTTCTTCAGCTCTCGTATGATTTTAGGAGCTAGGGATATGTACATTTATCAAGAAGAAACTATGCTTTTAGCATTTCCTATTTGGTTACCTTTTTTACCTGTAATTGCTTCTTTTTTTCTTTTAACAGTTTGCTGTTTTTATACATTCATAATTAAAATTAACCTCATAATAGGAAAATAACTTTATGGATAAATTTACGCTTGGCATAATTGCTTTTCCAATATTATTTTCTATGCTTGCGCTAAGAATGCCAATTGGTTTGGCTATGTTAATAGTTGGTTGTTCAGGTACTATTATAATAGCTGGATGGCTTCCAATTTTATCTCAAGTTAAAACTAGCGCATGGCATTTATTTTCTAATTATTCTTTATCTGTCATTCCACTATTTTTATTAATGGGAAATTTTGCTGGTAAAGCTGGTATGAGTGAAGCACTTTTTAAATTTACTGGAGCTTGTCTAGGCCATAGAAAAGGTGGAGTTGCAATGGCAGCAATTGGTGCTTGTGCAGGATTTGGAGCTATTTGTGGATCATCACTAGCAACTGCAGCCACTATGGGTAAAGTTGCTTTGCCAGAATTAAGAAGACTTGGCTACTCTGGTGCTTTAAGTACAGGAACTCTAGCTGCTGGAGGAACACTGGGCATATTAATTCCACCATCGGTCATACTAATTATCTACTCAATTTTGACAGAACAAAATATTGCTAAAATGTTTTTAGCGGCCTTTGTCCCAGGTATTTTAGCGGCTCTAGGATACATACTAGCAATTGCTTTATATGTGAGGTTTGTAAAGGAATCTGGACCAACCAAAGATAGGGTTGGCTGGAAAGAAAGATTTTCTTTATTTAAGAATATATGGCAGATAATTCTAATTTTTATAGTTATGATTGGGGGTATCTATTTAGGTTGGTTTACTCCCACAGAAGGTGGCGCTATCGGTGCAGGTGGAGCTGGTCTGATTGCAATTTCTAATAAAAATTTTAAGTTTAGAGACTTGGTTGAAGTAATTGAGAGCACTGCAATTACTTCTGCTATGATATTTTTAGTGCTATTAGGCGCAGAATTTTTCAACTCATTTATAGCATTAACACAACTTCCAAACCAATTAGGAGAGATTGCATTAAAAAACAATCTTTCACCTTATCTAATTGTAGCATGTATTCTTGTTTTATATCTGTTCTTGGGCTGTTTGATGGATAGCTTGGCAATGATTTTACTTACAATACCAGTTTTCTTTCCTTTGATAATAACATTGGATTTTGGGATGTCTGCTGAGGAAACAGCAATATGGTTTGGAATATTAACACTTATTGTCGTAGAAGTAGGATTAATTACACCTCCAGTTGGATTAAATGTTTTTATTATTAACAAGATGGCAGGTGATGTAAGTATTGCTGAAACTTTCAAAGGAGTTTTACCATTTTTATTTAGTGATATTTTAAGAGTAATACTGTTATTTTCATTCCCAGGGATAACATTATTCTTATTAAAAGTATTTTAAGATGAATCAAGATAACAAAAAATATTTATGGAAGTTAATCCAACTAACTGGAGATAGTTTAATTAATAAATTACCAGATCATCCAAATCATCCTAATGGAAGAAACCCCTATGCTCACGTTGCATTAAAAGTAAAAAACAAGTTTGGAAAAAGTTATAAAGATCTTCCTGACGAGAAAGTTCATGAGGTCATAAATTATTTAAATATATTAAAACAAAATGAGGGAAATTGAAAAACTTACATTAATCACATTTAATTTTTGATAAATTTCTACTAGCTAAATTTTAATTTTTAATTTGTTAATTATTTAAATTTGACTAATCTTACTTAATAAGCTTATCTAAATTTTTTAATCTATTACTCAGGGGAAAATAAATGAAAAATATAAAGAGAATCTTTGCCGTTTTCCTAATGGTTCTTATGTCAAATTTTTTGGCGAACCTCGTTCTTGCTAGTGTAGACGGCCCTAGCGTTTTTTGGAAGTATAGTCTTTGGGGAAAAAGACGTGCATTTACTGAAGGCGCAGAAACATTATCTAAAAGATTGGCAGAAGAAACAAACGGAAAATTTAAATTAAAAATTTTCTATGGTGGCCAATTGGCAAAATCAAGAGAAAATTGGGATGGTTTGAAAGCTAATTCTTTTGAAATGGCAACTGTTTGTAACTTTTACCATCCAAAGAAAAACCCAGGTTTAATGGCGTTAACACTTCCATTTTTACCACTTGGACAAAGTTTTGACAGAGATGCAAAATTAAGACAAGCAGTCTACGATCATCCAATATTAAAAAAAGAAGCATCAAAATTTAATGGTATATATTTTATGACTTCAAATTTACCACAATATGAATTTATGGGTAAAGGAAAGCCACCATTAAAACTTTCTGACTTTAAAGGATTGAGAGTTAGAGCTGGTGGTGGTGTTGGAACAGCAATGGTAAGATTAGGGGCTACAAAAATGTCAGTTCCTGCGCCAGAGACATATACACTTATTGCAAGAGGCGCAGTTGATGCCGTATCATTCCCATTCACTTATGCTCATGCTGCTTACAAAATTGATGAGGTAGCTGATTGGTATACTGCAAACTTGTCTCCAGGGACATCAGATTGTCCATATGTAATGAATATGCAAGCTTACAATAAACTTCCAAAACAATATCAAAATTTGTTAAACAGTCTTCGCGGTGAAGCTTTAAAATCTCTTAAAGCTGCATACAAGAAAGCTGATGATAAAAATTTACCCGTTTGGAAGAAAAAATTCACAGAGATCAGATATGATAATAAAACTCTTGCTGAATTTAAAGCAAAAGTAGGTAAGCCGATTTGGGCTGAATGGGTTGCTGCTAACAAGGATCAATTTGATGCTCAAGCAGTATTAGACGTCATTCTAAACTTTAAATATTCAAATGTAAATTAATATACAAATAGAAACATGTGTGTAATTTTTTACACACATGTTTTATCTTAGGATTTAAATTGTTAGATTTATTTAATAAAAAACTAAGTAAAATCGAAAACTTTCTTGTTTTATTTGTTGGAATTTCGATTTTCATTGTGATGATTTTAACATCCATCCAAATTATATCTAGAGTTGTTGGCTATCCTTGGCCTGCATTCTTAGAATTATCAGAATTAGCAATTTCAATTTTTGCTTTTCTTGGTGTTGCTTTTGCTCAAAGAATGGATGCTCACATTCGTATGGAACTTCTTGTTGCAAATTTAAAAGGAAGAATTAAATGGATAATTGAGTTTATTGCAACATTTTGTGCATTCATAGTAATAGGTATCCTAATATATTATAGTAGTTTATTTGCTATAGACGCTTATGTGATTGGTGATAGTACAATGGATTACTTATTTCCTACGTGGCCAGCAAAAATTTTGGTTCCAATAGGTTTTACCATTTGGTTTTTAAGACTGTTTTTAGAATTAATTGGCTATTTAAGATTAGCTATAAATGTTAATGCTGAACCAATGTATGTACCAATTATTAAAACAGCAGAAGAATTAGCAAATGAAGAAATTAAATCAATAAGAGAATAATATGATTTTTGAAAAATTACTTCAGGGACAGCCAGAGGGAATATTTGGGATTGGCTATAATGATCCTTCAACAGTTGGTATAATTTGTACAGTAATTTTACTAATCTTAGTTATATGTGGGGTAAGAGTTGTAATTGCAGCTAGTATTGCAGGTATGATTGGACTTGTTGAATTAATTGGAATTGGTCCAGCATTTGGTAATATTGGCGCCATACCATATTCAAAATCAGTTACTTTTGTACTTGGACTACTACCAATATTTATTTTAATTGGATTTTTAGCTTACCAAGCAGGTATAACTAGACAGTTGTTTGAAGCGGCAAAAGCTTGGGTAGGTTTTGTTCCAGGTGGTCTTGCAGTTGCAACTGTCTTCGCTACTGCAGGTTTTGCAGCTGTTTCAGGAGCTTCCACAGCTACCGCTGCTGTTTTTTCTCGAATAGCAATACCTGAAATGTTAAAGGAAGGTTATGATAAAAAGCTTGCTGCTGGTGTTGTTGCTGCGGGTGGAACTCTAGCTTCATTAATTCCTCCATCTGCAATTTTAATTATTTACGCTATAATTGTTGAAGAATCAGTTGGTGCCTTATTATTAGCTGGATTTTTACCAGGTGTTTTTTCAGCACTTGTTTACGCATTAATAATAATTCTTTGGGCCAAAAAGAATCCCAAATTAGGACCACCATCAAGGAGATACTCTCTTAATGAAAAATTAAGAACATTACCAGGAATAATTCCTATTGCTTTAGTCATCTCTGTTATAATTAGCGCCATATATGCCGGTTGGGCAACCCCAACTGAAGCAGGCTCGTTAGGAGCTTTTGTAGTTTTATTAATGGCTATTTATAATAAAGTGAAAGTTTCAGCACTTAAAGCAGCTTTGATTGAAACTGCAAAATTAGTTGCGATGATTTTTTCTATTATATGGGGTGTTCTAATATTTGTAAGATTTTTAGGATTTTCAGGACTTCCTGAGGATTTTGCCAATTGGATCATTTCATTGCCATTAGATCCATATGTAACCCTTTTGCTAATTTTACTTGGATATGTCATTCTTGGAATGTTTATTGATGCAATTGGACTATTATTACTAACACTACCTGTTGTTTATCCCGCTGTAATGTTGTTGAATGGTGGTCCAGATGTCACCGCTGCAGAAAGTGCATTTGGAATGACTTTTAATCAGGTGAGTGTGTGGTTTGGGATAATAGTAGTTAAAATGGCAGAAGTATGCCTGATTACGCCACCTATTGGATTGAATTGTTTTGTAGTTGCAGGGGTAAGAAAAGATATACCCGTTACTGACGTGTTTAAGGGTGTAACATTATTTTTCATTGCAGATATTTTAACAATTTTAGGTCTTGTATTCTTTCCACAAGTAATCACATGGCTTCCAGACTTAATGATGTCATAAAATTTGATTCGTCTATACTAATTTATTTCTATATATATATGTTTATCCAATTAATATAAGGGGGATACAATGAAGAAAAATTTACTACCAGTAGTTTTGATAGCTGGTTTAATTGTTGTGGGAATATTTCTATATATTCAAGATAGTACTAAAACCGATAAGGTGGCTGACAAAAATATCAAAATTGGAATTATACTTGGCTTCACAGGTCCGATAGAGTCTTTGGCTCCAGTTATGGCTAAAAGTGCTGAATTGGCAATTGATGAAGTCAATAAATCAGGCGAGTTGTTTGATGGATCTAGCCAAGTAACAGCTGTAAGAGCTGACTCAACTTGTGTTGATGCTGCTGCTGCTCAGGCCGCCGCAGAAAGATTAATAACTTCAGATAAAATAAATGCCATAATGGGAGCAGATTGTTCTGGTGTTACAACAGCTGTTCTTAAGAACGTAGCAATGCCTAATGGGGTTCTTATGATTTCTCCGTCGGCTACATCACCTGCACTTTCAACAGAACCAGATAATGACTTGTTTTTTAGAACAGCTCCTTCTGATGCGAGACAAGGTGAAGTTATTGCTGACCTACTAATGGAAAAAGGGTTCAAATCTGCAGCCCTAACTCATACCAATAATGATTATGGTAAAGGTTTAGCTGCTAGTATTAAGAAAAATTATGAAGCTAAAGGTGGTAAAATAACAATAACTGCATCTCATGAAGACGGAAAAGGTGACTATAGTTCTGAGGTTGCTGCTTTAGCTCAAGCTTCAGGAGATATACTAATTGTTGCTGGTTATTTAGATCAAGGTGGTAAAGGTATTATTCAAGCATCTCTTGATGCTGATGCTTTTAACAAGTTTTTCTTACCAGATGGTATGATTGGTGACTCCCTTCCTAAAGCAATTGGACCATCTTTAAATGGTTCTATCGGATCAGTTCCTGGAACTGATAGCCCAGGTAATGCAAAATATGCTGAATTAGCTAAAGCAGCAGGTTTTGAGTCAGGACCTTATGGCCCAGAGTCATATGATGCTGCTGCTTTGATAATGCTAGCAATGCAAGCCGCAAATTCAACTGATAGTAATGTATTCAAAAATAATATTATGGATATAGCCAACACTCCAGGAGAGAAAATTTTTCCTGGAGAACTTGGTAAAGCTATTAAGTTGATAAAAGAAGGTAAAGATATTGACTACGTAGGTGCTACAGCTTTAGAGCTAGTAGGTTCAGGAGAATCCGCTGGGAGTTTTGCAGAAATCTTAATTGATAACCAAAAAACTAATAAAGTAGGTTATAGATAATACATAATGGGCTTAGGGTTTAACCTTAAGCCTATTTAATTATATCTAAGATGCTTAGTATCAAAAATCTATACAAAAGTTTTGGTGGCATACAAGCCATTAATAACGTTTCTATTGATGTAAAACAGGGATCTATAACTGCATTAATAGGACCTAATGGTGCTGGCAAGACTACTTTATTTAATGTTATTAACGGATCAATTAAACCTGATGCCGGTGAAATAACATTAGATAATATTAATATAACTGGTCATGAACCTCATCAACTATTTAATCTTGGAATTCTAAGAACTTTTCAAATTGCGCATGAATTTTCTTCTTTAACTGTGAAAGATAATCTAATGATGGTCCCTCCTAACCAAATAGGAGAGTCAATTTTGCAAACTTGGATATCTCCTCAAAAAATAAAGATAGAAGAAAATGAAATATCTAAAAAAGCAGATGAGGTGATGGATTTTTTGCAGTTAAAACATTTATCCAATGAATACGCAGGAAATTTATCAGGAGGACAAAAAAAATTATTAGAACTAGGTAGAACAATGATGGTTAAACCAAAAATTGTTTTATTAGATGAGGTAGGTGCTGGTGTTAACAGAACCTTACTAAACAACATTGGTGATGCTATTTTGAGGCTTAACAAAGAATTAAATTATACTTTTTGTATGATTGAGCATGACATAGAATTCATAAGTAAATTATGTAACCCTGTAATTGTAATGGCTGAAGGTGCAATTTTGATGGAAGACACTATTTCTAATGTTAAAGAAAATGAAAAAGTAATCGAAGTATATCTTGGTAGAAGCTAGATAAAAGGTCTTTAAATGTATTTATTACATGGTAAAAATATTACATGTGGCTATGACACCGTTGATATCTTATCAGAATGTACAGTTGGTGTTAAGAAAGGTAAGATAGCCTCTATAGTTGGCCCTAATGGTGCAGGCAAATCAACTGCTATGAAGTCAATATTTGGATTACTCAAAATAAGGTTGGGTAAAATATATCTAGATAATGAAGATATTACTAACCTTCTTCCTCAAGAAAGAGTTCTAAAGGGAATGGCTTATGTTCCCCAGACTAATAACATATTCCCAACATTATCAGTCCAAGAAAACTTAGAAATGGGTGCATTTATTCAACACGAAGATTTTTCAGATATTTTAGATTATGTTTATGACCTTTTCCCTGTTTTGAAAGAAAAAAGAAATCAACAAGCTGGTGAATTGTCTGGAGGACAAAGACAGCAAGTTGCAGTTGGCAGAGCCCTAATGACAAAACCAAAAGTCTTGATGCTTGATGAACCATCTGCTGGAGTGTCTCCTATAGTGATGGAAAGCTTATTTCAAAAAATTATAGAAATAGCACAACAAGGTACAGCTGTTCTTATGGTAGAACAAAATGCAAAACAAGCTTTAGAAATATCTGACCTAGGCTTTGTATTAAATCAAGGTAAAAACCTCTATACTGATACTGGGAAAGCACTTCTTTCAAATAAGGAAGTAAGACAAGCTTTCCTAGGAGGGTAATTTTAATGGAATTTTTAAACAGTTTTATTTTAATTACTAACTATATAATCGTTCCAGGTTTAACTTATGGTAGCCAATTAGCTCTTGGAGCTTTAGGAATAACAATTGTTTATACTGTTCTAAGATTCTCTAACTTTGCACATGGAGAATTTATGTCTTTTGGCACAATGAGCACTATACTCCTAACGTGGGTATTCATTGATAGTAATATTAAATTTGGTACTTTTCCTACCGCAATAATAGTTTTGCCATTCAGTATAATTTTCACAATAATTTATTGTTTATTAGTTGATAAATTTGTTTTTAAATTTTATCGGCAACAAAAATCCAAAAGTGTGATTGCATTAATAGTTTCTATAGGTGTCATGTTTTTTACAGGTGGCTTAATAAGATTCATCATTGGGCCAGGTGATAAAAATTTTATGGACGGAGAAAGATTTATTTTAAAAGCAAAAGATTTTAAAATGTTAACTGGTTTAGATGAAGGACTTACTATAAAATCTACACAGGGTGTAACAATAATTTTAACAATCTTATTAGTAATTCTTCTTTTTTGGTTTTTAAATAAAACAAAAACAGGTAAGTCAATGAGAGCTTACTCAGACAATCAAGAACTTGCACTTTTGTCAGGTATTAATCCCGAAAGAATAGTTTTAATTACGTGGATAATAACTGGCACATTAGCCTGTGTTGCTGGAACTTTGTATGGCCTAGATAAAAGTTACAAACCATTTACTTATTTACATTTAGTGTTACCAATATTTGCAGCAGCAATAGTTGGTGGCGTTGGTAATCCCATAGGTGCAATTATAGGGGGATTTGTAATTTCTTTTTCTGAACTTCTCATTACATTTGCATATAAAAAATTCTTCTTTTACATTATTCCAGATAATTTTTTGCCCGATGGATTATTACAAATCCTTTCTACTGATTACAAAATTGCAGTTTCATTTATTATACTTGTATTAGTTTTGTTAATTAAGCCAACTGGTATCTATAAAGGTAAAATAATAGAATAAAAATGAAATAATAGGAAAGTCAAATGCAAGATAAACAACATATTATTTTACTTTTTTTAAGTATGTTTATTTTAATTGCATTTGTAGGATTTTTTCAAAGCTGGAATCTAGCTCTTACTATTTTTAATTTATGTATAATTTCTTCTATAATGTCATTAGGAATTAATCTTCAGTGGGGAAACGCAGGAATAGTTAATTTTGGTGTGATGGGTTTTGCTGCTTTAGGAGGACTAGCAAATATTATAGTATCAATGCCACCAACTGCTAAAGTATGGGATGCAGGTGCTATTTATATTCTTATTGGAATAATTATATTTATACTTTCAATTATATTTTCAATTTTAGTTTGGTTGAAATCTAGACTAAGCAAAAAAAAGAAATACATCATAAATTTCTTGTTAATAATACTTGGTTATTTTTTGATGAGATATATTATTGACTCTCCAATAAAAGCAATAGAGGCAATAGAGCCAGCAAAAACTGGATATTTAGGAGGACTTGATTTACCCGTAATTATATCGTGGCCAATAGGTGGTTTGTTAGCTGCTTTGATAGCATACGTCATTGGTAAAATTTCATTAGGTCTAAGATCTGATTACCTTGCAATTGCTACCTTAGGCATTTCTGAGATTATTATATATATACTTAAAAATGAAGACTGGCTCTCAAGAGGTGTAAAGAATGTAAATGGACTGCCAAGACCCGTTCCTTATGAGATTGACCTTCAATCTGATCCATGGGTTTTAGAGTTAACAAAGTTTTTCAATATCCCTGTTTCTGAAATTTCTTCCATTATAGTAAAGCTCTCATATTCTTGTATCTTTCTTTTGATTTTACTTGTAATTTTGCTCTTGTTAGAAATTGCCCAAAAATCTCCCTGGGGCAGAATGATGAGAGCAATTAGGGACAATGAAGTTTCTGCTAATGCAATGGGGAAAGATATAAAAACAAGACATCTACAAGTTTTTGTAATCGGATCTGCAATTATTGGAATAGCAGGTGCAATGTTAACCACTCTAGATGGACAGTTCACACCTGTTACTTATCAACCTTTAAGATTTACTTTTTTAATATGGATAATGGTAATTATAGGAGGTTCTGGAAATAATTTTGGTTCAATAATTGGTGGATTTTTAATTTGGTTTTTTTGGGTACAGTCTGAACCACTCGGTTTGTGGTTTATATCTCAAATTACTACTTATATATCTGATACAAATATAATCAAGAGTCACTTATTAGAAAATGCTGCTCATATAAGGTTAATGTTTATGGGAATGATATTATTGATAACATTAAGGTTTGCTCCTAAAGGTCTAATACCTGAGGTGAAACGTTAATTATGTCAAAAATTAAAAGTTTTCCCAATTTGATTGAAGAAGTTAATTTTAATTATATTAAATTGATATTAGTCTTTTTATTACTGAAAACATCTCCTTGCTTTGCAACAAATAATTTAATTATAAATATTAATGACACCAAAATCATACTTGAAGGTAATTTTGTTCAAGGTGGTCTGGTAAAAGGTAAGGTCAATCAGAACTTAGATGTAAAATTTAAAGAAAAAGTTTTAAGAAAAACATCCGATGGAAGTTTTGTGATAGGTTTTGGAAGAGATCATCCTAAAGAAGCTAATTTATATTTTTTTATCAATCAAAATTGGATTTTGAAAAAATTAGATATAAAAAAAAGAAAATATAAAACTCAAGTTATTAATGGCCTTGAAAAAAAAATGGTGACCCCACCCAAGTCCTTTTGGGATAGAATTAAAAAAGAAAATAAAGTAATTAAAGAAGTTAGAAACTTAGATAGTGATGTAGACTTTATATTTCAAAAGTTTGATTGGCCTACTAAAGGTGTAATTTCTGGAGTTTTTGGTAGTCAAAGAATACTCAATGGAAAACCGAAACGTCCACATTATGGTGTTGACATAGCTGCCCCAGAGGGAACTGATATACTTGCTCCCACAGAAGCTATCGTCAGAATGGCAGAAAAAGACTTATATTATACAGGCGGAACTGTCATGTTAGATCATGGACACGGGGTAACTTCAGTATATTCTCATTTGTCTTCTATAAATGTAAAAGTTGGCGACAAAATAAATAAAGATCAAAAAATTGGTGAAGTTGGTTCAACTGGAAGATCGACCGGGCCTCACTTAGATTGGAGAATCAATTGGTTTTCTGAACGCTTAGATCCAGCACTATTTATAAAAAAATAAATAAATAGAAAATTGTTTAGTAGAATGTAATTTACATTATCTTAAAACTTGACAGATTACAGTATCAAGCTATATTTCCAAAACAATTCATTCATGATTATTTAAATAATAATAATTAAATAATCATTATATTAATTAATTATCGGATTATAAAAATGTATGCAGTTGTTAAAACCGGTGGAAAACAATATCGTGTTCAAAAAGAAGACGTAGTTTTAGTTGAAAAACTTAAAGCTAACGATGGTGATCAGTTAGTGCTTGGTGATGTGTTAATGGTAGGTGATGGCAAAAAAGTAACACTGGGAACCCCACTTGTTAATGATGCTGCAGTAATGGCGCAAGTTATTAGACAAACTCGTGGTCCAAAAATTACAATGATATATAAACGTAGAAGAAAGAATAGTAGAAGAAAACAAGGTCATAAACAAGATCTTACACTACTAAAAATAATTGATATAGCTGAAACTGGTGGATCTAAGTTATCTCCCAAAAAAGCTACCACTAAAACAACAAATAAAAAGACTAAAGTTGAGGCTAAACCAAAAACTGAAACTTCGCCTAAAGTAATTGTTGAAAAAGTCAAAAAAGAAGTTAAAGCCAAGTCAACTCCAAGCAAGAAGACTGAAACAAAAACAAAATCAGCTTCTACAAAAACTGACACAAAAGCTGAAACAAAAACAACTCCTAAAAAATAGTAAAGGATTAACAAATGGCTCACAAAAAAGCAGGCGGTAGTTCTAGAAATGGTAGAGACTCAGCTGGAAGAAGATTAGGTGTTAAAAAGTTTGGAAGCGAAGCAGTTGTTGCTGGCAATATTATAATTAGACAACGTGGTACAAAGTATCACCCAGGTTTAAACGTTGGAATGGGAAAAGATCATACAATTTTTTCACTTATAGATGGTCATGTTAAGTTTAAAGAACATAAAGGTAAAAAAATGTTTGTTTCTGTAGAACCAATCAAACAAGTAGCCGAATAATCAAACCTTTATTATTTGAACTTTGGAATAGCTTTATTAGCTATTCCTTTTTTATTTAAACTCTTTTCATCTAGAATACTATACATTAGGATTTTATTATGAAGTTTTTAGATCAAGCTAAAATCTATATAGCTAGTGGGCATGGTGGACCTGGATCTATTTCTTTTAGAAGAGAAGCACATGTTCCTTTTGGTGGGCCAGATGGTGGCAATGGTGGCCGAGGGGGCGATGTAATTGCTTTGTGTTCTGATGGTCTCAATACACTTATAGATTTTCGTTATCAACAACATTTCAAGGCTAGACCTGGAGAAGGTGGCAAAGGTAGAGATAGAAGTGGAATAAGTGGCAAAGATATTATTCTAAGGCTTCCTATTGGAACACAGATATTAGATGAAACAAATAATTTTATATTAGCTGATATGACAGAAATTGGGCAAAAAATTGTTTTAGCTAAGGGAGGTGAAGGGGGTAAAGGTAATGCTTTTTTTAAAACTTCTGTAAATCAAGCACCAAGAAAAGCGCAACCTGGAGGTCCATTAGAAGAAAAATGGATTTGGCTTCGACTAAAATTAATAGCAGATATAGGCTTAATAGGACTGCCAAATGCAGGTAAAAGCACTTTACTTTCTAGAATTACAGCAGCCAAACCTAAGATAGCCGACTACCCCTTTACAACACTTCATCCAAATCTTGGGGTAGTAAACCAAGATAATATGGAATTTGTAATAGCGGATATTCCAGGATTAATAGAGGGTGCTCATGAAGGATCTGGCTTAGGTCATAGATTTTTAGGTCATGTTGAACGTTGCCAAGGATTATTGCATCTAATAGACGTTACTTCTAAAGATATTAAAAAGGATTACCTTACGATTATTCGTGAAATTAAAGAATATGATAGTAATTTATCGAAGAAAAAACAGATCTTAGTTTTAACAAAATGCGATGCTGTTGAAGATAAAAAAGTTAAGTCTGCGAAAGAAATTTTAACAAAACTTAATGTAGATAATGTTATTAATATTTCTTCAGTTTCGGGAGAAAATATAACTTACCTGATTAGGGAGTTACAAAACTTTATAGTAAAGATAAAAAATAGAGAAAATATTAAAGATCAAAGAAAAAAAATTATATCTTGGTCTCCATAGAGAATGACACAAATGAAAAAAGAAAATTTAATAAAAGACTCAAAAAGAATTGTAATAAAAATAGGCTCCTCACTTTTGATAGACAAAAATGAGGATAGTCTTAAAAGTGAGTGGTTAAGGTCTTTAGCACAAGAAATAAATCAACTTATTAAACAAAAAAAAGAAATTATAATCGTTTCCTCAGGATCAATCGCGCTTGGTCAAAAACAATTGAAATTAAGAGGTAATTTGTCTTTAGACGAAAAACAAGCAGCTGCTGCAACAGGTCAGGTAAGCCTAGCTCATGCTTGGAAAGAGATTATGGAAAAATTTGGCCTCAATATAGCACAAATTTTACTTGCACCTGACGATACTGAAACAAGAAGAAAACATCTAAATGCAAGAGCAACTTTATTAAAACTTATTGAATTACAAGTAATTCCTGTAATTAATGAAAACGATACTGTCTCTACTGAAGAGATTAGATTTGGAGACAATGACAGGCTGGCAGCAAGAGTTGCGCAAATGTGTAGCGCAGATTTACTAGTATTACTATCAGATATAAATGGTCTTTATTCTTCTGATCCAAATAAGAATAAGGGGACAATATTTATAGAAAAAATTTCTGAAATTACAGATGAAATTGAAAGAATGGCAGGCCCTCCAATGACAAGTATGTCATCTGGGGGTATGGTCACCAAAATTGCTGCTGCTAAAATAGCCACCAAAGCAGGATGTCATATGATCATTTGCAATGGATACTTTAATAGTCCTTTATCAAAGTTAGAAATTAATGGAACGCAATTTAGTTGGTTTAGTGCGATCGAAAAACCATTAAACTCAAGAAAACAATGGATTTCTGGTGCATTGCAAGTTAAAGGGAAAATAACTATAGACAAGGGTGCGGCCGAGGCTATGAAAAAAGGTTATTCTATGTTGTCTGCTGGTATAGTTAGTACAGAAGGCAACTATGAAAAAGGTGATTTAATTCAAATAGTAGATGAACAACAAAACTTTGTAGGAAAAGGCTTAATACACTTTAATAATTCTGAAGTAGATTTAATTAAAGGATCAAAAAGTAATGATATTGAATCTATCTTAGGCTACAGAGGTAAGGACGAAGTGGTCCACAGGGATGATCTAGTACTAGAAAAAAAATAAGAGTAAAAAATGAGTGATAACAATATTTTTGAATATATTAAAAATATAAACAAAAAATCAAAAGAAGCTTTTGATGTCATCTCTAGAAGCAGATCAAAAGATAGAAACTTAGCTATATTAAATACATCTAAAATTATAAAAAAAGAACAAGAGGAGATCCTTAAAGCAAATAAAATTGATATTGAAAATGCTAAAAAAAAGGAACTTAACAATGCGTTTATTGATAGGCTTTTTCTGGACAATAAGAGAATTGATAATATTGTCGAAGGTTTAAAGCAAATTTCAGAAATGAGTGACCCAATAGGTGTTGAGTTGTCAAAATGGACACAACCAAACGGTCTAAATATTTCAAGAATTTCAGTTCCATTGGGCATAATTGGCATTATTTACGAATCGAGACCTAATGTAACTATTGATGCTGGTAGCCTATGCATTAAATCTGGCAACACAGCAATACTTAGAGGTGGATCTGACTCGATTAATTCTTCTAAAATATTAGCTAAATGCATGCAAAAAGGCCTAGAAAGTGCCAATTTACCTGGTAACACTGTACAACTGGTTGAAAACACCGATAGAGAGGCTGTTTCAGCGATGCTTACATCAACTGGAGAAATTGACATAATCATACCTCGTGGAGGGAAATCTCTTGTTAAAAAAATTCAAGATGAAGCAAGAGTTCCTGTCTTCGCTCACTTGGAAGGAATATGCCATATTTATGTAGATAAAGATGCAAATATAAACAAAGCAATAAAAATCATTATAAACGCAAAAATGAGAAGAACTGGGATATGTGGAGCCTTAGAAACTTTACTTGTAGATAGAGATATCTCTGAAAAAGCAGTACCAATTATAGTTAAAAAATTAATTGAATCAGGATGTCATATAAGAGGGGATATTGAGACAAAAGAAATTGTAAATGAAATTGAATTAGCATCTGAAAAAGACTGGCATACTGAATATCTTGACGCTATTTTATCCGTAAAATTAGTTGATGGTGTATCAGGAGCTATAGAACACATTAGTAAATATTCATCAAACCATACAGAATCGATTATAACTGAAAATACCAAAGTAGCTGAGACTTTTCTTACTAATGTTGATAGCGCGATTGTTATGCATAACACTTCAACTCAATTTGCAGATGGAGGAGAATTTGGTATGGGTGCAGAAATAGGAATATCTACCGGTAGAATACATGCTAGAGGCCCAGTAGGAGCTGCTCAGTTAACTAGTTTTAAATACATCGTTAGAGGAAATGACCAAATACGTGAATAAAGATCTTAAAGTAAATTTTAAAAATTGTATTCCAATATGTTATTCTTACTCTAGAAAAAGAAAAATCGGTATTTTAGGCGGTTCATTCAATCCAGCACATGTTGGACATATCCACATTACTAATACTGCACTTATAAATCTTGGACTAGATGAGATTTGGTGGCTGGTCGCCCCTCAAAATAGATTAAAATCCAGTTTAGATATGGAGCATTTTGACAAAAGACTGAGTTATGCTAGGCTAATTACAAAAGATATTTCTTATATAAAAGTCTTAGACCTTGAACAAAAAAATAAGCTATATGCCACATACAAAACAATCAATTTTTTAATTCAAAGAACGCGAAAGGTAAAATTTATTTGGCTAATGGGAAGTGATATTTTAGACAATTTAAATAAATGGCTTTATCCTAATATAATAGCTCAGAATATTCATATTGCAGTTATTTCTAGACCAGGTTACATAAATTCTTTTTTAAACACCTCAAAAGTTCCATATCTTGGGAAAAAACTTAAATCACATAAAAGTAGAATTATATTTTACAAAAAAAAACCTATATGGGTTTTTTTAAAGAATAAATTATTATCTATCTCATCATCGGAGATAAGAAAAACTAAAACTTGCACTTAATGGGATTAAATAATGCAAAAAACAAAAAGTTTATCTTCTAAAGAATTATTAAAATTTACATTAAAATCGTTGGAAAATGACAAAGGAATAAACATTGTAAGTATTGATCTCATAGGAAGAAGTAGCATTGCAGATTATATGATAGTGGTAAGTGGAAATACTGTTAGACAGGTAACCGCTATGGCAAATAACCTAATAAAAAAATATAAAGAAATAGGCCTTCGCCTATCATCTCCAGAGGGGATGTCAAATGGAGATTGGGTTTTAATTGATGCTAATGATATTTTAATTCATATTTTTCGACCAGAAGTAAGAGAATTTTATAGCTTGGAAAAAATGTGGGAAAAAAAACAAGATAATATATCAAATGACGTTATAAAAAAATAAAATGAAATATAGAATTTCAACAGTTGGTAAAATTAAAAGTAATGATGAGGACATAATCACTAGAAAGTATCTTCAGAGAATTAAAAATATTGAATTAAAACAATATGAAGTTAAAACAAAAAATAAAGAAAAAAAATTAGAAGAAGAAGCTGATAAGTTAATTAATTCAACACCTAAAAATGGTAAATTAATCTTGCTAGATGAAGAAGGTGAGAATATTTCTAGCACAGACCTAGCAAAATTAATATTAAATTGGAGTAATAATAACATAACAAGTGTAAATTTTGCGATTGGTGGTGCATTTGGAAATGGTATGAAAATTAAAAAAACAGCAGATAAAATTATTGCTTTTGGTAAACTTACTTGGCCACATCAAATGGTTAAAATGATGATTGCTGAACAAATTTACAGAATAGAAACTATTATTCAAGGTCATCCTTACCATAAATAAAAATTTCTTATTGGATTTAATTGATGAAAAACAGAAAAAAAAAACCAATCGTTTTATGTATAATGGATGGCTGGGGAATTAATGAAAATATTGAAAATAATGCTGTAGCATTAGCCAAAACTCCAAATGTAGATTTTTTAACTAAAACATTTCCATATTCAACCCTAGATGCGTCTGGAGCAGATGTTGGCTTACCTATAGGTCAAGTAGGAAACTCTGAGGTTGGCCATATGAACCTTGGTTCAGGAAGAGTGGTACTACAAACTCTACCAAAGATAAACAAAGCTTTTGACAACAATGAAATTGAAAAAAACAAAAATTTACAGAAATTTTTGTTAAATCATAATAAAAATAAGACTGTACATCTGCTTGGTTTGTGTAGTAATGGTGGAGTACATTCTCATTCAAGTCATATGATTGAAATGTCAAAACTTTTAGAAAAAAATAATTGTAAAACTTGGTTACACATTTTTTCAGATGGGCGAGATTGTTCTCCAAAACAATTAGGCCAGCATATTAAAAAATTTGAAATGTCCCTCCCAAAAAATATAAAAATAGCCTCACTTGTGGGTAGATACTACTCAATGGATAGGGATAATAGGTGGGAGAGAATAAAAAAGGCTTTTGATCTTATTGTATACGGAAAATATGACAGAAAGTTCCCCAATATATCAGAAGGATTAGAAGAAGCGTATAAAAATAATGAAACTGACGAATTTATTTCACCTACTCTGATTGGAAATTATAAAGGTTTTGAAGATGGTGATAGCTTAATTATGGTCAACTTTAGAGCAGACCGAGTTAGAG
>CACJOU010000020.1 GCA_902595145.1 uncultured SAR116 cluster alpha proteobacterium | reverse complement strand
TCTGGAAATATAACACTTGATGGAACGAAAATACATTCAAAAGAACTTAATTCATATATTTCAATTGCATGTGAGAAAGATGAATCAGGAAGAACATTTACTGTTACAGGTTATGACTTAGATGGGTTATATCAAACTGAAACTATTCCTGGTGGTAATGCTACTACAGCTGTTGGTAGTAAAGTTTTTAGTAGGATTAGAAATATAAGTATAGATGGTGACTCAGCTGGCAAGATAACTATAGGAACAGAAGCGGTTGGATATTCACTTAAATTGACTAATAATGATAATGTAGAAAAAACTACAAATGTACCTGTGGGTTCTAGTGCTTTTTATTTAGCTAATAAATTAAATACTGAGTTAGCTGGTACTGGTGTAAATGTGACAGCAAATACAAGAGTTTTACTTGGTCCGTTTGATGATGGTGTCAGTGGTGCAGTAACATTTGACTTAAAGGGTAAAAACTCTGATGCAGTGTCAATTAATGCAAGTATTGATGCAAGCGATATTTCAGCACTTGCAAAAAGAATTAATGAGTATTCTTCACAGACAGGTTTATTAGCAACAGTTACTTCTGATTTTAAGAAAATAATTATTGAATCTAAAGATGGATATGACATTAATTTAAAAAATATAACTGCACCCTCAGATTTTTATCTTGAGGCATTTGGAAAAGATTTTGAAAAATTTAGTCAAAACGACTCTCAATTAAATTCAAAATTATTAATAGACATTAGTGATACAAAGAAAGTATCAGCAAATATCAAAGGTGAGATAAAATTTATATCTAGTGAAACTTTTACAACACAAATAAATTCAGGGGTTTCTAAAGTAGCAGTTATAGACTCATTAACTAATGGATATATAAATATTGATAGGAGCAAAACAGGTGAAGTTGTTACTGTTAGACCCGAGATCTTTGATGACTTAGATAATAGTCTTGGATCTCCTGATGGTAAAAAGGCTATTGTTGGGTTATCAAAGTATGGAATTGATTTAAATCAAAAAGATTATAAATTATTCGTGAGTGACGATAATAGTTTGTTCTCATCAAATAGACCTGATTCTTCTGGAACTATTACACTTGATGGAGCATTAAAAGATGCCAACGATTTAAATGCAGTTGTAAGCATTTTCTGTTCTACTGACGAAAGCGGAAATATATTTACAGTTACTGGAACAAACTCAAATGGTACAACTATTACAGAACAAATTACAGGTGCGAGAGCTACTGATGATGATAGCTTATTTACTTTAGGTGATCCTGGTTCTGCAGGGGCCATCTCACTAAATGGTACTTTAAATGGTATCAACAATTTAAATGCAGCTGTATCCATTTTCTCCTCTGCGGATGAAAGCGGAAATATATTTACAGTTACTGGAAAAAACTCAGATGGTAATATTATCACAGAACAAATCACAGGTGAGACAGCTAACAATACAGCTTTTGGTACAACAAAATTTAAGACCATAACTTCAATTACGACTTCACTTACTGCAAGTGGCAACATTAAGATTGGAACGGTAGCCAATACGGCCGTAGGTTCTACAAAATTTACTACTATAAGTTCTATTAGCTCTACTGTTAGACCAGGTGGTAATATAAATATTGGAACCGTAGCCAATAATGAAATAAATGACGATGATAGTTTAGTCCAACTAAAAACTTTTTCTTCAGGTTCAATTTCAATGGATGGGGTGTTATCAACGTCGAATTATTTAGGAGCAAAAATTCAAATTAAGAGTCAAGAGGACACTACAGGTACAACTTTTACAATTGTTGGTACGGATTTAAACAATAAGGTTATAACAGAATCCATTACTGGATCTAATGGTGGTATAGTTACTAGTTCTAACATTTTTAAAACAGTGACGTCCATAAATGCGTCAGGAACTTCTTATAATGGTAAAATTCGGATAGGTACAAAAGCTGCTAACGGAAATTGGAGCACAACAATAGATGCAAATGCATTAAACATAGATACCCAAAAAGAAATTTCTACTGAATTACTTACATCACTTAGAACCCAAACCCCAACATCTCAAATAAAAAGTGTTGTACTTAATGCACTTCCTCAAGATGGAAAATCTGTAGATTTAAGTTTTGAAGGACAAGTCTATACTCTTAAAATGGTATCAGGAGAAGTATTAGTTGAAGGACCTGAAACAAATAGAATTAAAGCACGCTTTAATGGAACATCAGAAAATATAAATAATTTGATTGCAGTATCCCAGACAGGTACTGCAGCCACACCCCTAACTATTAATGGTTTAAATTCCACATCAGCAGATAGTAATGGAATTATTGAGCTTACAAATCCATCAGGTGCAGGTGTTATTACATTAGATGGAGCACTTAAGGATAGTACAAATTTAAATTCAAGAATAACAATTAAAAACCTTGATAACAATGATAATACACCTTTTAAATTTACTATCACTGGTACTGATCAAGACGGTAATGTAATAACTGATGAAATTACAGGTGTGAATGGCAACAATGCAACCAATACAGGAACTAAAGTTTTTAAAACAGTTACTGAGGTAAGAGTTGATGGTGACCATGGCGAAGTTGAAGTTGGGACTACACCTGCTTTTGTTTCATCATTAGGCACCAGAGTGTCTATAACTGCAACTGCAGATGAAAGTAGTAATTCATTTACAATAGTTGGTACAGGTACAGATGGATTAAGTAAAACCGAAACTTTTTTTGGACCAAATTCTGGAAAAACTGTAGTTTCATTAGGTTTATTTAAAACAATCACCTCAATTACTCCAGCTTCAAATACTACAGGTATCGTTGAAATTGGAACAGCACCAGGATATGAACTTATAGCAACAGCAGAAGGTACAATTGAAGGTGCTCAATTTAAATTAGTTTCTAATACTGCAAATACTGCTAATGCTGAAACATTTGGATTAAAAGAAGGAACAACAACAATGCTTGGAAATTTTGTTGTACAACCAACAACATCTAGTCCAGCAATTGGTATTGAAGTTACTGAAAACAATGTAAAGTCAAATTACACCATAAAATTTGATAGTAATAATGTACCAGTATTTTTTAATAGTGATGGTTCAGAAATTAGTGGTTCACCTCCAAGTTCTATAACGATGTCATGGAATGAATCATCAGGCACTACTGATGAAGATTCTCTGTATAATGGTGATATGTCAGCAGGAGTTGGTATAATTACAGATGGTGTTTTGTCAACTACTGACGATGATGGCCTGTTAACAAGTCAATCAGCTACAGCAGGTAATTTATATTTAGAAGGAGCCTTTGCAAAATCTAAATCATTAAATGGTAAAATAACTATTTTTTGTAATGGAGATGAAACTAGTAACTCTTTTGTAGTATCAGGTTACGATACATCTGGTGTTTTTAAAACTGAGACAATCTCTGGTGTTAACAATTCTACTGCAACTGGCACAATTTCTTTTAATGAAATTTCATCTATTTCTATTGCCAACAATTCAGCAAGTACTTTAAAGGTTGGAATACAAGCAACTCAGGTAGTTATGGATCCACAGGTAATTACAATCAAACCATCAGGATCTGATGTTGGAGAAAAATACACTATTACAGGTTTGGATCAATTTGGTAACGTGCAAACTGAAGTTTTAACTGCAAAAGCAGCCAATGTAACTGTAACAGGAACAAAAGTATTTACTCAGATATCTTCTATAGTGCCTGAAAGTGCATCTGCTTTAGCAGTAAAGGTAGGTACTCAGAAAGTTGGTAGGTTATCATTAAGCAATACTGTTGATAAAGTTGATTTTAAAATTGAAAGCAGTCCTAATGCTGATTTTGTATATGGCCTAAAAACTCAAAATATTAGAGCTGTTATTGATAATGATAGTCTTAAGGTCTCATCGCTCTCAGGTGAGCCAGTAAAAGTTGATATTCCATCTGGTTCAATCCAAAATTCAGTTGCAGAAAAGATAAGTCTAACAAATTTACCACCTGAAGATTTGATTACCTTTGTTATGGGTGGTGGTGCTAGAAAAATTAGTGCAGAATATGATAAATTTTCAGAAAGTGAATATACAGAAGAAATACCTGAACTTACAATTAAGGTAGATTCATCTAATACTAATAAAGTTGAAATTTTTGATAAAGTTTCTGGTCACTCTATAGCATCTAGAATTTTGGATGTTAATAGAGTTTTCGAAATAAATAATACTAAATTTCAATTCTCTGATGACACTATAGTTAATAATAGCTTTGATTTTTCTAGTAATAAGGATGGTTTTGGGGATAACAGAAATATTATAAATATCCTAAGTCTTCAAGGATCTGACAAATCAGGTGGAAATAAAGGAAATTTTCAAGAAATTTTTAATACTACAGTTGCTAAAGTAGGATCAAATGTTCAAGCAAGTAAGTTATCTCTAGATTCAGCCTCAAGCACATTAGATGCAGCCGAGGCGAGTCAAAGTGAATTTGCTGGAGTTAATCTAGATGAAGAAGCTGCCCATCTACTTGAGTTTCAACAAGCATATCAAGCTTCGGCACGAATTTTGCAAACTGCTAAAGAAATGTTCCAATCTCTTATAGAGGTTGTTTAATAACTAGAATGGTTCAAAATGCAGATTAGTTCAAAATTATTTAATCAACAACAGTTAAAACAATTTTCTTCAACTACAGAAGAACTACAAGATCTTCAGAATAAAATTGCAACTGGTGAAAATATTTTAAGGGCCTCTGATGATCCAGTTGGATCTGTTGAATTATCAGGTTTGAATGTTGTTAAAAAGCAAATTGAACAATATGAAAGAAATGTTAATTCAGCTAATGATAGGTTATCATTAATTGATAAAAATTTAGAAAACTTATCAAATGTTTTTATAAGAGTTCAGGAATTGATCATTCAGGCTTCAAGTGATGTACTAGGTGCATCAGATAGAGAAGCAATTGCTATTGAAGTTGATCAAATGAAAGAAGAAATATTAAGTTTAGCTAATGCACAAGATAGTAATGGAAGCTTTTTATTCAGTGGGTATAAAACAAACACCATTCCTTTTGTCAAAGATTTAGCTGGCAAAATAAATTATAAAGGAGATAGGGGTATAGCATCTTTATCTATTTCTGAATCTAGAGTGATGGAAACAACTCTTGATGGTGGAACTTTATTCCAAGCTGTAAAGGGACCATCAGGAAAGAATGTCTCAATTTTCCAAATGTTAGAAGACATTAGCTATTCAATAAGGACGGCTTCTGGAGGTGTGGATTCAGTAAAATCAACTGGTGTAGCAGAGTTTACTTTTGAGAATAAAAACCCTGGCACATGGACTTTTGATTTAACAGGAAATTTAGGTACAGCAACAATTACAGCTGAAATTACAGGTGAAGATCCTGCAGAGTTTGTAAGACAAATTAATCTTGGAAACACCGGTGTTGTTGCAACTATAATGGATGATGGAAAAACAATTAAATTAACTGACTCAGTTAACGGTCCAATGGAAATCAAGAATCTTTCAGTTTATGGCATTGATACTGCACAAAAAGATCCTTCTTCATTTTTTAAAGTTCAACCTACAGATGGAATTGGAAACAACATAGGTGGTGTTCAAAAGTTATATGACAATGATCAATTACCATCAAAACAACTAGATAATGTAGCTTCAACTCAAGTACATATTGCAAATAATAGAGGTGAAATTGGAGCTAGAACTAACTCTCTTGAGAGACAAGTAGAGCTTTTAGCTAACCGAAAATTAGGGGTGGAAAAAGATGTAAGTGATTTAAAGGACGCAGATCTTGCAGCTTTAGTTACTAATTTACAAAGTATGTTGACGTCCATGCAAGCAAGTCAGCAATCGTTTGTAAAAATTTCACAACTTAATTTATTTGATTATTTAAGATAATCAAAAATTTAAAATAATTCAGTTTCTTGACTAACGACTTCACCTACCCAGTCGATATCTTCTACATCTGTAATTAACCATCCTGGTTCTGCCTTTGGAAGTGCCTCATTTCTAATACTAAAAACTGTAGCTTTAAATATCTTAAAGCATTTGTCTGAACCATATTCTTTAACCTTTGTCGGATTGAAAGCAGACGAAAACATTCCAGATAATTTTCTTTCGCTTCCACCTGATTCATATCTAACTCTATAATGAATGTAATCATTTATGTAATTAACTGCGTCTTCACCAGCATTAATCTCAGATAAAAATTGTAGGATTTTTTCGGCTAAATCCATAGTTTCTTCAAATTTCACTTCATTAAATCGTTCAGAGATTGCTGTTGAATATTTCCTTGAAATGGCAGCAATAGAATTATTTGAAGATAAAAATTCCTTGCTGGTCTGCGCAGCAAATGTAGAAAAAATCCATTCAGGGCAAAATTTTGACATTTAATCACCTATAAATACAAAATCATGGTTTTATATATATATGATAAATATACTTTTTTGTAGCTAAATCAATAGTAATATTATTTAATTTGTTTCCATCCATCCAAGATTTCATCAATTGGAGGTATTGCGTCATAAATAAGCTTGGAATCCCTTTTTGTAAAACCTTTCATAATTCCATCCTTAGCAAACTCGTAAATACGATAAAGGTTTTCAGCTATTTCACTTCCTTCATCAAAGTTTAAACTTGATTGTAAAATATATATTGCCGTTAAGGATTTTGAAAAACTAGTAGATTTTATTGATGATATAACAGGTTCATGATCTATTGAATATGCTAAAGTTTCCATATTTTTCTTAAGATCTTTTAAAACCTCTTCAATTATTTTATGAGGATCTAAGCTAGTGGTTTTAGCATTAATTTCATCATTTAAATATTGTCTCATAGACGCGTTATAATTCATTTAAATCCCCTAAAAAAATTATATATCTTATTATTTTAAACGGATATTAATTATAATTGTTTAGAAATAATTTTATTTAATGTTTTTCTATGTGATTAATTTCTTCAGAAATATCAAGATATGCTTGTAAAACATCATTTTCTGATATTATGCCAACCATTTCGTTATTTTTCTTATTAACAATTGGTATACTTTCACCGACAAACTTCGATAATTTTTTTATTACAAAAATTAAGTTTGAATTTGGATCTATAATTAAAGGCTTTTTTTCTACTAAATCTATTAGTTTAGAACTTTTTTTATTAATTAAATTTAATAGACTGATCTTACCTATATATTTGTTTTCATCTGATACTATATATCCTTCAGTTGTATTAGATTTAGTTAATAATTTGATAGCGTTTTCTGTAGATGTTGTAAGTTTTAATTTTGTATATTGACTATCAGCATAATTTTTTATCAAAGCTTCATTTAAGCGAATTTGTTCTCGACCTTTTGTAATTTCAACTCCTCTTGTAATAAGTTGTTTGTCAAACACACTATTTGCAAAAATTCTACTAGTTATGAAAGAACAAACCACGATTGGGAAAGTTGCAGCTATTGCATATTCATAAGATCCAGTGAGTTCTAGAACTAAAATTATAGCAGTTAAAGGTGCTCCAATCACTGAACTGGATACAGCTGCCATTCCTGAGACTGCAAGTACAGAAAGTAAATCTGGGTTGGCTGATGTCACAGGCAATTGAAATACTATTGCGCCTAAAACTCCTCCCAAAAAAAGGGCAGGCGAGAATAATCCACCAAAAAACCCAAATCCTACACAAATAGAAGTTAGGATTAGTTTTCCTAATAAAAGAGCTAAGAGATATCCGTATAATAGCTGGCTTGTTATAACAGACATCAAAACATCAGTTCCCAAACCCAAAACCTCGCTAAAAACCATTCCACATAGACCACAAGCAAATCCAGCTATTATTGGAGCTTGCCAATTTTTAATATTAATTTTGGTTGGAATGGTACTCGTAAATAGTACTAGTTTCATAAAAAGTATTGCTATAATTGCAGCTAATGGGCCAATAATCCCTAGGCTTATTATTATATCACCCATATCAAAAGGAATAGCAGTAAGTAGAAGTGGAGGGCTTACGATTCCAATTTCTGTTGCAGAAAAATTGGCTGCCATTGATGAAATTGCCAGAGCAGCAACTGCCTTCATTGAAAAATGTCTTAATACAGTTTCATGAGCAAAAATTATACCTGCTAAAGGAGCACCAAATCCTGCAGAAATAGCCGCCGCAACACCACTACCAATTATAATATCATGGGGAATTTTAGGTATAAATTTTTGTCGTCTAATATATGATGAAACAGTTGCACCAAAATGTACAAGAGGACCATAAATACCTACTGAAGCACCGCCACTTATTGATATAAATGATGCTAATGTTGATCCAAAACCACCTTTTAAATCTAAAATACCTGCATGGTGATGTGCAGCATAAATTGTATCAGCAGGACCAAACCACCTTAGTAGTTTGAGTTTATACATTAACAGTCCAACTAAAATAGAACTTGGGACACATATTAATAATGGAACTAAGTTAAGTGATAAATTTCCAATATCTATTGCTACGATAAAATTTTCATTATTAAATAAGAAATCATAGATATTTTTTGCACTAATAATAAAAAGTTGCGCAACAAAAGAAATAATAGTGCCAACTATTGCTGCAATAACTAATAAAGCTAAGCTTTCTCTAATCTCTTTTATGTTTATTTTTTTAAACATTATGAGCTCCAATAGAATTACTACATAATTTTAATTGATTGTCATTTTAAATTAATTGAAATTTATTAATTAAAGAAAATTTTCTTAATTAAAGGCATAAAAATTGCAGTATTACTGCCGTATTAAAAAGTTATAACTATTATTTAGGTTTTTTATGGCTGTAGATTATTTAAGTGCAATTAATCAAGGTGGTAGTGGTTTAAATATAACCCAAATTGTTGATAGTCTTGTACAAGCTGAACAGGTTCCTCAAGAAAACCAAATTCAGTCTAAAATTGATGCAAGAAATACTGCTATTTCTGCAATTGGTGAAATAAAAAGTGCTTTATCTAAACTTTCTACGTCTTTAAATACTCTAACTGGGAACACTTCTTTAAAAGTAAGCTCAACTAGTTCAGCAGTAAGTGCAACTATTTCAGATCCGTCTACCGCGGTAGCTATAAATTCTAGTATAAGCATCTCATCACTTGCAAAAGGACAAACATTAGCATTTGAGGATTACGCATCAAATACTTCACTTGTTGGCGCGGGAAGTTTGGTTTTAGAAAGAGGAGATTGGTCGTCAGGAAGTTTCGTTGCTAGTTCAACTGTAACGTCCAAAACACTTACAGTTACAGAAACTGATACTTTAGAATCACTGAAGGATAAAATAAATGCACTTAACTATGGTGTAACAGCAAGTGTTTTAGGCGCAGGTGACGATACATATACACTTGTTTTAAAATCACAGAACGGAAAAGAAAATGCGTTAAGAGTTACAGCCACAGAAAGTCCATCAGGATCAGGATTATCTACTATTGATAATACGTCAACGAATGGATCAAAACAAAAAGTTGCTGGAACTGATGCTTCTTTTACCGTTGATGGTATTTCATTAACCAGGTCATCAAATAATATTTCAGATCTTTTTACAGGTTATGATGTAAACTTACTTGCATCTACTTCATCTAATGGAGTAGATACCCCAGCAAATCTAAATGGCTCTGTAGATACAACTTCTGCAACAACTAACTTACAAACTTTTGTAACTGCAGTTAATGATGCAAGAACATTATTAAATGAAAAAACTTTTAGAGGATCAGCCTCAGAAGAGGCTGGTGAATTATCTGATGATCCGGTAGTAAAAAGTATTCAAAATCAACTAAAATCTCTTACGTCTTCTCAATTAACTGGATTTGGTGCAAATGGTGTATATCTCTCTAATTTAGGTGTTAGAACTGAAAAAGATGGATTACTAAGTCTCAATACTACTGTATTAGAAAATGAACTAAAAAATAACCCTACATCATTAGATGCTATATTTAATTCAATGTATTCTTCTTCTTCAAGTTTATTATCTGTAAGTGGGGGTACAAACTCTAAACCTGTTGCAGGGTCTTATGCATTTCAAATGACAGCATATGTATCAGGTGCTTTTACTGGCCTTGTAAGTAATGACACATCTCCAGAAGTAACTACCTCAAATAATACTATTCAGGTCACTGTTGATGGCACTCAGTCAGGATCAGTAACCGTTCCTGCAGCTCATTATACTTCTGAAGCAGCACTTGCTACAGCAATTCAAACAGCAATAAATGCAGACAGTACATTAAGTGGGGCTGGGAAATCAGTAATTGTTACTCATGCCAATGGTAGCTATTCGATTAAGTCAGGATCTATTGGTTCATCATCTTCGATGGTTATAAATGCAATAGGAAGTAATCTTGACGGATTTCTTAAGTTTGTAGGCTCAACTGATGCAGATAATATTGGAACATCTCAAACTGGAACTGCCAGTACTGCTTTAACTCTAAATGGAGCATCAGTTACAGCAACCGATACTGATGGATTAGTTGATAATGAAAGTCTTGGCAGTTCAGGTAATTTTACACTTGATGGTGCACAAACAACTTCAACAAGTCCTAGATCAGCCACAGATTTAAATTCATTTGTAACTATAGAAAGTCCAAATAATTTATCATCAGTAACATTCACCGTTACAGGAACAGATATTAATGGTACATCTCAAACTGAAACTATAACTGGTCCTACAGCTGGCGGTACTGTTATAAGTACAAAAATTTTTAAAGACATTACACAGATTTCTTCAAATGCATCTGCTTCTGGAGTAAATATTGGTACAAAATCAGCATTTGTTGATCTTACTGGGAAAAGGCCTTCAATCACAAGTGCTGGCGGTGATGAGAGTGGTAAAACTTTCACTGTTGTTGGAACTGATTTATCTGGTAACGCTCAAACTGAAGTTATTACAGGACCAGCGGCTAATGCAACAGTTCTTGGTTCTAAAACATTTCAAACAATTTCATCAATTACTCCATCAGCTAATACTTCAGGCTCTGTGACATTGGGTTTTACTGGAGCTGGGATAACAACTACTGGTGTTACAGGTTCGGCTACATTGGACGGTGTTTCAATGTCAGCAGATATTAATAATAATACTTTTACTATTTCATCAGGAAATGCAGCAGGATTAAAAGTGAAGTATTCTGGTCTTGGTGCGGATGCAACTCTTTACTATGGCCAAAGTTTGATTGAAAAACTAACTTCATTTTTAACTGATACCCTTAATACTTCGAACGGACAATTATCTACTAGAGAGACAACCATTAACCAAGAAGTCACAGACCAATCAGCTTTATTGATTGATTTAAATAACCAAATGGCATCTCTCAGAGATAGATATGTAAAACAGTTTACAAGCATGGAACAAGCTGTAACAAGCCTTAAATCAACAGGTGAATATTTAACAAATCTCTTTGAAGCCATGAACAAAGACGATTAAAAAACTGGAGAATAAATATGAAATTACATATTGGTGGTGAAGAAGAAAAAGATGGTTGGACAATACTAAATACGCAACAAAAAACAAAAAATAATCTTATTGGAGATTTAAGCGATTTGTCGCAGTTTGAAAATGAAAGTGTTGAAGAAGTTTATGCAAGTCACGTCTTAGAACATGTAAGACAAAAAGATATAGAACTCACTCTTGCAGGGGTTTATAGAGTATTGAAGAAAAATGGTAATTTTTACATATCAGTTCCAGATTTAGATATTCTTTGTCATACAATGATAAGTCCTTATTTTTCAAGAGAAGTAAAGTTCCACATAATGAGAATAATTTACGGTGGTCAGACTGATCAATATGATTTCCATTATTTTGGATGGAATATTGATTTTATGAATGTATTTTTAACAAAAGTTGGTTTTTTAGACATAAAAAAAGTGGAAAGTTTTGGTTTGTTTAACGATACAAGTAATTATAAGCCATATGGTTTTCCTGTAAGTTTAAATATTGTAGCTAAAAAATAGTAAAAACGAGATTTGTAATGACAGCTATTGATATATCTCTTTTAAAAGCCAAAAAAGTATTAAGACAGGGTGATGTAAAAGAAGCAAAAAATATTTTAGAAAAAGTTCTGAAGAGTTATCCCAACAACCTGCGGATTAAAAATTTTCTGGAGAATTTAAATATTGATAGTGGTGAACCTAAATCAGATCAATTTTTAAAAAAAGACGATAAAAAAATAAATAAACATGATCCTAGAGAAACACAAGCAGTTAATGAGGTAATTTTCTTATATAAACAAAATCTGATTGAAGAGGCTTATAACAAAGCTTTGGATTTACTTCAAAAATTTAGTAAAAACGAAAAGCTCATAGTAACAATGGGATGTCTTTATAAAGAAAAAAATGACTATGAAAATGCTAAAAAATATTTTGATTTAGCCCTAAAGTTAAATCCAAATTCTATTGAAGCTAGACTAAATAAAGGAGCAGCTTTGTCTGAAGTTGGCTGTATTGATGATTCAATACAAGTTTATAAAGAAATATTAAAAATTGATCCAAATTCATATAGTGCATATGGAAATTTAGGATGTTCTTATACTTCAATAGGTGCATATGAAGAAGCAATAGAATGTTTTAGAAATGGATTAAAAATATCTCCAAATAATGCAGTAATTTTTACAAATATGGGATATGCTTTTCAACAAGAAAAAAATCTACAAGAAGCACATAGGTGTTTTTTTAGAGCAATTGAAATTGATCCTAATTATTTACCAGCATTTATTAATCATGGTATATTATATTTAAAAATAGGAGATTATGAAAACTCACTTAAATGTCTCCAAAAAGCTTTAAATATTGATCAAAATTCTATTGAAGCAATGTTGAATTATGCGTCTTTATTAAGTGATATTGGAGAATTTAGTAAGGCAGAATTTTATATTAATAAGGCTTTAAAGATTAATCCTAATAAAACTACAGCCATTTCAAATCTTCTTTTGATGAGTAATTATTCTTCAAACAACTCCAAAGAAAATATTTTTGAAATACATAAAAAATATGGGACTTTTTTAAATCAAACATACAAAAAAATATACCCTGAAAAATTAATTCAGAAAAAATCTAAAAATCAGAAGATAAATGTTGGTTTTGTATCTGCAGATCTACATCAACATTCTGTAACTTATTTTTTACAGCCTATATTAGAGAATTATAACAAAGATGAATTTGTTATAACTTGTTTTAGTTCATCATTTTATAATGACAATATAACTGAAAAAATTAAATCATGCGTTGATAAATGGTTTAATGTTGAATCATTGAGTAATACTCAACTATGTAATTTGATAAAAAAAAATAATATTGAAATTTTGATTGATCTATCAGGGCATACTCAAGGTAATAGATTGCCAGTATTTGCAATGAAACCTTCTCCTATTCAAATAACATGGTTAGGTTATCCCAATACTACAGGTTTAAACACAATGGACTTCAGAATTGTTGATAATTTTACAGATCCTGAAGGTATAGACGATCATTTATATACTGAAGAATTATTAAGATTAGAGGGTTCATTTATTTGTTTTAGTTCAGACGAAGATGCAGAAATTAATAAGAACTCTATTTTTAGAGATAACTCCTTCACATTAGGCAGTTTTAATAATTTATCTAAAATGAGTGATGAAGTAATAGAATGTTGGTCTGAGATATTAAAAAAAATTGATAATTCAAAAATAATTTTAAAAAACAAACAATTGTGTTCTAATTTCACAAGAAAAATATATTTAGAAAAATTTACTAAATATGGTGTCTCATCTGATAAAATCATTTTAATGAGTTGGAGTAATTCAAGAAAACAACACCTTGAGACATATAATTCAATTGATTTAGCTCTTGATACATTTCCGTATAACGGAACAACTACAACATTTGAAGCTTTATGGATGAATGTTCCAGTTTTATGTTTAAAAGGAAATTGCCACAGGAGCCGGGTAGGTTATTCTATACTTAAAAACTTAGATTCTGATGAATTAATTGTGAATTCAAAAGAAGAATATATTGAAAAAGCTCTCTATTATAGTCTTAAAAAAACTGAAATGAATAAACAGGCTGAAGGTTTAAGAAGTAAATTAATTAAATCTAATTTATGTGATGCCAAAACTTACACGAATAAATTTGAAAATTTGCTCAAGAGACTAATAAACTAAAGTTTGGAAAAAATATGGAACTTAACACTCTTGTAGACTATTACCAAAATGGTAGATTTATGGAAGCAGAGAAAATTGCTTTAGATATATCTAAAACTAGTCCGTCCAATCAACTTACATGGAAAATTTTAGCAGCAATTTTATTACAAAATGGTAGATTGCTTGAAGCGCTCGAAGCTGGTAAAAAATCTGTCTCTTTAGCACCAATGGATGCTGAAGCAAAATATAATTTAGGTGTTATTCAATATAAATTGGGAAATGTAGATGATGCTATAAATAGTTATTCATCTGCTATTGCGACAGATCCCTCTCATACTCAATCTTATATTAATCTGGGTATTTTACAACAGCAACTTGGTAGATTAGAGGATGCCGTTCTGACGTTAAAACAAGCTACATCGTTTAAATTTGATAATCCACAACTTTTTATCATTTTGGGTAACATACAACATCTTTTAAATAAATTTAATGATGCTGAAACAAACTTTTTACGAGCTTTAAAATTAAACCCTTACGATTATGAGGTTTTATGTAATCTCGGAATAGTTCAGCAAAAAAATAAAAAATTAAAAGAAGCTGAAAATAGTTATAGGAAATCTATAAGTATTAAAAATGATTATTTCCAAGCTATATGTAATTTAGGAACTCTTTGTCAAGAACTTGGAAAATTAGATGAAGCAATATCCTTATATGAAAAATCTCTTAAACTAAATTCAAATAATGCAGCGATTTATAACAATCTTGGAAATTTATTAGTTAAACTTGATAAAATTCAAGAAGCAAAACAACATTTTGCTAAGGCAACTTTATTAGATTCAAATTATTCCGAAGCTTATTATAATTTAGGGATTAGTAATCAAAAACTTGAAAATTTTGATGAAGCTGAGAAAAATTATATTGAAGCAATAAATATAAAGCATGATTATGCCGATGCCTTCACTAATCTAGGGATTATTTATCATGAAAAGAAAAAATATAAAGAAGCAGAAGAAAAATTTAAAAGGTCAATTTGTTTAAAACCAGATAATTATGAAGCATATCTGAATTTAGCTAATACTTATCAAAGCACAGGTTTTCTCAAAGAGGCGGAAGAAAATTACAAAAAAACAATAAAATTGAATTCAAATTATCCTAAAGCAATTTGGAATTTACTAACATTACTTCATTTTCTTGATAAAGAGCATGAATTAAAATTTTATTCCAAAAAATTGGAAATCCTTGATAAAAACAATTATGGGCTAAGATCTCAAGTTATTTTAGCCATTTTAAGTTATTTAGAAGGAGATATTGCCAATTGTAACAAGTATTTATTATCATCAAATCAAATTCAGAATTTAAATAACAAAAACTTTAAAAATGAAAAAGTTTACCACATTTATCTTTCTCACTTGCTTAAAAATACTCAAAATAACATAACTCAAAATAATGTTAATGAAAAAACTCTTCACGTAATTGGCGAAAGTCACTCACTTGTAAGTCATGGTTTGAAAATCAAGAGTTCCAAAGGAATATTTTCGTGCAAGTCAAGCCTTATTATGGGATGTAAGCAATTTCATTTAGGAGATTGCAATTTAAATAAATATCAGTTTAGATTTAAAAATCTTTTACAATCTCTACCACAAAAAAGTGAAATTCTTTTATCTATAGGGGAAATTGATTGTAGAATTAACAGTGGAATACTTGATCATATTAAAAAAAATTCAAAAAAAAATAAGTACAATTTAATTAATGATACCATTGAAAATTACCTTAATAGTATTCGAAAATTAAATGTTACTCAAGGCCATGTAATTACTATACAAGGTGTGCCTTGTCCAAATATTAATAGAAGTAAAATTTCTTCCTCAAAGTTACAAGAATTAATGAGTCTAATTAATGATTTTAACAATATTTTGATGAAAAAGGCACATATATTTGGATACTCATTTTTAGACCTCCATAGCCTGACTGATAGAGGTGATGGATATTCTAATGGTATTTATCATTTAGATACACATCATCTCACTCAAGAAGCAATGTTAGAAGCTTGGAAATCTTATTTCTTTGTTGCACCTGAACTTTAATTTTTGCTCTGCAAATTTAATATTTGTAAATTCTATTATATACTAATCTATTATTTTTGTATCCAGAATTGATACATATTAAAAAAAGTATTTTTATTATGTTTTTCAAACACATCCCAATTTTCTAATATTTGTTCTGAATTTGTATCTGGAAACATTTCTTTAAAAGCAACATCATGTAGATTATGTTGGAATTCAAATCCGCAAAAGTGTAAATTATAATTATTAATTATTTTTTTAATCTCTGGGATATTATATTGTGTTTCCTGAATGTTGAAATATAAATCTCTAAAACCACTCAATGAAAAAAAATCAATACTAGTATTAAATTCATTAATTAAAATATGATCGTTATTAATCATATTTTGTCTGAAAGAATGAATACTATTATTAGTAAATGGAATTTTATTTTTTTTAATTAAATTTCGAACTTTATTAATTTCTGTTCTTGCAATATTGCTATAAAGTCCCAATTTCATCAATCCGTCTTCTTTTAATGTTTCAATTAAACATTCTAATCCTTGAGACGGTGATCTCATGTGATGAAGTACGCCTGTACAATGAATTATGTCAAATTTTTTATCGATTTTATTTAGGTCTAAAATATCACCATGAACATAATTAATATTTGAAATTCCTAATTCTTTTGTTTTTCTTAAGGCATAAGCTAAACTGCTTTTACTTAAATCTAATGCCAAAACATTTGATCTAGGAAATTGTTGTGCAACTGAAATTGATTGAACCCCTGTACCACAACCAGCAATTAATATGTCTGGAGGATTTTGTAAATTTTCTATAGTTTTTGCCAATTTCAAATTTTTTGTTTTAATAAAAAAATCAAGTGTCAATTCATCATTTTTAGGGATGTAACTCCATCTTGGATAAGGTGAATCAGAATATTGTGCTTCAACCATTTTAGAGGTTTCATCTTCAATAGTTGAAATTGAGTTTAGTAAGGGTTTAATACTTCTTTCCAGCATAGGTTCAGAAACAACTAATTTAAAAACTTGTTCTATTTCCTCATCATACAATATACTTCTTATCCAATCAAAATCACTTATTTGTTTGTAACTTGACAAACAAAGTAAATCTAGGCTTGGTATGACTTGATTTTTATCTGCTTTAGTTTTTAAATCTTTTTCTAATTTTTGAATAATTTTATTCTCTTCATCAGTTTGAGCGAATGCGAATTCATTATTAAAACACTGAAGAGTTAGACATTTTTGGAACTTAATAATATTTTTGTTATTAATTAAAGAATCTCTGTTGTATAAAATTACCTTTCTTAACTCTGTTAATAACTTTTCAATTTTTATGTTTGAATTTAAACCAGATTCCAGTATTTCCATTAAAAATGGAATTTTAACTGCCTTTTCAACAGCTTTTATAACGTCTTCTCTGGAATTAATATTATCTATTTGTGATAATAAAGCACTCATATCAGGGTGAATTTCCATCCTCAAAAGTAAGATTGGAAATATTTTTCCAAAATCATTATTGTCAAAAAGGAGCTCTATCTTTTTGTCTAAAGCAAAATCATATTCTGAAATAGGGTTATAAAGTAGAATATTAGTAAAAAGTTGTAACAGTTCTTGATTTTTATGGTCAAAATCCAAACATTTTGAAACTGTATTCAATGCATCTTTGTAAAAATTACCCCTAATCTGAGACTTAGCCAAAGTTAAATATGCATCAATAAAATTTGGACTTAATTCTATAGCTTTTTCAGAAAACTTAATTCCTTTTTCATAATCTCCTAGGAGTAAATAACTTTGTGCAATGTTTGAATAGGGTTGAGGTGCAGTCGGTACAAGAAGAATTACTTTTTGAAATAAATTAATTGCTTCTTTAGCACGTCCTTTTGCATTAAAAATATTCCCTAAATTGTTTAATGTATCTGGATGATCAGGATTTATTGAAATAACTTTATTGTAATATGTTTCTGCAGAATCAAATTGACTTAAATTTTTATAAACCCTAGCAATCATAAAAAATAATTCAGCTGAAAAAGGATATTCCTTTTCTAAATTTAAACAATCTTTTAAAGCATCTACATAATTTTTATTATTAATTAAAGTTTCAATTTTTTTTATTTGACTTTCAAAATTGTTTTCAAAATTTTCATTATGAAGATCGTCCATTTAACATACCTCTAATTGTTCTTTCTACATTTGCAAGTAACATACCAAAGAAAAATTAAAGAATATTATTTGATTATCCCAAAAATAATAGATTAATTGCTAAACGTTTTAAATATATGTCGTACCAGTACATAGATAATAACAACCTATGGAGTGTTAGAAATGCCTAACAGTATAAATACAAACATTGGAGCATTAACAGCGCAAAAAAATATGCTTCAAGTAAACAGAGATCTGGATGATGCAATGACAAGACTTTCATCTGGATTAAGAATTAATTCAGCTGCAGATGATGCTGCTGGTTCTGCTATTAGTAGTAAAATGGAAGCACAAGTTAGAAGTTTAGGTGTGGCTATAAGAAATTCTTATGATGCTATATCTATGACACAAACTGCTGAAGGTGCTCTTGGTGAAGTTGAAAATATACTTCAAAGAGTAAGAGAACTTGCTGTGCAAGCTGGTAATAGCACATTAAGTAACAGTGATAGAACTATGATCCAAGCTGAAGTTTCAGCTTTAATAAAAGAAGTTGACACAATTTCTGCAAATACGCATTTCAACAATGTAAATCTTTTAGATGGTTCTAACAAGACAGTAAATTTTCAGCTTGGTATTAATGAGCAAGACTCATTAGAAGTTGCATTACAGAAATCAGACTCCATATCTCTTGGGTTAAGTGGATCTGAGGGAGTAAAGTTACTAACAAGTGAGCGTATTGCTACTACTAATTTTAGCCAAGCTCATCACACCATCGCAGCAGGTGATGTGAAAATCAATGGTAAAAATGCATTTGCCTCAGCTTTTGCTTCAGATCTTACTGCTTCTGGTGCAAATGAAGCTAAACTTTTAGCAGATGCAATAAATTTAAATACTGGTGTTCATGGTGCAGAAGCTGATGCATTCAACTCTTTAACAAGTGATGTTAAAGGTACTTTTAATATGAACAATACGTTTACTATTAACAGTAACACTGTTGAGTTGGCAACTTCATATGAATCTTTAGTTGATAACATAAATCAATCTGTTTCTGGTATTGTTGCTAACTTAAATAGTAATAATACTATTACATTATCAAACACCTCTGGTGCTTCTATAATTGTAGCTGGTACAGGTTCAAGTGACGTTGGTTTTACAAATGGTACTTATACTGGTTTTGTAAGCCTTAAAAATGTTGACGGATCAAAAGTTTCTATTGAAGCTGGTAATGAAGTTAATGGTTACACAGATGGTTTAGGTGATATTAATGACGTTAACGCTCTTGGTTTCAATGAGCAAAGCGTACCTGGCAATGTAGAAACTGCTGCTGTTAGTGGAACTAAATTAGGTGCTAATGAAATTTTAATCAATGATGTATTAATTGGTGAATCTGTAAGTGGTACAGCTGAGTCGATTGCTAAAGCTGTTAATGCAAAGACAAGTGAAACTGGTGTTACTGCAGATGCTAAGAATGAAGTACAGGTTGCATTTAATACTGCAAATATGCCAAGTACAACAAATGAGTTCTTCATCAACGGCGCAGAAGTTGATTTATCAACTGTAGTTGGTTTACATGGTATTGTAACTAAAATTAATGCGGCAAACATTGGTGATGTTCGTGCTGAAGCATTATCTGATGGTGCTATTAAATTATCTAGTGAATCTGGTGTTGACATACAAGTAACACATGCAGGTGATACTGATTTCATATTAGCTTACAAAGATGTTAATGGTACTTCTAAAGCTGATGGAATTGTCCGTGGAACAGCTGCTAATGCAACATTTTTAAAAGCTTCAGCTACTATTAACACACCAGGTTCTATTACTTTAGCAAGTACTGCTGATTTTAATAGTAGAGTATCCATAGTCAATGCAGGTCATGATGGATCTGATGGTACTGTTGATACCGACTCATTTGTTGCATCTGGAGCTATTAGTTCTACATCAGCTACTCTTATAGCTGCTGCTACAAATGATCATTCACATGGTGTTCAGATACGTATAACAGAAGGTGGTACTGCTGATGGAAGTGATGTAACAGTAACTGTTACTGGTACAGATATGGATGGTAATACAATTACTGATTCATTTCTTGGTGCTACTACAGGCGGTACAGTAAATGGAACTAAAACATTTAAATCAATTAGTTCTATTTCTTACAGTAAAACAGACACTGCTGTTTTTGCAATTGGTGGTGTACACGGATCTGCAGATGAAACTTACACAATAACTGGTACTGATGTATTTGGTAATGCTGTTTCAGAAACAATAAGAGGTGAGGGTGGAACTCTAAAAGCTCTTACCAAAAATGTTTTTAAAAATGTTTCTTCTATTACAACAACTACAACAGCTGATACGGCCGTTTCAATAGGTCACCATAACGGTGAAACTATAGATGTAGACACTGATCACTTATTTGCTTCAGGTGACCTTGCTGCAGGAGCGGCAACACTTCTTACTGCAGCTACTAAGGACTTTGATGGTGTTATTGTGACCTTAACTGAAGGCAATAATGGTACAGCTGCTGATGCTACATTAACTGTTACAGGAACAGATATGTTCGGTAGAACAATAACTGAAGACATAACTGGTCCAACACAAGCTGGAACTGTATCAGGTACTAAAGTGTTTAAGACAATTACAGGCATTACATCTAGTGCAAACCCAACATCTACTGCTGTAGCGATTGGAATTCAACAAGTAGCTGATCAATTTACTGGTAGAGGTAACTTGACATTGTCTAATAACACAGATGAAGTCATCAAAATAGAAGCTGTCGCACAAGATAATGATGCAACAATGGCAGTTAAGAATGATGGTACATTTGGAACTACTGAGACAATCTTGCAGAAAATGGGTGTCCAGACACAGAGTACATCTCAGGAAGTTTCTGGTACTAACTTGTCAGTTAAAACACTTGCAGAAGCAAATTCATCACTATCTCTAATCGACAAAGCAATTGAACAAGTCGCTTTATTTAGATCATCTTTTGGTGCTGTCGAGAATAGAATTGATGCTTCTATAAGTAACTTAACAACATTGAAAGTTAATACTGAAGCTTCTCAATCCAGAATTCTGGATGCAGATTTTGCTCAAGAGACATCTAATCTAACTAAAGCTCAGATTTTGTCTCAAGCTGCAACTTCAATGCTAGCTCAGGCTAATGCATCTAAGCAAAACTTATTAGCTCTTCTTCAAGGATAAATTGGAGAGATTAAGAGAAAAAGGCCACCTTACGGTGGCCTTTTTTTTTATTCATCAATTGGAGGGTTTAACTTTGTAATAATTGAAGCACATTTTGTTGTGCTTTTCCTGCTTGTGCTATCATTGCCATAGCAGATTGTTGCAGAATTTGTGCCTTAGTCATCCTTGCAGATTCTTTTGCAAAATCAGCATCTTCAATTCTACCTCTTGAAGCTTTTGTGTTAAGGGCTACGTTTGACAGATTATCAATAGCTTTTTCCATTCTACTCATTAAAGCACCAAGTTTTGCTCTTTCTTTATGAATTCTATCAAGAGACCTGTCTAAAACACGTAAAGCGTCAACTGAAGATTGTCTTGTTAACAGACTTACACCTGATAACTTATCTATTGACGCTGCACCAGGTGATGCCTCAAATAGACCTTTCCCATCTTCACCGACTACACTGAAACTGTTACTAGATGACATTTCAAGTTGACCAGTAACAATAACAGAATCTGCACCTTTTACACCGATCTTGATAGCACCAGTAGTTGTGTCAGAAGCTGTGATTGTATGAATTGTTTTAAATATACGTCTGCCAGTTACAGTTTTATTAGCTTCAGGTCCTGTAATGACTTCAGTAAGAGAAGTACCATCCATTCCAGTTCCAACGACTGTAAATGTTTTAGTAGACTCATCACTAGCAGAGCTTGTAATTGTTACAAGTATAGACTCATTAGCTATAGTATTTTTTACACCAATACTAATTTTTGCGTCGCTATCTGTTGTTGAAGGTTTTACACTGGTAACTGTTCCATAAATTTTTGTAGAGGTTAATGTTTTTGGATATGTACTTCCTGTATGACCGAGAATTGTTTCAGTTTGTTCATTCCCATATACATCTGTTCCAGTTATTACAAAATTTGCACTTGATGCAGCAGTCGAAGTAATTGTAATAAATGAATTGAGAGTAGCTGTTGCATCCACCATACTTAGACTTTCAGAGCCAGTAAAACCAGCAGCAATTGTTTGTTCTAGACAAACCTTATCATCATCAGTAGCAAGTGAAGCAGTTCCATTTAATGTAAATCTTGA
>CACJOU010000019.1 GCA_902595145.1 uncultured SAR116 cluster alpha proteobacterium | reverse complement strand
AGAAGTGGGTCTTGGTCTAAATCCTTCTTTCACTAACTTTTTGGCATACTCAATACCATTATCTATAGTATTGTTATTTTTAGCAATCTCATCAATTATACCTGATGATAAAGCTTTTTTAGCTGGAACATGCTTGCCAGTAAGCATCATATCTAAAGCCATATCAACGCCGCATAATCTCGGAAGTCTTTGGGTTCCACCAGCACCAGGGAGGATTCCAAGCAAAACTTCTGGTAATCCAACTTTGGTGTTAGGAGCTGCAATTCTATAATGTGCTGACATTGCAACTTCTAATCCACCACCAAGTGGAGTTCCGTGTAATGATGCAACAACTATTTTGTTAAGACTTTCAATTTTATCACAAATCTTTCCTAATATTGGAGCGTCTACTTTTTTGCCAAACTCTTTTATATCAGCGCCAGCAAGGAAAGTTCTTTCAGGAGCTGTAATAACAATTGCTTTAATTTTTTCATTTAAAGATAGATTTTCAATAGTCTCTAATAGTCCAACTCTGACTGCAGCGCTTATTGCATTAACTGGTGGATTAGAAATTTCTATAAGTGCTATTTCTTCTATTATTTTATGTTTAATTACTGACATCTTTCCCTCTAAATAAGTTTACTTTTTGCCTCAATATACTCTTTATTAATTCTCTTCACCAACTCACCTGCAGGCATAATACTTTTCACAGCAGAAATACCCTGACCAGAGCCCCAAATTTCTTTCCAACTTTTTGGTTTTGAAGTTCCAGAGCTAAAATTCATTTTACTCGAATCGCTTACTTCAAGATTGTCAGGATCAAGGCCCTGAGCTACGATAGAACCTTTTAAATAATTTCCATGCACTCCAGTAAACAAGTTTGTATAAACGATATCATCTGCAGATGACTCGGTAATCATTTCTTTATATCTTTGATCTGCATTAGCCTCATTAGTAGCAATAAATGCAGAGCCTATATAAGCTAAATCAGCTCCCATTGCCTGAGCGGCAAGCACTGCTCCTCCATTAGCAATTGAACCTGATAGTAAAAGAGGTCCAGAAAACCATTCACGAATTTCTTGAATTAATGCAAATGGTGATAGTGTACCTGCATGACCACCAGCACCTGCAGCAACAGCTACTAATCCATCGGCACCTTTGTCAATTGCCTTTTTTGCAAAAAAATTATTTATAATATCGTGCAACACTATACCGTTAGCTTGATGAGCTACTTCATTTACCTCAGGCCTTGCACCCAAAGAAGTTATCCAGACAGGGGCTTCCCATTTTGCACAAATATCAATATCTTTTTCTAACCTAATATTTGATTTATGAACAATGTGATTAACAGCATAAGGAGCTGCCGGATTATCAGGATTTTCTTGATTATGTTTATCTAATTCTTCATTTATTTTTTTTAACCATATCTCAAGCATATTAGGCTCACCCTCACCTTCTCTGGCATTTAAACAAGGAAAAGAACCAATTATGCCCGCTTTACATTGAGCTATAACTAAATCTGGATTAGATATTATAAATAATGGAGATCCTATTACTGGTATTTTTAATTTATCTAAGGGTGAAATCAGTGACAAATCTATCTCCTTTTTAACATAATTACTCTTGAATAATTATTTAACACGCTAACAATGATTACATCAATTATTTTAATTACATAATTATAAATTTTTATATAATGTTATTATATTAATTTTAATTTGGAGCGATTGAATGTTTTTAAATGAAACTGATTTAGAAAAATTTGATAAAGATGGTTATTTATTCTTTCCTAAACTATTTAATTCTGATGAAGCCGCATTGTTAAAGGAAGAAGCTGACAAAGTATATTTAGAAGATAGAAAAGAAGTTTGGAAAGAAAGTACTGGAGTTGCAAGAACAGCTTTTGCTGCACACACTTATAACGAGGCTTTTAGAAGGTTATCTGCTCATCCAAGGTTGATTAATCCAGTATCCCAAATATTAGATGGTGATGTTTATATGCATCAATTCAAATTAAATGCTAAGGCCGCATTTGACGGAGCTGTTTGGCAATGGCACCAAGACTATGGAACTTGGAAAAGAGATGACGGAATGCCAGAGCCAAGAGCTATGAATATTGCCGTATTTCTTGATGATGTAACTGCAGCGAATGGACCATTACTTTTTATACCAGGAAGTCACAAAACAGGAGTAATTGACGCAGGTCACGATTTAGAAACAACAAGTTATCCACTTTGGACTTTAGATAACGAAAAAGTTTTAGAGTTAGCTGAAAGAGGTGGATGTGTTGCTCCAACAGGAGCAGCTGGTAGTATGTTGATGTTTTCCTCTTTGCTAGTTCACGCAAGTCCACCAAACATTTCACCATTTGGTCGAAGTATTGTCTATCTTTCTTTATGTCACGTAGATAATCATATACAAAAGTTTAATCGAGAAGAATGGATTGCACACAGAGATTTTACACCCATTAAAAAGCTTGATGATAATTGCCTTAATGAGTTATTAAATATTGATGTTAGCGCAGCTGAATAGTTAAACATTTTTAAACAAGGAAAAATTTTTTGATCTCAATTGAGTCAGTTTCAAATTTTAGAGACGTTTCTATTGGCTCTAAAATGAAAAAAAATTTATTATTTAGGTGTGCTAAACTTAGCACCCTAAACGAACAAGATATTAGAGTTTTAGAAAATTTAAATCCTCATGCCATAATTGATTTTCGTGATCCCAAAGAAGTAAAAATGGCACCAGATAATCTGTCTCCTAAACTTCAAGAGAGATATATTAACCTTCCAATTTCTGCCAGCACTTTAAGTAGAATGGTTTCTCAAAAGCAAATTAATGGAGACAATATTAAATCTTATGAAGAAGTGATGGAAGAAAGTTATCGCATGTACATTAACGACCATAAAAAAGTTTGGATAAAATTTTTTGAAATTCTACTTCGATCAAACAAACGTCCAATTATTTTTCATTGCTCAGCTGGTAAGGATAGAACTGGCATAGCCAGTTTTATGATACAGAGTATTTTCAATAATCATATTGATAAGATTTTTGAAAATTATCTTATTTCAAATGATTTATTAACTATTAAAGCAGCCACAGCGGAACAAAAGACTAACTCTTCAAAACAAGACACTCAAGTTACAAAAAATATGTTGAGCACTTTAGGTAAGGTTCAGACATCTTATTTAAATGCTGCGATAGATGAAATAGAAAAAAAATACATTTCATTGGAAAATTATTTTATTTCTCAGCTAGGGCTTAAACATAATGACATCCAAAAAATAAAGCAAATATTTGGGAATTAATAAAAATATGTTTTTGCAAAATCTGATTTCACAAAGAATTGATAATAATAAACCTGTAAAAGTTGCTTTAATTGGAGCTGGAAAATTTGGCTCTATGTTTTTGAGTCAAGTACCAACCACACCTGGTTTAGAAGTTGTAATAATTGCAGATCTAATTCCAGACAGCGCTAAAAAAGCTTGTAAAAATGTTGGTTGGAAAGATGATCTTATTTCTAACACCGAATTTGTTGAATCAGGAATTAAAGCAATAACAAAATCTGAAGTAGAGGTCGTTATTGAAGCGACTGGACATCCTTCAGCTGGAATTTTACATGCTCGAGAAGCATTTCGATATGGTAAACATATCGTAATGGTTAATGTTGAAGCAGATGTTTTAGCTGGTGCTTCTTTATCCAAAGAAGCTAAATCAGCTGGTGTTGTTTATTCTATGGCTTATGGAGACCAGCCTGCCCTTACAGCTGAAATTGTTGACTGGGCTAGGTCTAGTGGCTTTTATGTAACTGCTGCTGGAAAAGGTACTAAATATCTTCCTGAATATCATAAATCAACCCCAGAAACAGTTTGGAATTATTATGGATTAACAGAAAAAGATGCAAATGAAGCTGGCATGAACCCTAAAATGTTTAACTCATTTCTTGATGGAACAAAATCTAGTCTTGAAATGGCAGCTATTGCTAACGCTTGCAACCTAAGAGTACCCTCTAATGGATTACTTTTTCCTCCTTGTGGTATGGATGATCTAGCAGAGGTTCTTAAACCAAAAAAAGATGGTGGTGTTTTAGAACATGATGGACAAGTTGAGGTAGTATCATCTCTTGATAGAAATGGTAAAGATGTATTTAAAGATTTAAGATGGGGAGTTTACGCCGTGCTTCAGGCACCAAATGATTATGCAGCCTCATGTTTTAAACAATATGGTATGAACACTGATAGCACTGGACAATTTTCTGCTATGTACAAACCATTTCATTTAATTGGTATGGAACTTAATATTTCAATCTTTAGTGCAGCCTTATTAAATCAATCCACTGGGCAAACACAAACTTTTTCAGGTGATGTAGTTGCTACCTCAAAAAGAGCACTAAAAAAAGGTGAAACTTTAGATGGAGAGGGTGGAGCTACTGTATGGGGTAAATTGATACCAGTAAAAGACTCTCTTTTAAACGAGACACTGCCTATAGGTCTGGCACATGGGATAAAACTTAATAAAGATATAAAAGAAGATCAATTTATAACTTGGAAAGATGTGGATTATTCATCTGATGATCCTACTGTTTCATTTAGAAGATCAATGGAAAAAAACTTTAGATCTTCACTGGACTAGTTGGTCCTTTATCTAATCTCCAAACAAAGCCTGATGTTCCTTCTTTGGGAAAAAAATTTTTAACTAGAGGATCATGTCCTGGGATTACCATATCATTACTGGTTGCCAGACTTTTAATTAACTTAAAGCCATTAAGCATGTCTTCCAGATCAACAACAATAGGAAATGGTTTACCCATAATAAAGTTTTCATAGAAATGTGTGGCATCTGATGCCAAACATAAATAACCATTTTCTGTTTTTACTCTAACAGACTGCAATCCTCTAGAATGACCTCCTATTAAATGAACAGTAACTCCACCTTTGATTGATCCAATACCATTATAAAAGACAACCCTGCCAGAGTATAAATTTTTAACCATCTCACATACGTGTTCGCCAGTAAAAGGCATTTTAATAGTTTCATGACACATACAGGGACCAGTCGCATATGCCATCTCAGTTTCTTGAAGATGAAATTTTGCATTCGGAAAATCGTTTAATCCTCCTGCATGATCATAATGAAGATGAGTTATAATTACATCAGTAACATTACTAGCTTCAACGTTAATAGCTTTTAAAGCCTCAGACGGAGCTCTTTGTATAGGCCTATTTCTTTTTTTAGCTTCGTAGTAATCATATCCTGTGTCTACAACAATAATATCTTTATCTGATTTCAATACCCAAATAAAATAATCAATGGTGTGAGCTTGATTAGAATGATCGTCAAAAATGAAGCTGTCACCACGAGTCCTATCTGCTCTTTCAGCATATTTTAAAGCATAAACTTCCCAATTTTTTTCTATTGCAGTATCCAAGAGATTTCCTTATTTAATCGTCACTGACTTCTTCTAATCTATCAGTTGCAGGAGCAGGTGTAGGACTGATATTAGATATTAATTTGTAAGTTTCATTATCTAATGAAATTTTAACTGAATCTAGGGAAGGTTTTAATTGTTTTAGATTTCTGGCACTTATTATTGGGGCAGTTACCGCATCATTCTTTAAAACCCAAGCAACTGCTAAAGAAATAGGATCATAATTTAAATCATTCGCTAAATTTTTTAAAGAATGTGCTGCTTTGTACATCCAATCTTGTCCATATCTAATTTTATATTTTTCATTTTCATGAAGTCTTCCAGATGTATTTTTACTTGATGTAATTGATGCGTCATATTTGCCTGTAAGAAGTCCCCCTCCTAAAGGACTATAACTTATTACACCAATATCTTCTGACATTGCCATAGGAAGAATTTCTACCTCGGCTTGTCTTTTAACAATATTATACATGGGTTGCAGAATATCTACTGATGGAAAATTATATTTTTGAGCAATCAAATTTGCTTTCAAAACTTGCCAAGCAGCAAAATTAGAAACACCTAGTTGAAAAAATTTTTTTTCTTCTTTTAATTTTTTAAGTGTTTCAAATGTTTCTTCTAATGGCACATTATCATCCCAATGATGTAAGAAGAAAATATCTACGTAATCCTGATTTAGTCTTTTAAGACTTTGCTCTAGTTGTGATCTAATATTTTCTCCACTTGAACCTCCAACTGAACCTGCTTTTGTAATTAGAATAATTTTTTCACGTTCTTCTCTAATTAAATTTCCAAGAATTTTTTCAGATTTACCTCCAGTATAAACAAATGCAGTATCAAAAAAATTAATACCATTTTCTCGACATGCCTCATACATTTCTTGGCTGTCGCGTTCATCTGCCCCGTCTCCAAACTGCATTGTTCCAAAACACAATGATGAGTTTTCTATTTCATTAGGGCCATATTGTCTGATTATTTTCATTTAAAAATCCTTTAAAAATTTTTATTTAAAATTATCCATCCAAGCAATTCCTTCATCAGTCGTGGTTCTTGGCTTATATTCTGCTCCAATCATCCCTTTGTAACCTATTTTATAAATTTCTGGAATAATGTAAGAAAAATCTAATTCACCTTTGTCTGGTTCAGATCTACCCTTTACTGAAGCTATCTGCACATGACCAATGAAAGGTAAATTATCTGCAAATCTATTAATAACATTACCTTGATTGATTTGAACATGATAAAAATCAAACATAATTTTTATACTATCAGAACCTACAAGCTCACATATCTCCTTAGCCTGCTCCACTCTTGTTAAAAAATATCCTGGATTATCATTTAGGTTTAAAGGTTCAATGACTAAACCGATATTACTTTCTTTGACCAATTCTTTTGCAAATTTTAAATTATCAATAAAAGTCACAAGAGATTTTGTTGATAAATCTGTGACGCCTGCCATTGCATGAATGTTTTTTGATTTAATTACTTTTGCATACTCAAATGCTTGTAATAATGCGTCTCTTGCCTCAGATACCCTTGAAGGGACAGCTAATAGACCATTATCACCTTTTTCAATATTACCTTTAATTGTATTAATACCCATAACGGGTAAGTTTACATCATCCAATGCTTTTTTAATTTCTCGAGAATCATATTGATAAGGAAACTGAAACTCTACTGCATCAAACCCTTTATCTTTAGCTTTATATATAGCGTCGATTTGAGACATTTCTGTCCATAAAAGACCTAAATTAGCCGAAAATTTATACATTGTCCTAATCCCATTCTATGTTAAATTTAGACACTATTTTATCTATTTGAGATGTTTTTAATTCTATTGCATCTGACCCTCTTAATATAAGAGCTAGTTTAGCAGTAGCTTCTAACTCTTCAACAGCATTAACCGCTGATTCCAAATCTTTACCAGAAACAACAGGACCATGATTAGCAAGAAGAACGGCAGATCTTTTTCCAGCAAGACCTTTAATTGCATCACCCATTGCAGGATCTCCTGGCACAAAAAAAGGAAGTAATTTTACCTTTCCTAATAACATGACGGAGTAAGGTGTATATGAGGGTAAAACATTATCTTCATTTATTCCAGGCATCATTGATAAAGCGACTGAATACGTAGAATGAAGGTGTACTACTGCGCCAGATTTCATGCCTCTTGTTTCATAAAAAGCCTGATGAAGTGGCAACTCTTTAGTAGGTGTTGTAAGACCAGTAATTTCACCAGATTTTGAAACTTTTACTATTTGGTTAGGATCCAGTCTTCCAAAAGAGGATCCAGACGGAGTTACTAATATATTATTATCATCCAAACGTACTGAAATATTTCCCGTTGAACCATGTGTTAATCCTCTATCAAAGATAGAAGTTGCTAATAAACATATTTGCTCTCTTAATTTATTTTCATTCATTTTTTATACTCAATACGTATATCTTAATTTAGTAACCAAATATCTGATAAAATCCACCGATAGGTGCACCTATAGCAATATGACTTCCAACTGCTAAAAAACAAGCCATAAGTGGTGACGGTGTCTTTGTTCCTAATAAACCTTTACCTAAAGCTGGCATAAAAAAAAACCAAGGAACAATTACACTTATCAAACCAAAAATAATGCCATTCATAAGAGATGCACTACATATTTCATATTCTAATAAAATAAAAAAAAATACTGAATACATAATTGCAACGGAATAATGAACCATCCAGCCAATTATTAATTCATTTTTAATTGGATCTTCTTCATCGATAGTAGGATTATAAATTTTTCCTCTAGACATTACTAATAAAAACCATCTTCCAACCACACCCCAATCAGAAGGATTTATATCATATAATAATTTAAGTAGCCTCTGCCACATATCCATTGCAAGACAAGATACAATTCCAATAATGACTATGTGAAATATTTCCATCAAACTTCCTCTATTTTTAAAATTTTTCTAGCATTGGATAGTTGAACGATATAAAACACTATAGGTGTTTATATGAAATATATCTATTGTTAATATATTCTTATAATTCAACCAAATCAAATACAGGGGGTGTTTATGGCTAATTTTAATGGACAAACTGCAGTTATTACTGGTGGAGCTCAAGGGATTGGACTAGCAACTGCAAAAAGATTTATTAATGATGGTTGTGAAGTTATGATTTGGGATATTGATAAAAAGTTGGGTATGGATGCTGCAAAAGAACTTAATTGCCATTTTTTAGAAGTTGATCAAACTGATAATAAAGTTGTAGAACAAGCTACGGCTGAAACAATTAACCAGCTAAAAAAAATTGACATATTAGTATGTAGTGCAGGTATAGCAGGTCCGACCTTTTCAACATGGGATTATCCAGTTGAAGAGTGGTTAAAAGTTTTCAACGTAAATGTTAATGGTGTGTTTTATTGCAACAAATATGTTGTTAAAACTATGCGAGAAAACGGATATGGTAGGATTATTAATATAGCATCTATTGCCGGAAAAGAAGGCAACCCTAATGCTCCTGCTTACTCAGCATCAAAGGCTGCTGTTATTGGATTAACTAAATCTCTTGGAAAAGAAACGGCTGATCAAGATATTGCTGTTAATTGTATTACTCCTGCAACGGCAAAAACAAGAATACTTGATCAAGTATCACAAGAATTTATTGATTACATGCTGTCTAAAATACCAAGAAAAAGATTCGTAACCGTTGATGAGATTGCTTCTTTAATTACTTTCTTAGGAAGTAGGGAGAATAGTTTTACTACAGCTGGAGTTTTCGACATATCAGGAGGTAGGGCTACATATTAATGGTGAGGATTTTAAGGAGATCCTCTGCACCTAATTTAAACTAATCACTAGGGAGGAATGTATTAGTTTTGAGTACAATTAAACGGGGGAGTTTATTGAACTTTTTATTTTTATATGTCGAATCGTTGAATAAGTCGTGATGTATTTCGTTAATCAAAAAACAAAGAATATATTTGCCAAAAATTTGAGCAAAAAAAATTACCCAAATTAGTGGTTGATTAATATTTGATCATTTTATATCTCTGAATTTAATTCCATGAAAGCAGAAAGGACAACAACTGCAAACAAAGCCAGGCCCATTCCCCTATTTACCCAAATTTGTTTATTAACACCTAATGACCATTTCTTTAGACTTATTCCTAACCAAAGCCATAATAAATGTATTGGTATCCAAATAGAATTAACAATAATAAATTTTATAATAATTTCAATATTGAATGATGCCAGTCCAAGAGATAAAACTACAAACAAATGACCTTGCACAACATAAGCTTTAGGATTAACAAATTGTAAAAAAACACCTTCATACAATCTAGGTGCTTTCAAACTCTGCTTAAACCCAGTTTTGTTTTCAGATGTAGCTATTCGCCAAGATAGAAAAGATAAATAAGATAAAGAAAGAAGCAAGAAAGTAATTTCAACACCATCAATCTCAAATAAAAGTTGTTTGAATCCTAAAACTACTAATAGTGCAACTCCATTAGTTCCAAAAAATAAACCAATGAGATACATCATACCAACTTTCCAACCAAAGCCTGCACCAACACCAGCTAATGATAATACACCTGGGCCAGGTGTAACCATCATTAAAAAACTAATAATTATGTATGTAATCATCTGAACTTGTAGAAGATTCTCTACACCTTGAACTTAATGAAAAATAACCTGTTAACCATACTATGAATGATGTTAATGTAATATTATAGGAAAAGTTTTCCTGGGTTCATTATTTTATGAGGATCAAAAGCTTCTTTTACACTTTTCATAACATTTACAGCATTACCTAACTCTTTAAGCATATATTTTCTCTTACCTTGGCCAACTCCATGTTCACCTGTACAAGTGCCATCCATTCTTATAGCTCTCTCAGATATTCTTACTAAAAATTCATCTAACTTATCTAACTCATTTTTGTTATTTTTATCAATTAAGAGTGCAACGTGAAAATTTCCATCTCCTGCGTGACTTACTATTGGACCTATTAATTGATTTTGTTCCATATCCTCAATAGTTTCTGTGATGCAATCCGATAATTTTGAAATAGGCACGCAGACATCCGTAGAATAAAGTTCTGCCTCTGGCCTTACAGCTCTACATGACCAATACGCATCATGCCTTGCTTTCCATAATTTATTTCTGTCCTCATTGTTAGAAGTCCATTCAAAATCTTTACCTCCAAAATCAGATGATATCTCTCCAAATAACTCCGACTGTTCATCAACAGATGATTGACTTCCATGAAATTCTACCAATAACAATGGAGCTTCAGGAAGATTTGTTTTGGAATAATTATTAACAGCCTTTACTTGTGCTGTATCCATAAATTCTATTCTAGCAACCGGGATACCAGCTTGAATAGTCATTATAACCGCATCAGTTGCATTTTTTACTGTTGGGAAACTTACTCTTCCGCCAGCTATAACTTCTGGGATACCATAGAGTTTGAGAGTAATTTCTGTCGTTATGCCCAAAGTCCCTTCAGAACCAACCATTAGCCTTGTTAAGTCATAGCCAGCAGAACTTTTCCTTGCCTTATTTGCTGTTTTAATTATCTGACCGTCTGGAGTAACAACTTCCAAAGCTATGACATTGTCTTTCATTGTACCATAACGAACCGCATTTGTTCCTGAGGCTCGTGTAGCAGTCATTCCACCTATTGAGGCATTTGCCCCAGGATCAATTGGAAAAAATAAACCTGTGTCTCTTAAGTATGTATTAAGCTGCTCTCTCGTTACACCTGGTTGAACAACAACTAGAAGGTCATCCTGATATACTTTCAATATTTTGTTCATATTATTCATATCAATAGATATTCCACCAAAAGGTGCATTGAGATGCCCTTCGAAGGAAGAACCAACACCAAATGGTATAATTGGGCACTTATATTCCTTACAAATATTTACAACTTTTTGAACATCCTCTTTTGTTTCAACAAATACAACACCATTTGGTAATTCAGATTCGTGTATTGTCATTGTATGAGTGTGTTGTTCTAAAATACTCTGACTATCTGAAAATTGCTGTCCAAATTCTTCTTTTAACTTTTTTACACATAACTTGATATTTACAGGATCATAATTATCTGAAGACCAAATTGAAGTATTACCATCCATATTTAATGCCTCTAAAATATTCGATTTTATTTCTACAAAATTTTTCCAGGATTCATAATACCTTTGGGGTCTAATTCTTCCTTAATTAATTTCATAAAATTTACCGCAGAACCTAACTCCTCAAGTAAATACTGTTTTTTACCTTGCCCTACTCCATGTTCACCTGTACATGTGCCATCCATACTAATTGCTCTATGAGCTAATCTTTCTAAGAAACCATTCGCAACATCAATTTCATTCTGGTCTTTGGGATCGATTAAAAGTTGAACATGAAAATTGCCGTCTCCAACATGACCAACAATAGGACCAAATAATTTATTTTGCTCCATATCTTCAATGGTCTCTGTAATGCATTCCGAGAGTCTTGAAATAGGCACACACACGTCTGTTGCGATATAATCTGCCTCTGGTCTACATGCTTTTACAGCATAATAAACATCATGCCTAGCTTTCCATAATTTATTTCTTTCTTCAATATTAGCGTTCCACTCAAAATTATTCCCACCAAAATCTTTAGAAATCTCATTAAATAATTCTGACTGCTCTTTAACAGAAGATTTGCTTCCATGAAACTCTAAGAGCAACAAGGGTGATTCTGGTAAACTCAATTTAGAATAATTATTAACTGCTTTAACTTGTGCAATGTCTAATAGTTCAATTCTAGCTACTGGTATACCAGCTTGTATCGTCATGATAACTGCATCAGTTGCATCTTTTACAGAAGGGAACGTGCACCTGCCAGCTCCAATTTCCTCAGGTATGCCATAAAGTTTAAGAGTAATTTCAGTAATTACACCCAAAGTTCCTTCAGAACCAACAATTAATCTTGTTAAATCATATCCAGCTGAACTTTTTCTTGCTCTACTAGCAGTTTTTATTATCTCACCATTTGGCATAACAACTTCAAGAGATAAAACATTGTCTTTCATTGTACCGTAACGAACTGCATTTGTTCCAGAAGCTCGTGTAGATGTCATTCCACCAATTGAAGCATTCGCGCCAGGATCAATAGGAAAAAATAAACCTGTATCTCTTAGATATGTATTAAGTTGTTCTCTTGTTACACCAGGTTGTACTACAACAGTAGAATCTTCAGGGTGAACTTCTATAATATTATTGAGATTGTTCATATCAATTGAGATACCACCAAAATTGGCATTTAGGTGCCCCTCCAGAGAAGAACCTGCACCAAAGGGGATAATGGGGCAACCATGTTCGTGACAAATTTTTACAGTTTTTTGAACATCTTCCTTACTATATGCAAAAACAACACCATCAGGTAGTTCAGGTGTATGAACTGTAGTTGTGCTAGTATGTTGTTCACGAACGGATTTAGATATTGAAAATTGTTGACCAAATTCTTTTTTCAATGCTTCTACAGCTTTTTCAATATTATAATCAAATTTATTATAAAATGAGTTGTTGTTTATATCTAAGATTGTCACCAGTAAACCTCATATTTTCCTAAACTATTCTACAATATATATATTTTAAAATAAAGATTGAGTAAATTATTACATTTTAATAATTATAGTAACCATAAAATTTATATCTTAAGGATACTTGTGAAATGCGCAAAAAAGCTATCTTTTTAGGGGAATGCATGATTGAGCTAAACGGTGATATATCCTCTTTAGGAAATTCAAATTCACTGATGGAGATTAATTTTGGAGGTGATACTTATAATTCTGCAGTTTATTTTTCACGATTAACAAATAAGGAAACCAATACTTTTTACTGCACAGCTCTTTCAAAAGATAGTTTTTCTAAGAAAATGATAGAGAGATTCAAAATTGAAAAACTTAATTGTGATCTTATTAGGACAGATGGAAAAAATCCGCCAGGATTATATTCTATTGAAATCAATGAAAAAGGAGAACGAAGCTTTTCCTATTGGAGAGATCAATCACCATCTAAAAATATTTTTTTAGGATTAAAAGGAAAGCATCTCTTAGATAATATAAGCAACTCAGATATTTTTTATTACTCCGGTATTTCTGCTGGCATACTTGATGAAAATCAAAAACAAAAACTAATTAAGGTTGGAGCTACAGCTGATGTTTGTGCTTTTGATTTTAATTTTAGACATCAACTACATTATGACAAAAATAGATCGCAATCACTATTTATAGAAATTAATAATTATGTAAATATTAATTTTGTCTCTTATGATGATGTTAAAGATCTATTTAAGATTAAAAAACCAAATGAAATCTTTAATCTATTGAATAATGAAAAAAATCTGATTTTGTTGAGATATAAAAATTCAATCATATTTAAAAACCTTGATCAAGATATAAAAACCATCACTGTTCCGCATGGTGAGGTTGTAGATACAACTGCTGCAGGAGATGCTTTCAACGGCTCATTCTTGGCATTGATGAACAATGGTAAAAATACTAGTATTGAAGAAATTATATTAAAATCTCATGCTGTCACCAGAGAAGTAATCAAATATAAAGGGGCGATTATCAAAAAAAATCAGATGCCTAAATTAAGTATATAAAGGGATATTTTGAATGAAAAAAAACTTACTAATAATGACCGAAATGCCAGAATATTTTGTTTCGCTTGCTGATCAAAACTTTAACACACATAAGTTATGGAAACAAAAAGATGAAGATAATTATTTATTTAAAGTTAGAGAAGATATTGACGCAATAGCAGTCATGGGAGGTTATAAAATTACCCCTGATTTAATGAAAAGTATGCCTAATCTAAAAATTATAGCGTGTTATGGTGTAGGGTATGATGCTATTGATGTAAATTTTGCTAAAAGTTTAGCAATAAAAGTCACAAATACACCAGAAGTTCTTAATGATGAAGTAGCTGATACAGCTATCGCATTAATGCTATGTGTTTACAAAAAAATCGTTGAAGCTGACAGTTTTGCAAGAAACAACAAATGGATTAAAGGTGATTTTCCACTAACTAAAAAGTTTACAGGAACCAAGCTAGGAATAGTTGGAATGGGAAGAATTGGTAAAGCTATAGCTAAAAGGGCAGAAGCGTTTAATTGTAAAATTTCGTATCATTCAAGAAATAAAAAAGATGTTAAGTATAGATTTTACAGCGATTTGAAAGAATTAGCAAAAGAAGTTGATACACTTTGTATAATTACACCTGGTGGAAAAGAAACAGAAAAGTTAATTAATAAAGATGTTCTAAATAATCTTGGAGAAAATGGAGTACTTATCAATGTAGCTAGGGGTTCGGTTATCGATCAAGATGAATTAATACATTGTCTAGAAAATAATTTGATATTGGCTGCCGGATTAGATGTTTATACAAATGAACCAAATATCCCTGAAAAATTAATGAAACTGAAAAATACAGTTTTGTTACCTCATATTGCGTCTGGCACAGTTGAGACTAGAAATGCAATGGGTCAGCTTGTATTTGATAACATAATAAATTACTTCGAGGGAAAATCTCTAATTTCAGAAGTAAATTAGGGAGATATTTAATACTTAGTTAATTCGATTCCTGCATTACGAGCATAAATTTTAGCTACAGCAGCATCATCTTCGTGCCCCAAACCAATACCAGCAGCTGCAAGAAATTGTTGCATTGCTGTTGCAGTTAAAGGTGCAGAAAAATTTGATTTTTTTGCTATATCCAGAACAATCCCTAGATCTTTTGGCCATATATTTATGGATGATTTTGGTGAATAATCATCATTTATAATATGTGGAGCTCTATTCTCAAGCATCCAGGATGTTCCGGCACATTCTGAGATAACCTCTAAAAATTTCTTAGGGTCTATGCCTTGAGTTATTCCAAATGTTATTGCTTCTGCCATTGCTGAAATATGAATACCTGCGAGCATTTGATTAACTGCCTTCATTGCAGACCCAGCTCCGACAGATTGGCCAAATTTAAAAACTTTTTCAGAGGTTGAATCTAAAAGTGGCTTGGCTTTTTTCAGAGCTTTTTGACTTCCAGAAATCATATAAGACAATTTACCTTCTAATGATTTTTTTGATCCACCAGAGATAGGTGCATCTAGATATAAAAGTCCTTTTTTAGCACACTTGTTATCCATTTCTTTTGCAAAATCTGGAGAAACAGTAGTGCATACCATTATCAATGTGTTATTTTTTAATTTATTGGAAATCCCCTCCTCACCAAAAATAATCTCACGAGTTTGCGTTTCATTTAAGACAACTATTACTACTGCTTCTAATTGGTCGTATGGAACTTTACCTTCAAAACCTCCATCTTGAAAAATTTTTTTTTGTTGGTCTGGGTTTTTATCTTGACCATAAACTTTATACCCTGCGCGCATGAGCGATTTTGCTATCCCATAACCCATTGAGCCTAGACCAATTACAAGAATATTTTTATTTTCTGTCATTATTTTAATGATTATCCCTTGGTAATTTTTTTCTTACCTTCTGAAATTTGACAGCATTCTCCAGCACAGCTCCGTCAGATAGTTCACCTACTAAATTTCTTTGAATTTCTTGCCAAGGAGTTTGACTTTCAGGATAAGGCGGAACACCATCTTTTTTCCTGAGCTCAATCTCTTCATCACTTACAAGCATGTTAGCTGTATAATTATTCAAATCAATTACAACAGTGTCACCTGTCCTCAACCAAGCTAATCCGCCTCCAGTCGCACTCTCAGGTGAAGCATTAAGTATTGATGGACTTCCTGAGGTGCCTGATTGTCTTCCATCACCTATGCATGGTAATTCTGTTATCCCTTGCTTAATTAACTCATCTGATGGTTGCATATTAACAACTTCAGCTGATCCAGGCCAGCCAACTGGTCCTGCACCTCTAATAACTAATATAGAATTTTCATCCATATTTAAACTTTTGTCATTAAGCCTGTCATGATAATCTTCGGATCCTTCAAAGACAATAACTCTACCTTCTAGTACACCTTCTTTGCCCGGACGTGATAAAAATTTATCTTTGAATTCTTTTGAAATAACTGAGGTTTTCATTATTGCAGAGTCAAATAAATTTCCTTTAAGTACTATAAAGCCTGCTTTTTGTTTCATAGGTTTTTTAAAAGGGGTAATGACCTTTTCGTCCTTAATCTTGATTCCTTTTAAATTTTCAGACAATTTTTTTCCTGTGACGGTCATTACATCTCCATGAAGTTTTGAGTTTTCAAGGAGATCTGACATTATAGCAGCTGTCCCACCAGCTCTGTGATAACTCTCACATAGGTACTCACCTGCCGGTTGAATGTTAGCCATCAAAGGAATATCATAACCAACATTTTGCCATGCAGCAGTTTCTAATTCTACACCAACATGCCTTGCTATTGCAGTAATGTGCCATTGAGCGTTAGTTGATCCACCAATAGCAGAATTTACAATGATTGCATTCTCAAAAGACTCTCTAGTCATAATCATGGAAGGAGTTAAATCATCCTTAACCATATCTACAATTCTTAAACCTGTCTTATATGCCATTTGCCCTCTTTCTCTGTAAGGTGCTGGAATATTAGCATTCCCAGTTAAGCTCATTCCAAGAGCTTCAGCTAATGAATTCATTGTAGATGCAGTTCCCATAGTGTTACAATGACCGTCAGAAGGAGCTGAACTAGTAACAATATCAATGAATTGTTCATAATCTATTCTGCCAGCCGCTAACTCAACTCTACTATCCCAAACAGCTGTTCCCGAACCAGCAAGCTTTCCATTATGCCATCCATCCAGCATCGGACCTCCGTTTAGTACAATAGCTGGCAGATCTACAGTAGCAGCTGCCATTAAACAAGCTGGAGTTGTTTTGTCACAACCGGTCATTAGGACAACACCATCAATAGGATAACCATGAAGAATTTCAACTAATCCTAAATATGCTAAATTTCTGTCAACAGCAGCGGTAGGTCTCTTTAATGTTTCTTGAATGGGATGAACAGGAAACTCAAAAGCAATACCACCTGAAGTTCTAATTCCTTCTCTTACTCTTTCTGCCAGTTTAAGATGAACCCTATTACATGGAGATATATCCGATCCGGTTTGTGCTATTCCAATAATTGGTTTGCCAGATCTTAATTCGTCCGGTGTCAGCCCAAAATTCATTGATCTCTCTAAATACAATGCAGTCATGCCAGGATTAGTTGGATTATCAAACCACTGTTGACTTCTGTATTTTGGATTAAAATTTTTATCTGACATGATTTTCTCCCAAGTAAAATTTAAAAACAACAAATAGAGTTTATAAATTATTTTAAAAATAGTATGAATAGACCTTAATATATTTTAAGATCAATGTAACAATCATACTTGATTTAAAAAAAATCAAAAGATAATTTCAGTTTTTTTGCTTTTTATTAGTTGGGGGATAATAAAAATGAATAATATTGAAAACTTAACAGTCAAACTTAATGTAAATGACAATGTTGCTACAGCATTAAGAGAAATAAATGCTGGTGAAATAACTCAAGATCTTGAGAGTAAAAACATTATTCCAAAAGGTCACAAAATTGCCTTAAGAAAAATAGTAAAAGGTGAGAAAATAATCAAGTATGACCAATTGATAGGTATTGCTAGCAAAGATATTTTACCAGGTGAACATGTACATGTTGAAAATACAAATTTTCAATCAACAGATCATGATTATGAGTTTTCAACATCTGTTAAATTACCCAACATGATTGAACCTGAAAAAAGAGCTACTTTCAAAGGATATAAAAGACAAAACGGAAAGGTTGGGACAAGAAATTATATTGGCATACTTACTTCTGTAAATTGTTCTGCAACAGCTGCAAAAAATATTGCAGAAGCATTTAATGAAGAAAAATTATCTAAATTCCCAAATGTTGATGGAGTAGTTTCATTTACTCATGGCACTGGATGTGGAATGGCAGATTCAGGAGACGGTTTTGACGCTCTTCAAAGAGTCCTTTTAGGGTATATTCAACATCCAAATTTAGCTGGTATATTACTAATTGGATTAGGATGTGAGGCAAATCAAATCAAGTTTTTAATGGATGCTTTCAACTTAAATGAAAATCCATTTTTTAAAACTATGACCTTACAAGACATGGGAGGTCTTAGAAAAACAATTAAAGCTGGAATAAAATGTATTGATGATATGCTGCCTGAAGTTAATTCCATTGAGCGAACTGATCAATCCGTCGAACATTTAAGTGTTGCTCTTCAGTGTGGAGGATCCGATGCATGGTCTGGTATAACCTCAAACCCTTCACTTGGTCATGCTGCAGATTTAATTGTAAAAAATGGTGGCACTGCAATTTTGGCAGAAACACCAGAAATTTATGGTGCAGAACACATGCTAACAAGAAGAGCCATTTCTCCTGAAGTAGGCAAAAAACTTGTTGATAGAATTCTATGGTGGGAAGATTATGTAACAAGAAATAAGGGAAGTTTAAATAATAACCCTTCCCCAGGTAACAAAGCAGGTGGATTAACCACAATATTGGAAAAGTCTCTGGGTGCAGCTGCAAAAGGAGGAACCACACCCTTAAATGATGTTCTCCTGTATGCACAGCAAGCAGAGAAAAAAGGTTTTTTATTTATGGATAGCCCTGGATACGATCCAGCATCAGTAACAGGTCAAATTGCTAGTGGTTGTAATGTCGTGACTTTTACTACCGGAAGAGGTTCATGTTTTGGATGTAAACCCTCACCTTCAATTAAAATAGCGACCAATACTGAAATGTATAATAATATGGTTGAGGATATGGATGTAAATGCTGGTAAAGTGATTACAGACAATAAAAGCATTGAAGATGTTGGACAAGAAATATTTGATTTGATTGTACGTGTGGCATCTGGTGAAAAATCTAAATCTGAAATTCAAGGTCTTGGTGACTTGGAGTTTGTTCCTTGGCAAATTGGAGCAACTATGTAAGGAGTTCTTATGATTAATCTAAAAGATAAGACCGCACTTTTAACTGCTTCTGGCCAGGGAATTGGTAAAGCAACGGCCGAAGCTTTCGCAGAAGCAGGAGCATATGTAATTGCCACAGACATTAATCAAAAAAGTTTATCTTTGTTAAAGGATGTAGTTAACGAAACTCATATTCTTGATGTAACAGATTATAATGAAATAAAAAAATTAGTTAGCTCCATAAAAACTCCAGATATTCTTTTTAACTGTGCAGGTATAGTTCATAATGGAACAATTTTAGAATCTACAGATGATGATTGGGATTTAGCGTTCAACCTAAATAGTAAATCTATGTATCATATGATAAAGGAGATTCTTCCTGTTATGATTAATAAAGGTGGTGGATCAATAATTAATATTGCATCAGTATCATCTTCAACAAAAGGAATAACAAATAGATTTATATATTCAGCGTCTAAAGCAGCAGTATTGGGAATAACTAAATCGATAGCAGCTGATTATATCAACCATGGGATTAGATGCAATGCCATTTGTCCAGGAACAATTCAAAGTCCATCATTAGAGCAAAGACTTTTAGATATGGGAGATTATGAATTAGCAAAAAAACAATTTGTTGCAAGGCAACCAATGGGAAGATTTGGTGAGGCAGAAGAAGTTGCTAATCTTGCAGTTTATCTAGCTAGTGATGCATCAGCCTTTACCACAGGTCAATTCCATATAATTGATGGTGGAATATGTATGTAATAAATCAATAATATAATTTTTAATTATTTTAATTAGAGAAAGGAAGTAAAATGAAGTTATTACGCTACGGAGAAATTGGGAGAGAAAAGCCTGGTATTCTTGGCCAGGATGGTAAAATAAGAGATTTATCTAATCATATTACAGATATCAATGGAGACAATATTAGTGAAGAGGGCTTAAATAAAATTTCTATGATTGATGTTTCATCTTTGCCAATTATTCCTGAAAATACAAGATTGGGAGCATGTGTTGGTAATATTGGAAAATTTCTTTGTATTGGGTTAAATTATTCGGATCACGCTGCAGAAACTGGAATGCCTGTACCAAGTGAACCAATATTATTTTCAAAGGCAACATCTGCTGTAGTAGGTCCAAATGATAATGTTGAAATACCAAGAAATTCTAATGAAACTGACTGGGAAGTTGAACTTGGTATTATAATTGGAAAAAAAGCTAAATATATTAATGAAGAAGATGCAGAAGAATATATCGCTGGATATTGTGTAGTTAATGATGTTTCAGAAAGAGAATTTCAACTAAAAAAAGAAGGACAGTGGACTAAAGGCAAATCTTGTGACACTTTTGGTCCAACTGGACCATACTTAGTTACTAAAGATGAAGTGTCTGACGTTCAGAACCTAAAAATGTATCTAGATGTTAATGGTAAAAGAATGCAAGATGGATCTACAAAAACCATGATATTCTCTGCAAAATACATTGTATATTATTTATCACAATTTATGAGTTTAAATCCTGGCGATATTATTGCTACGGGCACTCCACCTGGAGTTGGTGGTGGAATGAAACCACCTGTTTTTTTAAAAGCGGGCGATAAAATGAAGTTAGGTATAGAAGGTTTGGGTGAACAAAATCAAACATGTTTCCAAGGTTAATTGGATTTTAACTTAGAACTTTTCGTATAAATCTTAATTAATTTTGAACCTTTACTATGCAGGGAGTTTCAGTTTTTTGATTAATATCAAAAATTGATCTTCCTGTATGATTGAGGTGTTTTCCATATGTATGTATAGAAAGAGCTATCTCACGACCATTATTCCAAACACTATGTATGTCTTCAGGCAAACAACAAGTAGCATCTCCTGCGTATATAGTCTCTTCATTTGTTTTTACTAAATCCGCAAAACCTTCTGTAGTTCCATCATCTATTCTTTTGTAACTAGTTTCATGTTCTTGTCCTTGAATACCAGCAACAACCGCCCATGTTTTGTGATTATGTGGCGCAAGTCCCTCTCCAGGAGCCCACGCAATTGCAAAAACAGCTAAACTATGATCTTTTTCTTCGTGCAGTAAATGCAATCCAAATCCCTGTTCTTTATCTACTTTAAAATATTCTGGCTTAACCCAACTTTTGTTTGCTGCTATTTTTTTTGATAATGGTTTTATTCTATCGATTATCTTTCCCTCGTCAGTCTCTTCTTTTACAACTGAACGAATATCAGTTACATAATCCTCAATTGAATATTCAGTCATTGCTTCCCCCAAGTTTTTAAAACACATAAAACTAATTTCTAAATATAATGATAGACAAATCGAAATATTTTACAAAAAATTTATTTATTATTGATTTAGAACAAACAGGAAATTATTTTGACAAACTACTTGCTAATAAAGCTCTTTTTGTAATTTCTTTGTAATCTCTGCTTTCAGGTGGAATTATCCAACTACCACCTACACATATTACATTCTTTTGACTAAGCCATTCATGAGCATTATTTTGAGTAATACCACCTGTTGGGCAAAACAAAATTTCAGGAAATGGCCCACTTAAAGATTTAAGATATTCAAGACCACCTGCGGCTTGTGCTGGAAAAAATTTAAAAAATTTATAATTTAAATTCATTAAATTCATAATATCACTGGAGTTTGAAACTCCCGGCAGGAATGGAAATTCTTTTTCTAGTGCATGTGTTGCAAGGGAAATTGTAGATCCAGGACTAACAGCAAATTTCGCACCAGCATCTTTTATGGAATTTAAATCCTCATTGTTTAAAACTGTACCTGCTCCAATTTTCAAAGAAGGAAATTTTTTAGACGCAATCTCTATTGCTTTTAGGGCACAATCCGTTCTTAAAGTGATTTCAACTACCTTAAGATTTCCGTTGATTAGAGCCTCAAATAAATATTCAACATTATCAATATTATTGATTGTCAGTACAGGCATAACTGGAGACATTGAAAGAGTAGATTTAATATAATTATGCATCAATTTATCAAAAATTTATTTTTTATTTTTACTTTCTATTTTAATATGTTGTTATTCAAAATTCTTCAATCAATAAATTAATTAAGAGGGTTTTATGAAAATATTAATAATGGGTGGAGCTGGGATGATTGGGCAAAAACTGCTTAATCTCTTATTAAAAAAAGAAAAATTAAATAATCAAAAAATCAGTGAAATCACATTGTTTGATATCATAGAAGCCCCCTATCCTACTAATACTAATATTCCAATACAATCAAAGTCAGGTGATATTTCAGATATAGATGTCAGTAAAAATCTTATTTTATCTAAGCCAGATATTATTTTTCATTTGGCTGCTATAGTTTCAGGACAAGCTGAACAGGAATTTGATTTAGGTTGGGATATAAATGCAAAAGGAAGCTGGGGTTTATTTGAAGCAATAAGACATCAAGGAGAAAACTATTGCCCAAGATTAGTTTTTACAAGCTCAATAGCAGTTTTTGGCGCCCCATTCCCAGATAAGATACCCGATGATTTTTTTACAACTCCTCTTACATCTTATGGAGCCCAAAAAGCTATATCTGAGTTATTGTTAGCAGATTACTCAAGAAAGAAAATGATTGATGGTGTATCAATAAGATTACCAACTATTTGTGTAAGACCTGGCAAACCTAATCTTGCAGCTTCAGGTTTCTTTTATACGTGAGCCTTTAAATGGTCAAGAAGCAATTCTCCCCGTTAATCCTGATGTAAGACATTGGCATGCAACACCAAGAGCTGCTGCAGGTTTTCTAGTTCATGCTGCAGAAATTGATACATCAAAATTAAATGATAGAATAACATTAAACATGCCTGGTTTGTCTGTAACCGTTCAAGAACAAATAGACGCATTAGAGAGAGTTGCAGGCAGTGATGTTGTAAAACTTATTAAACATCAACCTGACCCAACAATACAAAAAATAGTAAGTGGATGGGCAAGAAATTTTGATACAAAAAGATCGATTGAACTGGGTTTCAAAGCAGAAAGAAATTTTGATGAAATTATCAAAACTTATATTGAAGACGATTTAAAAAAATAATCTTATTTATATACATAATACTGGCAAATGAATATGTGGCAATTTTGGATAGATAGAGGTGGTACATTCACCGATATAGTAGCAAAAAAACCTGATGGCAAAATAATAATTGATAAGCTTTTATCTGAGAACTCTGACGCTTACAAAGATGCTGCAGTTGAAGGTATAAAAAGAATTCTTGAGCTCAAAAAAGATGACAAAATTCCTACAGATATTATTTCTTCAGTAAAAATGGGTACAACCGTTGCAACTAATGCCTTACTTGAAAGAAAAGGTGACAGAACTCTTCTACTTATTACAAAAGGCTTTGGAGACTTATTAAGAATTGGTTATCAAAATAGACCTCTTTTGTTTGATTTAAATATCAAATTACCAGAGTTGTTATACGAAAGAGTAGTAGAAGTATCAGAAAGATTAAACAAGAAAGGTGAAGTAGTTACTAAATTAAATGAGGAAGAAGTACGTAATTCACTAATCAAAGCAAAATCAGATGGTATAAATAGTGTAGCTATTGCTTTTATGCATTCATATATAAATCCAGATCATGAAAATAAAATTGAACAAATTGCAAAAGAAGAAAATTTTAATCAAATTTCAGTAAGTCATAAAGTATCTCCACTAATTAAATTAGTTGGTAGAGGTGATACCACCGTAGTTGATGCTTATTTATCTCCAATTCTTAGACGGTACGTAAATCAAGTTTCAGAAGAACTTAAAGACACTAAATCTACTCAATTAATGTTTATGCAATCCAATGGAGGTCTAACAGACGCCAATCTTTTCCAAGGTAAAGATGCTTTATTATCTGGCCCAGCTGGAGGAGTTGTGAGTATGACACAAACCGGAAAGCAAGCGGGATTTAATAAATTAATTGGATTTGATATGGGTGGAACCTCTACAGATGTATGCCATTTTGCTGGTGAATTTGAAAGATCGTTTGAAACAGAATTAGCAGGTGTGAGAATTAGAGCTCCTATGATGCAGATTAATACTGTGGCAGCAGGTGGTGGCTCAATTCTTTCCTATAAAGATGGTAGATTTCAAGTTGGCCCGGAGAGCGCTGGGGCAATTCCTGGCCCAGCATCATATGGTAGAGGTGGACCACTAACTGTAACTGATTGCAACGTCTTATTAGGTAAATTAAATCCAGGTTTTTTCCCAAAAGTTTTTGGGAAAACTGGCGATCAACCTT
>CACJOU010000018.1 GCA_902595145.1 uncultured SAR116 cluster alpha proteobacterium | reverse complement strand
GTTTTCCAGAATCTTTAAGTAAAGCTGGAATTACTTTTATTGGCCCTTCAAAATCAGCAATAGCATCAATGGGTGATAAGATTGAATCTAAAAAAATTGCTAAGTCAGCAAATGTTAATACTGTGCCCGGTCATATTGGAATAATAAAAAATAAAAATGAAGCAATAAAGATTGCAGATGAAATAGGTTATCCGGTAATGATAAAGGCTAGTGCTGGTGGCGGCGGTAAAGGTATGCGCATTGCATTTTCAAGTGATCAGGTAGAAGATAATTTTGAAAGAGCTTCAAGTGAAGCGCTTAAAAGTTTTGGCGACAAACGTATTTTTATAGAAAAATTTATTACCGAACCAAGACATATTGAAATACAAGTATTAGCAGATAATTTTGGCAATGTAATTCATTTAGGTGAGAGAGAATGTTCTATTCAAAGAAGAAACCAAAAGGTCATCGAAGAGGCTCCTTCACCTTTTTTAGATAAACAAACAAGAATACAGATGGGTGATCAAGCCGTTCAATTGTCAAAAAAAGTTAAGTATAGTAGCGCTGGTACAGTTGAATTTATTGTTGATAAAAATAAAAATTTTTATTTTTTAGAGATGAATACACGTCTTCAAGTTGAGCACCCTGTTACTGAATTAGTCACAGGGATAGATTTAGTAGAACAGATGATTAATATAGCGTATGGAAAAAAACTACAAATTACCCAAAATGATGTTCGTTTAAATGGTTCAGCTATTGAAACTAGAATATATGCAGAAAATCCCTATAAAAATTTTCTACCCTCGATTGGAAGATTGACTAAATATAATCCACCTAAAGAAACGCAACATTCCGATGGCACAATTACTAGAAATGATACTGGAGTTAGAGAAGGTGATGAGATCTCAATGTTCTATGATCCTATGATTGCAAAATTATGTTCTTGGGGCAAAACACGTGACTTATCCATTAATAGAATGGAGTCTGCCTTAGACAACTTTTTACTTGAAGGGATAGATCATAATATATCCTTTCTTTCAGCTATTTTATCAAATAAAAGATTTAAATCTGGTGATATAAACACTGCATTTATAGAAGAGGAATTTAGAGAGGGATTTCAAGGAGTAATTCCAAACAAGAAATTGGAATGGACCCTAGGATCTTTAGTTCTAGCATATTATATCTATGAAATTTCAAAAAATTTTGAAATTTTTGAAAATGATCAGATTTATGATGAGTGGGAAGTTTATCTTCATTACAAGCAATCTCCACAAGATCCTTCAAAATTGAAATATATGATCAATAAAGATAATTTAAATTTGCCTTTTGTTTGTATTAAGCCTATGCACAATCAAATAACAAAGGGTCTAAATGATGATTTTTTTACAATTGAAGTACACCAAGATTTTATTAAAAAATTAGTTACATTCAAAATAAACTCACAAGATCCATCAAATGACCCTCAAAATTTTCAATGTAGATTAAATAGCAAAAATACTAATATCGAGTTTCAATATAGAGGAATTATAATGTCGGCAAACGTGTATCCAAAACACGTAGCTGACTATCATAAATATATGAAATCAATAAAAAACTTTGATAAATCAAATCTTTTAATCTGCCCCATGCCAGGAAAATTAATTAAAATACTAGTTGAAGAAAATCAAATTATTGAAGAAGGGCAATCCTTATGTGTTGTAGAGGCAATGAAAATGGAAAATACATTAGTTGCTCCAAAACAATGCACTATTAAAAAAATCAATTATAAAGAAGGTGACACGCTATCTGTTGATCAAGTCATTATGGAGTTTTCATTTAAATAAAATTATAAAACTAAGAGATTTTTATGGGGAAAAAAGATAATTTAGAAAACTGGAAGAAAAACGCTATTAATGAGTTAAAAATTCCAAATGTTGATGATATCTCTATTAACACACCAGAAGGAATTAAGATAAAGCCATTATACACTTCTGTAGATAATAAAAATATTAGTCATCTTGATAGCTATCCTGGTGAACCTCCTTTTTTAAGAGGCCCAAAAGCCACAATGTATACAGGTAGACCTTGGACAATTCGGCAATATGCTGGTTTTTCAACAGCTTCAGAGTCAAATAAATTTTATAAAAAAAATCTGGCCTCTGGACAAAAAGGTTTATCAGTTGCTTTTGATCTAGCAACTCACAGGGGCTACGATTCAGATCATGAGAGAGTATATGGAGATGTAGGCAAAGCTGGTGTTGCTGTAGATAGTGTAGAGGATATGAAAATTCTTTTTGATGGTATCCCTCTTGATAAAATGTCTGTATCAATGACAATGAATGGAGCAGTTCTTCCTGTGTTAGCTGGTTATATAGTTGCGGCTCAAGAACAAGGTGTAAGTGCAAGAGAACTTAGCGGAACTATACAGAATGACATACTTAAAGAATTCATGGTTAGGAACACTTATATTTACCCCCCAGAACCGTCTATGAGAATTGTCTCTGATATTATCAATTTTACATCAAAAGAAATGCCAAAATTTAATTCTATATCTATTTCAGGGTATCATATGCAGGAGGCAGGTGCCTCTCTCGTTCAAGAATTAGCTTTTACCATTGCAGATGGATTAGAATATATAAGAGCAGCAATAAAAAGTGGTTTATTGGTTGATGATTTTGCACCTAGATTATCCTTTTTCTTTGCTATAGGAATGAATTTTTTTATGGAAGCTGCTAAATTGAGAGCGGCGAGATATTTATGGTCACAATGGACAAAGAAGTTGTTTAATTGTCAAAATCCAAAATCACAAATGCTAAGGACCCATTGCCAAACCTCTGGCGCAAGTTTACAAGAGCAAGATCCTTATAATAATATTATTAGAACTACTATTGAGGCATTGGCGGCTACTTTAGGAGGGACGCAATCTTTGCATACAAATTCATTTGATGAAGCAATAGGTTTGCCCACTGAATTTTCTGCTAAAATAGCCAGAAATACCCAACTAATTCTACAACATGAAACAGGTATTACAGATACAGTGGATCCGCTTGCTGGTAGTTATTTTGTTGAGAATTTGACAAAAGAATTAATTGATAAATCTAATGAACTAATTGAAAAAATTGAAGAGATGGGAGGTATGACAGTAGCCGTAATTAATGGTTTTCCAAAGTCAGAAATAGAAATTTCTGCGACAAGACGTCAAGCAAAAATTGATTCTGGAGAACAAGTGATTGTAGGTGTAAATAAATATAAATCAGATCAAAATGAAAATGTTGATGTTCTAAATATTGATAATAAAGCGGTTCGTGAAGAACAAATTAAAAAATTAAATCAAATAAAAAAAGCTAGAAATTCAAAAGAAGTAAAAAAAGCATTACAACAATTAAAAGAAGGTGCAAAAGAAAATAAAGGTAACTTGTTAGATTTGACAATTGTTGCAATTAAATCAAGAGCAACTGTTGGTGAGGTGTCTTATGCTCTAGAAGAAGTCTATGGTCGTTATGGAGTAAAACAAGATATAATTAAAAATGTATACAAAAGCTCTTATAAAAATGAAGAAGACTTTAAAAAGGTGGATATTGCTCTATCTAATTTTAAAAATATTGCAGGTGAAAATCCAAAAATCTTTATGGCTAAACTTGGACAAGATGGTCATGACAGAGGAGCAAAAGTAATTGCTTCTGCTTTTACAGATATTGGTTTCTCAGTCGAAATTGGTACTTTGTTTCAAACTCCTAAAGAGGCTGTTGATCTTGCTATAGATTTAGGGGTGCACGTCATTGGTATATCCTCTCTAGCAGCAGGTCACAAAACATTGATACCTGAATTAATAGATGAACTTAAAAAAAGACAAGCTGATGATATTCTTGTAGTTTGTGGTGGTGTAATCCCTGCACAAGATTATCAATTTTTATATGATGCTGGTGTTGCAGCTATCTTTGGACCTGGCACACCTATTCCTGATGCTGCATCAACAACTATAAATAAAGCAACCGAACAATTAATGAGAATGCATAATTTTAGAAAAGCTAGAACGAAATAATTATTATTTTTTTGGGGAGGGAGGTAAATTTGGGAAATTACAAAAAAATTTATGATGATTGGCAAAAAGACCCAAAAAAATTTTGGAGAGAACAATCTGAAAATATTGATTGGGAAATAAATCCTGGAAAGATATTAGATGATGATAACAAACCATTTTATAAATGGTATCCAGATGGAAGTTTAAACACATGTTTTAATGCTATCGACAGACACGTTATAAATGGGAGAGGAGAACAAGATGCAATATTGTATGATAGTCCTGTCACAAATACAAAAAAGAAAATAACCTATTCAGAACTTAAATATCAAGTATCTATTTTTGCTGGAGCGCTTAAAAAATTAGGTGTTCTAAAAGGGGATCGTGTAATCATTTATATGCCAATGATACCTGAAGCTTTGGTAGCCATGCTAGCTTGTTCTCGACTAGGAGCAATTCACTCTGTAGTATTTGGTGGTTTTGCCTCAAATGAATTAGCTATAAGAATTGATGATTGTAAGCCAAAAATAATAGTGTCTGCATCGTGTGGGCATGAACTAAATAGAATTGTTGAATATAAACCATTACTTGACAACGCAATTAAAATTGCCAGTCATCAAGTGGAAAGATGTATAATTTATCAACGTGAAGCCTTAAATGTTGAGCTTATTCCAGATCAAGATATAGATTGGAATGAGGTTATTAAAGATGTTTCCTTGGCTGATCCAGTTGAAGTTCAAGCAAATGACCCTTTGTATATTTTATATACATCAGGAACAACTGGAAAACCAAAAGGAGTTGTTAGGGATAATGGAGGTCATGCGGTATCTCTAAAATGGTCAATGAAAAATATTTATAATGTAGAACCTGGGGATGTTTATTGGGCTGCATCAGATATTGGATGGGTAGTTGGTCATTCTTATATAGTTTATGCACCTTTGCTTCATGGTTGCACAACAATTTTATTTGAAGGGAAACCTGTTGGGACACCAGATGCTGGGACATTTTGGAGAATTATTTCTGAGTATAAGGTCAAGGTGTTATTTACAGCTCCAACAGCTCTAAGAGCTGTTAAGAGAGATGACCCAAATGGTAAGTTTATTAAAAAATTTGATTTAACATCCTTGCAGTCTCTATTTCTTGCTGGAGAAAGAGCAGATCCTGATACGGTGTTGTGGCTGGAAAGAAAATTAAAAGTTCCTATAATTGATCACTGGTGGCAAACTGAAACTGGATGGCCTGTTGCAGCAAACCCTTTAGGTATAGAATCGCTTCCAATTAAAACTGGTTCGCCAACTTTAGCTATGCCAGGATATGATGTAAGGGTTTTATCAGAAGATGGCAATGAGGTTCCAAATGGAACACTAGGAGCAATTTCAATAAAATTACCTTTACCACCAGGATCTTTACCTAGTTTGTGGAATGCAGACGATAGATTTATAGAGGCTTATTTATCAACTTTTGAAGGTTTTTATGAAACAGGAGACGCAGGTTATCAAGACGAAGATGGTTATTTATACATTATGTCAAGAACTGATGATGTAATAAATGTTGCAGGTCATAGGCTTTCAACAGGCGCAATGGAAGAAACTTTATCTAATCATGAAGATGTAGCTGAATGCGCAGTTGTTGGTGTTTCAGATGATTTAAAAGGACAAGTTCCATTAGGATTGATATGCTTGAATAAAGGATGTAATAAAACTTATGAGGATGTGTGTAAAGAAGTTGTAGATTTAGTTCGAAATGAAATAGGGCCAGTTGCTGCATTTAAATCAGTGGCAGTTGTTTCTGCTCTTCCAAAGACTAGATCAGGAAAAATTTTAAGAGCCACTATAAGAAAAATAGCTGACAAAGTTAAATGGGAAATGCCTGCAACAGTAGATAATCCGCAAGTTTTTAAAGAAATTGAAGAAGCTTTAAAACCATTAGGATATTAATTTTAGCTCTATGAAACTTTCATAACAAATTTTCCAACATGATCTCCTTTTTCAAGAGTCTTATGTGCTTCACTAGCATCGCTTAATAGAAATTCTCCTTGAATTATTGGTTTAATTTTACCTTTGTCTAAATATTCCCAAGCATTTTTAAATAAACTATTTACATATTCTGTTTTTTTTGTAGATGGTTGAGGTCTCAATGTTGATCCAGTTATTGTTTGTCTTTTTATCATTAAATTTGCAAAATTAACTTCATCCTTAATACCACCCTGGACAGCAATAATAACTAGTCTTCCATTAATACCTAAACATTTTAAATTTCTCGAAATATAAGGTCCAGCAACCATATCTAATATTACATCTACACCTTGTTTGTTTGTTAGTTGATTTATTTCGTTTTCGAATTCTTTTGCTTTATAATTAATGCATTTTATAGCCCCAATCTTTTCTACAATTTGGCATTTTTTGTCACTTCCTGCTGTTGCATAAACTTTGGCACCAAAGTGTTTAGCCAATTGAATTGCAGTTGTACCTATACCACTTGCACCGCCATGAATTAGAACTTTTTCATTCTTTTCTAATTTTCCTCTCATAAACAAATTACTCCAAACTGTAATAAAAGTTTCTGGTATACATGCTGCCTCCGCCATAGTATAGCCCTTAGGTAATGGCATACAGTGACCCTCATCTACAGCAACATATTCGGCATAACCACCACCATGACAAAGTGCACAAACTTTGTCGCCAACATTGAATTTTATATTTGAACCTTTTTTTTCAACCACTATCCCAGAAACTTCTAAACCAGGTAAGTCTGATGCATCTTCAGGAACTTTGTAATTACCTTGTCTTTGCAAAATGTCTGGTCTATTAACACCAGCAAACGATACTTTAATTAAAATTTGATTATTGGAAATTTGAGGAGTTGGTCTAACGCAAAGTTTTAAATTATCAGCTTTCCCAAATTCTCCTATTTCTATAGCTTGCATGTTTTTTGGTATGTTTAAAAAATCTTTTTTCACTTTTATCTCCTAAATTATTCTAATTGCCAAAATTCCGTCTTATTTTGTCAAACTATAGCCATTTAATAATGAAATAAGTTATAATATAAAAGAGGAGAAACAAAATGATATTTTTAATAGCAATTTATTCAGTTCTAGCCCTTGAACAACCACATGTTAAAGAATTCCTAGTTGAGGCTTCTAAATCTGGTCAAATTAAATATAGTTTTGTAAAACCAAAAGACTGTTTATCTGGCAAATTAAAAGATAGTTACGTATTAGCTCAAAATGGTAAGGTTATTTTAAAACAAGTTTCCAAGGATGGTTCAATAGGTCCAGTTTGTATTAAATAATCTTTTATTTAGAGTTCTCAATCATTTTTTTAACTCTAAGTCTAAGAGCATTCAATTTAATGAAACCTTCTGCATCTGAATGATTATAATCAGCTGTTCCTTCTTCAAAAGTTACTAAGCTCTCGCTATATAAAGAAAATGGTGATTTTCTACCAGTAATTATGACATTACCTTTGTAAAGTTTTGCTCGCACAGTACCAGATACATTCTTTTGAGATTTATCAATTGCTGATTGTAACATTTCTCTTTCAGGAGAAAACCAGAAACCATTATATATTAAAGAAGCATATTTTGGCATTAACTCATCTTTAAGATGTGCAGCACCTCTATCTAAAGTTATAGACTCAATTGCTCTTCGCATATGGAAGAGAATTGTACCACCAGGTGTTTCATAAACACCTCTGGATTTCATTCCAACAAATCTATTTTCAACTAGATCTACTCTTCCTATGCCATTTTTCCCTCCCAAAATATTTAGCTGATGTAACATTTTGGCTGGAGATAGATCTTTCCCATTTAAACTTATTGGATCACCATTTAAAAACTCTAATGTAATTTCTGTTGGTTTATTTGGAGCATCAAAAGGTGACTTAGTTCTTGAATAAATAAACTCTTCGGGTTCAAGCCATGGATCTTCTAGAATTTTTCCTTCAGCTGAAATGTGTAATAAGTTTGCGTCAACACTAAAAGGTGCTTCACCTCTTTTATCTTTAGGAACTTTTATTTGATTTTTTTTTGCATATTTAATCAGGTTTGTTCTACTGGATAAGTTCCATTCTCTCCAGGGGGAAATTACTTTGATATTTGGTTGTAAGCTGTAGTAACCCAATTCAAATCTTACTTGATCATTTCCTTTACCTGTAGCTCCATGTGATACAGCATCAGAACCCGTTAAATTAGCAATTTCAATTTGTCTTTTAGCAATCAGAGGTCTAGCTATAGATGTACCTAGTAGATAAATACCCTCATATAAAGCATTTGCTCTAAACATAGGAAAAACAAAATCTTTAACAAATTCTTCTTTTAAATCATCAATGAAAATTTCTTTGACACCTAATAATTCAGCTTTTTGCCTTGCAGGCTCTACTTCTTCACCTTGGCCAATATCAGCTGTGAAAGTTACCACTTCACAATGATAATTATCTTGCAACCACTTTAAAATAACTGATGTATCAAGTCCTCCAGAATAAGCTAAAACTATTTTTTTTATTTTAGAATTTTCATTTAGCATTCATTTTCCTTATTTTACAAAATTATCAGAAATTACAATTTTATGTATAGCCTCAAATTATAATTTTGTAATTATGTTAAATAAATTTTTTTTAATATTCTTTAATAATCTTATTTATTAAAAGGTTGTCACCATTAATAAATATTGTATGTTATGTTGTATGTATTTACTAAAAAAATATTTATTTTACTTAAATAAAATCAATTTGGTCACCAATTTGCATAATCTATTATTATATTAAAGAGATTTGGGATAATGATTTACAAACTTTACAAAATTTTGATGTTTATAATTGTATCAATTTTCTTTACGGCTAATGCTTTAAGTGAAACAAAATTGTTGGGTACAGAAAAATATTGGAAGGCCTATTCAACAAAAATAGATAAAACAAAAACCTGTTTTATTACTTCTGAGCCAATCAAGACTGAGGGTAAATTTAATAAAGACAATAGAGGGAAACCATACGTTTTTGTAACAAATATAAAAAATGGAACTAATCATGAGGTATCTATTAAGGCAGGTTTTAATTTTAAAAAAAATAAAGATGTAATTTTTGATGTTGATGGAAATAAAACAAAATTATTTCCAGTAGATGATAGAGCATGGTCTGAAAGTTCTAAAGTTGATAGATTTTTGGTTCAATCAATGAGGAGGGGACAAAAATTAATAATTACGGGCATATCTACTCCTGGAAATAAAATTATCGACACTTATTCATTGTCAGGTTTTACAAAAGCGCTCAGATTAATTGACAAAAGTTGTTCTTAAACAAAAACAATTATGAGATATTAATAATGTTTAAACAGGATCTTATTGATTTTAGTTTTGGTGAATTACAAACTTTTTGTAAACATAAGAATCTTACTAAATTTAGAGCTTCTCAGATTTGGCGATGGATGTATTGTTTTGGATTAAAATCATTTGATGAAATGAATAATATCTCAAAATCAACTAGGGCATTTCTAAATGATATTTCTTTAATTTCCAGACCTCATATTTCTGAAATGCAAATTAGTAAAGATGGTACTATAAAATGGTTGATAAAATTAAAAGATAATTCTGAAGTAGAGACTGTGTATATACCACAGGATGATCGAGGAACTGTTTGCCTTTCTAGTCAAGTAGGTTGCACTCTTAATTGCTCATTTTGTCATACTGGAACACAGGCTCTAGTAAGAAACCTCACATCAGGTGAAATTATCGGACAGTTGATGATTGTTATGGACCATTTAAATGATTGGCCTTCAGGAAAGAAAAATAGAAAAGTAACTAACATTGTAATGATGGGTATGGGAGAACCATTACTTAATTATGATGAAGTCTGCAAAGCAATAAAGATTATGATGTCTGATGATGGTATTGCTATTTCAAGAAGAAGAATTACTTTATCCACATCAGGCATTATTCCAAACATCGAAAAGACTGGAATTGAGTTAGGCGTTAATTTAGCTATCTCACTTCATGCTGTTAATGATGAATTGAGAAATAAATTAGTTCCAATAAATAAAAAGTATAATTTAGAAACATTGATAAATTCTTGTAAAAATTATCCTAAATTATCTAATTCCAGAAGAATTACGTGGGAATATGTAATGTTAAAAGATGTGAATGATACATCAGATGACGCCATCAATTTAATAAAATTAATTAATGGGATACCATCTAAGATAAATTTAATCCCCTTCAATCCTTGGCCAGGGTCATTGTATGAGACATCAACTCAGAAAAATATTGATAACTTTGCTAAAATTTTGATGGATGCCGGATTTGCCTCTCCAATAAGAAAGCCAAGGGGACAAGATATTTATGCTGCTTGTGGACAGTTAAAGTCAAATAGTGAAAAAATAAGAAAATCTCAAATTAATAAGCTTGTGCCAATTCATAACTTTTAAAATATTAAATTTTTGTGAAACTATTGCTTTAAGTTACATAAAGTATTACATTAAAGTATAAATAAATTCAATTATTTAAAAGGATAATATTTACATGAACAATAATCGCTTTATGTCAAGCTCAAATGCTCAAGCTACCCAAATTGATTTGGGCCTTAGATCATACATGCTTGGTGTTTATAATCATATGACAACTGCCCTAGCCTTGACAGGATTAATGGCTTTGGGATTAAATTTTCTTGCCATATCAAATGGTGCATTAACACCCATTGGTGAATTATTTTTCTTAAGTCCACTTAAGTGGGTTGTTATGTTAGCACCATTAGGGATGGTATTCTATATCTCAGCAAAGCTAAATAGCATTTCAGCTGAAAAAGCTAGAAACTTATTTTACATATATGCTGGTCTAATGGGTCTGTCTTTATCTTCATTGTTGCTAATTTACACTGGCGCATCAGTAGTTAGAGCTTTCTTTGTTACAGCAGCAGCTTTCGCAGCATTGTCTATTTATGGTTATACTACTAAAAAATCCCTTTCAGGCTTAGGTTCTTTCCTGATGATGGGAGTATTTGGACTCATAATAGCGCAGATAGTCAATATTTTTATGGCCTCAACACAATTAGATTTTATGATTTCTATTGTTGGAGTGTTAATCTTTGCTGGTTTAACTGCTTATGACACTCAAAAAATTAAAAATATGTATTTAGCTGGTGATAATAATGAAGCAGCTGGTAAAAAGTCTGTGCTAGGGGCTTTAACTTTATATTTAGACTTTATTCTAATGTTTCAATTCTTATTAGCTTTTCTAGGTAACAGAGAATAAGTGTTATAAGATCAATTTGAAAAAAGCCATCGATAGATGGCTTTTTTATTTTAAAATTATTTTATCTATTTCTGTTGTAATTTTATTTGAGTTTGGCCTAGTAGTGCTACCATACCATTTAACTAACAAGCCTTCCTTATTAATAAGGTATTTATAGAAATTCCATTTTGGGAAAGCTAAAAATCCAGCTTCTTTTTTTACCCATTTAAAAAAAGGGTGACCTTTTTCACCTTTTATATTTGTTATTTCGGTAAGAATAAATGTAATATCAAAATTTATGGTACAAAATTCTTTGACCTTTAGATTTGATGATAGTTCCTGATTTCCATAGTCATTAGAGGGTATGCCAATAATAATTAGTCCGTCTTTTTTATATTTTTGATGAAGAGTTTCAATATCGCTATATTGATAAGTAAAGCCACAAAGTGAAGCTGTATTGACGATGAATATAGGTTTTCCTTTGAAATCATTTAAATTAATTTCTTTTCCATCTATTGATTTAAATTTAAATTCATATACATTTGCTTTAACCTCAGAAGTCATTAATATCCCTATCATCATTATATAAATTAAAATTTTAATCATAACTTTCTGTTGTCCAAATAGGGCTCAAAATTTTATCTAACAAATCATTCCCATTTAACTTTAAGCTATAATCTCTTAAATATTTTGTAATATTTTGGGCATTAAGTATCTCACCAACCATTTTTGATTTTTTAGCCAACATATCTTTTTTTAAATATCTTTCTATAATAAATTTATTTACTATTTCATAAAAATCATAATTTGCATTTAACAATTTCTTGATGTAAGCAGCGTCTTCTAATATTTGATTTCCTGCTTGTGCAGTATGTGGTGGAATTGCAAAAGCAGCATCTCCAAATAGAAATAAACCATTTTTATAAATTGAAGTTTTTTCTCCATAATTAAATGAAGAGTATGTTATTTTCCATTCTAAATCTTCAGGAATAAGGTAACTTAAAATTTTGTTGTCTAAGGTTGGTAATTTAGTTCTTTTGTTTTGTGGAACAAAGATATAATTCGTTGCTTTTTTATTATCAATAATTGTAGGGTAAATTACATAATAACCATTTTCTTGAATCAATATCTGTAAAATTGTTTTGGATAAATTATAGGCACTCTCTTTAAATGAGATTGTTCTATAAATTTTTTTCTTTTTGATACAATTATTTAATCCAACTACAAACTTTCTACTAACCCCATCAATTCCATCAGAACCAATCATTAAATTAGTTTTAAAAATCTTTCCTTTGTCATCAATTAATTCATTATACTTATAATTTGAAATTATATTTGTCACATTAGAGTCAATTATTTTAATTGTGTTTTTTTTAAGTGCATTTTTTTTAAAAAAACTAATTATACTTTTTCTTTCAATAGAACCGTAATTGTAATTTTGTTCTGCTAAGTTACGATGGTATAAAAGTTCTAAATTATTGTTTGAATTTAATTTTTTAATGTTAATACTATAAAAAGGTTCAAAATATTTCTGAATATTTTCTAATTCTGTAAGATTTGATAATGCTTCCCAACCATTGGGAGCAATCTGTTGGGACCCAAAACTTTCGTTTTTACCTTCAAAAATATCTATAGAGTAACCACTATCTGCAAATACACTTGCGGCTATCCAAGAAGAAAATCCTCCACCAATAATAGTTAAATGTTTTTTCATTTTTTAATAAACTATATATTATTAATTATAATAAGAATAAAACCTTGAAATATAAATATTAGATATCATATGGCTATCATATTAGATAAACTGATAATTTACATCATTAATTTTTATTTTTTTATATAGTATTATTGATTATAAATAACTTGAACTTTCTCAAAAAATACTAAAGATTGAACTACAAATATAACTAAAATTTGAGCAATTTATGCATATAAAAGTAAAAAAACAATTATCCGACATTGGAATAAATAATATTTCTGAAATTGTTTATAATCCATCTTATGACCTTCTTTATAATGAAGAAAATGATGATAGTTTATTAGGATTTGAAAGGGTTCAAAATACACAGTATGGAGCCGTTAATGTAATGACGGGTATTTATACCGGCAGATCTCCTAAAGATAAGTATATATTAAAAGATGAAACAACCAAAGATAACTTATGGTGGAGCTCAGAAAATTCAAAAAATGACAATAAACAAATAAATAAAAATATATGGGATAATCTTTACAAAATAGTCAGTAATCAACTTTCTAACAAAAAACTGTATGTAGTAGATGCATTATGTGGAGCTAATAATGATAGTTGCCTCAAAGTAAGATTTGTGATGGAAGTTGCTTGGCAAGCTCACTTTGTAAAAAATATGTTTATAAGACCATCTGAAGAAGAACTAAAAGATTTTGAACCAGACTTTCATGTTTTAAATGGATCTAAATCAGTAAATAAAAATTTTAAAGAACAAGGTTTAAACTCTGAAACATTTATTGCTTTTAATTTAACGGATAAAATTCAGATAATTGGTGGTACTTGGTACGGTGGTGAGATGAAAAAGGGAATGTTCTCTATAATGAATTATCTCTTACCACAAAAAAATATAGCATCAATGCATTGTTCTGCAAATATGGGGCAAGATGGTTCTGTTGCATTGTTTTTTGGTCTCTCAGGTACTGGAAAAACGACCTTATCAACAGATCCAAAAAGGCAATTAATTGGTGACGATGAACATGGGTGGGATAATGAAGGTGTATTTAATTTTGAAGGCGGTTGTTATGCAAAGACCATTGACCTTGATAAAGATAAAGAACCAGATATTTTTAAAGCTGTTAGAAGAGACGCTCTTTTAGAGAATGTTACAGTAAATGAAAATGGAATTGTTGACTACAGTGATACCTCGGTCACTCAAAATACTAGGGTATCCTATCCAATTTATCACATAGATAATATTGTTAAGCCAATATCAAAAGGGGAGCATGCTTCTAAAATTATATTTTTAACAGCTGACGCATTTGGAGTTCTTCCGCCAATATCAAAACTTTCTTATGAACAAGCTGAGTATCATTTTCTCTCAGGGTTTACAGCAAAATTAGCTGGTACAGAAAGGGGTGTAACTGAACCTCAGCCAGCTTTTTCAGCATGTTATGGAGAAGCTTTTTTAATGTTACATCCAACACGGTATTCAAATGTTTTGTCCAAAAAAATGAAAGAATCAAATTCACAAGTTTTTTTAGTTAATACAGGATGGAATGGTAAAGGTAATAGAATTTCATTAAAGGATACAAGATTAATTATAGACGCTATATTAAATGATGAATTAAAAGATATAGAAACTGAAATTATACCTTATTTTAATTTATCAATTCCAAAAAATCTTAAAAATATTTCTTCAAATGTGATTGATCCTAGAAAATCTTGGAATTCAAATGCTGAATGGGAAATAAAAGCCAAAGAATTAGCACAATTGTTCATAAATAATTTTCAAAAATTTTGTGACAATGATCATGGGAAAAGACTACTAGCTTCAGGTCCTCAACTTTAAGCATGTTTTTATATTAATGATTGGGAAAAAATGAAAACTTTAATTGTTATTTTAGTTAATTTATCAATTTTTATTTCATTTCCTTTATTTGCTCAATCATCCTTAAAGAACAAGGGTAAAAGAGCATCTTTAGTAAAAGTTACCAAAGTTCAATATTTTGATATAGCAGAAAAAACTGAATCAATAGGCAGATTAGTAGCAGTTAATCCAATTATTATATCTTCAAAAATCAATCAAGAAATTTTAAAAATTCATTATAAGATTGGAGACAATGTTAAGAAAAATGACGTTTTGTTTACTCTTGATTCAAAAGATATTTTACGAAACATAGAGCAAATTTCTGCTGAAATGAAATACGAGAAGGAGACACTTGATATTTTGGAAAAAAAATTATCATTAAGACTCTCTAAAGTTCAAAATGCTAAAAATCTAAAAAAACAAAATATTATTACTCAAGACAACTTAGATGACATTAATATTTTGCTTCTTGAAAACCAGCAACAAATTGCCCAAAGAAAATATAATATTAAAAGACTTGAAATTTTACTTAGTGAAAATAAAGAAAATCTAAGTTTTTCTAAGATTTTATCACCAATTGATGGAAACATTGTCAATATAGATGCACAAGTTGGTGGATTAATATCAAAAGGTAAAATTTTAGCATCAATTCTGAACACTCAATTCAAAGAAATCGAAACTGATTTAAGATCTGATATAGCATCAGAAGTTAAAATTGGTTCAATAGTAGATATTTTTAGTCAAAAAGCTAAATTTTTTGGGAAAGTGAGAGGTATTGTTAACATAGAGAATGTTAGAACTGGAACTAGGAAACTTAGAATAAGTTTGAATGAAGATTTGCCAACAAATATTAATGCTTCTGGTACTAGATTTTCTTTGTATATACCATTTGGAGATACTAAGCCAAGGTTGCTTATACCAAAAGATGCACTAATACCATCAGCTAATAAACAAATTGTGTATATTTTTGAAAAAGGCTTGGCCAAACAGAAATTAATTCAAAGTGGAGTATCTGTTGGAGATAAAATAGAGATTTTAAAAGGTCTTGAAGAAGGTCAATTAGTAGTGGTGAAGGGAAACGAAAATTTAAGACCAAACCAAGCAATTAAATTAAAAAGAAAAAAAAAATAGTCTAAGATTTAGTCATAAAATATGGATAATTTAATCAAATTTGCAATTAAACAACCTATAGCAATTGCTGCAATGGTTTTTCTTATTATTGCTTTTGGTTTTGTCTCTTTACAAAAAATACCAATTCAAATGACACCTGACATAGACAAACCAGTTTTACAGGTAAGAGTTTCATGGCCAGGTGCTTCTCCTAAAGATGTTGAAAGGGAAGTTGTTACCAGGGTTGAATTAGCGGTTAGTTCACTTACTGGTGTTGAAACAGTTGTATCAGATAGTCGTTTTGGATCTGCAAGAGTAACTTTAACATATTCTGTTGGTCAAGATATGGACATTGCTCTTGTACAGCTCTTAAGTAAAGTTTCCTCAATTGATGGGTTACCTTTTGATGCAAAACGGCCAACCGTTCGTACATCTAATTCAGATGATAGCCCAATTTCAAGATTAGCTATGATTAAATTACCTGGATCTAAAGTGCAGGATTTAGGTAGTTTAGGAGATTTTGTAGAATATGAAATTATAGAAAAATTATCTCGAATAGAAGGTGTTTCAGAGATAACATTTCGAGGAGGGCAAAGAAAAGAATTAAAAGTAGCATTAGATATAAATAAATTAGCTGAATATTCAATTTCAATACCAGCTGTATTGGAGTCTCTAAGAGCTAGTTCAGCACAAGTTACTGCAGGAGAAATTATTGAGGGAAAAAGAACTTATTCCCTTCGAGCTGAAGCTATTTCATATACACCTACAACTGCTAAAAATATAATTTTACGATCCGAAACGGGTCTAGATGGCATTCCAGTAAATGTCAAGTTAGAAGATGTAGCGAAAATTTATATGTCTTACAAAAAACCTACTAGTTTTAGGAGATTAAATGGACAGGATGCTATCACTTTTGCTGTAATAAGAGAACCTGATTCAAACGTTGTTGAAATCATAAAAAATTTAAAGATAGAAATTGAAAAATTAAACAATGGTATTCTTGCTGAAAACGGTCTTGTTTTGAATAATGTTTATGATGAAACGGTATATATAAACGCTGCCATTAAATTAGTTCAACAAAACATTATTATTGGTGGAATTCTTGCAATATGTATATTAATGCTTTTTTTAAGGAGTATAAGACCTACATTTATAATTATGTTAGCAATACCAGTTTCTGTTATTGGTACATTTGTAGCAATTTCGTGGTTGGGTCTTTCGGTGAACGTTATATCGTTGGCTGGACTAGCTTTTGCAGTTGGAATGGTAGTTGATGCTTCAATTGTCAGTCAAGAGAATATATATAGATTGAAGCAGTCAGGTATGTCTGCTATCATGGCTTCATACAGTGGCTCAAAGCAAGTTTGGGCGCCCATACTAGGTTCTGCTCTAACTACTGTTGTTGTGTTTATTCCTATTTTATTACTAGATTTGCCAGTAGGACAGTTATTTAGAGATATAGGCATAGCTATTTCAGTATCTGTATTAATCTCAGTTATAATTTCTATAACATTAATACCAACTGTAGCATCTAGAATATTAGAGAGTTCTATAAATAAAGAAGAAAAAAAGTTTTTAATTACATTTATTGATAATGTCGCAGGTAAGTTAGCAAAATCAATTCAAACATATGCTTCTTGGTCAACTAGTTCTTTGAAATCTGGTTTGATTGTTGTTTTTAGTTTGATAATAACCGCTGGTTTAATAATAGTGTCTTTTCTTCCTCCACTTGATTATTTGCCTGATGGGAATAGAAATTTTGTATTTGCTCGTATAATTGTACCACCAGGGTATAACAAAGAATCAACTGTTGAAATATCTAGAGCGATGGAAAAAGCTGCAAAACCACTTTGGGAGGCTGAGAGTGATGGCCCTTATGGAATGCCAAAGATTTCACGTTTCTTCTTTGTGGCTTATTCAGGTGGAGCATTTGCAGGAGCAGCTACTGCAAATCCTGAAAGAGTAAAAGAAATTTTACCAGTACTTACAAAACCGATAAGATCACAACCAGGTGCTAGAGCATTTGCTCAACAAGCTTCATTATTTGGAAGATCGGTAGGTGGATCTAGAGTAATAAAACTTGAAATTACAGGTCCTTCACTAGATTTAATACAACCAACAGCACAAAAAATTTTTAGGTTTGTTAGGAGTGAGTTTCCGCCTAAAGATGGACATCAAGTTAGATCAGTCCCTCAAATGGGAACTGGATCTCCTCAAGTTATCATAAAACCTATTCCGGAAAGATTAGCTAACATTGGAATGACAGCTAGAGATTTAGCACAATCATTGGATGTTTATAATGATGGAATACGAGTTTTGGAGATACCGTTTGAAGGAAGATTAATTGAGCTAGTTTTAACTTCAAATAAAGCCAATACCAACAAAATAGATGACTTAAAAAATTTACCATTAATACTCGAAACAGGAGAATTAGTAAGGTTGTCACAAGTCGCTGACATTGACTTGATTGGTGTTCCTGAACAAATAAAAAGGTTGTCAGGCAGAAGAGTGATTACATTACAACTACGTCCACATGAAAGTATTTCATTAGAAGATGCTGTTTTAAAATTGCAGAATTCAGTAATTGAACCTCTAATGAAAGATGTGCCTAGTGGTATTTCAATAAACTTATCTGGTGCAGCAAGTGAATTAGAGCGGACATGGATTGCAATGAAAAATAACGTAGTAATTGCTCTTTTTGTTATTTTCTTATTGCTTACAGTTTTAATGAGGTCATTTATCCTACCTTTTGTAATTGTAATAACTGTTCCAATAGCGGGTGCAGGAGGTGTTATGGGACTAGTTGTTTTAAATCAATTTACTGCTCAATCACTTGATATGCTAACTATGTTAGGTTTTATAATCTTGACTGGAATTGTTGTAAATAATTCTATCTTAATGGTGGAGCAAACTCTTTGGCATATTAGATATGAAAGTATGAAAATTTCAGAAGCTATCACAGAAGCAACTAGAAATAGAATAAGACCAATTTTTATGTCAACTTTGACAAGTTTGTTTGGATTAATTCCACTTGTGATTTTCCCTGGTTCTGGTTCAGAATTATATCGTGGTATTGGTACTGTTGTTTTTGGAGGATTATCCACCTCTGCTATTTTAACTTTACTCATGGTTCCACCTTTACTTGCTTTAGCGTTAAAATTCGAAAAAGTAAAACCAATATCTCAAACCAAACAAGAAGAATTTATTTAATTCTAACTAAATTATAACTCTTTATTTTTATTTAGTGACAAAAGACTTAATAAAAAGCTATATAAGCACCGTTATGTTAAATCTTAATAAAATTAAAGAAGTAAAATGAAAAATATTATGTCAATAGAAGAGAAAATAAAATTAATCAGAAATATAGCCATTGTTGCTCATGTTGATCATGGTAAAACAACCTTAGTTGATACATTGTTACAACAATCCGGTACATTTGCTGCTCACTCAGAAGTAGTTGAAAGAGTAATGGATTCTAATGATTTAGAAAAAGAACGTGGCATAACGATTTTATCAAAAAACACAGGATTGAGATGGAAAGAATGGAGAATTAATATTGTAGACACTCCAGGTCATGCGGATTTCGGTGGTGAAGTTGAAAGAGTTTTATCTATGGTAGACTCAGTATTATTATTAGTTGATGCTGTTGAAGGTCCTATGCCGCAAACTAGTTATGTTACTAAAAAAGCTCTTGAAACTGGTCTCTGTCCAATTGTCGTAATAAACAAAGTTGACAGAGAGGGAGCTAGACCAGATTGGGTATTAGACCAAACTTTTGATCTTTTTGATAAATTAGGTGCTAATGAAACACAACTTGATTTTCCAGTAGTTTATGCATCTGCAATTCAGGGATGGGCAACTAATGATTTGATAAATAAAAAAAACAATATGGATTCAATATTCGATACTATCATAAACAAAGTCCCTTATCCAAATGTTGATCCAAATAGTAATCTTCAAATGCAAATATCAGCTTTAAGCTATTCTAGTTATGTTGGTTTGATAGGAACAGGAAGAATAAGAAGAGGGCATATGAAAAAAGGTCAAAATGTATCTATTGGAAATGAAAATGGAAATGTTCGCCAAGGTAAAGTTCTACAAATAATGAATTTTCATGGTTTAGAAAAGGTAGAAGTTGATGAGGCTAATGCAGGAGACATTGTAGCAATAAGTGGCCTTGGAGAGCTAAAGATCTCGGATACAATTTGTGAAGTTGGAAAGTTTGAAGCATTAGAAAAATTATCCGTAGATGAACCTACTATAAGTATGATGATACAAGTAAATGACAGTCCATTTGCAGGCCAAGAAGGAAAATTAGTTACAAGTAGGTCAATCCGCGAACGGTTACATCAAGAATTAAAAACTAATGTCGCATTAAGAGTTGAAGATACAGATAATCCAGATAAATTTAGAATTTCAGGTCGTGGTGAACTTCACTTATCTGTTCTTATCGAGAATATGAGAAGAGAAGGTTTTGAAATGGGCGTTTCATCTCCAGAAGTTATTACAAAAATCATAGACAATGTGAAAAATGAACCATTTGAAAACTTAACCATTGATATTGAAGAAATTCATCAAGGCAAAATAATGGAAAAACTGGGTGAAAGAAAAGCTCAATTGATAGATATGGTCCCAGACAGCAAAGGTAGAGTTCGTGTAGATTATAGCATTGCCAGCAGAGGCTTAATAGGTTTTAGGACAGAATTTTTAACATTAACCTCTGGATCAGGTCTAATGTATCATACTTTTGATAAGTATAGACCTTTTGTTGAGGGATTACAGACTGGAAGAAGAAATGGAGCATTAATTTCAATTGGTCAAGGTAAAGCTCTTCCATATGCATTATTTAACCTTCAAGATAGAGGGAAAATGATAATTAAAAATGGTGTTGAAGTTTATGAGGGGATGATCATTGGTATTCACAGTAGAAATAATGATCTTGTTGTAAATCCTCTCAAAGGGAAACAACTTACAAATGTAAGGGCTTCTGGTAATGACGACGCTATCTTATTAACAACGCCTATTAATGTTACTTTAGAATTTGCATTGGAATTTATAAATGATGATGAACTCATTGAAGTAACACCAATTAGTCTTAGGATTAGAAAAAAATTTTTAAAAGAACATGAAAGAAAAAAAGCCGCAAGAGCTGCATCTTAATTAATAATTTGCTTTTGTTTTGGCTAGCTCTTCTTTTGTATCAATATCAAAAATTGTTCCAAATCCAGTCTTAAGAGTAATTATATCTTTTTTTCTAATTAGTGATCTGGCACCAAAATCATCTTTGAGACTTTTTAAAGTTTTAAAATAATTTCTTGGCAAGATAACAGGATTACCTATTTGATAATCATGTTCAGGCATTACTACTTTTACACAATTGAGTTCCATAAATTTTCTTTCCAAGTTAATAAGATCTTTAGAATTAATATATGGCATATCTGCTGGAATAATCATAACTCCATCAATGTCTGCGTCTAAATTATTCATTCCTAAGGCAATTGAAGTTCCAATACCTTTTCTGTAGTCTTTATTTTCTAAAATTTTAATTTCTTTATTAAATATTAAATTTTTAATTATATTTTTTTCATGCCCTACTATTACTATCAACTCTGACGGATCAAATATTTCAATTAATGTATCTAAAATATGGTTAATTATAGGTTTACCATTTATTATTTCTGAAAGTTTATTTTTATCTCCAAAACGTTTACTTTGACCTGCAGCAAGTAAAATTTTTTTTATATTATTATTTTTCTTTTCATTAATCATGATTGTTGCGTCTATAATTTATTATCTCTGCTAATATTGAAGCAGCTATTTCTGCAGGTGTTTTTGCCTTAATATCCAGGCCTATTGGAGCATGAATTTTAGATAATTCGATTTCATTGAATCCTTTTTTAATTAACCTCTCACATCTTTTATTATGAGTTTTTTTACTTCCTAAAGATCCTATATATCCAATATTCTTTTTCATACAAAAAATTAAGGCTAAGTCATCAATTTTAGGATCATGTGTAAGTGTCACTAAATGCGAAGATTTATCTAGATTAAACTTTGAAAGAGCTTCATCTGGCCATTCATTAATTATTTTACAGTTTGGAAATCTACTTTTTGTTGCAAAATGGTCTCTAGGATCAATTAATATAACTTCATAATCAGCTACATTAGCTAATGAAACAAGTGCTTGCGCAATATGAACTGCTCCAATAATAAATAGTCTAGGTTTAGGATCAATAATATGAATGAATTCATTTTTTAATTTATCAAAATGACTTATTTGGTTGCCTATTGTATTATCAACAATCCTATTACCATTTGAGCAATCAATTCGTATTTTAACAACTTCTCTTTTTTTTATGCTATTTACAATATAATAAACAATCTCATCTTCTAAATTTAAAGGTTGGATTAGGACCTTTAGTTCACCACCGCAGGCCAACCCAACTTCCCAAGCCATATCATTTGAGATGCCATAATCTTTTATTCTTGATTTACCATCTTTAATAGAATTAATACCTTCAGAAATTACTGCCCCTTCAATACATCCGCCAGAAACAGAACCTATTATTTCACCATTTTCGTCAATTGCCATTTGTCCACCAACAGGTCTTGGGGAACTGCCCCATGTTGAAATCACAGTAGCAAGGGCAATTTTTCTCTTTTGTTTTAACCACAAACTTGTAGGTGTAAGAATGTCATCGACATCATTCATTTTATAACCTCATAAAATATAATTTTATAAAAAAATAATTTATGATATATACACTTTATACGATATTAGTAAGTTAAACTTAAATTTAAAAGGGATTTTGTTATGAATGGCGTTAAAATATCAAGAATAAGTTGGATAGAAACTATTGTCTTAAAAAATAGTGCTAAAGAACATTTCTCTCAATTAACTAATTTTGTAACTGTTATTATTTGTAGTTTGTTATTAATATTATCTGCTAAAATTAAAGTTGACTTGTACCCAGTTCCAATGACTTTACAACCTTTAGCTGTGCTTTTGATTGCTATGTTATGTGGAAGAAATATCGCTGTTGCTGCTGTTAGTTTATATTTATTTCAAGGAATGATAGGAATTCCAGTTTTTGCTTTTGGAGGCGGTTTGCTATATTTGTTAGGTCCAACAGGAGGGTTTCTTTTTGGATTTTTATTTGCTTCTATAATTATAGGAGAGCTTGCAGATAGAGGATGGGGAAAATCGCATTTTAAATCTGTTTTTGCAATGTTACTAGGATTATTTGTAATTTATACTTTTGGAATTTTTCAACTAAGTGTTTTAAAAGGTTTTGATTTTGCAATTATAAATGGCTTTAAGCCTTTTATTGTTGGTGATTTCTATAAGCTTATATTAGCTGCACTTATCATACCACAGATTTGGAAGCTAATAAATAAAGTTCATAAACAAAATTAAGCATCATTGAATGCACTATTTTGTGCATCAGTGGAAGTCATTCCTTTATTATTATTTTCTAAAGCGTCTTCGAAAGCAAGTACTTCAATATTCTCAATAGACTCAATCTCATTAATAAAAAAATCTTCTGGAGTTGTATCTGATGGATGATCAATATTAATTGCGATTATTGCAGCTATAGTTGATGAAACGTTCTTAACTTTTTTATCTTTATAATTTTTAAAAGAAATTACCTTGCACGATGATGTATTAGCACTAGGTTTATGCTTCATAAAATTAGCTCCATAAAATTAAAATTTATTGACCAACTCTTCTTATTACAATTCTACCAGAAGGTTTATTATTAACATTTTCAACTGTTCTAGTAGCTTGGCTATATAAGTTAGTTTCTATACCAAAATTATCAACTACTGCTACTCTTGCTCTAACTTGAGAACCAACTAAAGATTGATTTAATTGAAGAACAGGACCACTGAGGCTGTTTAGAGCAATCCAATTCCTTCCATCTTTTGAGGTTTCCCAACCAATTGATATTGAAGCAATTCCATCTTCATCTGATAAAGAATCAGATATAGCTCTTAAGGTAACACCTTCTTTCGGTTCACCTGTAATTGTAACTTCACCTTGTACAGGGTCATCTAAATTATCAATTGTTTCAGATGGGCTTGTGTAAAGAACTTCTCTTGTGCCATGAGAGTCGATGTAAGATACTACAGCTCTATATGAGTATCCAACTTGACTTTGTGTTAATCTTAGAACTTCATTTTGAGCAGTGGGGTATGCTTCCCATGAAGACTTAGAGGAAGATCTTTGCCATGTAATATCAAATCCACCAATACCATCTTCGTCAGCTATACTTGAAGTATCAACTACTAGGGCACTATCTTCAACGGCTGATCCAATTAGACGAGCTGAACCTGTAGGTTTATCGTTTACATTTCTTACAGGTGTAGATGGAGGACTTAAAAGTGGTTCTAGATTTCCTTGACCATCAACATATGAGATAGCAACTCTTAATCTATTGCCGACGTGTATTTCTCGTGGTGTAAATGATTGGTTAGTCGCACCGCTTATATTTGTCCATTTTTTATTATCAGAAGAAATTTGCCATTGAACACTTACTGAACCCATTCCATCAGAATCAGTTACAGAAGAAAGATCTATAATAAGGGGAACATCTTCAATAGCTGCAAAGCCTGCATTTTCTAAATTTTCATCTTTACTTAAATCACTACTGTTTTTGGTTGAAGAAGTATTATTTGAAATAGTTTTTGTGTCGGTAGAGGACAATTTTTTTTGTTTTTGAACATATGTTTTTTTATGGTCATGTTGTTTAATATTGCTTTTTTGTTTTGTAGCTTTACTATCCTTTATAGAAGGATCTCCACCTGCTAAAACATTTTTGGAATCAAGCGTTGCAACACCAACTATTACACACAGTGTTAATAGCAAGAGATTGTCTTTAATAAAACGCATTTAAACCTCCACTA
>CACJOU010000017.1 GCA_902595145.1 uncultured SAR116 cluster alpha proteobacterium | reverse complement strand
AATCAGTAAAGATGCTAAATTCAAATTCACAAAGTCAGGTATTTATTTGTATCAATGTACACCGCACAAAGCTATGGGTATGATAGGTCTAGTTATTGTTGGTAATGATAAAAGTAATTTAGATAAAATTAAAAAAGTTAAGGTTTACGGGAAGTCAAAAAAACTACTAAAAGGTCTTTTAAAATCTCTTGGTTAATTTTGACTTATTAGTACTTATAAATTAAGATAATTTATATATTTAATTAATACTTAAAACCATGAAGCTGATATATAGTGAAACTTCAAATCTAGTATATTAGGAGATATATTTATGACTAATTGTTTTCATTTAGCAATACCTGCTGGTAATATTAAAACTGCTCTAAAATTTTATTGTGATATATTAGGATGTAAAACTGGAAATCAGGAAGAAGGTCGTTGGATCGATATTAATTTTTGGGGAAATGAACTAACGTTGCATGAAACCAAATCTAAACAATTTAGAGAAAGACATGATGTTGATATGGGGGATGTTTGTGTGCCTCATTTTGGAGTTCATTTGGAAGAAAATGATTTTGAAGAAGTAAAAAGAAGAATTGAAGCAAGTGATATAGATTATTTTGATAAACCTTATAGAAGGTTTATAGGTTCCAAGTTTGAACAAGAGACATTTTTTGTTGAAGATCCTAATGGGAATGTTCTCGAAATTAAAACAATGTCAAACCCTGAGGTTTTGTTTGAAACTGCCTCTTAATAATATGAATAATATTTTTTGTTCAATTTAAAATCTTAATTTTTATTAATTATTAAATATAATCTACGATTTAATTATTCGATAGATTAGTTTAAAAACATAAAATATGACCATACTAAAAAAAATTTTTAGATACCCTATAAAAGGTCTTTCTGGTGAAAGTTTAAACGAAACTTTATTAGAAAAAGGTCAAGTTTTGTCTGGAGACCGTGAATACGCATTTGCTAGATCACACGTTTCATTTGATGAAAAAAATCCAGTGTATTTAAGAAAAACAAACTTTCTAGCCTTAGTCAAAGAAGAAAAGTTAGCTAAATTAAGTACAGAGTTTAATAGTAAATCAAAGAGACTAATTATAAAAGTTGATAAAAAAATAGTTTTAGACGAAATTCTTATTAATGAAGTAAATATTAACAAAGTTGAAGTTTTTTTTCAGAAATATTTAAATTTAGGTAGCAATAACAAGCCAAAATTAGTTCAAGGAACAAAATATGAAAATGATAAAAATCTTAAACATTCATTTTCAGACCTTCCAGAAAAGGCTATTTCTATTATTAACTTAAACACAATTTCTGATTTTGAAAAAAAAATTGGAAAAAACATTGATCCTTCTAGATTTAGAGCGAATTTGTTGATTGATAATATTGATCCTTGGAAGGAATTTAATTGGGTTGGCAAGAAAATTGAAATTGGGGATTGTATTTTAGAAGTTTTTAAAAGAACACAAAGATGTGCAGCAACTAATGTTAATCCAGAAAATGCCCTGAGGGATATTAACATACCAAATGAAATTAACTCTCATTTTGGTCACTTAGATTTGGGAGTTTATGCAAAGGTTAAAAAAAGTGGAGTTATCTCAGTTAATGACAAGTTATCTTTAAATTGATTTTAATTTTTTATGAGGTATGAAATCAGTTCAACGCAACACAAAAATAAATTTAAAGAAATGGGGTTCTTTAAGTTTTGGTTTTATTCAACCCTATTTTTTGTAACATTCCCAATTTCGCTTTTATTTTGCTTGATATTCTTTGGATACAAAGAAACAAAACAGTTTGTTACTGTTTTAATTCAAGATTATGTTCAAACAATCTTAATAATTTTTATTTTGTCATTATCAATACTGATATTTATCTTTTACTATGTAATTTCACTATTTAATTAAATTAATGTATTTAGTACTTAAAACAATAAAGACATTCATTACAGTTTTATATATTTTAGTTTTTTTAGTAATTTTTGTTTGCAAATATTCGTATGCTAAAGAGATTCGTATAGGTGTGGCTTCAAATTTTTTAATGCCTATGAACTTTATAAAACAAAATTTTGAGAATGAAAATAAGACTAAAATTTATGTATCAAGTGGTTCAAGTGGAAGTTTATATTATCAAATAATGAATGGGGCACCATTAGATATTTTTCTTTCAGCTAATCAAGACTTTCCAAAAAAAATCGAAAATACAGCTAAAGGAGTTAAAGGAACAAGATTTACTTACGCAACTGGAAAGTTACTTTTGTTTAGCGCAAACAAAGATCTTTTTGATTTAACATTTCCAAATATAATTTTATCAGAAAAAATTAAATATGTTGGGATAGGAAATCCCAAATATGTACCCTATGGCATGGCTGCTAAAGAAGTTTTAAAATCGCTCAAAGTTTTTAACAGATTAGAAAAAAAAATTATTTTTAGTAAAAATATCAATCAAGTTTTTCTGATGAATTATTATGGTAATTTAGATATAGGGTTCATAGCGAAATCTGATTTTATTATTAAAAATAAAAAAGGGAAAGTGTGGGATATACCTCAGGATTTTTATTCGCCTATATATCAAGATGCAATTTTACTAAAATATGGAGAAAAAAAACCAGAGGCAAAAATGTTCTTAAAATTTTTATCTTCAAAGAAAGTAAGGGATAAATTGGTCAGTTTAGGGTATATTGTTAATTAATTTTTCTTAAATTATTAATTTTTTGAATTATAGAAGATTCATTTTCACCCCAGGCTATTGTTCCTCTAAAATTTCCTAAGGCATCAATCATGAATACTGTTGCCGTATGGTTAAGAGTATAATTACTATTTGTAGTTTTGACAGCCTCATAAAACACCCCCCAATTATCTGCAAATTCTTTTATTTCAATTTGATTACCTGTTACACCAATTATATTACCATCAAAATATTGAATATAATCTTTAAGATGTTGCTTATTATCTCTTTTTGGATCTAAAGTGACAAAAATTATATTTATTGAATCATCGTTCGATGTAACTTCTTTTGTAATTTGTGATAAATCGGCGAGTGTTGTAGGACAAATCTCTGGGCAATTAGTGAACCCAAAAAATAATAAAGAAGGTTTATTTTTAAGTGTAGTACTTTTAAAAGCTTGTCCATTATGATCAATTAAATTAACTTTACTGATTATTTCTGATAATCTTTCTGGAGCATTTTTACGTGATAGATATTCTGCAAAAAGAAAAGTCATAATTAGAATAATAACGAAAGATATAATTATTGATGAAAGTAAAATTAATTTTTTTTTTGCTAAATTCATTAGAAATCAGTTTCATAATCTTAAAACAAATGTTTTTACATTTTTTTAGAAGTTTGTCATTTTATAATTGATATACAGTAGGATAAGATATTATTGAAAATCTGATTTTCTCTAGCTAAAAAAGGAAGTGACCAAATAATTACTATAAAAGCCAATCCCCAAAAGACAAATAATAATAAATTTTTTCTATTCATTTTTTTTAAATTTTTGTAAATATAGTTAAAAATATAATAGGATATTTTTTAATAATTTAAAATATTTTGTACTAATATAGTTTCAATATGGAAGTCTAATGAGAATTTTATATTATATACTTTTTTTATTGTTTGCCTCACATAGTGGTTATGCTCTTGAATACTCATGCATAGATAAAAAACATGGTCATTTGTCTAAAATGACTGTAGAAGGTGAGTTTGTAAAATATGAAGATCAAAACGGTGAACCGTTAGAATATAAAATAGTAGAGAATTCTGAAATTGCATTAATGGCTATTAGTAAGGTTTCGGCAAAAGAAAATCCAATACTAAATTATGTATTTATAATTAAAGATAAATCATTGTCATTTAATGCTAATTTAAGATCAATAAATGACAATTATAATGAAATATTTACAAAAACTAAAATTTTAAAATGTATTGGGAATAATGACCAAAAAAATTAAATTGAAAAGATAAGTTTAGTAAAATAAAAATTATGGATAAATTAAATAAAGATCAAATATCTATCAATGACTTTACAAAGTTAAATCTTGTTTTAGGGACAATTTTAGAAGCCGCCAAGAATGTGAAAGCAAAAAAACCTGCATATATTTTAAAAATTGATTTTGGGAAAACCATTGGGGTAAAACAAACTTCAGCTCAGATTACTAATTATTCATTACAAGAATTAATAAATAGACAAGTTGTAGCTGTTTGTAACTTGCCTTCCAAAAAAATTGCTGGTTTTACTTCTGAAGTACTTATACTTGGTGCAATCTCAGGTGAAGATGTTCATTTGCTTCGTCCAGATATTAAACTTGAAAATGGTACATTAATTGGATAGAGAAAAAAAAGATATTTCTGGAATGCTAGGAATTATTCCTAGTTTACACACACCCTTTGATGAAAAAAACGAAATTGATATAGTTAGCTTAAGGAAACTGATTGATCATACTGTAACAACTGGATGTGCTGGTATGCTTGTAGGCGCTGTTGCAGGAGAAAATGGAAGTCTATCATTTGATGAGAAAAATATTCTATTAAATGAATGTGTAACTTATAATAATAATAGAATTCCAATCATTATAAGTTGCACTGCAAAAAATCAAATTGAAAGAATTGAATTATCCAAAAATGCAAAAGAATTAGGAGCTGATTGGATATTATGTCAAGCACCTGAAAATATTTTTGGCGATGAATTAGTGCAATGTTTTTATGAAATCGCTGAAGTTGGGCCTGAAAATCTTATGATACAAGATTTATCATGGACAGGTTATGGAATGAGTGATGAAGATATAATTTTATTAAATAAAAACGTTAAAAAATTTAAAAGTTTGAAAATTGAAGTTCTTAATTCCGGTCCAAAATATACAAGAGTTTTCAACATTACTAACAACCAGTTACATCTGAGTGGTGGATGGGCAATTATGGGTATGATTGAAGCTTTGAATAGAGGGGTACATGCCCTAATTCCTTCAACTATGGAGGTTATTTACAACAAAATCTATAATTTATATTTAGAAAATAAAATAGAAGAATCCAGAAGATTATTTTCTCAAATTTTACCAATTTTATCTTTTACTCACCAAAACATAGATATATCTATTAAGTTTTCAAAAATGTTAAGAGTTGAAGAAGGAATTTTTAGTACCAGTATCTGTCGAGAACCAATTAAGAATTTCGATCAATTTCAGTTGAATGAAGCTAGTTTACATATAAGCGAAATACTGGAATTACAAACCCAATTAATAAATAACTAAACTTTTTTTTATTAAGTCGTTTAATAACTTATAAAGTAATTATTATATATTCCTCCTTTTTTAAATAGAGACCTAAGCGTCTCTATTTTTTTTGTTGTTATAAATTTCTATTAACAATATACAGTAATTCTGATTTTCATATCGAGTTATTTATGCAAAATAATGTTCTTTTTGGAATTACCCTTATGGTTATTACAACGTTTATGTTTTCAAGCATGGATGGAGTTTCTAGATATTTAGCTGAAAAGAATAATGTTTTTACACTTGTTACAATGCGTTATTGGTTTATAGCATTTGTAATGATGGTTACATGTTTATTTTTAAAAAATCGTATATCAGATATTTTAAATACAAAGCAACCTTATATTCAATTGTCTAGAGGTGTAATTCTTTCTTTAAATAATTGCTTAGTTGTTTATACCTTCACTTTGTTGGGGTTAGTTGAGACACACGCAATTATTGCATGTTACCCATTGATAGTTGCAGGTTTATCAGTCCCGTTTCTTGGTGAAAGATTTGGCTGGAGGAGGTGGATGGCAATTTTCACAGGTTTCATCGGCGTAATCATTATTTTAAGACCAAATACAAATGTAATTACAGAAGGGTCTATCTTTGCAATAATTGGAGCAATAATGTTTGCTGTTTATCTTATTTTAACTAGATATGTTTCCAGAACTGATACAGCAATAACAAGTTTTTTTTGGACGGGTATTGGTGGCACGGTAACGATGAGTTTAATAAGTCTTTTTATATGGGATGATATATTAAAAGAAGATTATTTATGGCTTCTTTTAATGTGTGTATTAAGTGCAGGGTCTCATTTTATGATGGTAAAAACATTACAAGTGGCAGAAGCTTCTGTTGTACAACCTTTTTCTTATCTTCAATTAGTATTTGGATCAATTATTGGTGTAACAATTTTTTCTGAAAGTATAGATCTGATGATTATTGTAGGTGCATTAGTAGTTATAGGATCAGGACTTTTTACAACATGGCGTGAATATAAAATTAAACACAATATTTAATATATAAACTTTTTGACAAATCTTTTATTTAACGGATTCATTAAAGTCTACAAGAGGTTTCATTATGTCAATTGAATTTAACGTAAAGACTTCAGTTAAACATCCAATACCAGAAACAATGAAAGCGTGGGTTTTAGGAGATCCAGACGAACTGTCTTTAATTGATAAGCCTATTGTTATGCCAGGTGAAGCAGAAGTGCTTATTAAAATTGATGCAGTGGCAATCTGTGCGACAGATCTCGATGTAATTAGTCATGGTCCACCAGCTTTAATAGAGGGTGGTTTGCCATTTAATAAAAATTTTACACCTGGACATGAGTATATGGGAACTGTTGTAGCATTAGGTCCATCGGTAGATGAATTTGAAATTGGTGATAGGGTAACAGTAGAAATTCATGCTGGTTGTGGTCAATGCAAAAGATGTAGGATGGGAATGTATACCTCATGTCATAATTATGGCCTAAACTATGGAAATGTTAATAAAGGTCACAGAGCAAATGGATTTACTACAGATGGTGGTTTCAAACAATATGCTGTAAATAATATAAACACACTCATAAAAGTTCCAGACAGTATGACTGATGAAGAAGCAACTTTAGTAGTTACAGCAGGAACAACAATGTATGGTCTCACTGAACTAGGAGGATTAATTGCTGGTGAAAGTTTAGTTGTAATAGGTCCTGGTCCTATTGGTTTGTTAGGTGTTGCTGTAGCTAAAGCTTTGGGTGCAGGGCCAGTAATCTTAATTGGCACAAGAGATAGTAGATTAGAAATTGGTAAAAGACTGGGAGCAGATTATACCCTAAATGTAAAAAATGAAAAAGACATTGTTCAAAGTGTAAAAAGCATTGTTGGAGAAAAAGGTGCTGACTATGTAATTGAGTGTGCAGGAACCAAAGAGGCCTTGAATGATGCAATTATGATGACTAATAGAGGAGGGAAAATATGCCTCGCTGCATTCCCTCACAAACCAGTTGAAATAAATATTCCACATATGGTTATTAATAATATTTACATGTTTGGAATAAGAGGTGAAGGCAAAAGTGCTACTCATAGAGCTATGCAATTTATGAAAGAAAAACGATTTGATGCAAAATTAGTTCATACTCATACCTTTAATTTAGCTGATCTTCCTAATGCTTTAAAATATGCAAGAGAGAGAATAGATGATGCCATAAAAATTGTTATTAAGCCTTGGAGTTAATTCAATTTAATTTTATTACAATTCTTTAGGAGAAAAAAATGTGGGCGGTTACAAGGTCTATTAAATTTCAAAATAAATTAGCAAAAGAAGCTATAATTAATGCTCTTAAGAGTAAAAGTACTGATATGTTTCAAGATGGAATGATAATAAGAGCTTTTACAAATATTACCGAGAACTCAATAGAAATATTTCACCTTTTTAAAAATAAAAAATATGTAAATAAGACAAGAGCTGCTTGGACTAACAAATTTTGGCAGGATATAAAAGAAATGGGAGGTACGATCTCATTTACCGAGGGTAAATGTGAAGTTGAGTATTCATCTAAATTAGATCTTAATGATTTTAACCAGGTAAAATAATTTTGAATTATGGCACGTTATTTGCAAAAACCAAAATGAAGGGAATAGCTTTTTAAATCTCCACGATTATCCTAAATAAGGTAAATAATTAAGGCTATTCCCTATTTTTTACTCAACTACTTTACCAATGAATGGTAAATGTCTGTTATCTTGAGCATAATCAATCCCATAACCAACTACAAACTCATCTGGAATATCAAAACCAACCCATTTACTTTCAATATCAGTTTCCCTACGTGAAAATTTGTTCAATAGGCAGCAAACTTCTAAACTTTTTGGCTTTCTACTTTTAAGTAACTTTATAACTTGGTTTAGTGTATGACCAGTATCTACAATGTCTTCTACTAATAGAACATCTAAATTTTTTATATCTGTATTTAAATCTGTTAATATTCGAATATTATTTGAAGATTGCATTGAGTTTCCATAGCTAGAGGCAGTCATAAAATCAACCTCAACTGGTATTTTTAGCTCTCGAACTAAATCTGCGATAAATACAAAAGATCCTCTTAACAATCCAACAACCAATAGTTTATCTGTATTTTTGTAAAAAAGGTTTACCTCTTTACCTAATTCAATAATTCTTTTTTTTATTTCTTTTTCTGCAATTAATGTATCTACAGAATAAGGCTTTATATTTTTATTCATTCTAATTACTCATGGTAACTTTATTAAAACGCAATATACTTTATAATAATAATTGGTATAAAAAAATAAAATTATTTATTTGGTAAGGAGTAAAAATTGTTAATTTTAATAGCTGCAGCCATATTAAGCTTCATGATGTTTTTTCCCATAGTTGTGGCAACTTCAGTTTTTAAAGTCCTAGACGAAAAACAATCATCTAAATTTCTTAGAATTTTTTTTCCTAAATATTATCTGTTTGGTTTTATTTTAAGCTTAATAGGCCTTATTATTTCCATCTATTATGAAAATAAATCCTCAATATTAATTTTTTTACTTATTACGATTGGATTTATTTTCTCAAGACAAATTTTAATGCCAATGATAAATAAAGCTAAAGATTTGAACAATGAAAACAAATTTAATAAATTACACAAGTTTTCAGTTTTTATAAATTTTCTGCAGATAATTGGATGTATATTTTTGTTAGTAAATTATCTGAAATAATAATGAATTAAGGGCTAATTTTAATGAGGACAAATGTTGTAATAGTTGGAGGAGGTCCATCAGGGTTGCTTTTATCAAGACTTTTGTCAGTTGATGGGATTGATAATGTAGTTCTTGAAAAACAATCTGAAGAACATGTCACAGGTAGAATCAGGGCTGGTGTTTTGGAAAATGGTACAATTGAAATGCTTAAGAAAGCAGGCGTTTCAGATAGACTTAAAAAAGAAGGCTTTAATCACGATGGCATACAACTCTCATTCAAAAATCATGGGTTTAGAATTAATTTAAAACAATTAACTAATAAACATGTAACAGTTTATGGACAAACTGAAGTAACAAAAGATTTATACAGAATAATAAAAAAAGAAAATGGTAAAATATTTAACAACGCAGAAGACGTTCTACCTCAAGCAATTGACACTGATAAACCATTTGTAACATTTAAAAAAAATGGTGTAGAGAAAAAAATTATGTGTGACTTAGTTGCAGGATGTGATGGATTTCATGGAATAAGTAGAAGTATAATTCCAAAATCAATAATTAAAACTTATGAGAGAACATATCCTTTTGGATGGTTGGGGATTTTGTCACAAACACCGCCTGTAAGTGATGAATTAATTTATGCAAATCATGGTAATGGTTTTGCCTTGGCCTCAATGAGAAACGAAAATTTAAGTAGATATTATATACAGACTTCGTTAGATGAAAAAATAGAGAATTGGTCAGACAAAAAATTTTGGGATGAATTAAAAAAGAGACTTCCAACAGAAGCATCAGATACAATTATAACCGGAATTTCCATTGAAAAATCTATAGCACCACTTAGGTCTTTTGTTTGTGAGCCAATGAGTTGGGAAAAATTATTTTTAGTTGGAGATGCCGCACATATCGTCCCCCCTACTGGAGCGAAAGGGTTAAACTTAGCAGTTTCAGATGTATACTATTTGCACAATGCTCTGAAAAATTATTATAAATTTAATATAAATGATGATTTAAAAATGTATTCAAATAATGCTCTTTCTAGAGTTTGGAAAGCTATTAGGTTTAGTTGGTGGATGACTACAACTTTTCATAAATTTCCTGATCAATCTTCTTTTGATCAACGAATTCAAGATTCTGAAATAGAGTATTTGGAAAATTCTGTTGCATCACAAAGAGTTTTGGCAGAAAATTATGTTGGTTTACCTTACTAAAACTAATAAAATACATTTCTTAAAATTTAGGTAAAAGCATGAATGTTAAATCATTAGTAAAAAGAAATTATAAAAAACAACCAGAAATAGATTTTCCTGATTATAAATCTAGTATTTTCAGAGCTCCTAAGAATAAAAAAATTTCAATACCATCCAATTTAGAGATTTTCGGGCCAATATTTAATAAAAAAACTATAGGTGAGTTAGATAATGACCTTACATTAAATTTTTCCAAAAACAAAAATTCCCCGCTTGGTCATAAAATTATTGTTCATGGAACTGTCTCTGATCAATTTTCCAATCCAATCAAAGGTGCGTTAATAGAAATTTGGCAAGCTAATGCTGCTGGTAAATATTTACATCAGGACGATAAAAATCCTGCACCCATTGACCCTAATTTTTCAGGTTGTGGGCGTTCTCTAACTTCATCAGACGGTTCCTACGAATTTTTAACTATTCAACCTGGACCATACCCTTATCCAAATCGTGGGATAGAGTGGAGACCAATGCATATTCATTTTTCAATATTTGGGGAAAGCTTTGGACAAAGGTTAATTACACAAATGTATTTTGAAGGTGATCCACTGATAAACATATGTCCAATGGTAAATTCTATTGCGGATGAGAAAGCAAAAAAGAGTTTAGTTGGAAAATTAGATACTTCGCGATCAAACATTCAAAACATATTAGCTTACAAATTTGATATTGTGTTAAGAGGAGTAAAACAAACATTCTTTGAAAATAGACAAGAAGGGCTTTAACTTGAAAAATTCTAGAAATATTCTTGATGAAACTCCTTTTCAAACAGCTGGTCCATTTCTTCATATAGGTTGCATGCCAAATAAAATAAAAATAAATAATTTATATAAAAATGATTTGGGTGAGGTGCCATTTAAAAATAAAAATGAAATAGAAATGATAACTGTCGAAGGTTCAGTATTTGATGGAAACGGTATTGCGTTAGACGACGTGATGCTAGAAACTTGGCAATGTGACGAAAATGGTCAATTTTTTGAAGACAATGGGTTTGCACGATTTATTCCTGATAAATCAACAAAAAAATTTAAGTTATTAACAGTAAAGCCAGGACAAGTTGAAAATCTAGATGGAAAAAATCAAAGTCCACATATTTGTTTATCAATTTCATCCAGAGGTCTTAATATGACTTTAAATACCAGAATATACTTTGAAGGTGATGATTTGATAAACGATCCTATTTTATCTATGATAAAAAATGATAAAGTAAATATTGACAGCCTTGTAGCAAAAAAGATTAAAAAAAATGTCTATGTTTTTGATGTATTTTTACAAGGTGATAAAGAAACAGTTTTTTTTGATATGTAAACATATTTTAATGTGGAGAAGTTAATTGGGTAGATCTAATTTTATGATGAATTACTACAAAAATTATAAAGAAGAATTGGAAGAAATTGATGAAAGGAGTAAATCATTCAAACCAAAGCCATGGTGGGCTTATGGATTATTCTATTGTTATTTAATTTTTTATGGATATATCTTTTGGATGGAGCCTTTGGCTATTCCTGTACAATAATTGAATCATAATATTTAGAGGAATATTTGATGCAAGAAAATGGTAAGTCAGTAATTTGGGAACCTGGTGAAATAATTTATGAAGTAGGAAGTGAACCAAAAGATGCATATTTAATTTTAGAGGGATATGTCAATATTGAAACAAAGGATGGATTAAAACTGAATAGACTTGGTATGGGGGAGATATTTGGAGAGACCTCCATTTTACTCAATGTTCCAAGAACCGTAACTGCTAAAGTATGTACTCAAAAATTAGTTACAAAAATAATACCTAAATCTTACTTTAAAGAAATCATTAAATCTAATGTCATTTTGGGAGCTTTAATAAGAAAGACTCAACTGAGGCTTTTAGATTCAAATAAACAAAGTAACGAATTAGCCAATGAAATTTCTAATCTTTTGGATCAGTTAGACTCAAAGAACCCGCCTAAGAAAAATGAACTTGAAGAGAGAATGAAAAAAATTAGAACCAAAATTAATGTAATTAAGAACTCTGTAGACGATTAAATTTTAATTTAAACTAAACTCTTTATAATTATTATTTTTAATGTTTTCACATACATCTCTATATCTGGGGAGTCCACCTGCATAAGGCATAAAAACTTGTGGCTTACCAGGAATGTTTGCACCTAGGTACCATGAATGTTTTACGGTAGGTAGTAAAGTTTTATTTGCAACATTGTTAACTTCATTGCCCCATTCTTCTGCTGACTTAGCATCAGTCTCAATTGTGGAATACTCTTTTTTATTCATGAAATCTATACAATCCCTAATCCATTCAACATGTTGCTCAATTGCTATAGGCATGTTTGTTAGAACTGACGGACTGCCTGGGCCTGTTATTGTAAACATATTAGGAAAACCTGGCACTTGAAGACCCAAAAATGTTTTTGGTCCTTCTTCCCAAGCTTCCTGCAGTTTTAAATTATTTTTTCCAATGATATTCATATTCAAAAGTGGTCCAGTCATCGCATCATAACCTGTAGCAAAAACAATAATATCTAAATCAAAATGTTCTTTTTCAGTTTGAATTCCTTTTTTATCTATTTGTGTTATAGGATTACTACGAAGATCAACAAGATTAATATTGTCTCTATTATAGGTTTCAAAATAATTTGTATCTATTGGTGGGCGTTTACCTGCATATGGGTGATCAATATCTGATAAGATTGCTGCAAATTTTTTATTTAAAACAGTTTCATTAATTTTATTTTTTATAAAATCTGAGGCTGTTTTATTAGCTTCAACGTTAGTAACCAAATCACTAAATGATCCCCTAAATTGTAAACCTCCTTTTTCCCATGCTTTTTCGTAAATCTCTTGCATTTCTTGGTCTTGAACATCAGCAACAAGACGATCTGATATTTCAAAAGGGTGTCCATTAGGTGTCTTTTTAAGTAATTCTCTGTAATACTTAAATCTCTCTTTAACATGGATTTTGAAATTTTTAGTTAAAGGTTTATTCCTTGCAGGCACACTATAATTTGCCGTTCTTTGGAAAACAGTTAAATGTTTAGCTTCTTCAGCTATAACTGGGACTGCTTGTATTCCAGTAGAACCAGTTCCAATTTGACCAACTTTTTTACCAACAAATGATACGCCATTTTTTGGCCAATTTCCTGTATGGTAATATTTACCTTTAAAATTTTCTAATCCTTTAATTTTAGGAATATTTGCATTTGACAAACATCCAACAGCTGTAATTAAAAATTTAGACCTAAATTTTATTTTATTGTTGGTTGTGATTTCCCAACAAATTTTATCTTCATTATATTGAGCACTCGTTACTTTGTGATTAAATAAAATATCTTTTTTAAGATCAAATTTGTCAGCAACAAAATTCATATATCTTCTAATCTCAGCATGACCAGGATATCGTTCTGACCATGTCCATTCTTTTAATAATTCGTCTGAAAAATAATAAGAGTAGGCGTGGCTTTCAGTATCACATCTTGCCCCTGGATAACGATTCCAATACCATGTACCACCAACGTCGTCTCCTGTTTCTACAACAAGACAATTCATACCAAGTTGATTTCTAAGACATATCAATTGATATAATCCTGAAAACCCAGCACCTACAATTATCACGTCATATTCTTTATTATTTAAGTTAATTTGGTTCATTAAAAGGTCTCTTGTAATACATTGAATATGTTAAATGAAAAAAATATAAACAGTCAAGAAAACTTAGTGTATAGATAGCTCATTTAATAGTTTTGGTTTGTATTATGGATCCAGTTACTCAAGGCGCATTTGGTGCAATTTTTGCTCAAACAATCTCAAATAAGAAAAAATTTTTAGTCGGGTCAATAGTTGGTTGTTGCGCAGGTTTAGCTCCTGACCTAGATATTTTCATTAGATCTGCCTCAGACCCCTTATTAAAATTAGAATATCATAGACAATTTACACATTCTTTAATTTTCATACCAATAGGTGCTTTGATTGTAACCTTATTTTCAAGAATACTTTTCAAGAAATATTTGAGTTTGGGTGAAACTTATCTTTTAAGTTTTCTTGGTTATGCCACACATGGATTATTAGACGCCTGCACAAGTTATGGAACACAACTTTTATGGCCATTTTCCGATGAAAGAATTTCTTGGAATTATATATCAGTTGTTGATCCTTTTTTAAGTATTCCTGTAATTCTATCTATAATTTTTGCAATAATTATGAAAAATAAATTAATTACTCTATTTGGCATTCTATATATTTTTATTTACTTAATCTTTGGCGCTTTCCAAGAAAATCGTGCTCAATTTGTTGGACAATTAATTGCAAATTTAAGAGGGCATGAGAGTAAGCATCTCACAGCAAAACCAAGTCTAGGAAATTTATTTTTATGGAAAACAATTTATGAGGACGAAGGTTTTTACTACGTTGATGCAGTAAGGTTGTTTTACAAGGCAGAATATTGTCAAGGAACAAAAATTAAAAAACTTGATCTTCTCATTGATTTTTCAGAGCTTGATAAAAAAAGTCAACAATATAAAGATATTAAAAGATTTGGTTGGTTCTCACAAGGTTATCTAGGAAAAGGAATTGATAAAAATATAATTACAGATGTCAGGTATTCAGCAGTCCCTAATGAGGTTGATGGTTTGTGGGGAATTAGAATAAATCCAGACAAACCCTCTACTGATCATATTGATTGGGTTGTAAATAGAAGTAATTATGTAGAAAAATGGAAGAAGTTTTTTGATTTGCTCTTAGGAAAAAACTGCAGTGATTTAATTAATAGAAGTTAATACCATCTAATCCATTAAGATTTTTTGATTTAAAAATATTTTTAATAAAATCATATAGTTTTTCAATCTCACTAGACTTCACATTTGCAAATTTTAAATTAGCTTCAAATTTTTTTCTAACTTCATTATAACTGAGAGGGTCACGTTTGCCACCTCTTAAACATTCTTGTGAAGAAGAGTATATTGTCCCATCTTTCATAATTATTTTTATTTTACCAGTATAATTTCTTGGATATTCGTCATCTGGATTAATTTCATAATTTACTTTAGACGCTAATTTTATCACTTCTAAATTTTTCAAACATTTATCAGTAAACTCATTTAAGCCTGCAGACCCATTGATTAATCCTATTGAAATACAATATGGAACAGAAAATTTTGCGCCATATGCGGTGGATGGACTTTGTTTCTCCTCTAACGGTTCCCATAACCTATGGACTGTTCCCTCACCAACGCTAGCTATTACTTGATCTATATTCTCAACATTATCAATTTTATCTTTTAGTTTTATAGCGCAATCAATAAAAGGTTGAGCCATTGTTCCACAAGCATAAGGCTTTAAAGCCAAGTTTTTTGATTCCCATCTATTTCCCAAATCTGAAATAATATGTGAAAAATTTGGTTCAATATTATTTTTAGCAAAACTATTAAATAGACCGTGTTGACCTTCAAATACAGTTCTTGGTCCTAAAAATCCAGATTTAGCAAAATTAGCGGATTGCCATCCACAACCAGCAGCCCATCCTGGATGAAGACGTTTTGTTGATGTGCCTTCAGCTAAATACTCTATAATTCCAGAAGCCATGCTTCCTACAATACCTAATCCTGAACTCATTTCATTTATGGTATTTCCAAGCAACGATGAAACACCTATTGATGAACCAAAAGCTCCAAAAATTGCTGTCGGGTGAAACCCTTGTCTATGAACTGCTGTAGGCGCAACCAAAGCTAGTCTACAAATTAGTTCTGATCCTACAACCAAACCTTTTAAAAATTTTTCTCCGTCTAAATTTTTAGCTTGAGCCGAAGACAACATTGCTGGAACCATAACAGAACCTACGTGCACAGGTGTTCCTTCAAAAGTATCGTCAAAATCTTCACCATGTATAGCTGTTCCATTAATTATAGATGCGTTGAATGGATTTACCTTTTTGTTGTGTCCAACCAATGTGCAATCTCCATTCTCCTGAAGGGCATTGATAAGGCTTTTTATGTATTGCTCGTTTTTAGCAGAAACCATTAGTCCAAAAGAGTCCATTACAATTAGTTGCAATTTATCAACAACGTCTTCTGGTACATCATTTATATTAAGTTTATGAACCCATTCTGAAAATGTTTCAGCAAGAGAAGTTTCAATTTTATTCATTTTACTACATTTAATTGAATTATTTCTTTGAGAAATATCTTGTCCAAAAAGGAGACGATAAACTTAAGAATGTTAGTACAAAAAACAATAACACAACTGGACTTTCTAATAATGCAAAGAAGTTATTATCATGAATAATCATCGATTGAGAAAAGCTCTCTTCAACTAATTTACCAAGAATTAATCCCATAACAAGTGGTGCTGCTGAGAAACCATGTCGATCCATAAAATAACCTACTAGTCCAGCAGCTAACATTACCCAGACATCAAACATTGAGGATGCAAAAGAATAAGAACCAATCATAGAAAATATAAATACAGCTGGCCATAGGAGTTTTTTGGGGATGAAAGCAACTAGGGAAAAGAATTTGGCGCCAACTAAGCCAATAAATAAAAACCCTAAATTAGCTATCAACATAGCTCCAAAAATTGCGTATACGAATTCTGGTGTTTCACTAATTAAATAAGGTCCAGGTCTAAAACCATGCATAATTAATGCAGCCAATATAAGAGCAGTTGAACCACTTCCAGGTATTCCTAAGGCAAGTGTGGGAACCATAGCCCCACCTGCAGCAGCATTGTTTGCAGCTTCTGGTCCAACTATGCCTTCAGGGGAGCCTTTGCCAAAGTTATCTTTATCCTTAGACCATCTTCTAGCCTCATTATAACCAATTATAGCTGCTACTGTAGAACCCTCAGCAGGAAGAATGCCTATAAAAGTTCCAATTCCAGATGATCTAAGTATAGTGTATTTTAGTTTTTTCAATTCAAATAAGGTAGGCAATCTTAGAGCTTTTGCTTGTATTCTCTCAACTACAGCATTTAATTTTTCAGATTGTTTAAAAAGTTCACTGACTGCAAATAGACCAATAAGAACAGGGACAAAATGTATCCCTTCTTCGAGATCTGGGATATCAAATGTAAATCTTTCTACGCCAGTAGTTAGATGAATTCCTATAGTGCCAATCAACACACCAACAAGACCTGAAATGAGGTTTCTTAAAGAAGACTTTCCACTCATGGATGCAAGCATTGAAAGTGCGAAAACAGCAAGTCCAAAATATTCTGCTGGTCCGAATTCTAGAGCAAGCTTTGCTAAAAGAGGAGCCGCAAATATAAAAATTATTAAACTAAAAATTCCACCAAAAACACTAGATACGGCAGCTAAACCAAGTGCCCTTCCTGGTTCACCATTTTTTGCCATTGGGTATCCATCTAGAGCAGTTGCTACAGCTGGTGGAGCACCTGGAGCATTAATTAATATAGCTGTGATGGAGCCTCCAAAAGTTCCAGCACAATAAAGGGCGGCCATCATAGCTATTGCCGCAACTGGGTCTAAAGAAATTGTAAAAGGTATTAGAAGAGCAATTGCCATAGGAGAACTTAAACCAGGTAATGCTCCAACTAACACGCCAATTAAAACACCTGATAATATTAAGAGTATATTTTGAAACTCTAATAATAACCCAATACCTTTAATTATATCTTCCAAATTTCAACCCTCTTTAATTTTTAATCAGCTCTAATAGTCCAGGTTCAAAATGAACACCAAGAATTATGTTAAATAAAACTATTACAAATAATGGGAACCCTATAATATATGAGATTAATACTTTTACTCTTCTTTCACCCCAATAAATTGGCAATGAGATACTTACTGCTATTATTGTAAGAGCAGCTCCTAAAATTTGTGAGGAAGCTATTATAGTTGATAAAATCACCATAGTTCCAATGGTCGAAATTTCCACTGGTTTTTTCCTTGATGAATCAATATCTTTTCCACTTTTCTTTAAAAAAAGATGCTCAAAAGGTATTATTAAAACCATCCCTAAAATTATAATAAGTAATATTTGAGGAAACATTTCAGGGGGGATATTATTTGAAAATAAGTCAGGAACTTTTTCAAATTTTGTTGTTTCAAACCATAAAAAAGCAATTATTAATGTTAATAAAATTGCAATAATCGTATCGTTTTTATTTAATAATGCACCCAAACCTTTGGGTGCATTTTTATTATTTATCATTATTCAAAAAACCTATGATTAAATTATTTATTTTACTAAACCAAGTTCTTTGAGCGCTGATGCTGCAACTAGATATTCTTCCTTAAGTTGCTTATCCCATACTTTTGTTCCAGCAACACTACTATCAACAGTCAATCCTGCCCCAGCAAGATAAGATGCAAAAACTTCATGTTTCATTGCCTTAACCATAGCCTTTGAGATTTGATCTATAATTGGTTGAGGAGTAGAAGCTAATACAGCGTAACCTCTAGTTGTTGAACATTTTGCTTTTATCCCTTTTTCAAAAGTAGTAGGAACATTTGGATAATCTTTAAGTCTATTTTCTGCCATAACCGCAAGTGCTTTAAAACTTCCATCTGCAACTTGGTTAGCTGCTTCACTGACATTTGGTAAAGTAGCATCTATTTTACCTGCCATTAGTGCTTGTACCATTTGAGCACCTGAACCGAATGGAACAACTTTAAATTTAATTCCAGCTTCTTTGGCAAACTGGGCTAAACCTATATGTTCAGTTCCTCCAATTTGAGCAACGCCCCAGTTTAATGGTGCTTTCTTAGAAGCGGCAACAAGATCTTCCAATGTTTTGAATTTTCCTTTTCCTGATACAGTAATAAATGTTGGGTCATCCATTGCTCTAGCAACACCGACAATATCATCAATTTTCATATTAGATTTTCCTCTAGCCATTGTATAAAGATGAGATTGTGTTAGAGCCATAATTGTATAACCGTCAGCTGGCTTTGTTAAGACATAGTTCTGAGCTTTTGCTCCAGAGCCACCTCTCTTAGCAACGATTGAAATATCAGTGCCTAAATTACGTCTTGTTCTAATTGAGACCATTCTAGCAGTAGTATCTGTTCCACCACCATATTTTGCATGGATTACTAATTCAATTGGCTTATTAGGATATTTGTCAGCACTAGCTACAGATACTAAGCTAAATGTACTTATCCCAGCTATTGCAGCAACGCCTAAACTAGCTTTAATTATATTCCTTCTAAAAGAATTTTTAAGTATTTTCATATTTTCCTCCAGTTAATAATGTTATATTTTGCGATTGTTTTTTTTATAAATCAATATGAGTCTTAAGATTATTTTAAAAAGCTACGCTGTAATTTCCATTTCTCCTTTTATTTGCGTTCGGTGCATTACTCTTCTTGTGTTAGGATCAAAAGCATCTCTTTTATGAAGTACATTTAAATTTTTCCACATTAATAAATCACCTTTTTCCCATTCTTGAGTCCAGGTAAATTTATCTTGTGTTGCGTGTTCCCAAATTTCATTCAATAAATTTTCACTTTCCTCTAGCTCTAAATCAATTATATATGCGTGCGGTCTTCTTCCTAGAAAAAGTAGTTTCTTATTAGTATTTTTATCTGTGATTACCATGGGATGTCTCGCTCCTGGGGTGTCAGATGGGTCATCTACTTCTGAATACCCTTTTCTTAGCATTCCAGCACTATTATGAGCAGAATCATGTATTAAGATTTTACCATCAATTTTATCCTTTAATCTGTTTGGTAATTCACTATATGCTAGTTCCATATTTGCAAAGTGAGTATTACCTTGATTTTTAGGTACTTCAAGGGCATATAAAATTCCAGCCTTTGGAGGTAGTTGTAGGTAAGTCATATCTGCATGCCAGACTGCTTCACCATCTCCTAAATTACCTATAGGAGTACCTTGTTCATTTTTGACATTAGAAATTACATTAATTTCAGGAAATTCTGGCAAAAAGGTTATGCCATATGGATTAGGGCCGGGAGGGTCGAGTTCACCAAAATATTTACTAAAATTTATTAATTTATAATCATCTAAATTTTGTTTTTTAAATACTAAGACAAGTCTTTCATCCCAAGATTGATTTATGAAATTAATTTGATCTTGAGTTAATTTATTACTGATGTCCAAATCTACAATCTTGCCACCCAAGCTCTTAAAACTATTAATTAATTTCATTACTTTTTTTCCTATTTAATTTATTTATAAATTTCCTCTTTATTAATAGTGTATTTTTCTAACTTATCTCTGTCAATTTCAAGACTCCAATTCTCAGAAGTTAATAGAAAACCATTCTTAAATTTTAGGGGATTTGACAAAATTCTTGCTTTGGGATCAATTTTTAAAAAACCGTTATATTCTCCAGCATTGTCAATTAGGTTTTTTGCAATTCTAGCTTCCATCCAACAATTAATTTCAGTACCAAGCCCGTCACCAAGTACAATTTTTAACCCTAATTTATGTGCATATTTTATGGCTTCAGTTAATTTTGTAATAGATAAAAATCTTTTCAACTTAAGTTTGCATAATCCTACGCCTTTTATTTTAGAAGCTTTTTTAATGTCTTCAAAACTACAAATAGGTTCGTCCAACATAATTGGGATTTGTGATAGCTTAGCTACCTCAGCGTTTGCATCCCAATCATTAGCATCACAAGGTTGTTCAAATAATTCTATGAAATCAGGATGTAATCCTTGAACAAATTTACAACCGTCTTTTTTTGTGTACCCCCTATTAGCGTCTATTCTTAAGGTGGCTCTGCCATTTAAATAAGTTTGTATATTATTTATCTTTTTAATATCTGCATTAACGTCTTTTCCAACCTTAATTTTTATTGTTGTAAATCCTTGTTCAGTTACTTTGTCCAATTCATCTTTTATTTCAGATTTTTCCTCTGCATTAAATGAAGTTAATAATTTAAGTTTTAAAGAACTCTTATTATTTAAAAAATTATTCTTTTCTAACATCTCGATTGCTGTATAGATGGCACTTGAAGCAACAATACTTATAGAGGAATTAGATAAAATGATTTCTTTTGCTTCGTATAATTTTTTATTTAAAATTAATTTTGATATAACTCTGGCAAATGTCCATCCACCATCTCTAGTTTCACTGCTGGAGCCAGGTGATATGTGCTGTTCGCCCCATCCTTCATTTCCTTGATCATCTACAATATTAACCAACAACGGTTCAAAAGAATAGAAAGTATTATAGGATAATTTATAAGGCTTTATTAAAGGAACATCTAGTCTGTAAATTGCAACTTTTGAAATAATACTATCTCTAATTACCATAAAGAACTCTCATAGTTTTTTTAATAAAATATTAACAACTAGAAAAAATTATATAAGATATAATCTTAACGTTAAATTATTATAAAAGGAGTGCAAATGCCAATTTATAGTTTAGGTGAAAAAAAACCTCAATTACCTGAAAATAACCTATATTGGGTTGCACCAGATGCACATGTTATAGGAAACGTTATTTTAGGAAAAGATGTTGGTGTATGGTTTGGATCAGTTTTAAGAGGTGATAATGATGTCATCAAGATTGGTGAAGAAACAAACATACAAGAAAACACTATAATTCACGTTGATCCTGACTGTCCTGTCACCATAGGTAATAATTGTACGATTGGACATAATGCAATTATACACGGTTGTACAATAGGTAATAATTCTTTAGTTGGAATGGGTGCAACAATTCTCAATAATGCTAAAATAGGTAACAATTGCCTTGTAGGTGCTGGTGCCCTTGTTACGGAAAATAAAGAATTTCCGGATGGTTGGTTAATTGTAGGCTCACCAGCTAAAGCTGTTAGAGAACTAAGTCAAGAGATGATTGATAATATGACAAGATCTTCAAAGCATTACGTAGCAAACTTTAAAAAGTTTGCAAAAGAAATGAAAGAAATCAAATAATCTTGTCGTTTTTAAAGCTTTCAATTTCATCTTCAGTATAACCTAAACCAGACAATATCTCAGTATTGTGTTCACCGAGTTTAGGCGCTCTTTTTATGTTCGCAGGTGTTTTGGAAAATTTCCAAGGAGTTCCGTGTACTTTCATATTTTTGTTTAGTTCTGGGTACCATACTTCGGTTACATAATTGTTTTCTTTTATATTTGGATCATTAGATGCTTCAAGCATGGTATTAACATGGGTAGATATCATGTCAGCTTTTCTTAAGACTGATATCCAATTATCTCTGGTATCAGTTGAGAACAATTCAGCAAGTTTATCTAAAATTTTAGTTTTCTTTATTTCAGATTCAAATGCCAAACCAAGGTCAATAAGACCATTTTCTGCAAGTATATCAAAAAAGTTAAGAGCTTTCATTGCTTCTTTCCAGTCATCTGGGTCAAGTTGAAGTGCAAAAGGTTTACCATTGATATCATTAAAACATGCTGCAATACCTGGTCTTTCTCTCGTTCCATTAATTCTAGCTCCAGTAATTGGTGGCCTGTTACTCCACATTGCAGTAGTCATAGTCCAACCAAGAAGTCTAAAAGCACTCCCAACTAAAGAAGTTTCTAACTTTTGACCTTTTCCTGTTTTTTGAGCATTTATATACGCAGCTAAAATTCCTCCAAAAGTTAGTATTGCACAGCTCTCATCTGCAACAGAGGCTACCCCAGTTCTTAAATTATTTCCTGGAATTGAATATGCTTCAGCTATTCCACTTAAAGCTTGTCCCACAGCGTCAGTTCCTGGTAAATGTCCATCTGGGGCATCGGGTCCATACGCAGAAACAGAAGCGTAAACTATTTTAGGATTAATTTTACTAAGAGTTTCATAATCAAAATTAAGTTTTTCAGCAACGCCTGGTCTAAAATTTTGACCAAAAACATCGGCATCTTTTATTAAACTATGAAGTATTTTTTGCCCGTTTTCTGACTTAAGATTGAGAGTTAAACTTTTAACTCCTCTGTTATTAGTCTCAAAAAAGGATCCAATCTCTCCTTCTAAAAAACCTGAGTTACGATTGTTATCACCTTTACCTGGTGTTTCAATTTTAATTACTTCAGCACCAAGATCTGCCATTAACATGTAGGGAACAGTTCCAGCTTGAGCTGTTGAACATGCAACTATTTTTAACCCAGAAAGAGCTCCATTTTTTTCACTCATTTTGACCTCTAATTTTCCTCTAATTTTGGCATATTATATCTATCTTCTGGTTTAATCCAACCTTTGAAGTTTGGTTTTCTTTTTTCTGCAAAGGCTCTTCTACTTTCCATTCTATCCTCAGTGTCGCCGTGAAGATGTAGTTTTTCAGCAAGGTCTGCAATATTAGGACTGATTTTTGGTGCCATATGCTTCATCATATAAAGTGTATTTACTCTTGCAGCAGGGGGAAGTGATAGTAGATGTTCTGCCATTGAATGAGCTTCACTCATAAGATCTTTAGCTTCGACTAAACGATTAATGAAACCAACTTGATGCATCCTTTCAGCAGAAATTCTATATCCAAAAGCCATTTCAGTTGCAACGGGATGTGGGAGATTCCCATAATGTCCATGATTATAACCGCCTAGAAGCCATCTTTTTGCTTCTGACATTTCAAAAATTGCTTCTTTTACAGCAATCCTAAGATCTGTTCTCTCAACTAACATAAACCCACCACCCATTGCATATCCATTTACTGCTGCTATGACTGGTTTTTGAAGAGCACCTGTCTGAAATGGGTCAACTAAATTTTCTTCTACAAATTCTTTTGGGGATCCTGGAATGCCTCTATCAATAGATTCTTTCATATCTTCGCCTGCACAAAACCCTTTTCCAGTTCCTGTCAAAATTGCTACCTCTAGATCTTTATCTTCATGAAATCTATTAAAAGCTTCTGCCATTCCTTTTCTTATAACGGTGCTTAAAGCATTTAATCTATCTGGACGATTTAATCTGATAGTAATTATTTGGCCATTAATTTCAGTTTCAACAAAACTCATAGAGATGCTCCTAATATTTAAATCTTTAAAGCCTAATTTATATACTAAAAAATCTTGCAAGTCATGGATATTAAATCATAATAAAACTTAGATTTTAGAAATTTATTGTTGGGGGGCGCAATGAAAACTAGAGCTGCAGTTGCTGTGGAGGCAGGAAAACCGCTTGAAATTATGGATGTGGATCTAGAAGGGCCTCGTTCTGGTGAAGTTTTAGTAGAAATTAAAGCAACAGGTATATGTCATACTGATGAATTCACACTTTCTGGTGATGATCCTGAAGGACTTTTCCCAGCAATCTTGGGGCACGAAGGGGCAGGTGTAGTTAGGGAAGTTGGTAATGGTGTAAAATCGCTTAAGGAAGGTGATCATGTAATTCCTCTTTACACACCGGAATGCAGAGAGTGTGAGTATTGTTTGCATCCAAAGACTAATTTATGTCAGGCCATAAGAGTTACCCAAGGTAAGGGTGTAATGCCAGATGGTACTAGTAGATTTTCTATTAATGGAAAACCAATATTGCATTATATGGGAACATCTACTTTTTCAAATTACACTGTAGTTCCTGAAATTGCTCTTGCTAAAGTAAACAAAAAAGCTCCTTTTGATAAAATTTGTTACATTGGTTGTGGTGTAACTACAGGTATTGGAGCCGTTATCAATACAGCAAAGGCAACTGCAGGTTGTAACGCAGTGGTTTTTGGTTTAGGCGGAATTGGGCTCAACGTCATTCAAGGTTTGAGAATGATAGGAGCAAATATGATAGTTGGTGTCGACATGAATAACAAAAAAGAGTCTTGGGGTAAAAAGTTCGGTATGACACATTTTGTTAATCCTTCAGAGATAGAGGGTGACTTGGTAAATTACTTGGTTGATCTTACAGGTGGTGCAGACTACTCTTTTGAATGCATTGGGAATGTCAATGTAATGAGACAAGCTTTAGAGTGCGCGCATAAAGGTTGGGGAGAGAGCATAATAATTGGAGTTGCTGGAGCGGGGCAAGAAATTAAAACTAGACCTTTCCAGTTAGTTACGGGTAGGAGCTGGAAAGGAACTGCTTTTGGAGGAGCAAGGGGAAGAACCGACGTTCCTAAAATTGTAGAATGGTATCTTCAAGGAAAAATTGATATTGACCCAATGATTACGCATAACTTAAAATTAGAAGATATCAACAAAGGTTTTGATTTGATGCATGCAGGTGAATCAATAAGATCGGTTGTAGTTTTTTGATGAAAAATATATCCAAAGCATATTCATTTGAGGGCAAACAATTAGTCTGCAGTCATCAGTCCGTAGTTAATAATTGTGAAATGACTTTTGCAATTTTTATCCCCCCAAAGATAAAAAACCCTCCAGTCTTGTGGTATCTATCTGGTTTGACTTGTAGTCACTTAAACGTAATGGAAAAAGGTGAGTATAGAAAAAAAGCCGCTGAATTAGGCATGGCAATCGTTTGTCCTGACACAAGTCCAAGGGGTGAAAATATACCCGACGAAAAAGATAATTGGCAATTTGGTAGTGGGGCTGGTTTTTATTTAGATGCAACAGAATCGCCTTATGACAAAAACTATAATATGTATAGTTATATAATTGATGAACTTCCAGGTGTTATTGAAAAATATTTCGATATTGATATGTCTAGACAAAGTATTTTTGGTCACTCAATGGGTGGACATGGAGCTATTGTAATGGCTCTAAGAAATCCAAAGAAGTTTAAAAGTTGTTCAGCATTTGCTCCAATTGTCGAACCATCATCAGCCAGTTGGTCTAGTGAGGCCTTTAAAAAATTTATTGGTTTAGACCAAAGTAATTGGCAAAAGTATGATAGCGTAGCTTTAGTTAAAAATGGCTATTATTTCCCTGATATTCTTGTTGACCAAGGAGATGCCGATAGCTTTTTAGAAGAGGGGTTAAGGCCATGGCTATTAGAGGATGCATGTAAAAACACAAATATTAATTTAAAACTTAGAATGCAACCAAATTACGATCATTCATATTATTTTATTTCAACCTTTATGGCAGATCATTTAAATTGGCATAGAGAGAGAATCTAAAATTATTTTTGTGGAATAGAATAAGTAAGTGATGCGTGGGCAACAGGCTCGTCAATATCTTCTGAATAAATTAAAACATCTCCTACACTTAAAGTTTTTCCTAATTTTAAAATTCTGGCTTTACTAGTCAAATTTTTCTCATTCGGTTTTCTTAAAAAGTTTATTGAACAATTAGTTGTAACAGTAAGACTTTTAGGTCCTATAATACTTAAAGTTGCTAAATAAAAAGTTACATCTGCTAATAAAAACATTGTTGGGCCTGAAACTGTTGCCCCTGGTCTCAAATGTTCCTCAGTAATATACATTAACATTGAAAAAAACTTATCACTTACATTTAATATCTTGAAGTTTTTACTTACTTGAGGAAATTCTTTATTTAAAAATTTATCAAGGCTTTCTTTTGTCATCAATTGTTGCATTATATTAAGGTAACTTTCTATTGTCTAAAAGTCTTTGTGCCATAGTAGGAGCCGCTCCTAAGTAATTAGATGGATCTATAATTTTTAACAAATCTTGCTCATTAAAAAAGTTAGAAATTTCTCTATTTTTTAACAACGTATCTACAAATGATATGTTTTTTTTGATTGATTCTCTACAACAGTCATAAACTAAGTCGTGTGCAATTTGTCTTCCCATCTTGGGGGCGAGGGCCATCATAACAGACTCTGCAACAATTAACCCATTAGTTTTATATATATTTTCTTTC
>CACJOU010000016.1 GCA_902595145.1 uncultured SAR116 cluster alpha proteobacterium | reverse complement strand
AATATTGGGTATGATTGATGAAGTTGCTTTAACATTCAAAGAAATTTCAACTCTCAGCGAAAGAAGAATAGCAAGGTTAAGAAAAGGTGAGGCACTCGTTGCTCGATCTGAAAAAAGATTGTTGGAACTTAGAATCACCCTAATTGAGCAGATGGAAAAGATTTATCTCAATAATAATAGGCAAGAAGAATTAATTGATCAGATGTATGGCCTTAACAGACAAATTACTAATATAGAAGGTTCTTTATTAAGATTAGCTGAAAACTCTGGTGTAAAGAGAAAAGATTTTATTGATAGCTGGATTGGTAATGAAATAAATCATAATTGGGTAATTAAACCAGGAAACTCAAAATCTTGGGAAAAATTTACTAAAAGTCACAATGACGAAATTGTTAGAATTTGTGATCAGGTTTTTGATTTTGTAAATAATGTCAATATGCCAGTTCAAGAATACAAAAAAATTATTCAAATCATCCAAAGAGGTGAAAGAGAAGCAGCACGTGCAAAAAAAGAGATGGTTGAAGCAAATCTAAGATTAGTTATATCTATTGCAAAAAAATACACTAATAGAGGATTACAATTTTTAGATTTAATACAAGAAGGAAATATTGGTTTAATGAAAGCTGTTGATAAATTTGAGTATAGGCGCGGTTACAAGTTTTCAACTTATGCTACCTGGTGGATTAGGCAGGCTATCACTAGATCTATTGCTGATCAAGCTCGAACAATTAGAATTCCTGTTCATATGATTGAAACTATCAATAAACTTGTTAGAACATCAAGGCAAATGCTTCACGAAATTGGAAGAGAGCCTACCCCCGAAGAGTTATCAGAAAAAATCTCAATGCCCCTTGACAAAGTTCGCAAGGTTTTAAAGATTGCTAAAGAGCCAATTTCTTTAGAAACTCCTGTTGGTGATGAAGATGATAGTCATCTAGGTGATTTTATTGAAGATAAAATGGCAGTTCAGCCATTAGAGGCTGCGATTCACGCAAATTTAAGAGAAACCACAACAAGAATTTTAGCAAGTCTAACGCCAAGGGAAGAAAGAGTTTTGAGAATGCGTTTTGGTATTGGTATGAACACGGATCACACTTTGGAAGAAGTTGGACAGCAATTTAGTGTTACGCGAGAGCGTATTAGGCAAATAGAGGCTAAAGCATTACGAAAGTTAAAGCATCCAACAAGATCAAGAAAACTAAGATCATTTCTAGAAAATTAAGTGGTTAACTTTGAATACTTGAGCTTTACATACTAAATTTGTACTAGTATAAAACAAATAAATGTTTAATTAAGGCCTGTAGCTCAACTGGTTAGAGCCCTCCGCTCATAACGGAGTGGTTGGGGGTTCAAGTCCCTCCAGGCCTACCAAACTCTTTTAAAAAAATCAACGAAATTCCTCAAAACATTTTTCCTTTGAAATTCTTTTATATTATAGTCAATATCAAATTGAGATAAAATTAAAGGATTTAATTTGAAAAAAAAATATGAAGAATTTAGAAGTTCTAGATGGTTTGCACCCAATGATGTAAGATCTTTTGGTCATAGATCTAGAGCTATGCAAATGGGATTAGATAAAGAGGATTGGGAAAACAAACCTGTTATTGGTATTATTAACACTTGGTCTGATATTCAACCATGTCATATGCACTTCAAACAAAGAGTTGAAGATGTTAAAAAGGGAATTTATCAATTAGGTGGTTTCCCAATAGAGCTTCCAGCTATTTCTCTTGCTGAAATGTATGTGAAACCTACAACAATGTTATATAGAAACATGTTGTCAATGGAAGTTGAGGAACTTATCAGATCTCATCCTATTGATGGAGTTGTTTTGATGGGTGGCTGTGATAAAACCACCCCTGCTTTAATTATGGGTGCGATATCCTTAAATTTACCAACAATTTTTTTACCAGCTGGACCAATGTTAAGGGGGAATTATAAAGGTAAATTTTTAGGAAGTGGTTCAGATGGTTGGAAATATTGGGATGAATTAAGAGCAGGAAATATTTCTCAAAAAGATTGGGAAGAAGTTGAGACTGGTATTGCTAGATCCTATGGACATTGTATGACAATGGGAACAGCAAGCACAATGACTGCTATCGCAGAAGCAATGGGTTTATGTTTACCTGGTGCTAGTTCTATTCCCGCAGCAGACTCTAATCATATTAGAATGTCTGTAAATGTAGGAAAAAGAATTGTTGAAATGGTATGGGAAGACTTAACTCCAAAAAATATTATAACAGAAAACTCCATTGAAAATGCTGTTACTGTAGCGATGGCAATGGGATGTTCTACTAACGCTATTATTCATTTGATAGCTATGGCAAGGAGAGCTGGTGTTAATTTAACAATGGATGATCTAGATAAAAAGGGAAGAAAAATACCTTTAATTGCGAATATAAGACCTTCTGGAAAAGACTATTTAATGGAAGATTTTTATTATGCTGGTGGTATTTTATCTTTGATGTGTTCTTTAGCAAACCAACTTAATTTAAATGAAATAACTGTATCAGGAATGAAGTTAGATGAACTTATTGATGGAAAAGAAACGCTTAATCAAGACATAATTAGGCCTTTAGACAACCCAATCTATAAAGAAGGATCACTGGCTGTTTTAAAAGGAAATTTAGCTCCGGATGGTTGTGTTATTAAACCAGCTGCATGTGATAAAAAATTTTTGAAACATAAAGGTCCAGCTATAGTTTTTGATAGTTATCCAGATATGAAAAAAATTATTGATAGTGATGAATTGGATGTGACGGAAAATCATGTGTTAGTTCTAAGAAATGTTGGTCCTGTAGGGGGGCCAGGAATGCCTGAGTGGGGAATGATGCCAATACCAAAAAAGCTACTTAAAAGGGGTGTGCGAGACATGGTTAGAATATCTGATGCAAGAATGAGTGGAACTAGTTATGGTGCTTGCATTCTTCATGTTGCTCCAGAAAGTTATGTAGGTGGTCCATTATCGTTGTTAAAAACAGGAGATATTATAGAGATAAATGTGGACTCAAGGTCAATAAACATGCTTGTAGATGAAAAGACTTTAATACAAAGAAAAAAGAAAGTTAAAAAAAATAATCCAAAAGCAGGTAGAGGATGGTTATGGATGTATAGTAATCATGTTCGTCAAGCAAATGAGGGTTGTGACTTTGATTTTTTAGAGAGCGATTTTGGAATTTCTGCGAAAGAACCTGATATCTTTTAGAGATTAAGAATGTTATCAAATGAATTAAAAAATATTTTTTCTAACACAAGTGTAGCAACAATTTGTACTGCTTTATTCAAAAAAGGACTAAAAAATCAATTTATTCAAGGAGTTTCCCCACTAAATACAAAATTACCGAATATGGTGGGATTAGCTTATACAGTAAGATATATTCCAGCAAGGGAAGATCTAAATAGTATAGAGGTATTTAAAAATCCAAAACATCCGCAACGGTTAGCTATTGAGGAATGTCCTAAAGACTACGTCTTAATTTTTGATAGCAGGAAAGATCCCAGAGCAGCATCAGCAGGTGCCATACTAGTTACAAGATTAATGGTTAGAGGATGTGCTGGTGTAGTAACAGATGGTGGGTTTAGAGACTCAGATGAAATAAAAAATTTGAATATTCCAGCCTACCATAATAGACCATCATCTCCAACTAATCTTACTTTGCATCAAGCCATAGATATTAACACCCCTATTGGTTGTGGAGATGTTGCTATTTGGCCAAATGATCTAATTGTTGGCGACAAAGAGGGTGTTGTCGTGGTACCTAATGAGATCATTAAAGAGATTTCTGATGAGGTAAAATCAATGACAATATATGAAGATTATGTAATAGATAAAGTTCAAAAAGGAGCAACTATAAGAGGCTTATATCCATTAACCGATGAAAACGAAAAAAAAATATTTGAAAATTGGTTAAGGACTAAAAATAGTGATTAGATTTTATAAGGGGTTTTTATGGATAAAAAACAAACTAATATAAATGGTTCAAAAGCAGTCCTTCTAAATGATGTTGATAACATTGTTATTGCAATAAAAAATATGGAAGCTTATCAAAAATTAGATGATTTTGATATTACATTAGATTCTCCAATACTTTCAGGACAAAAAATTGCTAGATTAGATATTGCTAAAGATAATCCGATTTATAAATATGGTACAATTATAGGTTTTGCAGATACAGATTTATTAAAAGGTCAAGTTTTAACAAATTCAAATGTTGTGTTTAAAGAATTTGGACGAGAACATGAATATTGCTCTAAGTATGTGCCAACCAGATTTGTAAATTCTTCAAGTGAAAGAACATTTTCAGGTTTTAAAAGATCAGATGGTCGCGTAGGTACCAGAAATTTTATCGCAGTTGTGTCAACAGTTAATTGTTCTGCAACTGTTGTACATGAAATTGCATCTTATTTTAATCCTGAAAAACTTACTAATTATCCTAATGTAGACGGTGTAGCCGCTTTTAGCCATTCAACTGGATGTGGAATGGAATTGTCAGGTGAACCCATGAATTTGTTAAATAGAACATTAGGCGGGTATATAAGTCACCCAAATGTTGCCTCATCTTTAGTCGTTGGTCTTGGTTGTGAAAGGTGTCAGGTTGGAGGTTTGTTTGCACACCAAGGACTTTCAGAAAATGAAAATTTAAAAACTTTAGTCATGCAAGAAAATGGTGGTACTACTGCAACAATTAAAGAAGGAATTAAAATTGTAGAGGGTATGCTAAAAAAGGCGAATGGGATCTATAGAGAAGAAGTCCCATTATCTAATCTTATGGTAGGACTTCAGTGTGGAGGATCAGATGCTTTTTCTTCTATTTCTGCAAATCCTTCCTTGGGTAAAGCTGTTGATATACTTGTAAGTCATGGTGGTACTGCTATTTTATCAGAAACTCCTGAAATATATGGCGTTGAGAATACTTTAACTGCAAGAGCTGTAAATTATTCGGTAGCAGAAAAATTATTGGACCGTGTAAATTGGTGGAAGAATGTTTACGCAGTAGGTCGAGACGTACAAATAAATGGAATAGTTAGCCCAGGAAATCAAAAAGGTGGTCTTGCAAATATTTTAGAAAAATCCTTAGGATCAGCTATGAAAGGTGGAACAACAGGTTTAATGGAAGTATATAATTATGCAGATAGAATCGATGAAAAGGGGTTTGTTTTTATGGATACCCCTGGGTTTGATCCTGTTTCAGCAACTGGTCAGATTGCAGGTGGAGCAAATCTAATAGCATTTACTACAGGTAGAGGTTCATGTTTTGGTGCAAAACCAACTCCTTCAATAAAATTAGCAACTAATTCTTCTCTTTATAAAAAAATGTATGAAGATATGGACATAAATTGTGGTTTAGTTATTGACGGAGATAAAGATATTGATGAAATGGGCAAAATAATTTTTGAAGAATTCATTTCTTTTGCTTCTGGGAAAAAAACAAAAAGTGAAATTTTAAACCTAGGTCGTCATGAATTTGCGCCTTGGCAAATTGGAATAACAGGTTAGTTTTTAATAAAAAATTTTAAAAGATAGACTCTTATTGATGAGGCAAGCGAAGTTTTTCTGTTAGAGTCAATTTTAGTAATCAAAGTTTCTATGGAACACTTTTGTTCGTTTGAAATGAATTTTAAGGCATCCCAAAATTCTTTTTCTAAAGATAGAGATGTTCTATGTTTTTTTATAGTTATAGATTTTTTTATTAACATTTTTATATTTTAATTGAAATATTGCAACTAATTCAACATGTGCAGAAAATAAAAATTGATCAATTGGTTGCACCCATTTTAATTCATAATTACTTTCAATCAATATTTTGGCGTCTCGTACAAAAGTGTTAACATTACAAGATATACTTACTATTATTGATACGTTTGATCTTGCTATATTCAAAAATTGCAATTTTGCACCTGAACGTGGAGGATCAACTATAATTGCGTCATATTTGCTGAGTTCATCTGATGTCAAAGGAAAATTTTTCAAATCTCTTACTTTTGTTTTGACTTTGTTTCCAAAACTTTCTTTTCTAGCGGCAATATCCAGAGATTTTAAAGACTCTTTGTCTAATTCAAATGCGTGTATTTGATAATGTTTTTTTAATAATGGTAAGGTTATTGTACCACTGCCACAAAAAAGTTCACAAATCAGTTTTGTTTTTTTATTCTCATTTAATCCCAGTATAACGCTTTCAAGAATCGCATTTTCTCCCTCTATAGTTGCTTGAAGAAACCCACCTGGAGGAGGAAAAGTAATAGATGTAAAAGACTTGTTAGTTAAACTTGATAGGTCTGATATAAATAGTAATTCGTTAGTATTATCTTTTAATTTTCTATGAAATCTAATAACTGAACTTTTTGAGAGAGCATTAACAAAGATGTTTAATTTATGGTAATCTATTTCATCTATGCCACTTATGAGAAGATCTATTCCGTTGTCTAGAAGATTTGCATGAACATCAATTTCATCACCTATACCAAGAAGTTTGTGTAATGGTTTTTCTATATCATGAATAAATCTTTGGAGTTTTGACTCAATAATTAGACATTCTTCAATTTTTGTAATAAATTTACTTTTGTATTCATTAAACCCAATTATTGTATTAGATTTATATTTTTTTGCTTTAAATTTAGCATGTCTGCGACTTTTTATTGAAGATGTTTTAATTACTTTAATCATTGTTGTTGGCGATATTTTTAATATCGGTAGCGAGATTTTATCAAATTTCCAAGAGGTATAATCTTCAAAATTCCAGTGCTGAAGTAAACATCCGCCACATTGAAAAAAATGTTCACATTTAGGATCAATTCTTTTTGGTGATGATGATTTTATTTCAACTAATTTAGCTTTAACACCCTCAGAATTGGAAAGAGTTGGTTTAACAACAACTATTTCATCAGGTAGAGTAAAAGGGATAAAAAAAGTATAATTATTCACTTTATAATTAATTTCAGTAATTAAGTTAGATATACCTTCACCCCTAGATCCAATATATTTGATTGTTAAAAGTTTGTTATCTATATTTTTTTGTAATTTTTCAAACTTACTCATTTTGAAAATATTTTAGAACATTGCCATAAAATTAAACCACTTATATTCAAAAGATTTGCATTAATTTGGAAAGGAGAAAAATGATTAAAATATGGCTTTACACTTAATTTACTCTGACTAAGTTTGCTGAATTCAATAGTAGCAAGAAAGTAATTTTTTTTATCATTTAATAGATAAATATCAGGTTTTATAAATTTTTTTATACTTACATCTACAATAGTAGTTATCTTGGAATCTAATATGTAAGTTTGAAAATAATATAAATTTTTTTCATCAAAAAAATCTAAGCCAAGTAACAATTCTTTTGAAAATGATATTTGGTTTATGTGATCAATTTTATTTTCTATATTTTTGAGTATAAAAAATTCTTCTTGTGAAGAAATATTTTTTAACCAATTAGGTATCAATTCATTAACGTTCACATCAAGTAATTCAGCTAATAAATATCTATATTCTTCAGGAAGAACTTTGGGGGTTCCTCTATAGAGATATTGTTGCAAATAAGCGTCATTCTTTTTTATATTTCTTGATAAATCACGAAGATTATAGTTCTTTTTTTTTATTAAATTTTTAATTTTCTTTCTGACATCGTCGTTATCAACACTAGTTTTATAATTTATGTTTTCTCTATTAATCATCGTCTTATTTTGATCTTTCTATACTTTCATTTGCCAAGCCGATTAAATGATTTTTTATTTCTGAATCAGGTAATTTTTCAAGAGACTTTACAGATACAGAAATAAACTCTTTAGTTTTCTTTTTACATTCATTAAAAATATTATATTTATTAAAGATATCAATTGCATTACTAAAATCATTAGGTTTTTGATTTAACTCTTTTAGAGTTCTTACCCAAAATTTTTTTTCTTTGGGATTACTTTTTTGCCAAGCCAAAATAACAGGTAATGTTGTTTTCCCTAATTTAAAATCATCCCCAAAGTTTTTTCCCATTTTATTAGGCAAATTATTAAAATCCATAAGATCATCTACAATTTGAAATGCTAATCCTAAATTGAAACCATAATCATAAGCGGCATTTTGTTGCTCAACATTCCCTTCAGAAATAATAACACCACTTTTACATGAGGCTCCAAATAATTCAGCTGTTTTTTTGCCAATAACCTCTAAGTAATTTTCTATACTTGTTTCTGGTTTGTTTGCGATTTGCATTTGTTGAAACTCTCCTTGAGTTATTTTACATGATGCACTTGCTAAACTTGATAAAGCGTCGATTGATTGAGTCTCCACCATTAGTTCGAATGATTGTGCAAATAAAAAATCTCCAGCTAAAACAGAAAATTCATTACCCCAAATTATATTAGCAGTTTTTTTACCTCTCCTTAAATTTGACTCATCTACTACATCATCATGTAATAAAGTTGCTGTGTGAATAAATTCTACCGCAGCTGCTAACAAGATTGGATTTTTTGAGTAATTATTGAATTGTGCTGCCATAGCTAGTGTTAAAAGTGGACGCAATCTTTTCCCAGCAGCATTTATAAGGTGTGTTCCAATATCATTAATAAGAGGAATTGACTTATTTAGTCTACTTATTATCTCTTGATCTACGGCCTCAAGGTTTTTTCTCAATGCTTGCTTTAGTTGTAAAATGCTTTTCTCAGAATCTTTGATATTTTGTTCATTCATAGCATTTTCCAAAGGTTATTTTTTGTATTATAACTTGCTTATTATATATATTAAACATTTATATAAATTTAATTAAGGAGAATTGATGTTTTCCAAAGATGTAACTGTTGATAAAATTTTAAGAGGTAAAATATCGATAATACAGTTGAAAAAAGGTTTTAGATATGGATTTGAATCAGTTTTTTTAGCGTCATTCGTAAATGGTTACTTAAAAAAATTTAAGAAAAAAACAATTTCACTAGCAGATGTCGGATCTGGGGTGGGTACAATCAGTTTAATAATTGCTTATCATAATAATAAAATTAATATTACTGCTATTGAAAATAATGATAACTACTTACAAATTGCAAATGAAAATATTGTAATTAATAATTTTGAAAAAAAAATTAATGTAATCCACAGAGATATACTTAATATTGATAATCACTTAATAAATAGATTTGATATTGTAGTAACTAATCCACCATTTTATGATCGAAAACAAAAAGAATCAGAAAATGAACTTGATAATTATGCTAAAAGAATAATTAATTATGAAAGTTGGCTAGAAAACTCACTTAAATTACTTAAGGATAAAGGTATAATTTTTCTAATTATTCCAACAGGACTTCTTGAAAAATCGTTAAAAATCCTTAGTAAAAAAACTGGATCTTTTAAAATTTTCCCAATTTGGCCTAATCACAAAAAGTCTTCAAAGCGATTGATACTTTTAGCTAAGAAAGGTGGTGCCAGCCCTACTGAATTAATGTCTGGAATGAGATTATTGAATAATCGAGGAAAAATAACAAAAAAAGCAAGAACGTATAGTGATAATGGTATATTTAATTTTTTATAAACAATTTATTTAAGTAATTAAATAAATGTTGTATTAAACTAATAAATATAAAATAAAAAAATAGACAAAGTATAGGAGTTTAAATGAGTTTTCTTTCTTTTTTTAGAAAGTCACAAAACGTTTCATCTATATCATTAAGTGGAATAATTGCGCCAAATATGGGCAGAAGAAAAGGGTTAAATTTGTATGAACTTGATAAAGTTATTGAGCAAGCTTTTGCAGTTAAAAATTTGAAAGCTGTTGTTTTACAAATAAACTCTCCGGGGGGATCACCCGTACAATCTGAAATGATATCTAAGCGTATAAGAGATTTATCTGAAGACAAAAATATACCTGTATTAGCATTTGTTGAGGATGTGGCTGCTTCAGGTGGTTATTGGCTTGCATGTGCAGCTGATGAGATTTTTGCAAGTAAGGCATCAATAATTGGATCTATTGGTGTTGTCTCATCTGGCTTTGGTTTTGACAAAGCTATCAAAAAAATTGGAGTTGATCGCCGTCTTTATACATCTGGTGAAAATAAAGCAATTTTGGACCCATTTTTACCTGAAAATAAAGATGATATTAAAAGGTTAAAAGATATACAAAAAGAATTGCATAATCAGTTTATATCATTTGTAAAGTTAAGACGTGGAAGTAAAATTACGAATAAAAATAAGGACTTATTTACAGGGGCTTTTTGGTCAGGCGAAAAAAGCCGGGAACTAGGATTAATAGACGATTATGGGGAAATGAAATCTGTATTAAAAAAGAGGTTTGGTGAAAACATAAAAATTAAAGAGTTTGCACCCAAGAAAAAACTTTTTGGTTTTAGTAATTTATTTTCAGGGGCCATAGATATCTTTATAAATAAAATTGAAGAAAGAATTAGTTTTAAAAAATTTGGATTATAAAATGATGCTCTCAGTAGGTAAAATTTTTTGGCTTATTATAATATTAATTGCAGTCTGGTATTTATTCAAAATAATTGAAAAAAGAAAACTTAACATATACAAAAACAATCAAAAAAAAGAAAATGACGATATAAATAAAAAAGGTATAGATGCATTTAAATGTGATGTTTGTGGATTGTGGAGTACTGGAAAAAAGTGTAATAACAAAGAGTGTACCAATTCTTAATAAATACAAAATTCATCTTCAAAGCTTTAGGTCTTTAATATTATAATTAGCTTAAAATAAATAAATCATATGAGTGTAAATAATTCGTTTCAAAAAATTATTACTAGCCTTCAATCATTTTGGATTGAACAAGGTTGTGTTTTATTACAACCATATGATTTAGAAGTAGGAGCAGGTACATTCCATCCTGCAACAGTGTTACGAGTTTTGGGTCCAGATCCAATTTGGAAGGCAGCATATGTTCAACCTTGCCGAAGACCAACTGATGGAAGATACGGTGAAAATCCTAATAGACTTCAGCACTATTATCAATTTCAAGTCATAATTCAACCATCTCCTGAAGATATACAAAATTTATATTTAGAGAGTTTAAAATTTATTGGTCTTAATCCTAAAGACCATGACATTAGATTTGTAGAAGATGATTGGGAAAGTCCAACTCTTGGCGCCTCAGGTTTGGGTTGGGAAATTTGGTGTGATGGAATGGAAATAAGTCAATTTACTTATTTCCAACAGGTAGGTGGTATTGAGGTAAAACCTGTTGCTAGTGAAATCACTTATGGCCTTGAAAGATTAGCTATGTTTATTCAAAAAATTGAAAATGTTTATGATTTAGATTGGGATGGTATCGATAAAAAAAAGGGTGGCAAAACATACGGTGATATTTTTTTACAACAAGAAAAAGAATTTTCTAAATATAATTTTGAAAAATCTCAGACATTCTCTTTATTTAAGCAGTTTAATGATGCTGAAACTGAGTGCAAAAATTTATTAGATGATAAGAAAAACCTTTTAGCGCTACCTGCATATCATCAATGTATTAAAGCAAGTCATATTTTCAATTTATTAGATGCAAGAGGCGTTATTTCTGTTTCAGAGAGACAATCATACATCTTAAGAGTTAGAAATATGGCTAGAGCTTCTTGTCTTGCTTGGATGGGTAAATTAAATGAATAATATGGAAAAAAGTAGAGGCAATTTACTTTTAGAGTTTTTTTCTGAGGAAATACCCGCAAGGATGCAATTAAACTCTGAAATACAATTACAAAATTTGTTCGTAAAGTCTCTAACACATAGAGATATAGCTTTTGAAAGTTTTAAAACTTTCAGTGGTCCTAGACACCTATCAATTATAATTAAAAGTATTGAGTTAGAGCAAAAAGATCAAGTAATAGAAAAGAGGGGACCAAGATTTGATGCTAATCAAAAAGCAATTGATGGTTTTCTAAAATCTAATCAATTAAAAATAGATGAAACTATAATAAAAGAAACAAATAATGGAAAATTTTATTTTTATTCTCAAATGATCAAAGGTCAAAAAACTTACGAAATTTTGCCAGATATAATTAGTGAAATAGTTAATGGTTTTGTTTGGCCTAAAAGTCAAAGATGGGCAAATACAGACTTAAAGTGGGCAAGACCCCTTAGAAATATTATTTTGCTTCTTAATGATGATGTTGTTAAAGGTAAGGTAGAAATAGGAAAAAATGTTTTTTTAAATTTTACTAATTTTACTTTTTCACACAGATATAGTGATAAAAAGATTGTAATAAATAAAATAGAAAATTATGAACAATTATTAGAAGAAAATTTTGTAATTTTAGACAGAAATAAAAGATTAAACAAAATTATCTATGACACATCATCTTTACTTGAAAAAGGAAAATTAAAATTAGTTGATGATAAGTCCTTACTCGAAGAAGTTGTAGGTCTTGTAGAATATCCTAATATTCTTATTGGATCAATCAGCAAAGAATTTATGAAACTTCCAAGAGAAGTATTATCAACAGCAATGCGTGTGCATCAAAAGTATTTTTCAATTACAGACAAAGAAAATAATTTAGAGTCAAAATTCTTGTTTGTTGCCAATAGCATTAAGAAAAAGGACAAGGATATTAGGGTTATTGAAGGAAATGAGAGAGTTTTAAAAGCTCGTTTATCTGATGCCAGTTATTTTTTTGAAAATGATATTGCAAATACATTTGAAAATTGGAATGAAAAACTAAAAAAAGTTACATTTTATGAATCTTTGGGATCATTGCATGATAAGATTATAAGAATGGCTAACATCTCTAAAATATTCGCAAAAGATTTTGGGGTTAAATCAGACTTAGCTAAACAAGCAGCCATTTTATCTAAGGCAGATCTTGTCTCAGAAATGGTTATGGAATTTCCTGAACTTCAAGGGATAATGGGTGGGCATTACGCTAAAATAAAAAAGGAACATGAAGAAGTTACAAAAGCTATTTTTGAACATTACAAACCTAAGGGTGTTTCTGAAGATTTACCAGAAACAAAACTTGGATCTTTATTATCAATGGTTGATAAGATTGATACTTTGGTAGGGTTCTTTTCTATTGACAAGAAACCTACCGGATCAAAAGATCCATTTGCTCTTAGAAGAAACAGTTTTTCAATTGTTCAAATCTTGATTAATTTTAAAATTAATCTGTCATTAAATGAACTCCTTGAACCATCTTTAAAAGAATATAGTTGTTCTTCACAATCAATAAAAAGAAACTTAATTGATTTTATGATTGATAAATTAAAATTTGTGCTTTCTAATCAAAATAATAGAATGGATGTAGTTAATTCAGTTTTAAATACAAAAATCGTTAATGATATACCAATAAAAATAATTTCAAGTAGAATTAATAGTATAAGTAAATTCACTAAAAAAAATGATTTCAAAATTTTTCTAACAAATTACAAAAGAATTAATAATATTCTTAAAAGTGAAAAATTTTCAAATGATGCCGTATTGCAAATAAATACAAAAGTTTTTGACACCATTGAAGAACAAAATATTTACAACCTATCCAATTCCTTTTCAAAAGAAATCATTAAAATAGGTGTTTGTGAAAAATCTCAGGATATTTTGATAAGCTATTTAATTAAAATGAATGAGCCAATCTCATTATTCTTTGATAATGTAATTGTTAATCACAATGATTATAACATAAGGGTTAATAGATTAAACTTGTTGAAAAACTTACACAATTCAATATCGAAATTTTCTATTTTTGAGTTAATAGATGATTAATCAGTTTTAACACCTAAGCCTGAAAACCTTTTATTAAATCTAGCAACTTGACCACCAGAATCTAGTATTCTGTGTTGACCCGTCCATGCAGGATGTGATTTAGGATCAATATCTAATTTAAGAGTATCTCCAGCTTTCCCCATGGTAGATCGTGTTTTATATTTACTACCATCTGTCATTATAACTGTTATTTCATGATAATCTGGATGAATATCTTTTTTCATATTAATCTCGTTAGTATTTGATTAGAGATATGTCTACAATTAAAATTATTTTATATCAAGTTATTTTATAATTTTAATACGTTTTAAAAATTTTTTTTCAAATTTCCAAAAATATTGAAATTCACCAAAAATTGAAGCAACTACTATCAAAATTAATTGATAAATAGGAATTATAATTAAAACTCTAAAAAATATATATAGAGGATAATTATTTAATATATTTTTTAGATCCAAAGCTGACATGATGGGAGATGAAATCCAAAGTGAAAAAGAACCACTTAAGCCAAACACTAAAAAAATTATAAATAGATGAGCTTTAGATTTAGCATTAAATTTATTAATTAAATTTTGGATCAATTTACTTGTCTTATTTAATTTTTGTGTTTTGAGTAATCTTCATTTCTATTCTTCTATTTTTCATTCTCGCAGATTTAGTATTTTTTTTATCAATTGGTTGAAAACTTCCATATCCTGAAGCAGACAATCTGTTTGGGTCAATACCTTGCTTAATTAAAAATCTTAATACTGACAACGCTCTTTTTGTAGATAATTCCCAATTGTCTCTATAAGTTTGTCCCTTCTTAACTGGCAAACTATCAGTATGACCTTCAATTTGTAGGATCCAATCAATATCTGTGGGCAATGATTTTTCAATTTCCATTAAAGTTGTTGCAAGCTTTTGCATTTCTAATTGTCCTTCTACACCAAGTTCTTCAGAACCTAAAGAAAAGAGAACTTCAGATTGAAATACAAATCTATCACCAACTATTCTTATTTCTTTTCTACCTTTTATAAGTTCTTTTACTCTTCCAAAAAAATCAGATTTAAATTTTTCTAGTTCTTCTACCCTTCTTGCTAGCGCTGAATTTACATCTTTTCCTAAATTTAAAGTTTTAACATTTTCTTTCTTATCTTTTGCTTTATATGCTGATAGCAGAGTTTGTAATTGGGTCAGCTTATTTTTTAATTGTAATGTTGTTGAAATAAGTTGATTAACTTCTTTTTTGTTTGCGTTTAAAGTTTTATCTTTACTCTGAATTTCTAAATTTTTTTGATTTACTTGTTTATTTAGGTCAGAAACTTCTTTTTTCAATTGAGTAGTATTTTTAATTTTTTCTTCAAGAGCAATCTTTAATTCATTAATTTCACTTTCATTTAAAGCAATAATATTTTTGGTTCCTCTGATTTCTTCTTGATATTGTTTTGTTATTTCTTTTTCTTTTATAAGTTCTTCTTTGATGACAATAATTTTTTCTTCTAAAACAGATAGTTGTGATGTAAGCTCGGATGTTAAACCTCTTTCTAATGATAGTAACTCGCTTAGCTCAGTTAAATTATTTTTTAATTTTATCAGAGCCTCATCTTGTCCACTCATTTTTTGGGAAATAAAAAATTGAGAAATCACAAAAATCATTAATACAAATATTATTACCATCAGAAGACTAGACAAAGCATCAACAAAACCTGGCCATGTATAATCTAATTGTTTTTTTCTAATTCTATTCTGTAACATAAAAATCTCTTAGGAAATCGAAGCTTTTATTTATTATTAATTTTGATAATTGATTTTTCTAAATTAGATAATTGTTTTGAAATAGACCTTAACTCAATAGTTAAATTAGATTGGATTTCAGAAATTCTCCCAGTATTTTCTTCTCCTAGATTTTTCAATAAAGATGTAATAGTAACTAAATGATCTTTAATTGATCTATCCTCATCAAGTTTTTCAACTAATCTATTTAATACAATTGTAAGTTCATTGATATTTTCTGAAATTCTTACTCTATCATTTTCATTTTGGTTCGCCCTTTTTGCCACAAGTGCAAGACTTTCAACAGCAGCTTCACTTAGTCCAGAATTTCCTGATTCATTTGTAGTAAAAATAGCCATTTGAGATAACCAGTCTTCTAGTTCATTAAAAAATCTATTACTAGCCTGACCAACTTGGAGATCAAGAAAGCCTAGTATTAAGGATCCAGCTAAACCAAATAAAGAAGATGAAAAAGCAGTAGACATTCCATCAAGTGGAGCGCTAAGGCCTTTTTGAATTTCCATAAATAAAGTGTTTCCTTCGTTTGCAATACTCCCAATATTAAAGTCAATAGTATTAATTACTCCAGATACTGAAGAAATTGTTTGTAATAAACCCCAAAAAGTTCCTAATAAACCTAAAAAAACAAGTAAACCAATCATGTATCTTAGTATTTCTCTGCTTTCATCTAATCTTGATGATACACCTTCTAAAATAGTACCTAGAGAATTTGCAGATAAAGAGGGGTTCTCATTTCTATCATCTGAAAGGACAGCAGCAACTGGTGCAAGCAGAGTTGGTTTAATCTTTAAAGCTACATTTGCTGGCATTAGACTATCTTTTCTTTTAATAAATTTAAGCCATTTAGCCTCTTTACTTAGGCGAGCTGTTTGACGAAAAGAGAAAATTGTTCCTAAAATAAATGTACTAATTATAACACTATTTAGCGCCACGTTTCCTTCAAAAGCATTTCTTAGAGGTTCAAATAAAAGTGTTATAAGTACTGAAACTATTGCTAACAAGAATAACATTCTAAAAGCGTATTTATTTGGATCTGTCATTTCTTCACCCTCAAAAACAATTTAATCATAAGATTAATTCAACAACTCAACATTAAAACATGACTTTTTCATGACACATAATAGACAATCAATAATATTAGTATTTATAATTCATTTTTTTTAAAATTTCTTTGTGTAGTATTGGATTAGCACCTATTAATAGATTACTCTGTGAGTCGTAGGCGCTTATATATTTTAAATTAGTTAAATAACCTCCAGCTTCTTTAATTAGAAGTTCTCCACATGCAATTTGATTTTTACTAAGTTTATTAACAAATAAACAGTCAATTTTTCCAGATGCTAACCACGCAAAATTTAGTGCCGAAGAACCAAATGAACGGATAACAGAAGAAGACTGGTAAGACAAAAGATTAACCTTTTCAAAATAATTTTTTATAGGGTTTTTATCATCTAATATATTCTCGTCAAATATTGAAAATACACAGGATTTTAATTTATTTCGTTTTGATACTCTTATTCTTCTGTCATTTTGAAAAGAGCCTTTACCTTTTTCAGCAAAATAAAATTCGTCTCTAATAGGGTCAAAGATAACAGTGGATAAAATTTCATTATTTAGCTCCACTGCAACTGAAATTGCAAAATGTGGTAACCCATGTAAAAAATTAAAACGACCATTTAATGAATCTACTATCCAATAATATTTATCTTTAACAAAATCTAAATCATTATTTAACTTTATCCCCCAATCTGGTCTTGATTTTTTCAAATAATGTAATAGGGATGTAGAAATTTTTTTCTCAGTTTTAGAAACAAATTCTTCCAACGAATTAGGGGAAACTTGTAAATTTTCTATTTCTCCAAAATCTCTTAACATATTTCTTGTTACATTATTTAAGGATTGAAAAATAACATTTAAAAGTGGTGATCTGTTACCCATTATCACTCCAAATTAGAAAAAAATTAGAAATTACTTTAATTAAATTTTTGCTTTTTCTATGTATGAACAATCAGAGGGTCTTACAACTATTTTTGTGCCAACTTCAATATGTCCAGGAACCATTACTTTTACACCATTTTTTAAAATAGCTGGCTTGAATGATGAAGACACAGTTTGACCTTTTATTACAGCGTCAGCTTCAATAATTTCCTCTATACAACTATCTGGCATAATAACTGAAACAGGCTCATCATTATAAATATTAATAATAACGTTCATGCCATCTTGTAAAAAAGCAGACTGGTCTCCAATCATATCAATATTAATACTCACCTGTTCAAAGGTATCATTGTTCATGAATATAAGATTTTCATTTTCCTTATATAAAAAAATGTGTGGAGTTTCTTCAAGTATAACTTTTTCAATACTTTCAGATGATCTAAAACGCTCGTTTAATTTAGTTCCATCTTTCAAATTTCTTAATTCTATTTGAGCAAAGGCTCCACCTTTACCAGGTTTAACATGACTTGTTTTTGTTGCTACCCACAATCCATTCTTATGTTCAATAACATTTCCAGGTTTAATTGTATTTCCATTAACTTTCAAATCATTTTCCTTTGTAAATATCTATAATTTGGTTTAAAAGAGCTATCGCTTCGGTATATGGTCTTTGAAAAGAATTTCTACCGATAATTGACCCACTCGCACCGCCTAAATACAATTCTTTAATTTCTTCCAAAAGACTTTCTTTATCTTTAGATGAACCACCTGAAAAGACTACAAGTCTTTTCCCATTAAAACATGACTGAACGACGTGTTTTATTCTTTCATTTAGTGAAGAAATTTGGATGTTTTCTGATAGATACACCTTTTTAGCTTCATCTTGTTCAATATAAGAAGTTGGAGGTTTAACCTTAATTATATGTGCCCCTACCAGCGCTGCCATATGTGCGGCATATGATACTATATCGATAGCAGTTTCACCTTCTTTACTAATATTTCCACCTCTAGGATAACTCCATACTACGACAGCTAGACCTGCATCTTTTGCTTCGACAGCTATTTCTTGTATATCAGATATCATATCCAACGCCATCTCTGATCCAGGATAAATAGTAAAGCCAACTGCAGAACACCCTAGTCTAATAGCTTCACTCACTGAGCCAGTTAAGGCTTGTGATGGAGCAGTTTTTTCATTTGATAAAGAATTTGAACTATTTACTTTCATTATTAAAGGAATTTGACCTGCAAATGTATCAGCTCCAGCCTCCAGCATACCTAATGGTGCTGCGAAAGCAGAAAGTCCTGCATCAATTGCTAGTTTAAAATGATAATGAGGATCGTATGCTGGAGTATTTTTGGCAAATGATCTAGCTGGGCCATGCTCAAATCCTTGATCAACTGGTAGTATAACTAATTTTCCAGTTCCACCTAACTTTCCAGACATTAAAATTCTAGCTAAATTTGCTTTTACACCTGGATTGTCACTCTCATAATAACTTAATATTCTCTTAATATTTCTTGTAAATTTCATATTGAATATTTCCTTGAATTTAAATAGATAATTAGCTCTATATACAAATTATAATAAGTATCTATAAATTTTAATTTTATGAATTACAATAAAATTTGTCTATTATAAATTGGATCTGTTATAATATTCATTATATGAATGCTATTATATATCGAGTGATTATTTATGAAAATTGATGAAAATAATATTATAGATCTTGAGAAAATTAGAGATTTAAAGGAATCTTTTGATAAAAGTATGAAAATACTTGAAAGCCATATTGCTGAAAGTATTACTAATAAAGAAAAACTTAATTCTATTAAAAGAGATTTAAAAGAGGCTAATGAAAAATTTCTTGAGGCTGAAAGATGTTTGGATGATTTGAAAGTTGATCTTGAAAATCCCAAGGGTAAGTAGAATAAAAAAAGTCTAGTTAGGTATAAGATGTCAGAAACTGTAACTGTTAAAATTGAAATAAATGGAGTTGTTTATCCAGTTTCTTGCATGACTGGTGAAGAGGACAGACTTATTGAGTCATCAAAAGAGGTAAATAAAGTCATTGCAAGTTTGTCAAATGTTTCAGAAACAATTGGGGAAACAAGACTATTAGCTATGACATCTTTAATTCTAGCTGACAAATTGATTGAGCAAGAAAATAACTCTGACAATAATAATCTAAATGAACTCATTAATTGGCTAGAAAAAGCTACTGAAAGAATGAATAAAGTTGCAAAATTACTTGAAAACAAATAAATTCCATTTGTGAAAGCTGAATTTTCCGTTAGGAACTTTAATCCTTGGGGCCATAAGTATTCTAAGGGAACCGTCACTGTTTTAGCTTTGGTTAAATTAAATGGTGCCCACCTGTTTAACAGGCAACATAGGATAACTTATCCAACGACTTTTTGGCTTTCATATTAAAATAGAGTTTTAAATGAAAAACATACTTAGAAGTGTCGCAAAAAAAAAAGAATAAAATTTAATTTAGGATTAAAGGAAAAGGCTAGTTTTAGAAATAATATCTACATTTGTTTAAACAAGATTTTTCTTTCAAATAAAATTATTGAAACCGCCGGTTTATACTTCCCAATAAACAATGAGATTTCACCATTTGATTTCATTAATTATTTACAAAAAAAAGATGTAACACTCTCTTTGCCTGTAATAGATAAAAAAAATAATTTCATGAGTTTTAAGAAATGGATACTTTTTGATAAATTAGTAAATGGTCCATTTGGCACTATGGAACCTCCCAAAACTCAGACATCTATTTTGCCACAGATTTTAGTAGTTCCAATGCTTTCTTTTGATAAGGATTTGTATAGACTAGGTTATGGTGGTGGATATTACGACAAATCAATCAAAATTTTAAAAAAACACTTTAAAAAAGAAAGAAAGTTTTTTATTACAATTGGTCTTGCATACAGCATCCAAGAAGAAAAAAAAATACCTAAAGAAAAGCACGACATGAAATTAGATTACATTATAACAGAAAAAGAAGTGTTATATAATTTTAATCAAAAAAAATATTAAAGAAGGTTTTATGAGAGTTTTATTTATTGGAGACATTGTAGGAAGAAAAGCAAGAAATTTTGCTCAAAAGAAAATTGTTGAATTGAAAGATCAACTGCAACTTGACGCTGTTATTGTTAACGTAGAAAATGCAGCTGGAGGATTTGGTGTTACACCTTCTATTTGTGATGATTTTTTCTCAGCTGGCGCTGATGTTCTTACAACTGGAAATCATATATGGGATAAAAGAGAAATAATATCTTATATTTCAAAAAGCGATCGGTTGCTTCGCCCTTTAAATATGATCAAAGGAACACCTGGATTAGGAATGACTATCATCAAAGTAAATGCTGGTAGTATTGGTGTTGCAAATATTATGACTAATTTATTTATGGCTAGTACTGACCCCGTCTTTGAAAAAATTCCTGATATAGTTAAATATCTAAAATTAAATGAAAATGTTAATTTTTCATTAGTTGATGTGCATGGTGAAGCTTCATCTGAAAAAATGGCAATAGCTAATGCTCTTGATGGAGAGGTATCTGCAGTGGTTGGAACTCATACACACGTACCTACTGCAGACCATCAAATTTTGGATAAAGGGACAGCTTATATTACAGACGTTGGTATGAGTGGAGATTATAATTCTATTATTGGCATGAATAAAGATGACGCTCTTAATAGGTTTTTACATCCAAACAATAAAAAAACTAGATTAGAAGTATCATCTGGTGAGCCAACTTTATGTGCTGTTTTAATTGAAACAAGTGCTAATGGTTTGAGTAAATCAATAAATCCTCTTAGATTAGGTGGTAAGTTAGAACAAGTATTTTTAAAAACCTAATTTTAATTTTATTGGAGTTATTTAAATGGCTGGTCACTCGAAATTTAAAAATATTATGCATCGTAAAGGAGCCCAAGATGCAAAGCGAGCAAAAAAGTTTGCAAGACTCACAAAAGAATTACAAGTAGCTGTTCGAGGAGGTACAGATCCTTCTAGTAATCCGAGGTTAAGATCTGCTCTTGCTGCTTGTAGATCGGTGAATATGCCTAAAGATAATATTGAAAGAGTTATTAAAAAAGCGGAAACTGGTCAGTCATCGAATCTTGAAGAAATTAGATATGAAGGTTATGCAAGTGGTGGTATTGCTCTAATTGTTGATGCAGTAACAGATAATCGAAATAGAACAGCAGCTGAAGTTAGGTCCTCTTTTACTAAATATGGTGGAACTTTGGGTGAAACTGGTTCAGTTTCCTTTATGTTTAACAATATTGGTCAAATTATTTATAATAAAAATATAAAAAGTGATGAAGATCTCTTTGAGATTGCAATCGAAGTAGGAGCAGATGACGTCAATTCTGATGAAAATAATCATGAAATATTTACATCTGTAAATGAGTTTAATAATGTTCGTGAAAAGCTAGAAAAATTATTAGGCATGCCTGAGCAAGCACAAATCATATGGCAACCTGAAAACTTTATTAAAATAGATGACGAAAAGAAAGCCATATCAATTTTGAAGCTTCTAGAAACTCTTGATAATTGTGAAGATGTTCAAGGAGTTTACAGTAACTTTGATATTGATGATGAGATAATAAATAAAATTAACATATAAAAGGTTTTAATTTGAGAGTCATTGGTGTAGATCCTGGTTTAAGGCATACAGGTTGGGGTGTAGTTGAGTTTAAAAATAATAAAATTTTTCATATTAACGATGGATCCATATCACCTTCAACTAAACTTGATGATGGTAAAAGATTACTTGAAATAAAAAACCAATTACAAACAATAATTAATCAATATAATCCTAATATGTCTGTAATTGAAAAAATATTTGTTGGATCTGGATCAATCAGTAGTTTAAAACTAGGGATGGCAAGAGGAGCATCAATGATTGCACTAGCAGAGGCTGGATTGATTATAAATGAGTTATCTCCAAAGTTTGTTAAGAAGACAGTAACTGGTTATGGAAGTGCATCTAAAGAACAAATTAAATCAATGATTGAAAAATTATTAAATATTGTTCCTAAAAATGAAGACAGTTCAGATGCCTTAGCTATTGCGATTTCTGGTCAAAATATTGTTTATGATAATAAACTTTCTTTTTCAAACGGGAGTGATGGGCTAAATTTAGCAATTGCAAAAGCATTACTTAAAGAGGAAAATAAATAATAATTAAAATTTTAGTAATTAAGGAAAGACATGATAGCTTCTCTTTCAGGTACATTAAAGTCGATATCAAAATCAGAAATTGTTTTAGAAGTAAATAATGTAGGATATCTTCTTAATGTTTCTTCTAAAGTCATATCTTCTTTAGGTAATATTGGCTCAAAATTAAATATGTTCACTGATTTACAAGTTAAAGATGACAAAATTGTAATGTATGGTTTTTTTAACCAAATTGACCAGACTATTTTTAAGTTACTACAATCTGTTCAAGGCGTTGGGCCTAAAGCAGCACTTTCTATCCTTTCGGCGCTTACTGTAGAGGAATTAATTTTAGCGATTTCATCAGGTGACAAAGCTATGATTTCAAGAGCCGAAGGAGTTGGTTCAAAGGTTGCCGGTAGGATAGCCACAGAATTGTTTGAGAAAGTATCTAATCTTAATCTTATTAATATAGATAAAAAAAGTGATGTCTTTGAAAGTTCCCAAGAAAATTTAAATTTAGTAAATGAAAATTATCATATTGACAATCAAGTTGTAGAAGATGCTATTTCCGCTCTCATCAATCTTGGCTATAATAGAAGTGAAGTCTTTTCAATAGTAATGAAAATTAAAAAAGAATTTACTTTGAAACACGAAAGTAAAGACTTTACAGTTGGTAATATTATACCTTTAGCCTTAAATGCTTTAACTCAGGTGACTAAATGATTGATGATGATGAAATAGATGAAAGGTTAGTCAACTCAGGTGTTATTGATAATATAGAATCTAATGATATTAGCCTCAGACCAAGACGTATTTCTGAATTTATAGGTCAACCACAAGTTCAAAAAAATTTATTAACATTCATTACAGCAGCTGAAACTCGTAAAGAAGCAATGGATCATGTGCTTTTATTTGGTCCGCCGGGACTAGGTAAAACTACACTTGCGCAGATAATTTCTATTGAACTTGGTGTAGGTTTTAGAGCTACCTCAGGTCCAATTATCAACAAAGCTGGTGATTTAGCAGCTTTGTTAACAAATCTAAAACCTAAGGATGTTTTATTTATAGACGAAATACACAGACTTTCTCCAAATATTGAAGAAATTTTATATCCAGCAATGGAAGATTTGCAATTAGATTTGATTATAGGTGAGGGGCCGTCTGCTAGAACAATTAAAATTGATTTACCTCCCTTTACATTAGTTGGTGCAACTACTCGTTCTGGTCTTTTAACAACTCCTTTAAGAGATAGGTTTGGTATCCAAATTAGAATGGAATTTTATAATCCAAATGATTTAGTTAAAATTCTGCTAAAACAGGCTGAAACATTAGAGGTCGGTTTGCACGAAAGTGGTGCTTATGAGATTGCTAGAAGATCTAGAGGCACCCCTAGAGTTGCTGGAAGATTGTTGAGACGTGTAAGAGATATTCTTTCCGTTTCAAACACAAATATTATAGATCATAAATTTGCAGAAAATGCTTTATCTCAGCTAGATGTTGATTCATCAGGTTTAGATGCAATAGATAGAAAATATTTAAAAATAATTATAGAAAAATATCACGGTGGACCAGTAGGCTTAGATACTTTGTCAGCAACTCTATCTGAGCAAAAAGATATGATAGAAGAAGTAATTGAGCCATATTTACTACAGCGTGGATTAATTCAGCGGTCCTCTAGAGGACGGTTTGTTTCAGCCTCTGGATGGAGACATTTAGGTTTAAGCCCTCCAAAAAATGCAGTGGAACAGATTGATCTGATAGACACATCTAAAAATTAAATTTATGAAATCAATAAATAATAATCTTCAAAATCTTGACGGAATAATACAAGGTAACGAACATCACTACTATCTTAGAGTATATTATGAAGACACAGATGCTGGTCAAATTGTATATCATACCAATTATTTAAAATATTTTGAAAGAGCACGTACTTCTTTGTTGAATTTGTTAAATATAGATCAAGTAGATTTGAGAAAAAATCACAATATAAATTTAGTAGTTAGAAAAGCTAACTTAATGTGGCACAAACCAGCACTATTTAATGATAAAATATTAATAAAAAGTTGCCTTAAATATGCCAAAAACACGAGTATAACAATAAACCAAGTTGCATGTCGTGTATTTGACATGGGGAAAAAAAATGAATTATTAGTATCGGGTACTATTCAAATAGTAGCTATAAATAAAGAATTTAAAGTAAAAAGAATTAACCAAATTTTGAATTGTAAATTTTTTCAAAATAAATAATCAGAATTTATGAGGTTTAAAAATGAATACAGATGTTAAAACTGAAGTAATATCAAATGGACCTGACTTAACTATATTAGGACTTTTTTTCCAGGCTGATCCCTTTGTCAAGGGGGTAATGTTCCTTCTTATTTTTGCATCCATATGGTGTTGGGCAATTATAATAAATAAGTATGCGCTTTTAAGAAATGAAAGAAAATTTTCAATGGAATTTGAAGATATATTTTGGTCAGGTGTAAATTTAGATGATTTATACCAAGAATATTCTGAAAACATTAATAATTCTCAGGTAAGAGTTTTTATAAGTGGGATGAGAGAATTTAATAAAATTAATCAAAAACAAACTTTATCTAGTGCAAAATTAAAAGATTATTTCCAAAGAATAAATAACTCTATGCATATTTCAATTAGTAGAGAAATTGAAAGATTAGAAAAAGGTATGAGTTTTCTTGGTTCAATTGGCTCTGTGGCTCCTTTTATTGGCTTGTTAGGTACTGTTTGGGGTATCGTTAATGCATTTCAATCAATAGCAATTAGTAATAATACAAGTCTTGCAGTTGTTGCACCTGGAATAGCTGAGGCTCTATTTGCTACAGCACTGGGTTTGCTGGCGGCCATACCAGCTGTTGCAGCATATAATAAATTTTCAAATGATTTAGAAAAATTATCTAACAATTTAGAGTACTTTTCTATTGAATTTTCAAATGTTTTATTACGTCAAGTCGAAGAAAACTAAATGTTTAATCGCATAAATGATAAAATGCCTAAAAAAAATAGAGTTATTAGTCAGATTAACGTAACTCCGTTTGTTGATGTTATGTTAGTTTTGTTAATTGTTTTTATGATTACTGCACCATTATTAACTGTAGGAGTTTCTGTAGATCTTCCAAAAACCAAAGCTTCACAGTTAAACTCCAAAGGTGATCCGATTATTATCAGTATAAAGAAAAATGGGGAATTATATATACAAGAAAGAGAGATTGATACTCTTCAATTATTACCTAGGCTTAAAGCTATTTCTTCTGGAAACAAAAATCTAAGGATATATATTAGGGGTGATAAAAATGTTCCATATGGTTTGGTTTTAGATACAATTGCAAAAATAAAAAGTTCTGGTTTTAAGAAGGTTGCCTTAGTAGCTAAGTTACAAGAAGGTTAAGATCATGATTAGGTCGACTTTTATTTCTTTTGGATTACACTCTTTTCTGCTTACTTTAGCTTATTTTGGCTTTCCAGCTCTAAAAACTAAAGAGCCTATTGAGTTACCAATTGATATCGTAGAAGACACTCCTATCAGTTCTAAAACTTCTTTAAAGTTGGGTGATACTAAAGAAAAAATATTAAAAAAAATAAATAAAAAAATTGAGAAAGAAGAAAAAATTAAGAAAAATCCTCCGCCTCCACCACCAATTCCAACAAAAAAAGAAGTGGAAAAAAAGGAATTAGCTTTAAAAAAAGATAAAGAAATAAAAAAAATTGCTACATTAATTAAAAAAAAGCCAAAAATTGAGATTAAAAAGGTGAATAAGCCTAATCCTCCAAAAATTATAAAAAAACCAGAAAAAATAAAAAACAAACAAAAAGAGTATTTAGCTAAAGGTATACTCAAAACATTAACAAAGCCTCAAATTCAACAAGAAAAGGTTAAAAAAAATAAGAAAAATAGTAACCAAGAAGTTTTAAAAAAGATTAAGACTATAGTTGGTAATTCTAACAGACAAGTCCAACAAACGGAAATAAAATTAAGTCAAACAGATTTAAACAGAATCCAAAATCATGTTCAAAAATTTTGGAAAATGTCTTATGGTGCAAGTGAAGTAAAAGCAATAATTACACTTAAGATAAGCACTAATACTGATGGAACAGTAAAGAGTGTGTCAATTTTTGATAAAACTCTTTATCAAAAAGATAAATTTTTTAGAGCAACAGCTGACGCTGCAAGAAGAGCAGTATTAGACAGTTCACCCTTGCCTTTACCTAAAGGAAAGGAAAAAAAGTTTCAAAATATATTAATGGACTTTAATACTTCCTTTATTAACAATTATTAATTGAAATTTTTTTATGATTGCCTTAATCCTGCCTTATAAGATAACTACTTAATTAATTATTAATAAATTGAGGTTAGTTTTGAACAAAATATTAAAGTTATCTGTTTATCAGATAATCATTCTAATCATCTCACTTTTATCTTCACAAGCGTTTTCGGAAGATTTGAGGATTAAAATTAATTCTGGTCAAGTGGAACCGCTACCAATAGCTATAGCTAATTTCACTGGAGAAGAAGGCAAATCTAGTAAAATTGGAATGCAAATTTCAACGGTAGTTTCAAATAATTTAGTTGGTTCTGGACAATTTCAAGCTATTGAAAGTGCTGCTTTTATAGCACCTCCAACTAATCCTTCGGTGAGACCTAACTTTACGGATTGGACGCCCTTAGGCATAAAAGCGTTAATTACTGGTTCGGTTAAAAATATTAATGACCAACAAATTGAGGTTGAATTCAGATTATGGGACGTAATTGCTGAAACAGACTTAATAGGTTTAAGATTATCAGTAAATTCTAAAGCATGGCGTAGGGTAGCTCATATCATTTCTGATGAAATATTTGAAAGATTATCTGGAGATAGTGGTTATTTTGATACAAGAATTGTTTATGTAGCTGAGTCAGGACCTCAAAACAATCGTGTCAAAAGACTTGCTATAATGGATCAAGATGGAGAAAATCATCAGTTTCTTACTGATGGAAGTTTTTTAGTACTTACTCCAAGATTTTCTCCTACCTCACAAGAAATCACATATTTGGCATATTTTAAAAATGAACCGAGAGTTTATATTTTTAACCTAGAGACAGGTCAGCAAGAATTATTAGGATCATTTCCAGGTATGACGTTCGCTCCTCGATTTTCACCGTCAGGTGAAAAAATTATAATGAGCCTAGCTGAAAAGGGTGTTACAGACATTTACACTATGGATTTAAATAACCAAGAAGTAAAAAGACTTACTAATAGTCCATCCATTGATACCTCTCCAAGTTTTTCACCTGATGGTAAAAAAATTATTTTTAATTCTGATCGTGGAGGTACACAACAATTATATGTAATGGACTCTAATGGCAGAAATGTTAAAAGAATTTCTTTTGGTAAAGGAAGATATGCAACACCAGTTTGGGCACCAAAAGGAGAACTTATTGCGTTCACCAAAATAGTTAAAAATAAATTTTATATAGGTGTAATGTCACCAGACGGATCAGGAGAGAGATTATTGGCACAAGGATATTTAGTTGAAGGACCAACTTGGGCTCCAAATGGTAGAGTGCTTATGTATTTTAAACAAGAAGCTCCAATTGATGATGGGAAAAGCACTACTGTAAATCTATATAAAATTGATGTTACGGGATTTAGAGAAACTAGAATAGTTACACCCAGTGATAGTTCGGATCCTGCCTGGTCACCATTATTACCTAATTAAAAATCATAGATTAAAAAAAGTTGAATTTTAAAGTTAATTGGGTTAGGGTCAACAAAATTTGTAATATATAGAATAATTAACAGCAAGTTTTAAGGAGTTTGAAATGAATAAAAAATTTATAGCTATAATTGGGGCTATATCGTTA
>CACJOU010000015.1 GCA_902595145.1 uncultured SAR116 cluster alpha proteobacterium | reverse complement strand
GCTCAAAAATGGAAAATAAATCACCATTAGAAATAACTGATAAATTCTTTTACGAGGATAATGATTTTGATCTTAATAAAGTCGAATCTATTGTATCAGACACTCTAAAAGATGCTGATGACGGAGAATTGTATCTTGAATCAACAAAATCAGAATCGTTTTCATTTGACGACGGACGAATGAAAAATATTGCTTACGATAGCACTAAGGGGTTTGGTTTAAGGGCAATTGCAGGTGAAGCCAGAGGATTTGCTCATTCCGGCGAAATAACAGAGTCTTCTCTTAAAAGAGCCTCAGAAACAGTAAGGTCCGTATCAAAAAACTATTCAGGAATAATGGCTCCAGGTCCATCACATGTAACTAACAGACCACTTTACACTTCAATAAATCCAATTGAGGAAACTTCATTTAAAATAAAAACAAGCTTACTTCAAGAAATTGATGCTTACGCTAGATCAATTGATAAGAAAGTTATTCAAGTTTCAGCATCTATTTCTGCCTCTTATCAAGCAATTCAAATATTAAGAGGTGATGGAGAGAGAACCGCTGATATTAGACCTCTTATTAGACTTAACGTATCATTAGTTGTTGAAAAGAATGGAAGGAGAGAGACTGGAAATTCTGGATGTGGTGGAAGAGGAAGATATGAAGAATGGATTAATTCTGACAGATGGAAAGGTCAAGTTAAAGAAGCTTTGAGAATTGCTAATACCAATCTTGAATCTATACCTACACCTGCTGGTGAAATGCCTGTTATTTTAGGTCCAGGCTGGCCAGGTGTTATGTTACACGAAGCTGTAGGTCATGGCTTAGAAGGAGATTTTAATAGGAAAGGTACTTCAATATTCTCAGGTAAAATTGGAGAAAAAGTTACTGCTGACGGGGTTACAGTTATTGATGACGGAACAATTGAAAACAAAAGAGGATCAATAACAATTGATGACGAAGGTACAAAATCATCAAAGAACATTTTAATAGAAAATGGAGTTTTAAGAAATTATATGCAAGACCGACAGAATGCAAGATTAATGAAAATGGAACCAACTGGAAATGGTAGAAGACAGTCTTATTCTCATTACCCTATGCCAAGAATGACAAACACTTACATGGATAATGGAACAATTGAACCAGAAGAGATTATAAGTGTAGTTAAAAAAGGTATTTATGCTGTTAATTTTGCTGGTGGACAAGTTGATATTACAAATGGGAAATTTGTTTTTTCTGCTTCAGAGGCCTATTTAGTAGAAAATGGAAAAGTAAAACAACCTCTTAAAGGAGCAACCCTAATTGGTAATGGCCCCGATGCAATGTCGAAAATTTCTCTTATTGGGAATGATATGTCTTTAGATGACGGAATTGGCACATGTGGAAAAGAAGGTCAGGGTGTTCCTGTGGGTGTTGGACAACCTACATTATTAATGGGAGGCATTACAGTAGGAGGCACTGATACGAACTAAATTATCAAAAAGCATTATCGATAAATAATTTGTCTATATTTTTCTTCCAGATACCATTAAACTTTTCTAAAAGAATTTCAGAACCAGTCTTTTTGTTTCTAATGATATTGTACAGTGGATCTAAAAACTGTCTTTCATCAATGCCTCGTTCATCTAATTTATTACGTCTTTGAAGGCCTAAACTAGAAATTCTTATCATTTCTTCTGCTATATCGATAATTTTTTTGGATCCTAGTTTTCCACTTAAACCGTATTTTGCAGCCGAAATTCTCCCTTCTTCTAGAAGCTGAGCATTCATAAATGGCTTTGCCAAATCATAGGCTTCTAATTGAGCCTCATTATCATACAATAATCCCACCCATAACGCTGGGAGAGCACAAATTATATTCCAAGGCCCACCGTCTGCACCTCTCATTTCTAAATATTGTTTAAGTCTAACTTCTGGGAATGCAACTGTTACATGGTCCTCCCAGTCTTTGAGAGAAGGAAATTGACCTTCAAAACCTTCTAATTTTCCATCCATAAAATCTAAAAAAGATCTTCCAGATACGTCAATATATTTGCCTTCCCTATATACAAAATACATTGGCACCTTGAGGACATAATCTAACCATTCCTCATAGCCAAAAGATTCATTAAAAACAATTTCTGGTACACCTGTTCTATTAGGGTCAGTATCTGTCCAGACCATTGCTCTTGAAGATAAATATCCACTTTCTTTACCTTCAATAAATGGGGAATTAGCGAAAATAGCTGTCGCAATGGATTGTAATGCTAAGGATGTTTGAAACTTTTGGACCATGTCCTGTTCATTCAAATAGTCCAAATTAACTTGAATAGTACATGTCCTTAACATCATATCTAATCCGAGTTGACCAACTTTAGGCATAAAATTTTTCATGATTTCATATCGACCCTTTGGCATCCAATTTTGCTTTGAACGAGACCATTTAGGATCATAACCTAGACCAATCATTGATAATCCAAGTTTGTTCATGGCTTTTTTCATGATTTTTAGGTGTCTTCCAGTCTCTTTACATGTTTGATGTAAGTTATCCAGTGGAGACCCCGATAATTCTAATTGTCCACCAGGTTCAAGGGAAATTGATGCGCCAGTTTCGTCTTTTAAAGCAATCGTATTGTTTTTTTCTAAAATTTTTTCCCATTTATTTTCTTTTGCAAGATTATTTAATAGTTCACTTACACCTGATTTACCAAAATAACCAACTCTTTCTAAGTTATTTAAATGAAAAACAAATTTTTCATGTTCAGTACCTATTTTCCAATCTTCTCTTTTTTTTTCACCTTCTTTAAACCAATTTATGAGGTGTTCTTTTTTTAATCTTGGCATTTAGATCTCATATTTAGATTATGGTATAAATTGAAAATATTAACACTTAACATGTTATAATATTTCTAATCTATATTGAACTTAATTATAAGATTATTAATTATTTTTTATATCTCCATTTAAATAGTGCCAAAGAGAAAGAGCAGCAATTACTGCTGTATCAGATCTCAAAATTCTAGGTCCCAGATCAATTGGTCTTATAAACTTCTTTTCTCTTAAATAATTTGTTTCATTTGTACTGAAACCACCTTCAGGACCCACTAGAATAGCACCAAAAGACTTTGTTGATAGATTTTGAAAATCTATTTTGGCGAAATCATTGTTTCTAATCGTTTCGTCACAAAAAAATATAATTCGATCATTATCCCAATTAGGAATTAAATCTCTAAGTTTCTTTACAGCACAGACTTCAGGGATCGTTATGCGTTCGCATTGTTCAGAAGATTCAATAGCTATATCTTGCATTCTTTTTAGATTTAAATTTTTTGTGATAGTGCGTTCTGTAATTACAGGGATAATTTTAGATACTCCCAATTCAGTTGCCTTTTGCACTATATATTCAGTTGGAGATTTTTTAACTGGCGCAAATAATAACCAGATATCATTTTCAATTTTGACATCTCGTATTTTTTTAATAATATCAATAATAATTGTATTTTTATTAATTTCAGAAATTTTAGCTAAAAACTCACCATTAACGCTATTGAAAACTAAAATTGAATCATCAATTTTTTTTCTCATTACATTTATTAAATAATGAACTTGCTTATTTTCTAATTTAACTGGACTTTTTAAAGATATTTTTCCTGAAAAATAAAGTCTGATTTTAGCTTTATAAGATAAGTCTAACATTATAGAAATCCGTATAACTTAAAATTAATTTCACTGCTCATTGATTAGAATATAGTATAATGATATTGCATTATTTATGAATATACCCAAACAAAATAATTCTGACATCCTAGATAGTGGTTGGTGGGACATACTACCTAAGCATTATATTAAATGGATAAGATTGGGAAGATTTGACAGACCAGTCGGTTTTTGGCTTCTACTTCTACCTGGATGGTGGGTGCTTCCATTAACAAATTTAGATTTGATAAACTGTATAAAACTAATGTTTGTTTTCTTAATAGGTTCAATTGTAATGAGAGCTGCCGGATGTACTATTAATGATATGTGGGACAAAGATATTGATAAAAAAATTTCTAGAACAAAAACAAGACCGCTTGCCAGTGGTGAAATTTCAATTTTAAACGCAACCTATTTTTTAATTACAATGTTATTAATAGGTTTAATTTGTCTATATCAATTAAATGTTTATACTTGGTTTGTAGCTGTCTCAGCCATACCTCTAATTATTCTATATCCCTTAGCTAAAAGATTTACAAAATGGCCACAAATTATCTTAGGATTGACCTTTAGTTGGTCTGTCCCAACAGCTTGGTCTGCTGCAAATGAAGAGTGGAATTTAGGAATATTGATTATGTATTTGGCAACTGTATTCTGGATCATTGGATATGACACAATTTATGGATGCCAGGATAAAAATGAAGATGAAATTTTTGGTATTAAAAATTCCGCTGTATCAGCTAAAAACTTCTTAACTCTTTTTGTAGGATGTTCCTATAGTTTAATGTTTTGCTTATTAATTATTAGTGGATATTTATTAAATAATAATATTTTTTGGTACATTGGTGTATCAATTTGTGGATTGCATCTTACTTATCAAGTAATAAAAATAAAAAACATAGAACAGAATAGTCCTCTGCAAATTTTTAAATCAAATGTCGTCCTTGGTCTATTGTTAACATTATCATCTTTAGGAAATTATGTAAGTTAATAAACATAGATTCTAAATTTTATGTTTTAGCCTAAACACACCGTCCACTAAAATCATATGTGGAAAAGTTAACGCTGCCAAACCAATAAAAGTTACTTTTATAATTGTATCTGTATATGAATATAAATTTAGTAAAATATAATATGCAGTTCCACCACCTAACCAACTTAAAACAGAAAAAATAATCATTAGAAACAATAAATTTTTCTTTTCCATAAAGTTAAGTAACGTTGGTATAATTCTTTTAAAATGGTGAATACTGTGAACAAGACAAAAATATATCGCAAATGCTGGCAAAGGTGGAAAAAGTGATATTACTAAAACCATTACAGTAAGTAATTTGATATAATTTTTAGAGAAAGTAATTTTTTTATAATTAAATAATATTAAAATTAATGATAAAATCCATATTAAAAGAGCCACATAAAGAAATTGCCACAATAAATACAATTGATTACCAGATAAAATTGAAAAGAGATGATCAACTTCATCTTTGTTAAAAAAAATTATGCCCAATACTACCAGCCCCCCATGAGCATAACCACAGATATAATATAAATTATTATTTTTCCAATTTAAATCACCACAACCAAAATGAAAAATACTTACTATTAAGAACAAAATGAGGGAAAAAACTGGTAAAAAATACCACAGAACTACAACTAATGTAGCGACTAATAAATATGTAATTATAAATCGTACCTGTAAATAAAAACTTTTAGTAAAACCTAATGTAACAGAGATAGCTCCATCAAGAGCTCCATGGGGAATACCCATAAAAATAATAAAAAATAATGAGATAATATCTAACCAATCTAAGGTAAATTGAACCATTTACGATACACAACATAAAAAAATGATTTGATAAATGGTATTTTAGGCATTGAAATAATTATTTTGCAAGTTGTTAATAGTGAAGCATTTCCAGACATAAATTTAGCCATTTCATCACCATTTAAAATTTTGGCTAAACTTGAAAAAATTTTGGAAGCTAAGATAGGATACTCATTGATTACATTTATAAATATTTTATCTAAAAATAAATCAATAGCATTATGAATTTGAGTATTAATTTTTTTTCTATTTTTTATTTGGCTAATTATTTGAAATGCCTGTTTTTGAATAAAAGTAAAAGCATATCCCGAAGAAGGTCTTACTGCCCCACCTCTAGTACCAATATTAAAAATTTCTTTAGATACACAAGAAATATAATGCATGGGAATAATACCTTTTTCATGATCACTCTTTGTGAACTTGACCAAGTTAAAATATTTTTTGAGATATTTTGAAATTTCAGCTGAATAAAATTCTTTGTCCTCAACTGTTTTTGAAAAAATTGTAGATTCAACTAATGCTTTACGTTTATTAAATGGCAGTAAGTAAATAAAATGCATACCTCTTGACTGGTCACATCTGAAATCCATTAATGTTACTATATCTTCATCAAATACATCTTTCTCACAAGTAACTACAAATCCTTCAAAGTGCTGCAACAAAATATTGGTTGGAGTTTTAGGTGGTCTGCTATCAAATACTAAATCACCTTTAATTTTCTTATTCTTAACAAATAAATGACCATCTTTTTCAAGTACATCATTTTCTAAAATGGTAAATTTTTGACTTGGAAGTTGTTTTTTACATATATCCAACCATTTTTTCCTTTTTATCACACAATAAGGATGTTTAACTGACGTTAGAATATGTTTAGAGTCATTAGTATTGATTGACCATTTAGACCACACATGATTTGCTTTTTTAAAAGCATCATCATTAATTTTTACTTTCCAAAATCCCCAGAAATGATCTTTATTAGTTTTATTTTTGTTACCTATAAATAAATTAAATTTGTAGTTAGGTAAGTTGCGAATTAATCTAGCCAACGATAATGCTGCGCAACCACCTCCAATAATGTTAATTTCCTTTTTTATCATTCACTAAATTTTCTAGATAAATATGTAGTTCAGAATTATGCTTTTTGTTTTTTCTTAAATAAAAAATTTCTTTAAAAGTCTTGAATAGTGTAATTTTAATTTTCGAGAAGATTGATGTTATTTGCCTTCCATTTTGCCAATTGTAATTTTCATTTTCTAACTGCACCCCAATCTCTCTGTAAACTCCTGATGCTACAGAAATTGCAACCCTTGTATTAAAGGGCAAAAAAGTGAAACCTTTTTCTCCACTCAAATAATATTGTTCAGATAGAATTAATAATTTTTTTATACCTTTTGAAATCATATGAATTTTTTTTAAGTCATTAGTTTTAGCAGCTAAAACTATTTCTTTAGGTGAAATATTCTGAACCCAGCTCCCAGGTATGTATCGTCTTCCCATTTTAGCGTCTTCTAAAACATCTCTTGCAATATTTGTAAGCTGCATAGCTATTCCGAGATCTATAGCAAATGATTTAGCAAGATAATTATCACACTTTAAAGCATCACACATCATTATTCCAACAGTTCCAGCAACACGATAAGAATATCTAATTAACTCTTCTTCCTGCTTAAATAACACACCCTTTTGATCTAAAATAAGTCCATCAATTAAATCTATTACTACTTTTTTAGAAGATGATTTTAAAAATTTAGGATACTTAATTGAATAAATATTTTCTAGTTCTGTAATTGTATTTTTTTTAATAATAGATTTAATATTAATGAGATACTTATGGGAATTAGCTTCTCCACTATCTGCTATGTCATCTAAAATTCTACAAAAACTATATAACTCAGCCGCCCTATTTATGCATTCTTTATTTAAGAACTTACCAGCCCAATGAAAACTTTTGCCATTTTTTTTTAATATTATTTTGTCATCATCAACATGGCAATCCATATTAAGCTCTTTTATTTTAATAAACTTTCGACAACTTTTGCAGATGATAATACACCTGGAATACCAGCACCAGGATGAGCTCCAGCTGCAGCAAAGAATAAATTGTCAATATGAGGATCTTTATTATGATATCGAAACCATGCAGATTGTGAAAAATTTGGTGCTATTGAAAACCCTGCACCATGAGTAGAACGGTAATCATTTTTAAAATCAACGGGAGTCATATAAAATTCATCACAAATATTATTTTTTAATTCTGGTAAAATTGTACTATCTAAAGCGTTTACAATTCTGTCTTTAAGTTTATCACCTTCAATTTCCCAATTAATATTACCTTGTAAATTAGGAACAGGACAAAGAACATAAAAGCTATCGCAACCTTTTGGAGCAAAACTTTCATCAGTTGCAGTAGGTCTATGTATGTATAATGAAAAATCTTCACTTAAAATTTTGTTATCAAAAATATCAGTTAACAAGCCTTTAAATCTTTTACTAAGCCATATCGAATGATGGGCAATATTTAAATATTGTTTTTTAGTCCCAAAGAACAAAACATACATCCCAAAGGAATAACTAGTTAATTTTTCTGGAAGGAATTTTTTTCTTCTTTTACTTCTTGATTTCAAAATTTCATTATAGAAGGTTGGTGGGTCACCGTTGAAGATATAGTTATCAGCATAAAATGTGTTGCCATTCATGCATTCAATTTTTTCAATTTTGCCATTTGTTTCAAAAGCATTTTTTATATCTGTATTGTATTTTATTTCAACTCCTGTACGCTCTAATAATTTTGTTAACTCTTCAACCAGTTTTCCAGTGCCACCCATACTAAAATAAACTCCCCAATTTCTCTCTAGAAAATGTATAAGCGCATAAATAGAGGTAGTAGTAAACGGGTTTCCTCCTACCAATAATGGATGTATAGAAAAAGCTGCTCTCAAATGTGGATTTTTGATATATTTATTTACAAATTGAGAAACTGTTAAATAGCTTTTTAACTTTATTAGGGCAGGTACTTGTTTCATCATGTAGAAAAAGGAACTAAAAGGTTTATCTGATAATTTAGTAAAACCTACATCAAAAATAGCTTTAGAAGCTTCTAATAATTTATCATAATTATTTGCATCTTTTTTTGAAAATTTTTTCATTTCTTTTTTAGTTTTTTGTATACTTTCGGAATAATCGAAAGTTTGATTGTCATGAAAATGAAACCTGTACCAAGGTTCTAAAGGCTTGAACTCAATATATTCTTCTCTTTTTTCGTTAAATAATTCAAAAAGCTCATCAAACAAAAAAGGAGCTGTTATTACAGTTGGACCAGCATCATGTTTGAAACCATTTTTTCTAAAAACTTGAGCTCTACCACCTAAAGAACCTAATCTTTCAATTAAAGTAACTTGATGACCAAGCGATTTTAATCTAAGGGCAACTGCTATACCACCAAAACCACCACCAATTACAACGCTTCTAATGTCAATATTATTTAGTTTTTTATTTAATAAATTCATAAAAATTCTTAACCATATTAAAAAAAAAGCCTGTAGATTTACCTACAGGCTTTTATTATTAATTTTTTTAATGCTTATGCATCGGACTCAGTGGTTGCCGCAGCCCATATAGCTAAACAGAAAGCAATTTTATTAATAACATCAGCTATGTTATAGATAAAATTTAAGCTGTTTGCATCAGCACCACCAGCCATATAGCCCATGAAATAACCAATTGGGTAAATGGCCCAACCAATAGTCACAATCCATTTCATTGTATTAAAAGCTGATTGAACGGATTCAGGTGCGCTATCTGCACTAACTTTACTAGCTTCACCAGCAAAGATTTCATATAGAATGAATATCCATCCAGCCATTCCAATTACAAAACCAATAGTTGCATTTATAAAACCAGCTTCACCTAAGTATCCACCAATTAACATAACTAGAGATCCAAGAAATAATCTCCAGAAAACTCCACCAGCAACTGCAGTACATGCTGCAAGGATTAAATAAAATTCAATCATTTGTAGTGGAACTGTAATAATCCAGTCTACATATCTAAATACTGTAGGAGATGCACCTGTGGCAACCCACACATCTCTCATGTAGAAATAGTGAACTGCTGCAACTAGGGTAACAAGAGCACCAACAACTAGAGATGTTCTCCACTTGCCTTTTACTCTCAATGATTCCATTAAGAAGAAAACAGTTGCTGCAACCATGGCAATAGATATTATCCAAAAACTTATTCCAACAGCATCACTTGGGTCTAGATTACCACCGTGTGACCCTGCAAATGAAAGTGTTGGAAGTAGGGCTAAAAAACTAGCCGGTATTAAATATTTTAAAAAAGACATTTATAAACTCCCCTTATACTTGTCATGTTTAATTTCTAGCAACTGCTAGATTTAATGCAAAATAGCACATTTAGCGAAAACAATAAAAGGGAATTTAAAGTTAGGCAACAATTAAAAGTAATTTAATTGCATTTTTTTTTTATATAACTTATTAACATGTTGTTTTGTATAGATTAATTTTATGATAACAATTATCATTTTCAAATAAAAATTATGAAAATTTTTTAATTCGCTAGAATTTACATATAAAAACTAACTAGTTTTAATGTAAATTTTTAGTCTAAAAGTTAAAAATAGGTATAAATTAGTAAGTATAAATCAAATTTTTAACAAAACAAAATATTGTTTTAAATTCAAATTAAATAATTAAATCACCACGTATACTTTTTTTAACAATTTCCCATTCAGGATTTTTTGGTTGTATTGCTTTACTCTTTAGCTTTTCATGAAGACTTATTCTGTAAGTTTTGTCATTAACAACCTTGTCAATCCATTCTGGTAACCTGTTTTCTTCAATACCTAAACTATAAATTAAATATGATAATGCTTTTTTTTCACTAGTACTTTTTAATGTAATATTCTTAGCATTAATTTCGGATAACCTTTTAGGTTTATTGTCGTTAAATGGGAAAACACCTGCAATTGAGATATATCCATATACTTGTTTTGTATATTCAAAATCTTTTATTTTAACAGTGTCTAACTTTAACTTTACAAAACTGTATGCAACTCCTAACGCTTCACTTAAATGCATAATTTCTAATTGTTCTTCATTAAGCCATAATACATTAAGATCTACTTCAGTTCCTTTGCTTGGCCATTGGGTGGCTGGCATTGATCCATAGGCTGACAAAGACGCTGCATACACTATATCTGAGTCTATTAAAATAGCAGGCGTGACACAAATATCCTGATTTAATGAAAATTTTCTTTTTAATTGATATGGTGATCTATTAGAACCAACTGATAATATTGGTATTCTATTATTAAGGTCATCACAAATGCCTTTAATAAATTCACCCTTATAAAATGAAAAAGAATAATTGGGTGCAAAATATGGATACTTTATTGCTCTATCAAATGACGAAAAATTAGGAAATAATTCTTCAGTAACTTTTTGATTATTATATTTCATTACAAAACATATTTCTATAAACCCAGAGTTTCATCATAACCTAGAGCAATATTCATAGATTGAATAGCAGCACCAGAAGCACCCTTTCCTAAATTATCTAATCTTGAGGAAATAATTAACTGATCATTATCATCATTTCCAAAAATACTGATATCAAGATAATTTGTTCCTACTAAATTATCTGGCCTAAAATATCCTTTATCGCTAACACCTTCATCTTTTTTTAAAACTTTAATAAAGTTTGCTCCTATGTAAAATTCTTCCATTAAGTATTGAATCTTTTTAGTATCCATTTTGTCATTAAACCAAGAAAAATGCAGTGGTATAGAAACAATCATACCTTGAATAAAATCACCAACCGATGGACTAAAAATTGGTGTTTGCTCAAGCTTATTGTGATAAATTATTTCTGGTAAGTGTTTGTGGTTTAATTTAAGTCCATAATTAAAAAAAGGTTCATGATCTTTTTCCTTAAAATAATTAATCATGGATTTTCCGCCACCTGAATAACCACTAACAGCATTTATGATAATTGGGATATTTTTGCTTAAAATACCATTTGAAATCAGAGGTTTTAGAATAATATTGGCCCCTGTAGAATAACATCCAGGCGATGCAATACGTTTTGAATTTTCAATACTTTTTCTGTAATTCTCTCCTAGCTCAGGAAGTCCATATGACCATTTTGGGTTAGTTCTATGAGCTGTAGAAGCATCAATAATTATTGGAGATTTATCTCCAAGCTCATCAGCGATTTGGACAGTTTCAATGGATATTTCATCAGGTAAACACAAAAATGTTACATCCGATTTTGCTAACATTTCTCTTTTATAAGAAATATCTTTTCTTTTAGATTGATCAACTGACATTATGTTAACATTTGGATGGTTACTTAACTTTTCATGAACTTGCAAACCTGTGGTGCCAGTTTCTCCATCAATAAAAATATCCTTTTTCATATTTACCTATTATATACTTATAAAGTTGCAACAATTAAGACAGTATATTAATAAAACATATATAAATCTTTTGTAAATTCTCTTTTTCATAGGAATAACATTAAAATGTCTACAAAAAAACTTAATGATAAGGATATTATGAACCTTCTTATTGACACAGCTGTTGCAAATGGCGCAACTAGTGCGGACTGTGTTTTATCAAGAAGTAGAGGTGTTTCGATTACCAGAAGGTTAGGTAAAGATGAAAACATTCAAAGGTATGAAGACTTTGACACTGGATTAAGAGTATTTGTTGGTAATAAAATTTCATCAGTTTCAACTAATGAAAATTCTGAAGAAGCTCTGAGAGAGGTTGCAAAAAGAGCTGTGGAAATGGCTCAAATTGCTCCAGAAGATGAATATAGCTTTATTGCAAGTAAAGAGATACTTCAAAACTTCCCAATTCAAGAAGGTATTTTTATTGATAGTTATGATTCTGTAGAACCAAGTGTTGATTTAATTAGAGATAGAGCATCAGAAGTTGAAGATATAGCTTTAAGTGTAAAAGGTATTACTAATAGTGACGGTGCAGATTCATCATGGGGCGAAGGAGAAACACTCTTAATGACATCTAATGGCTTTTTCGGGTCATCAAAAAAATCTAATCATAGCGTCTCAGTAGTTGTTATTGCTGAAAAAAATGGAAAAATGGAGAGAGACTATGATTACTCTTCAAAAGTATATGGTGAGGATCTAAAAGACGGTGAAAAAATTGGTCGTGAAGCTGCAAAGAAAACATTGGCTAGGATTGGTGCTAAAAAACCAGTTACTGGACAATATCCAGTTATTTTCGACCCAAGGGTATCTAGGTCAATATCAAGTCACTTTGCATCAGCTATAAATGGATCATCAATAGCACGTAAAACTAGTTTTTTAAAAGATTCTTTAAATGATAAAATTGCAAATGAGTCTGTTACTTTAATTGATGATCCTTTTCTTATAAGAGGTTTAGGTTCAAGATTATTTGATGCAGAAGGTCTAGGTACTTCCAAGCATGTTTTAATTAAGGATGGAGTGCTTGAAAATTGGTTATTAGATTTATCATCTTCAAGACAATTAAATTTATTACCAACTGCTAATGCAAAAAGAGGTATTAGCGGCCCTCCTGCACCAGGCATAACTAATCTGTTTCTATTACCCGGTGAAGCTTCACCTCAAAGTATTATTTCTAGTATAAGTAATGGCTTTTATGTAACTGATATGATTGGGAGTAGTGTATCTATGGTTACCGGTGATTATAGTCGTGGTGCTAGTGGTTTTTGGATAAAGAATGGTGAATTATCAACTCCCATTACAGAAGCAACTATAGCAGGTAATCTTAAGGATATGTTTATGACACTCAAACCTGCTAATGATCTTGATTTTTCACATTCTATAAATTGTCCAACTCTATTAATAGAGAATATGACAATTGCAGGTAATTAATTGATAAACAAATCAGATAATATAAAATTTAACAGAATTTTAGCTTGGTTCGACATGATTGTGAAAGATCATGGATTTTTAAGATTTTGTTATCACAATTTTCATCAAGTTGATAAAAAACTGTATAGGTCAAATATGCCTACACCTTTAAGAGTAAAACAATATAGTAAACTTGGAATAAAAACCATTATAAATCTTAGAGGTGTTAGAAAAGATGGTGGCTGGTTGTTAGAAAACGAGGCTTGCGAAAAATACAATATAAAATTAATAGATTTTAGAGCAAGATCTCGTGCTGCTCCAGAAAAAGATATGATATTTAAAGCTGAAAAATTATTTAAATCTATTGAATATCCAGCTTTAATACACTGTAAATCAGGTGCTGACAGAGCTGGTATAATGTGCGCTTTATACATGCTAATTTACAAAAAAGAACACCCTTATATTGCTAAAAAACAACTATCTTGGAAGTATCTTCATGTAAAATGGGCAAAACCAGGTGTATTAGATAGTTTTGTTGAAGAATATGCAAAACAATATAAACAAAATAAAATGAAGTTTATAGACTGGGTCAAAGAAAAGTATAATTCAGAAAAATTAGAGAGTAATTTTCGATCTGTTTGGTGGGTTAATAGATTATTAGATGATTTTTTGAAGAGAGAATAATTTTTTCTTAAGTGCCTAAATTATAGAGTTTCTTGTAATATTTAGAACTTTTAATTAATTCCTTATGGCTTCCTTTACCTACAATTTTACCCTTGTTAAATAAAATTATTTGATCTGAATTCACTATTGTGGAAAGTTTATGCGCAATAGTGATTGTCGTCTTATTCTTTGTTAGTGTTTCAAGTGTTTTATTAATTTCGTTCTCAGTTTCAGAATCAAGTGAGCTTGTTGCCTCGTCTAGAAGTAAGATTGGAGCGTCTTTTAGAATAGCTCTAGCAATTGATAAACGCTGTTTTTGCCCTCCAGATAATGTATTACCACTTTCTCCAACAACTGTATTATAACCATCTAAAGAATTAGTTATAAATTCGTGTATATCTGCATTCATTGCTGCTTTTTTGATATTATGGTCTGGTGCATCTAAGTTACCAAATCTAATGTTATCCATAAAACTTTGGTTATAAATTATATTTTCCTGGCTAACCAATGAAATATTATTTCGAAGTGAATTTAAACTAATATCCTTTATGTTTTCTTCATTAATTAAAATTTGCCCGTGTATTGGGTCATAAAATCTTGAAATTAAATTAATAATTGTTGATTTTCCAGAACCACTTTGCCCTACCAGTGCAACTTTTGATCCTGAATTAACGACAAAGTTAATGTTATCTAAAACCTTGTTCTTTTTTTTATATGCAAAACTGACTGCTTTAAATGTTATTTTTGGTGGTTTGTTTTTTAATATTTTTAAATTAGGAGCAGAAGATAAACTAATAACTTTTGGAGTGATTTTTAATTGTGTGTAAATCCTTCCTAAAGCAGAAACAGCTTCTTGAAAAACAGTATTGAATGTTCCCAATGCTCTAGCAGGTTGTGCAATCATTAACAATGCCGTTACATAACCCACTACACTTCCAGGAGATAATTCATCTATTGATACCCGGTAGCTTGCAAAACCTATTACACTAGCTGCTGCAACTCCTCCTAAAATTTCTAATATAGGCAAAACTTTTGCTCTACCAATTACTAAACTGAACATTTTTTTAAATAACGAGTTTAACACACCTTTGGATCTATTGATCTCCATATTCTCTAAATTATACGATTTTACCATTCGTATGCCTTGAATCATCTCAGTAAGCGTAGAAGTAACTATTTCCATTTGTTCTTGAAGAGATGTTGCTATTATCTTTTGTTTTTTTCCAATCCGAACGATAGGTCTCAATGCTAGTGGGTAAATTACTATAACTAATATTGATAAAAGCCAATCTAACCAAATTAAATAAAACAATAATGCTATAACTGTAAAACTATCTCTAACTAAATTATTTATAGTTCTCTCAAAACCATCTCTAATTAAAATAACATCATTCATTATTCTAGAAACATGATTGCCCGAAGATAATTTATTTAATTCATCCAAGTCGGCAGTAATCAATTGTGTAGTTAGTTTTTTTTGTATATCTACCGAGATTGATAATGAGATTTTAGAAACTTGACGTATTTGGAAAAACATCGCAATACCTCTAATAATTGCAACAAAAGCAATAATAAAAGGGAAAATAATCCAGTTACTATTATCATCTAGTAAACCATCGAAAACCAATTGTATTAAGTAAGGATAGATTGAAGCAGTAGCAGCAACAACAACCAATAATATAAAAGCCAAAATTATATCAATCTTATAATTGGATACAAAATCATTCCAAAATTCTCTAATTAAACTTTTATTTTTGTTTGTTATCATTTGGTTTGTGTTCATATCAATCCAATTACTATATCATTTATTTTAATCTATAATAATAATTATATGTATAAATAGTTATTTTGTTTTGTGTAAATTTAATTTAATACTCAATCTTAAATATGTGCAGTAATTTGGATTTTTAAATGCGTATTTTAAAACGTTTTAGTAAAACTAGTGCCGGTCAAAAACTAATTGGTTTTATCTTTTATTTTATCACAAAATTAATTTCACATTCAATAAGATGGGAATATTTTGAGCAAAGCAAAAAATCAAAAATTTTTGATAATAAACATAAATATATTTTTTGTTGCTGGCATAATAAGTTATTTTTAGGCCCTCATCTTTTGCCAAGAAATAGAGTAATTAATGCTCTTCAGTCCAGTCATTCTGATGGAATGATCACTTCTATAGCATTTCAATATCTTGGAATGAATGTAATACTAGGCTCCTCAAAAAAAGGAGGAATGCAAGCATTCAGGAAAATGGTAAAATGTTTACAATTAGGTGAAAGTATAGCGATTACACCAGATGGTCCTAAAGGACCTAAAGAAAAAGTAAAGGAGGGTATTATAAAACTAGCACAAATGACAAATACGCCCATTATCCCTTTGGTGTGGGCTACTAGAAAATATAAAATAATTAATTCTTGGGATAATTTTGTTTTACCATATCCATTTTCAAAAGGAATATATAGTTTTGGGAGACCAATATACATAGAAAAAAAAATAAATATAAATAAATATGAGCTTGAACGACAAAATCTTGAAAATGAAATCAAAAGACTTACTAAAATATTAGAAAGCAGATTAAATCGAACCTTATAATGAATTTAGGGACTTACAATGACACTATCTACATATAATTTTTTATGGGGAATATTAAAATTATTTTTGTCAAGTTATCTAGTAAGACGTCAAAAAAAAGGTAAGGAAGATAAATATAGACTTAATGAGCGTTATGGAATTTCAAAAAAATTGCGCCCAGATGGTACTATTGTTTGGTTACATGGAACAAGTGTTGGTGAGTCTGTTGCAGCCTTAGCGCTCGCTAATTCAATGAAAAAAAATGGTTTTGGTAAAAATAAAAATGAGTTTTTTTTGTTAACAACCAACACTACTTCTGCTGCCAAATTAATAAAAGATAAAATAAAAAAAGGTTTACCTGCAATTCATCAGTATCATCCTTATGATCATCCTAAATTTGTTTCAAAATTTTTAGATCAATGGAAACCTAATATGGCTGTTTTTATGGAATCAGATTTCTGGCCAAATTTAATATATTTAACTGCAAATTCTAATATTCCAACTATTCTAGCATCTTCACAAATGTCAGATAAATCTGCTCGTTTTTGGACAGGATTAGGTTACTTTTTGGCAAAGAAAATTTTTAGTAAAGTTGATCATGTTTTAGCTGTTGATCCTAAACAAGAGGCTTTGTTTAAGAAACTAGGTGCTAAAAATGTTAAAAGTTTAACAAGTCTTAAATCAATAGCTGAAAAACTCCCTATAGATCAAAATTATGTTTTACAACTTAAGAAGAATATACATAGAAAAAAAATATTGATTGCTGCCTCAACTCATCCTGGAGAAGAAGAGTTAATGATTAAGTTAGCTGATCTCCTTAGAAAAAAATCTTATGATAATATTTTAATTATAATCGTACCAAGACATATTAATCGAAGCCTAGGAATTCAAAACAGAATAAAAGCTGCTGGATTCGATATAAAATCAAGAAGCAAAGGTGAGTATCCATCAAAAAATGATATTTTTTATTTATCAGATACAATGGGGGAAATGGGCTCACTAATGGAAATATCAGATTTGGTTTTTGTAGCTGGATCTATGGTGCCTGTTGGAGGTCACAGCCCATCTGAAGCATCTCAATTTGGTAAACCAGTTATAATGGGTCCACACTCTGAAAAATGTGATGCCCAGATTAAAGATCTGGTTTGGTCTGGAGGTGCTATACAAATAGAAAAAGGCCCCAAAATGAATGAGAATTTTCTTAATAATATTGTTGAGTTACTTAGTAACTCAGAACGCTTAGAAGATATGGGAAGAAATAGTTTAATTGCCTCTGGTTATGCTCAACAACGTGCAGATGAAGCAAGTATAAATTTGATTGAACTATTAAAAACATACAGAAACACAAATGTTGCTTAAAATGTTTAGAACACCTGAATTTTGGTATAAAAAAAATATTATATCAAAATTACAAATCATACTTCTTTATCCATTTTCTATTTTATGGATTTTTGTAGATGAGTTTAAAAGATACTTCTCAAAAACTTATAAATCTAAATTAAAGGTAGTTTGCATAGGCAATATATCTGTTGGAGGAACAGGCAAAACCCCTTTTTCTATTTATACCTTTAAAGTTTTAAAAAATTTAGGTTATAATCCAGTCTTTTTAACCAGAGGTTATGGTGGTTTAAAAAAAGGACCAATAGAAGTTAATAATTCACACCATTTTCAAGATGTTGGGGATGAATCAATATTATTAAGCAAGGTTGGTACCACAATTGTTTCTAGAGACAGATCCTTAGGAGCTAAATTTATTGAAAAACATAAGAATAAATTCAACATAATAATAATGGACGATGGTTTACAAAATTATCAATTAAAACAAGATATAAAATTTTTACTAGTCGATAAAAAACTAAAGTTAGGCAATGGTTATTGTCTGCCTGCAGGACCATTAAGGCAGCCTATTGAACGTGGCCTTAACCATATTGATAAAATAATATTAACAGGAGAAGGCGACAATAACGCAAAAGATTTATTTAAGTATTTTAACATTCCAGTAATTAAGTCAAATATTAAGACAACCAATCTACCAAAAATAAAAAAAGAAAAATTACTAGCTTTTTGTGGCCTAGCTAATCCTAATAAATTTTTTGACACACTAAAAAAGAATGGATATGAGATTTCATCAACAAGAAAATTTCCTGATCACTATGCTTACAAAAAAAATGATATTAATAATTTAATTTTTGATTCAAATGACCTAAACCTAAAGCTCATTACTACTGAAAAGGATTATATTAAAATTTCAGAAAATAAAGACCAAATACATTTTTTACCAATTGAATTGGAATTATCTGTAAAAGATAAATTAAATTTTGAGTTATTTCTGCAGGATAAACTAAATGCCTGACCCCTTAAGTTTTAGAATTAAAAAGCAATTTGATAGGTACGTACATGATCCAATAGCGGCGATTATGGCTATTCCATTATTTTTAATACTTAAACTTTTACCATATAAATTTTCATCTTACTTGTGTGGAGCATTAATGTATTTAATTGCTCCACTTACTTCTTATAACAAACGCGTAAAAAAACATTTAAAAATTGTTTTCCCTAATAAGTCTAAAAAAGAGATAAATAAACTTACATCTCAACATTGGTTTATGCTCGGACAAACAATTGGTGAAATGCCACATATCAATAATTTGATTAGACTAGGTAATTTAGAAACTGAAGGTTTAGAAAGAATTAAAAAAGGTCCTGCCATTCTTGTGGGTGCACATATGGGTAATTGGGAATTTCTTTTAAGAGTTGGAGATCTCGCTGGAAGACGTGCTGGATATGTTTTTAGACCTATAAATAATTGGATATTAAATAAAATACAGATTTACAGGAATAAAGACGCTCATGCTGACTTTTACAGAAAAGGTCGCCTTGCGGCTATAGGCATGGCAAGTAAACTTAAAAATGGTGAAGTTGTTGGACTAACAGGAGATCAACTTTTAAGAGAAGGTATTATGGTTCCTTTTTTTGGAATTGAAACACCTACACCTCAGGCTGCTGCTGTTATGGCTTTAAAATGGAATGTTCCAATTTATATGGTCAGAGTAGAACGTTTTAAGGGTATAAAGTTTAAATTAAGTGTTGAGGATAAACTTAAATTTCCAAAACATTTAGATAAAGATAAAGCTACATATGAAATTACTAGATTAATTTCTAAAAGGATTGAAGAATGGATTATAGATAGACCAGAACAATGGCTTTGGGCTCACAGACGGTGGGGCAAATAGAGTAATTTTATGTTCACATGTAGTGCAACACTCTGCACAGGGGTATGGCTAGATATTTACATTTAATGTGCTAAACAGGAGGTGTTATCTAAATAAAAAATTGTGAATTACACACCAAACCAGTTGTCATATTCTAAGTAAATTACTGTAATTGCTATTATTACGTATGCACAAAGATACCATTTAAAGATATAAGAATGTGGTTTACCGTCTTTTTTCAATTCTTTACCTATTATTAACTAAAATATATAGTTTATTCCCTTAAAAAAAAACCAAAAAATAGCAAAAATTACATGAAAAGCTAAAGATATGAAGATTGCTTTAAATAATTTATTATTTCCATCATCCCACCAACTTGTAAAAAGATAAATTAATTTTTTAAATTTATTTTCTCCATCATTCCACCATTTGTCAAAATTATTTGTAATTTTTTTTGTCATCTCATTTAACTATAAAATTGTATCCCACATTAGGATTAGTTAATATTGAAGGAGATATATAAAAAAAAATATAACCTTTTAACAAAATAAAAAAAATTGCCACTAATAGAAATAGCTTTAGTTCTTTTCTCATAATAAAATTTACCACATTTAATTTTTATATTAAATATTTTATATTTTAAATTTAACTTCATCTAAATATGATTTTGATTACATTAAAGTTTATAATAGTTTTTTATTTGGTCCTCCCTGAAAGCAAACAATAAATACGTATCTTATAAGACATTTAGGTTGACTGAATAATATTATGTGGTTCGCTCCAATTGCATCTAGTATAAGTAAATACAAAACTTATTTATCTAATTGCGCTGTTCTAATTTTATCTGAAAACTTAATTTTTACATTAGCATTTTTCGGAGCTTCACTGCTAAGTTTAATTGGTTTCCCTTCATTATTCATTACAAGAGAAAATCCTCTATCTAGAACTCTATTGAAGCTTGAAGCCTCAAGTAACTTATCTAATGAGTTTAATTTTACTTCTTTTTTATTTATTATATTTTGAAGATAATTTTGAAATTTTGTCTCTAATAGTTGTTTTTTTGAAACTAAATTACTTATCAAAACTTTTGGGGGCATTAACCTTTGTGCATGTTGAATGATTATATTTTTTTTCTCTACAAAAATATCTTTAAATAAATTTTCAAAATCTCTGTAAATAAAATCCAACTTTTGAGTTTTATTCTCAAAAATCTGGTCTGGTTTACCTAACAATTTAATTAGGCTTTTAAGACGATCTTTATTGTTATTCAACTTATTATTAAAGGATGTTTTGAATCTAAAATTTAATTCGTCAATTCTTGCTATTAATTCGTTCCTTACAGGAACTGCCTTTTCTGCAGCTGCAGATGGTGTCGGAGCTCTTAAGTCAGATACAAAGTCGATTAATGTTGTATCAGTTTCGTGACCAACAGCTGATATTACTGGTATAGAACTTTTAAATACTGATCTTACAACAATCTCCTCATTAAATGACCATAAATCTTCTAAACTACCACCACCTCTTGCAACTATAAGCAAGTCAGGCTTTTTAATAGTTGTTTCATCTGTAAATTGATTAAACTTGTCAATTGCATTTGAAATCTGTTTTGCAGACCCTTCACCTTGGACAGCTACTGGCCATAAATAAACATGAGAAGGAAATCGATCAGATAATCTGTGAAGGATATCTTTTATTACAGCGCCTGATGGACTGGTAATAACACCTATGATTTTAGGAAGGTAAGGTATTGGTTTTTTGAATTCTTGATCAAACAATCCTTCTTTAAGAAGTTTTTTTCTTCTTTCTTCAAGCATTTTTAAAAGCGCACCTTCTCCTGCCACTTCCATACTTTCTACAATAATTTGATATTTAGAGTGCCCTGAAAAAGTAGTTACTTTCCCAGTGCAGATTACTTCCATACCCTCTTCTGGTATTATTGACAACTTTGGTAAAGTATATTTCCAAATTATTGCGGAAATTGTACCTTCTGTATCTTTTAGGGTAAGATAAACATGTCCTGACCCTGGGAAGGAAGGGCGAGAAATTTCACCTCTAATACGAACATAACTAAAGTTTGTTTCAACTAATTTTTTGATTACATGTGAAAATTCACTTACAGAATACACAGGATTATTTGTATTAGTATTCATAAGATTTCACTAAGATTTCTATTTATCATGAATTAATAGTATGGCATATTTCAAAAAATCTAAAGTCTTTTGGAGTAATATATTCATGAATATTTTAGTAGTAGGTGGAGGTGGTAGAGAGCATGCTATTGCTACAACTCTATCAAAGTCACCTTTAACAACAAGGCTAATAGTTGCTCCAGGAAATCCTGGGATTGAAACATTTGCTGAATGCTACCCAATAGCCGCTGACGATATATCTGGGCAATGCAAGTTGGCACAAGATATTAAAGCAGATATTGTTTTTATAGGACCCGAAATACCGTTAGTCCTGGGTTTAAAAGATGAATTATCAAAATTAGGAATAAGTGCGTTTGGGCCTTCAAAAAAAGCAGCTCAATTAGAGGGTTCAAAAACTTTTTCTAGAAATTTTTGTAAAAGACATAATATTCCACAACCAGAATTTAAATATTGTACCGATGTAGATACTGCAAAAAAGCAAATTGAGCTTTTAAATGGATATTGCGTTGTAAAAGCTGATGGCCTTGCCGCTGGAAAAGGCGTTGTTGTGTGTGACACGGTGGATCAAGCAATAATTGCATCAATAGAAATGTTAGAAAAAAATAAGTTTGGTGATGCAGGAAATTCAATTTTAATAGAAGAAAGAATAAATGGTATTGAAGCAAGTGTTTTTGCAGTTTCAGATGGGAATAATGCGGTTTTAATTGGAACGGCTCAAGATCACAAAAGGGCCTATGATAATGATGAGGGACCAAATACTGGTGGCATGGGAGCTATTTCTCCTGCACCTGCATTAAATCAAAATTTAAATAAAGAAATATTTAATAATATTATTTCACCTACAATTAATGGTATGAAATTAGAGGGATATCCTTATGAGGGGATTTTATATGCTGGAGTAATGATTACAGAAAAAGGACCCAAGGTAATTGAATTTAATTGCAGATTTGGAGATCCTGAGACACAGGTTGTGCTTCCACGTTTAAATACAGATTTGGTAAATATCGTTCAAAAAACAATTAAGAAAAATCTTAATGATATGACTATTGATTTAATTCCGCAAAATGCAATTACTGTTGTAATAGCAAGTAAGGGATATCCTGGTGAATTTGAAAAAGGGGTTTTATTACCATCTCTTAAAAATTTTAATGACAGAAATGAAATATCTGTGTTCCATTCAGGCACTTCCAAAGATATAAATGAAAACCTTATTTCAAATGGCGGAAGAGTTTTATCAATAACATCTATTGGAGATAATATTCAAGATTGCAGGAAAAAAGCATACGATGTTGTAGAAGCTATAAATTGGGAACAAGGTTTTTATAGGAAAGATATTGGTAAGGTCTAAAATTATCTTATTTCTTTAAAAAAATCTTTTATTAATTTTTCGGACTTATTTGCAGAAAATCCTGAGTAAATTTCTAATTTAGCTTTAGATTTGCAATTTGAAAACATTCTAACTCCATTATCAATAGCCCCACCTTTTTTATCTTCTGCACCATAATATAAACGTCTTATTCTTGTTTGCTTAATAATACTTGCACACATTATGCAAGGTTCTAAAGTAACCCAAATATCATAATTATTTAAATATCTGTTTCCTGTTATTTTTAGAGCTTTTTCTATCACTAGCTTTTCTGCGTGGCTTGTCGCATCATTTTTAGTTTCTACTAAGTTATGTGCCTTAGCTATAACTTTACCTTTTTTATCTACAATAATTGCACCAACAGGAACTTCTTGTTTTTTTGTTGCTTTAATAGCTTCATTTATTGCTAATTCCATATAATCAATTTGATAAACCAAAATCTTTTCCCTTGTTATTAGTAATGTTGCTAATACTTATTAAAACCTATAATACAGAACTATGAAAATAACTCACAAAAAATAAAATCCAAAACTATCTGAAAACATGAAACCAGAAATTAAATCATCTAATATAAATACCAATAGGATAGCAAAGGTCATAGCAAGATCAGGATTATGTTCTAGAAGAGAAGCTGAACGTTTAATTTTAAGCGGTAATGTAAAAGTTAATAACAAAATATTATTAGAATGCGGTGTAAATGTAACATCAAAAGATCAAATTGAAGTAAATAATCAGCCTTTACCTTCAAAAGTTGCAACTAAGTTGTGGCTTTTTAATAAACAAAGAGGATATTTAGTAACAAATAATGATCCAGAGGGTAGACCTACAATTTTTGATCAATTAAAGAAAAAATTAGATACTAGGTTTATATCTGTTGGTCGTCTAGACATGGACTCAGAAGGTTTGATATTGCTTACTAATGACGGTGATTTAGCAAGAAAACTTGAATTACCATCGACAGGCTGGCTTCGAAAATATAGAGTTAGAGTACATGGATATGTAATTAAAAAAGATCTAGAATTGCTTAAAAATGGGGTCACTGTAGATGGTATTAGATATGGTAAAATAGAGGCGAAACTAGACAAACAACAAGGCAGCAATGCGTGGCTTACCTTAGGAATAAGAGAGGGGAAAAACAGAGAAATTAGAAGAGTTATGAACCATCTTGGATATAATGTTAATCGTTTAATTAGAGTATCCTTTGGGCCATTTCAAATTAAAAATCTAGCTTCTGGAGAGATAGAAGAAGTAAAAAATAAAATCCTTAAAGATCAATTAGGGTTTTCAAAGCCAAAAAAAGTAGAAAATAGTTTTAAAAATTAAGATTATGTTATGAGAATAATAGGAGGTAAATACAAAGGATTAAAACTTCTACCGCCAGATGGCACCAAAATTAGACCAACATCTGATAGATTAAAAGAATCTCTTTTTTCGATAATTACCTCAAATAAATATAAGATAAATTTTAATAATTGTAACGTTCTTGATATTTGCAGCGGAACTGGATCATTAGGGATTGAATCCCTTTCTAGGGGAGCTAATGCGGTTTATTTTATAGATAAAGACCATAAATCAATAAATTTAATTTATAAAAATATTTCAAAATTAAACATTGATATTAAATTTGAAAATAAAATTAAAATTATTAAAGATGAGGCAACAAAAGCACTTATAAATATAAATGAAATTTTCCAAATAGTTTTAATAGATCCGCCATACAATTCAAATATAACAGATAAATGTTTATTTAAATTGAAGAAACTAAATTTAATAAATCAAGATAGTTATATTTTTACTGAGAGTAGTAAAACTGAAGACATCAGTTATGATGGTTATGAGATTTTGGATATAAAAATTTATGGAAATTCAAAATTAACTATTTTAAGATTATTAAATTCAAGTTCTATTAAATAATTTCTCAATATCCTTCAGTGATAGACTAATAGATGTAGGCCTTCCATGATTACACTGTCCAGAATTTGGTATTTTTTCCATTTCTCTTAGTAACTTATTCATTTCAGTTTCATTTAGATCACGTCCTGATCTTACTGATCTATGACACGCAATATTACCTAATATAAGATCAATTTTTGCAAGATAGGATGATGGAAGTCCAATTTCTGATAAATCATCTCCTAAATCAATAATGATTTGTTTAATATCAGCATCTCCCAACAAAGCGGGGATTTCTCTTACAACAACTGTACCCTCCCCAAAAGGTTCTATAAAAAAACCTATATCTGATAACAATTCAATATTTTCTTTTATAATTTCTAATGGAACTGGCTCAAGATTTATAACTTCTGGAAGTAACAAAATTTGTCTTTCAATTGACTTATTCTGTCTTGCAAATTTCATTTTTTCTAATGTTAATCTTTCATGAGCAGCATGTTGGTCAATTATCACAATACCATTGGAATTTTGAGATATAATATAATTTTTATTAAATTGTCCTAATGCCGCGCCCAACGGAAAGCTTTCATTATCTATAGTCTGCACTGAGTTATTTTCAAAATCACCTTGTTTTAAAGCTTTTTTTAGAGGTTTAACTTCAATATTACTAAAAAATGATTGCTTTTCGTTAAGATTGTAATTAGATCCATATACTTTATTAGTATTTACTCTTTCATTCAAAGTAAATTTTTCAATTGCTTCTTTAGAAATTTCACTCGTCGTTTGAAAAAAATTTGAATTTAACTCTTGGCTAATTGACCCTACTAGTAAACTTCTTACTAGAGCACTATCTTGAAATCTCACTTCCGTTTTTCCAGGGTGAACATTGACATCAATAAAATCAGTTGGCACATCAATGAATAAACAAAAAATCGGGAACCTTCCCTTTGGAAGAGTGTCTCTATAAGCTGATCTTATTGCGCCTGATAGATTTCTATCTTGAATAGATCGTCCATTTATAAATAAGTGTTGTTGATTATAATTTGATTTATTTAAAGTTGGAAGACCGATTAAACCATGTATTTTTAAAAATTTTGTATCTGTTATTTGTTTTGAATTTTTAATTTTTATTGCTTCATCAGCAAAACTTGATCCCATTAAGTTTTTAATCCTATTAATATATAATGTATCTACTTCCTTTTCACGTTTAATACTCAACACTTCACGACCATCAGCTTTCAAACTAAATCCAACAAGTGGATTTACTAAAGCCATCTTTTGGATAATCTGATGACAATAGCTTTTTTCAACTTGAGTAGATTTTAAAAATTTCAACCTAGCTGGAGTAGCAAAAAAAAGTTTTTTTATGGATACCTTTGTACCTATTTCTAGTGTTGAAGGATAAACATCGTTAAAGTCCCCTGCAAAAACGTCTAGTGACCAAGCTTGATTTGTATCAATATATTTTGACTGCAGATTTAATTCACTGACTGCTGCAATTGAAGGAAGTGCTTCTCCTCTAAAACCTAAATATTCTATCTTATTAAGAGTGTTGTCAGGCAATTTTGATGTTGCGTGCCTTTCAATGGCTAAAGGAATATGGTCTTTTTGAATTCCTATACCATTGTCAGAAACCGAAATTAAATTTTTTCCACCATTTTCTAATATAATATCTATTTGAGTTGCTTGTGCATCTAAGGAATTTTCAATTAATTCTTTTAGAGCAGATGAAGGTCTTTCTACAACTTCTCCAGCTGCTATCTGATTAATAAGATTTTGTGGAAGCCTTCTTATTTCCATGTGTTATACCTAATTATTTTATTAGCAAAGGCTTTCTCGAGTTTATATCAACCGCTGGTGACGGATTTGAATTAATATTTTTTTTTGATAGCTTATTTTTTTTTATTCTTACAGCTTCTTTTTTTGAATCAATTACCACACCTGTTTTAGGTATATTTCCAAATAAAATATCTAATCCTGTTCTTTCACTTAAAGAAATACCAAGAGTTTCTTCATCAACTAATTTTCTTATATCATTCGGGACATTTTTTGTATCAAACAATTCACTAAAATTGTTAGCATCTTTTTTATCTTTGATATCAATCTCCTCATTTAGATTGAAATTATTTCTTGTCTCCTCCATATCATTATTTTTAAGAACCTCAGGATCTATTTCGTAACCTGGAGGAATTAAAAGAGACGGTGTTACTGCTACAGAAAATTCATCAGGAATCACTACTTCTTGACCAACAGCTTTTCTAAAATCCGAGCAACTTGATAACATTCCTAATGATGTCAAAAAAACAAGTATTAAAAGAAATTTAATTTTCATAGTATGTTCTCTCAATAGTAAAAAATTGATTATAAAGAAACAAAGTTGCACCTATAAATATTATTGTATCAGCAAGATTAAATGCTGGCCAGTGTAAATCTTCAATGTGAAAATCTATGAAATCTACTACCTTTCCATAAAGAATTCTATCAATAGCGTTTCCAATTGCTCCACTCGCAATTAGTATAAACCCTAGAGACGAATATCTAGGTAATTTTATTGAAGAATAGATTAACCAAATACTTACTACAAATGCAAAACCAGTAAAACCATATCTACCTAATTCACCAGAATCCTGAAAAAAACCAAAAGAGATCCCGCTATTCCAGACTGGTGTCATAGATAAAAAAGATGTCAATTCAATCGATCTATATTGCCTAAAAAGATTTTCAATAGCCCATAGCTTTGAAACATAGTCAAAAAATATAAAAATCAAAAAAATCAAAAGAAGATTAAAAATACCAAAATTTTTTTTCATTTAATTTAATTCAATCACTCTTTTACATCTATTACAAAGTTCAATATTATCTTTAACTTCTGGAACTACTTTCCAGCACCTCATACATTTTCCTCCAGATGCCAAATCTACCTTTACCTTAATTTTTGTTTCAGATAAATTTTTATTTAAATCCATTTGAACATCTGAACAAATAAAAATATCTGGCAGATTTACGTCTTGAAGCACATTATAAGTATCTTCATTTGCTTCTATTAAAACCTTAGCTTGAAGACTAGAGCCTAACACTCCTTCTTTTCTCTTCTCTTCAATGGATGATGTAACTACTGATCTTAATTCTCTAACTTCAGACCATTTTTTACCAATTTGAGAGTTTTTCCATTCTTTTTTAGCTTGAAAATAAGTTTGTAAGTGTACTGAATTTTCTTTATCTCCATATCTACTTTGCCACGCCTCTTCCGCAGTAAAGCAAATAATTGGAGCTAGCCATGTAGTTAACGATTGAAATAAAATATCCATGACAGTTCTACATGATTTTCTCTCAGCACTACTTGGATTTTCGCAATATAAAGTATCTTTTCTTATATCAAAGTAAAAAGCTGACAAATCAATAGTACAAAAATTATGAATATCTAAGTAAATATCATGAAGGTTAAACTTTTCTGTATTCTCTTGTATTTTTTCACTTAGTTCAGAAACTCTATGGAGAACCCATTGTTCTAACTCAGGCATTTCAGTAAAATTTATTTTTTCATTTTCACCAAAGTCATTCAATGCACCGAGTAAATATCTAAGGGTGTTTCTAAGTCTTCTGTAATGATCAGAGTGTCTAATTAAAATTTCTTTTCCAATTCTAAGATCATCATAGTAATCAGAGCCTACCACCCATAAACGAAGAATATCAGCGCCAAACTCATTAATTACTTTTTGGGGTGCAGTAATATTTCCAAGAGATTTTGACATCTTCCTACCTTGTTGGTCTAAAACAAAACCATGAGTTAAAACTGCGTCATATGGAGCACGCCCCCTTGTTCCACAACTTTCTAGTAAAGAAGAGTGAAACCATCCCCTATGTTGATCTGTTCCTTCAAGATACAATGAAGCAGGCCAGAATAAATCATCCCTCTCCTCTAATACAAATGAATGAGTGGAGCCAGAATCAAACCAAACATCTGCAATATCTGTTACTGCTTCATAATCGTCTGGATTATATTTTGAACCTAGAAAAAAAGAAGAAGGTTTTTCAAACCAAGCATCTGCTCCATCATTTTTAAAAGCTTCAACAATTCTGTCTATTACTTCTTGATCTCTAAGTGGCTCTTGAGTTCTTTTATTTACAAAGATTGCAAGAGGCACACCCCATGCCCTTTGCCGAGAAATACACCAGTCAGGCCTATCTTCTATCATTTTAGTTAAGCGATTTTGACCCTGAGGAGGATAAAAAGTTGTTTGTGACAAGGCTTTTAGAGAGGTATCTCTTAAATTATTAGTTGTCATTGAAATAAACCATTGAGGTGTTGTTCTAAAAACAAGAGGTGCTTTTGATCTCCAACTATGTGGATATGAATGATTTAATTTTCCTCGTCCTATCAAGGCATTATGTTCAGACATAATATCAGCAATAATTTCATTATCTTTTAAAACACGGAGACCACCCAATAAAGGTAAACTATTATTTAATATTCCATTATCTGAGACAGTTTCCGGTATTGGTAAATTATTTTGTCTTCCAAGTTCAAAATCATCTGCACCATGACCTGGAGCAATATGGACGAAACCTGTTCCCTGATCAGTTGTTACAAAATCAGCTTCTAAAAGTAAAACTTCATGTTCATAACCATTTTTATTAAGTGGATGAGCTAAAACCGTTCCA
>CACJOU010000014.1 GCA_902595145.1 uncultured SAR116 cluster alpha proteobacterium | reverse complement strand
TTATGAAAATATCAATATGGATAAATTTATTGAATATAAAGTAACTAATCATGTTGCATGGATAACACTGAAACGTAATCCTTCTAACGCATTTAGCATTGATTTTTTAAATGATATTTTAAACACACTTAAAATTGCCTCTAAAGATAAAGAAGTAAAAGCTCTCATAATAGAAAGTGAAATCAACAAGATATTTTCTGCAGGTCTAGATTTAAATCTTTTACTAAATAAGTCAGGATTAGAAATTAGAGAGTTTTTAAAACGCCTCTATATAGATCTTTGGGATATTCAATATAACATGGGAAAGCCTACAATAGCATCAATCAACGGAGCTGTAAGAGGTGGTGGAATGACCCTTGCTATATCATGTGATATGATTATTGCTTCAGAAAAAGCTTCATTTGGATATCCAGAAATAAACTTAGGATTGTTACCAGCAATCCATTTTACACATCTTCCTAGAATTATCGGAAGATATAAAGCATTTGACTTACTTTTTAGCGGTAGAACATTTTACTCTGATGAAGCGCTTATGTTAGGGTTAATTAGTAGAAAAGTTTTATCAAGTGAAATTAGAGAAAAAGTTAATGAAATAGCAATAAATTTATCAAAAAAATCACCGATAACTATGAATTTAGGAAGAGCAGCCTTTTTAAGAACTAATGATCTTGATTATAGAAGAGGTGTTGCTAATGCAGTTGAAGATTTTTGTAATGCTGCAACAACTCCAGATGCTCAGGAAGGCTTGAAAGCCTTCTTGGAAAAAAGAGAACCTAGCTGGAAGAGATAGTATCTATACAAACTTTTAGTAACTAATTGATTTAAAAGGATAACATTAAAAATCGTTTATTTTAAATTTGAAGTTTTAACAGTATACATCAAACATTCTTAAATAAAATTTATTGATTTAGTTTTTTATTACAGTTATTTATACATAATAATTTATTGTAAGGATTAATTATGTCACGACGCAAAACTATAAGATTTGGTGATTACATCCAAGCAATGTCAATCGACAGTCAAAAAATTCCATATCAAGAATTAATGCCAGAGCCATTGTTTGATCGTCATGGAAATGAACATCCACAACCTGTTCCAAAAATGAAATTGGGAAGTGGTGATATATTTAAAATTCTACAACCATATTTGTCTACACGATTTATTGATCAGGCACGTGCAGTTGTTCCACTGGCAATTTATTTGGCACTTTTCCAATATTTAGTTCTTCAAACACCTGTGATGGACGCAAGTATAATTGCAGGCGGATTATTTGCTGTTATGATCGGCTTAATGATGTTTATGGAAGGGTTGAAGCTCGGGCTCATGCCTTTTGGAGAGATAATCGGTAATACTTTGCCTCGTAAACTGCCATTGACTGGCGTACTATTTATAGCATTCTTATTAGGTATAGGTGTAACTTTTGCCGAGCCAGCAATTGGTGCATTACAGGTGGCGGGATCAATTGTTGATCCAGAACAAGCACCTTATTTATTTACATTACTAAATGATCGCTCTGGTGCAACTGTTTTATTAGTTGGATTAGGAGTTGGTTTAGCAGCAGTTTTGGGTACAGTTAGGTTTTTACGTGGCTGGAGTTTAAAGCCAATGATTTTTATGAGCGTCACCCCCACTTTGATTTTAAGTATTATTGCTTTCATGGACCCTGAACTAACTAAAATTGTTGGTTTAGCTTGGGATTGTGGAGCAGTTACAACTGGTCCAGTAACAGTACCATTAGTCCTTGCACTTGGTATTGGTGTCGCTGCAGCAGCCGGTAAAGGTGCAGATTCTTCATTATCCGGATTTGGTATTGTAACATTGGCATCAGTGTTCCCAATTTTAGGGGTATTGATACTTAGCTTTTACACTGCATATACAGTTCCTGCAGAACTGATTATCGAAAAAGCAGCTGAAATAAAATTAGCCGCTCAGACTGCAAGCTCTCAGCCACTATGGTATGAAGTTACCCCTTGGACTGAAGTAATCTTAGGTGTGCGGGCCATTGTACCATTAGTGATTTTCTTAGCTGTGGTGCTTTTAGTAATTTTACGTGAAAAGTTGAAAAATGCCTTCATTACCTACTACGGAATTATACTAGCAGTCATTGGAATGTGTATTTTCAACATCGGTTTAACCTACGGTTTAGCGAAACTCGGAGATCAATCGGGCGGATTGATTGCAGGTGCTTTTACATCAATTGATGCAATTACAGCAAGTCCTCTTTATAGCATGACAGTTGGTGTCGGGATTGCAGGTTTGTTTGCTTGGGTACTTGGTCTCTCAGCCACTCTTGCAGAGCCTGCTCTAAATGCCCTTGGGATGACCGTGCAGAATTTAACAAACGGTGCATTTAAAAAATCCATGTTAATGATAGCAGTCGCATTTGGTGTGGGTACTGGCATTATGCTAGGTGTTTTGAAGCTTATCTATGGGTTTCATATAATGTATATTTTAATACCTGGTTATACACTTGGATTGATATTGACTCTTTTATCGACTGAAGAATTCGTTAATGTTGGTTGGGACTCAGCAGGTGTTACTACTGGGCCTGTCACTGTTCCATTAGTGCTTGCAATGGGTTTGGGATTTGGTAATGCGCTTGGTTCAACAGATGGATTTGGAATTTTGGCTGCTGCATCAATTTGCCCTATTGTCGCAGTTTTGACACTTGGTATTTATGTACAATTTAAAGTAAAACGGGAGGAGCGTCGCATTGCTCGTGAGCTTGCTCTTGAAGGAGAAACAAAATGAAACGTTCATTTACCACATTGACTGAAGCAACACTTATTACTGCAGTTGTACAACATGGTTATGGGGAGATTATTACTGACGCTTTACTAGAGGTAGGAATTCAAGGATCAACCGTACATGGCGCAATGGGTGTAGGAATTCGTGAAAGATTAGGAGCTTTGGGTGTTGCTGTAGATGCCGAAAGAGATGTCGTCAATGTGATGGTTTCAAGTGATGAAGTAGATAGAGTTTTTGAACGAATGTTTTTAGCTGGAAAGTTGGATACACCTGGTATGGGTTTCATGTACGCCACTCCTCTAATGCAGGCTGCCACCTACGTTCCACCTTCCATTTTATCTAAATATGTAGGTTCATGAGATGGCTTTTCCTGAAATAAAAACAGATCCTAGGGTGCACTATCTTGATTACACTTGGTTAATTTCAGGTATATTGTATGAAGGTGGTACCGACAAGTTAATTCCTGAGCTAATGAAACGTAATATCAATGAAGTTTACTTTTACAATGTAGCTGGCACGATGATCGGACAGAAAACTGTAGCAGGTGTTTCAGGTTCTTTTGATGTAGAGCAATTTCACGTTGTAGTAACAGCTGACCAAGCTGAGAATATATTCGATTTTATTTATCGCTTCTGCGAATTATCAGAGCCAAATAAAGGAATAATCTATATGAACAAACTAAAGAAATCTACTAAACATGAACTTCAGGATGATGATCACGCAGAGTTAGAGGAAATTACAGAATAATAGGTGAAACCATGGCAAAAAAAACTGATTTAATATCTGAAAACAAAACAAATATTCGTAAGAATAGACGAAGGATTTTTGAGCTGGATGCAGAAGTATCTACGACATATGCTGAACTAATGCTTTTACTCGCTGATATTGAAGAAAATCGTTCCTTACTACAAAGAAATTTTACCTCTGCTTTTATGGGCAACCGATCAATAGCAATTGACAATGTTAATGATCTGTATGGATGTCGAATGGCAATGCTTGAATCACTAGAACCTTCAACTGACATTCAAAATAATTTCAAGGTAAGGATGTTAAATCAAGTAAGGATTGAACAACTTGAAAATCGTTCTGATCTCAACGATACTTTACGCGAAATTGCCACTAAAATGATTGAAGTTAATCAGATGTTGCAGTCAGTTAACGGTTTAATCACTGAAGCAAATGAGTCAGTTGTTGAAGAAGGTGATACAATGATTTCTGAAAACGCTGATTGGGCTGATGGATCGATTGCTAAGCAAATGAGAAAAGCTACTTCAACTGCAAATGCACAATTTGTAAAATCTAATACTGAGCGATTAGAAAAACTGCTAGAAAGAGCAAATACTGCAGAGAATGAGGCTGCTGATTTGGTAAATCGTGTTGAGAACGATACAAAAGGCATCTTAGAACTTGGTGATGATATAGCTAAACGACGTGAACGCATACAAGCAGATCGCGAACGTGTTGTAGCAAATCAGAGACGTACTGCAGATCTACTGATTAAATTAAAATAAGAGATTTTAGTAACGCATCAAAGGATATCTTATTTTGATTGTAAAAAGTTTACATGAGAATATAGGCATTTCAATTGAAGGCATTGATCTCTCGAATTTAGATAATGATACTTTTCAAAAAATCAAAAAATTATGGCTAGAATATTTAGTAATTGTCTTTCCTCATCAAAATATCTCTGATGAAGATCATATTAAATTTGGAAAAAGATTTGGTAAACTAGAAGTTCACCCCTCTTTATCTCATAGATCATCAAAAAATCCTGAAATTTATAGAGTATCTAATGTTGATGAAAATGGTGATATTATTCCTAACAAAGAAACCTCATGGCAATATTTGAAACAATCATGGCTTTGGCATACTGATAGTTCATTTCGAAAAATACCAAGTAATGGGTCTATTCTTCATGGCATTTCTACTACAAATAAAGGAGGAAACACTCTCTTTGCTAATATGTATAAAGCTTATGAGGATCTGGAAGAGTCAATGAAACAGAAAATAACAAAATTAAAGGTAGTTCACGATCACGACTTCATAATAAGTTTGTCTGACGAACTTAGCAAAAGAAAAAACAAAGGCAATTATGATAAACTTGATCCTGTTATTCATCCTTTAGTAAGGAAACATCCTTCAACTAAGAAATCTAGTCTCTTTTTATCACCACATACGATGATAAACATTCATGATTATGATGATAGTGCAGGAAGAGAATTGCTTGATTTCTTAATAGAACATTCAATTCAATCTAAATATGTTTACAAACATATTTGGAATAATGATGACATTGTGATGTGGGATAATAGATGTACAATGCATTCAGTTGAACCTTTTGATAACAATACTATCAAAAGGATTATGCATAGAGTTACCTTAGTTGGTGACCAAAAACCTATAATGGCTTAAAAATTGAAGATAAATAATATATTTGGTCGGGGCGGAGAGATTCGAACTCCCGACCCTCTGGTCCCAAACCAGATGCGCTACCAGGCTGCGCTACGCCCCGAACAATTCGATTTATACTTTAGAAATCGTTAAAATCAAGCTTTACTTTAAACAAATTGAATTTATTTCAATAATTCTTTAAATGGACAGTTAAATCTATCTCCTATAAATAGTGGATACTCTCCAGAACTTAATTCAACCACGAAATTTACTTCATTTTGACTTTTAATGTTTGTTTCATCAAATGCTTTAGCATTTTTATAAATCTCAATTATTTCACCTTGGTTGTTCAAAAAAAATAAATCTAAATTAAAATGTGTATTTTTCATCCAAAAATTTCGAATTTGTCGATCTTTCCAAATAAACAACATTCCTGAATTAGATTTCATGTCTTCTCTATTCATTAATCCATAAGATCTTTTTTGTTCATTGTCAGCAATTTCTAAAGATACATTTTGAGCATTATTATTACCAAAATTTACACTACACAAAATTTGTTTGAATATTGGACTTTTAATTTCAGCATATAAAATACTTGGCAAAATTGTTAGGAAAATTCCTAACAAAGTAAATTTGATTTTGTTTAGCATATTTTTTTAATCTTTAATATTTTATCTGCAAGAAATAAAATTTCATCTCCTACTGCAGCATTTTTATATTCATCTCTCCAAACATTTATCCATTTATTTGGTATCCCATTCTTAACTCGTCTATTATGCCAACTTAGAGATTTAAGTAGTTCATAGCACTGTGGGTTCATTTCTTGATCTAAATACTCTTCTTTGTCATTTATTAAAACCCAGTTACCTGCCCAAGCTTTTGCAGTTAAGTAAGGATTATAACCTCCACCACCCAAGATTATAACATTTTCACTAAGAGACTGAACATCCCTTACTGACTTCCAATAAGCATTATTGGTTAATCTAATTCTTGATTGAGGATCACCGTCAAGCATATCAGCCCCAGCTTGAATTATTAAAAGATCAGCTTTCTTTATTTTTAAAAAAGGAATAATAACGTTGGATATTATATAATCCATTTCATTATCATTAAAATCCTCATTAACAGGGAAATTTATTACATTGAAAAGTTTATTATCCTCAAATTTACCAGTTTTAGGCCATCTATTTTTTTCATGAATTGATATAATTGACACATTCTCATTTTCAGAAAAAACATCTTGCACTCCGTCACAATGATGAGCATCAAGATCTACATACACGATATTTTTAAAATTAAATTCTAAAGCTTTTAGAATTGCTAAAACACAGTCATTTAGAAAACAAAAGCCAAAAGCTTGTGATTTTCTTCCATGATGAGTTCCACCAGAAATATTTAATATTTTTTTTGCCTTTTTATTCGCTATCATTTCAACAGCTTTTATAGAGGCTTTAGCAGCAGTTGCCGGCCTTGAGAACACCTCGCTAAATATTGGATTATTTCTAACACCAATATTAAATTTTTTCTTAAGATTATCTGGAAGATTTTGATCTTCTTCTGCTTTTTTTAATGCTTTTACATAATCTAAATCATGAAATTTAATTAACTCACTAATATCTGCGGGTGAATTTTTTATAATTTGATCTTCTTTTACCCATCCCATAAGCCTTATAAGTTCTACACTAGGCCAAACTCTATCCATATCGAGGGGATGACCTTTTTCATATCTAGAGCCTCTAAAAATGTCACTTGTAAATAAAAAATTCTGCATTCTTTTCTATTTGATATATATAATTGATATAAAACTATTTACTAAGGTTACAATGATAAGAGGAATATTAATTGCAACAACTATTTTTGTGATATGGGAAATAAGCTGTTTATTTTTTCAGCTACCTGCTTTTATGCTCCCTCCTCCATCAAAAATATTTGAATCAATTTACGTTAACTGGGATGAACTCATAATTCACGCATCCTATACACTTATTGAAATTTTGGCTTCTATAGCAATTGGCTCTCTAATTGGAATATCAACAGCTTTGATAATTTCTTCTTCAGTAACATTAAAAAGATGGATAATGCCAATATTACTTGCAAGCCAATCAATTCCAGTTTTTGCTTTAGCTCCATTATTAATTTTGTGGCTTGGATACGGAATGATCAGTAAAATAGTAATAGGCGTTTTAATAGTTTTTTTCCCAATCACATCTAATTTCACAGATGCCTTAAATAAAGTTCCTCAAGAACTAATTGACGCTGGAAAAACATTAAATCTCTCAAAAATTCAATTGTTTTGGAAAATCAAAATACCTTCTTCTTTACCTGGATTATGTTCTGGACTTAGAGTAGCTGCATGCTTTGCTCCAATTGGTGCAGTTGTAGGAGAGTGGATTGGAGGAAGTACTGGGCTAGGGTCATATATGATATACAGTAATGCAAGATTGCAAACTGATAATATGTTTGCTGCTCTATTAATTCTTATTTTTATGACCATTACTATTTATAAAATCACAGATTATGTTCTTAGCCGATATGTATGGTGGAAATAAAATATAATTGATTTTTTCTATATTTGTAATAGAAATAAATTGCCGGGGGTGCGTGACATTCGTCTTGCTGAGAAATTAACCCTTATAACCTGATCTGGTTAAAACCAGCGGAGGGAGATGCAAATGAATAAAACATTTAAAATATTATTAAGTTTTTTTCTTTTAACATTAACTTGTAATGTTAATGCTTCATCACAAAAGTTAACGATAGGACTTGATTGGTTTATAAATCCTGATCATGCTCCTCTAATAATTGCTAAAAAAAGAAATTTTTTTAAAGATCTTAACCTTGATGTCGAGATGATCGAGCCAGCTGATCCAAATGATCCTCCAAAATTAGTTGCAGCTGGCAAATTAGACTTAGCAATTTCATATCAACCACAACTACACATTCAAGTTGATCAAGGTTTACCGGTTGTAAGAGTTGGAACTTTAGTGAGTGTTCCATTAAATTCATTAGTTGTCTTAAGAAATGGACCTATTAGAACAATTTCAGATCTCAAAGGAAAAAAAATTGGATTTTCAGTTGGTGGATTTGAAGAAGCTCTACTCTCTGGAATGCTTCAAAAATATAACCTAAAGATGTCTGATGTAGATTTGGTGAATATTAACTTTTCATTATCACCCTCATTAATTGCAAAAAAAGTTGATGCAGTTATTGGCGCTTTTAGAAATTTTGAGCTCAATCAAATGGATATTGTCAACCATCCAGGTAGAGCCTTCTATCCCGAAGAGCACGGCGTACCTACTTATGAAGAACTAATATACATTGCAAATCAAAAAAATAAAAATAACCCACTTTTCGATAAATTTTTTAGTGCAATTCAAAAAGCAACTTTAACAATTATCAATGACCCAGTATCTACGTGGAAAGACTTTTCTTCATATAGAAAAGGTTTAGATGATGAATTAAATAAAAGAGCTTACAAAGACACTATATCTAGGTTTGCTCTAAGACCACAAGCACATGACATAAAAACCTATAAAAAATTTAGTAATTTTTTAAAAAGAAAAGGTATTATTAAAAAAATAACAAAAGTAGAAACTTTTGCCAAACCATAATACAACTAAAACTCTTATTGAAAACAAACCTAACTTTAGTTAAAAATTAATAATAATTTAGTTAAGGTTTAAATTAATGAAATCATTAATCCTTTTTATGGTACTTCTTACTCTATGGTTATTGATGTCAGGATACTACAATATCCTTTTAATTAGTCTAGGCATAATTTCATGCGCATTTTGTGTTTATGTAGCTAAACGTGGGAAAATCATTGATGATGAGGGTCTGCCAATATTTTTTATGCCAAGACTTTTAAATTATCTTATGTGGTTATTTAAAGAGATATTGATGTCAAACTTAGCAACAGCGAAAGTTATTATAAACGGAAAAGTTGAGCCTGAAACTTTTACTGTAAAAGCTTCTCAAGTTACTGATGTTGCAAAAGTAACATATGCCAACTCAATCACACTTACACCAGGAACAGTTACTACAAAAATGCAGAAAAATATTTTTGAGGTTCATGCTCTAAATTCTGATTTTGGGGATGACGTTCGAACTAATGAAATGGACAAAAAAGTAACTTGGTTAGAAGGTAAAAAATAATGTTTCTAGCTGGTTTGATTGCCTGTGCAATAACAGGAATTTTAATCTTAGTAAGAATTATTTTAGGGGAAACAACATTTGATAGAATTTTAGCAGTTAACAGTCTTGGAACTGTTATAGTTATTGGTATTTCTCTTCATGGTTTCTATTCAAACAGACCAGAATTTTTAGACATTGCTATTGTTTATGCATTAATTAATTTTATTGGAACCGTAGCTGTTTTGAAACTTTTTAGTTCTGGCTCTTTAGGAGGAGATAAGTAAAAGTGGAACTGATATTAGATATTTTGACAGGTATTTGTTTTTTTATTGCTTCTCTGTCAGTCATAATAGGCGCTTGTGGACTAATTAAGCTACCAGACGTATTTTCAAGAATTCATGCTGCTGGTATGATTGATACTGGAGGTACTGCTTTTTTTATTATAGGGATGGTGTTTCAAACTGGTTGGTCATTAATAACCGTTAAATTAATATTAATTGGTGTGTTCATTTTTTTTACTAGTCCTGTAACAAGTCATGTAACTGCAAATTTAGCGAGGCAAAAAAATATACTTCCAGTAGGTAAAAAGATTGGGAAAATTTTATGATTTCTGAATTATTAATTAATGCTTTTTTAGTAACAATTATGCTCAGTATTGCAATAGCTCTAATTAAAACTAGAACTATTATATTTACAGTGATTTTGACAAGTGCTTATTCTCTTGTAGCAGCATTAATGTTTATAACATTAGACGCAGTTGATGTTGCATTTACAGAAGCTTCAGTTGGTGCAGGAATCTCTACTATATTATTTTTAGCAGCTATGGCTTATTTGCCAAAAAAAGAGGAAGAGAGCATTAGTAGTGAATTTATTCCGGCACTTTCATGTATAATTCTTGGAGGAATATTAATCTGGTGTAGTTTTGATTTACCTGAAATTGGTCAGTTAACAGCTCCAGTACACCAACATATTGCACCTGAATATATTAAAGGATCTAAAGAGGATATTGGTATTCCAAACATAGTTACTTCAGTATTGGCAAGTTATAGAGGTTACGATACTTTTGGTGAAACAATAGTTGTTTTTACCGCTGGAGTAGCCGTGCTTGCACTTCTTGAGAAGAAAAATTCAGCTAAAAAGAATAAATCTCAACCCAAACAAAAAATTAGAAAAAATGCATAATAATCCGATTTTGAGAATTTCTACCAAAATACTTTTTGCACCAATCATACTTTTTGGGCTTTATGTCCAATTTCACGGAGATTTTGGACCTGGAGGAGGATTTCAAGCTGGAGTAATTGTAGCTAGTGCATTTATTTTATATTCTCTTGTATTTGGCATTGAAGCAGGTAAAAAACTATTTCCATTAAACGTTAATTTAATTTTACTAGCTTTTGGTGGAATCCTCTATGGTGGTGTTGGCATAGTTTCAATGATATTAGGTGATGAGTTTTTAGCATACAATATACTTGGTTCTTCACCACAATCTGGTCAGCACATAGGTATACTGTTAGTTGAATTTGGCGTTGGCTTAACAGTTTCAAACGTTATGATTGCACTTTTTAACGCTTTCGCTTCTTACGACAAAATAAAAGAGAAATAAAATGATTTCTTCAACAATTGGAATTTGGAATTACTGGATAGTTTTTTGTCTAATGATGATAGGTTTGTTTCTTGTAATAGGTAGAAAAAATTTTTTAAAAAAAATTGTTGGACTTACTATTTTTCAAACATCTGTTTTTTTACTCTATATAACTTTTGGAAAAATTAAAGGAGGCACACCTCCTATTTTAAATGAATCTATTAATACTATTTATTCAAATCCTCTTCCTCATGTATTGATACTTACAGCTATTGTTGTTGGTGTAGCAACAACAGCTCTGGGATTGTCTTTAGTGTTAAGAATTAACTCAGAATACGGCAGCATTGAAGAAGATGATGTATCTGCTCAAGATCTTGTAGACTATCACGATGATATTGAAACCGGAAAAACTTTGGATTTGAAGTTTAAGAAATGATAGACATTTTAATAAAAAATCTTCCAATTATTGTAGTTTTATGTCCATTGATGACTTCTTTATTAGTCGTACTTATTCCTAATATATTTTTTTCATGGATTTTAACAACTTTAAGCACTTTTTTAACATTTTTATTTTCAATTTTATTATATCAAGAAATCCAAATTCATTCTCATATTTCTTATGCTTTAGGCAAATGGATGCCCCCTATAGGAATAGAATATATTATTGATAAAGTAGCAATAATTCCTGTTATAATAATTTCTGGTATAAGTTTTATAACAACTATCTTTGCTTATAAGATAATGCCTGAGGAAATAGAAAAGAAATCAATATCTAAAGTTTATAGTTTATGGCTTTTAGCTATAGCAGGTTTAATGGGTCTAGTAACTACGGGCGATGCATTCAACCTCTTTGTTTTTTTAGAAATATCATCTTTAGCCTCTGTTGCTTTGGTAGCAATGGGCGCTCATAAAGATAAACAGGCTTTGGTTGCTGCTTATAATTACCTTATCATAGGTGCAGTTGGAGCAACGCTATATGTAATAGGTGTAGGATTATTATACGGGATTACTGGCACTTTGAATATGGAAGATCTAACAAATAGAATTTCTGATCTCAATAACAACAGAGCATTAATTGCAGGTTTTGGTTTTATGATAATCGGGATTATGGTTAAAGCTGCTGTTTTCCCATTACATATTTGGTTACCACGGGCGTATGCTTATGCTCCATCTGCAGTATCCGTATTACTAGCTGCAACAGCTACAAAGGCTTCTTTATACATATTAGCTCGCATCTTATTTTCTATTTTTGAAAATTCAGAAAATTTAATAAATAACACTTTATTGTTTGTTATACTTCCTCTTTCACTTTTAGCCATGTTTGCTGGCACAATTATGGCGATGTATGAGAAGGATATTAAAAGGCTACTAGCTCATTCTTCAGTTGCTCAAATAGGATATATTACTCTAGCTTTTGCTATTGGAACAAAAGCGAGTGTAGCAGCTGGTTTTATACATATGTTCAATCATGCGATAATTAAAGGTGGTTTATTCATAGCTATAACTTCAATTGGTTTTTACATTAAAAAAAGAGTTACTATAAATAATCTATCTGGTCTTGGTAAAGAAATGCCTATCACTTTTTTTTGTTTTGTCATCTGCTCATTAAGCCTGGCAGGCCTTCCACTTACAGCTGGATTTATTTCTAAATTATATTTAATTAAAGCATCTATAAGCTCAGATGATATATGGATAGCAATACTCATATTAATTAGTTCAGCATTATCAGTTGTTTATTTGTGGAAAATAATAGAAGTCATGTGGATGCGTGATGGAAGAAAAATTGTAATAAAAGAAAACCCAACGATTTACATATCACTTATTATTGTAACTTTTTTAAATATTTATTTTGGTTTAGATGCCTCATTGGTTGTAAACGCAAGTTTTGAAGCCGCTGATAAATTAATTGGGGATCTTAAATGATAACAATTGAAAATTTTATATTAATCACAATTTTATCGCCTCTAATTGTTTGTGTTTTAACCCCATTCATTTTAAAAAATACAATTTTGAGAGACTGCTTGGGTCCAATTGGTGGTATGATTAGTTCTTGGGGTGCATTTAATATCATTAGTTCAGCACTTAATAATCAAAACACCACTTTAGAAATTGTTAAAATTACTGAGGGAGTATCAATTGGTTTTGAAATCACGCCCTTAGGAGCTATCTTTGGACTAGTTGCATCATTTCTATGGATTTTTGCGGCTATCTATTCAGTTGGTGATATGAGAGGTAATAAAGAAAAAAATCAAACAAGATTTTATTCATTTTATGCAATGGCTGTTCATGCTGCTTTATGTATAGCTTATGCTGGTGATTTACTAACTTTATTCATTTTTTATGAAGTTCTTACATTTTCTACTTATCCTTTAGTTGCTCATAAACAAAATGAAAAAGCTCAAAAAGCTGGTAGATTATATTTATCTATATTGGTTGGATCTTCTGTTATATTACTTCTTCCAGGAATTATTTGGGTTTGGGTAGCCACTGGTTCACTGGATATATCCCCAAATGGTGTATTAGACGGTAAAATAGATGAGAGTTATGCTCCACTATTGTTAGTAATGTTTGTTTTTGGAATTGGAAAGGCGGCACTAATACCAATTCATACGTGGCTTCCTGCTGCTATGGTTGCTCCAACACCCGTGTCTGCCCTCCTGCATGCTGTGGCAGTTGTGAAAGCTGGTGTTTTTACAATGTTAATAGTGCTGACAAATGTTTTTGGAATAGATTTTTTAGCCAAAACAGGTGCATCAGAATGGTTAATTTGGTTAGCATCATTTACTCTTCTGGCCACCAGTATAATAGCTATTTATAAAGATGATATAAAAGCTAGACTTGCATATTCTACAATTAGTCAACTTTCTTATATTACTTTAGGTGGAGCTTTAGCTACTTCAATGGCAACACAAGGTGCTGCTTTACATATAATTACACACGCAACTGGTAAAATTACATTGTTTTTTGTTGCAGGAGCTTTGTATGTTGGATCAAAAATTACAAAAATTTCAGAATTAAATGGTTATGGCAAATGTGACCCTCTAATTTTTCTAGCTTTTTTTATTGGTTCACTTTCCATAATTGGCGTTCCTCCAATGGCAGGTTCTTGGAGCAAATTCTTCTTAATGTTAGGTGCTGCCGAAAGCGGTTATGTGGTTATCGTAGGTGTTTTTTGTATATCTACAATGTTAAATGCATTTTATTTACTGGAGATCCCAGCAAGAGCATTCTTTTTAAAAAATGAAAGGGAAGTTAATTTAAAGATACCAAAACTTATTTTAATACCAACTCTAATAACTTCTTTTATAACTATTTTATTATTCTTTTTTATAGAGCCATTTCAAAACCTAACCTCTATGATGGTGAGCAAGATATGAAATATTTAATAGATAAAATTGGTAAGATAAATACTTCAGTGCTTTTTATCTGCATTATATTTCTAATTTTAGAATTAATTGGACACAGGCATGGGGAAACTTCCATAGAAGATATATTATTCTTTCCAGCAATTTTTGGCTTTTTATCATGTATATTTATTTTTGGAATCGCTATTAGTTTACGTTCGTTATTTATGAAGGATGAAGATTATTATGATGAATAATTTTCCTCCAGGTTTTGTGATGATAATTGGGGCATTATTAATCCCCTTTTTACCGCATATTATAAGACAGATTTATATGTTGGTTTTAATCCTAACATCAGCTTACACTTTGACATTAGGATTTGGTATACATACCAAAATTACTCTAATGGATTTTGAGTTCATATTATTTCAATCAGATCCGTTAACACTTCCATTTGCAATAATCTTTCATGTGGCTGCAGTATTAAATATAATGTATGGAGCTCACGTAAAACTCTGGAATCAGCATATGGCAATCATGAGTTATAGTGGGGCAGCTATTGCTGCAGTTCATGCTGGTGACTTGTTTACTTTATTTGTGTGGTGGGAGGCAACAGCAATCACTTCAGTGTTTTTAATTTTTGCTGGTAAAACAAAAAGATCATATGGAGCGGCTTTCAGATATCTTATAGTCCAAATTGGTTCTGGAATGTTTTTATTAGCAGGAGCAATTTTATTAATGTCTGAAACTGGTAATGCAGAATTTAGAAATTTTGATATTAATTCCTTATATGGTCAGTTAATTTTTGTAGCTTTTGGAATAAAAGCTGCTTTTCCATTATTAAATGGTTGGTTACAGGATGCTTACCCTGAAGCTTCAGAGATAGGTACGGTTGCGCTTTCTGTCTTTACAACAAAGTTAGCTGTTTTTTGTTTTGCAAAATCTTTTGCCGGTACTGACATACTAATTTTAATTGGTGTAATTATGACATTTTTCCCGATGTTCTTTGCAATAATTGAAAATGATTTGCGAAGAGTTTTAACTTATTGTTTAAATAGTCAACTGGGTTTTATGATTGTTGCCATAGGAATTGGTACAGAATTAGCTATAAATGGAGCTGTAGCTCATGCAATAGTTCATATTCTTTACAAGGGGTTACTTTTTATGGGTATGGGAGCGGTCTTATATAGAACAAGCACTTGTAAAGCTTCTGAATTAGGTGGTCTCTTTAAATATATGCCAATCACCGCTATATGCACAATTATAGGTGCTGTTTCTTTGTCTGCTTTCCCTCTATTTAGTGGTTTTGTTACAAAAACTTTAATATTATCAGCTCTTGGTAAGGAAGGCCAAGTTTTCGCTTACTTTATGCTTTTATTTTCTTCTGCTGGTGTATTAATATATTCGGGTATAAGAGTTCCTTTCTTTGCTTTTTTTGCTAATGAAAGTAAAATTAAATCAAAAGAAGCTCCCTTGAATATGATAATAGCCATGTTTTCTGCTTCAATTCTTTGTATATTAATTGGTATTTTACCATCTTACTTTTATAATATTTTACCCTATCAAATTCATTATCAACCTTATGACTTTAGTCATATAGTAGGACAGATACAGCTTTTGGGATTTTCTGCATTAGCATTTATATGTTTATGGCATTTTAAAATCTATCCTTCTGAGATCAATTCAACCATTTTAAATAGTGATTGGATATATAGAAAAATGTTACCTGGAGTTTGTTTGCCTTTATTAAATCTTGTGAAAAATTTAAATCAAAAATTTTATAAATTTCTTGAATATTTATTTGTGACAGTAAAAAATATTTTTGCTAATACAATGATAAGAAATAAAGTTTTTGATAGAGAAGTTGGTCAAGATACTTTAGTTGTTGTTCAACTTTTTATAGTTATATTGGTCTTAATCTTTATGTGGAAAATTTACTTTTAAAATGTAAAAATATTTAATTTATAAAACATTGAGGAAAATATGAAAAAAAATAAAAAAGATTTACCTGCCGGAGTTCCTGAAGAGAACGTCTACGAAAATACTCATATATTATTGTATGTATTTTACGCAATAGCAGTAGCCAGCGTGGTATTATTAATGGTTAATCAGTAATTGAACAATTTATCTATCTATCAAGAAAAAATATTAGGTCTTGCTGCGAAAAATAAAAAGATTATTGCTTTGAAAGATTTTAATCGATCTTTTGAAATGCGTAACCCAATGTGCGGAGATGAAGTAAAAGTAAGAATAAAATTAGTTGAAGATAAAATAATTGATATTTCAGCAGTGGTGAGAGGATGTGCACTATGTGAGGCCTCAGCTGGATTAGTCGTTGAATTATTTAAAAATAAAAATGTTCCAGATGAAAAATTTTTGAATGAATTCTTAGGTTGGCTTGAAAACACAGAAAAAAGCTTCTCAGATCAATTACCAAATGAAATGGAGATTTTTGAACCTATTAGAGAAATAAAAAATAGACACAAGTGTATAACGATGCCCTTTGAAGCAACTTGCAGATCTGTTGATTTTAGAGATAATTAAAGTATTAATCAGGGGATACAGAGTGTTTCCCAAACCAAATAATCGCACCAACCAGTACGATTGGATAGAGAATTAATAACACTATGCCGACGTCAGGATTCATTTTTAAACCTTTTAATTTATATATTAATCATTAAATACATAATATAAAATAAATTGTAAAAATTACTAGTACCAATATAATTTTTTCAAACAATATCCAAGGAAGGTAGATGACAAATAGAGAAATAATGGAATATGACGTTGTTGTGGTAGGTGCTGGACCTTCTGGATTGAGTGCTGCTATTAAATTAAAACAACTCACTAAGGAAGCTAATAAGGATCTTTCAGTTTGTGTGATTGAAAAAGGATCAGAGGTTGGGGCACACATCGTATCTGGCGCAGTAATTGAAACTAAGGCATTAGACGAACTTATACCAGACTGGAAATCAAAAAATAGTCCATTAAAAACTGAAGCAAAAGATGATAAATTTTTATACCTTACAGAGACTAAGTCATATCAACTCCCTACCCCTCCACAAATGCATAATAAGGGTAACTACATAATTAGTTTAAGCGATTTTACGAAATGGTTAGCTCAACAGGCTGAAGAACTTGAAGTAGAAATTTATCCAGGTTTTGCCGCGTCAGAAGTACTGTTCGATGAAAAGAATAAAGTATTAGGTGTTGCTACTAGTGACATGGGAAGGTTAAAGGATGGTTCTGAAGGACCTAACTTTGAAAGAGGTATAGAGCTACGAGCTAAACAAACAATATTTTCTGAGGGTTGTAGAGGTCATTTAGGGAAAATATTAATGGAAAAATTTAGTCTTAATTCAGATAACTCTCCACAAACTTACGGCATTGGTATAAAAGAATTATGGGAAGTGACACCTGAAAATAGTAAACCAGGGAGTATAATGCACACTACAGGATGGCCTCTAGATAATGACACTTACGGTGGATCTTTTTTATATCATTTAGATAATAATAAAGTATCAATAGGTTTCGTTATCGGTTTGGATTATAAAAATCCTTATTTATCTCCTTATCTTGAATTCCAACGCTTCAAACATCATCCAGCAATAAAAAAATTACTTGAAGGTGGAAGAAGGATTAATTACGGTGCAAGAGCGTTAAATGAAGGTGGAATTCAGTCTTTACCAAAATTGACTTTTCCTGGTGGAATGTTAACTGGATGTGAAGCAGGTTTTCTTAACGTACCAAAAATTAAAGGAACCCATCTTGCAATGAAATCAGGCATGATTGCTGCTCAATCAATTTTTGATAACATAGATAAAAATGACGAATTATTAGAGTACGAAAACTCTATTAAGAAAAGTTGGTTATGGAAAGAATTATACAAAGTAAGAAACATCAGACCTTCTTTTAAATGGGGTTTCTGGAAAGCAATATTTTATAGTGCTATTGATACTTATATTTTTCGTGGAAATGCACCTTGGACAATTGATCACCATGGAACTGATCATGAAAGTCTTGGTAAAAAACATGATTACAAAGAAATAAATTATCCAAAACCTGATAATATTATAAGCTTTGACAGACTTACAAATGTTTCTTTTTCAGGGACAAATCATGAAGAAAATCAACCTTGTCATTTGCAGTTAAAAGATGAGGAAGTACCTATAAATACTAATTTTGAATTATATGATAATCCAGAAACGAGATATTGTCCTGCAGGTGTATATGAAATTGTTTTAAATAATAATAAACCAAAACTTCAAATCAACGCACAAAATTGTATTCACTGTAAAACATGTGATATCAAAGACCCAACTCAAAATATTAATTGGGTAACACCTCAAGGTGGAGGTGGCCCTAATTATCAAGGAATGTAATTTTAAAACAATTAATTAGACTTAATTAAATTATTTAATTAACATGATAAATAAAATAAAGGATTTTGATTTGAATCAATCTTTAGTTGGTATTTTGTGGATGGTAATTACAACAATTTTGTTTGTAGGTGTCACAGCAACTGTAAGATACTTAGAAGGAGAAGTTCCTGCTCCACAAGCTGCATTTCTAAGATATGCAATAGGGACAATTTTATTAATTCCTTCATTGATTTCACTTACAAAATTCAGACCTAATAGACCTTTGATGAAAAAATTTATTTTAAGAGGTTTCGTTCACTCTATTGGTGTTACTTTATGGTTCTATGCTATGTCTGTTATGCCCGTTGCGGAGGTAACGGCTATTGGTTTTTTAACATATATTTTTGTGTCTTTTGGAGCATGTTTTTTTCTAAAAGAAACTCTACATAAACACAGGCTATTAGCAATTATAATATCTTTTATTGGTGCTCTTATAATTCTAAGACCAGGTTTTAAGGTAATTGAAAGTGGTCAAATAAGTATGTTATTAGCAACTGTAGTTTTCACTATGTCTTATCTAATTGCTAAAGTGGTATCGAAAGAAAGAACTTCTTCTGAAATTGTTGCAATGCTATCTATTTTTACAACAATTTTTTTAATTCCATCCGCAATTTATAGTTGGGAACCTCTTTCAATTGAAGCTTTATTAATTCTTACTATCACAGCTATAATAGCAACTATTGGACATATAACTATGACAAAAGCTATAAAAGTAGCACCAATGGTAGTAACTCAGCCAATATTATTTTTACAACTTGTATGGGCATCGATGGTAGGTTTATTCATATTCAATGAAAAATTTGATCCTTTTGTAATTTTAGGAGGCACATTAATAATGATGTGTGTCTGTTATGTTTCATACAAAGAACACAAATTAGATAAGATTAATTCAAATGAAACTTTACAAAAAGTAATTTGATATAATCAAGATAAATGCTCCAAAAAAAACAAGTCCAATGGTAGCAAAAAAGTTAGGTCCAAATACTAATTTTGAAATTGAGATTTTAAAATTTTCAGCACTTGTTAAAACAGAAAGAGATGTAAAACTTATTGCTGTACCCGCACACCAACCAATAAGATGTGCTTGCATTAAAAAGGCCGCTTCCCAAACAGATAATAAAGGACCAAATATAGATAAAATTGGAGCTGACGTGATTATTGGATGTACACCAAATAAACTAAAACACCAAACTATAAAGGGTAATAAAATAATCATCATCCAAAATGGGAAATAATGACCTATATTGCTGCTAACAAAATTTTGAATCTCAACGGAATTAGTTAATATTGACCCTAAAAACATAGATACTGAAATTAATAACATTTCATCTCCAGAATTTTGTATCAAATTTTTTAAATTTTTGAAAATGAAGTTTGATGTTTCTGGTCGTCTCAATATTTGAATAAACACTAAAATTGGTACTACAATTATTATTGCATTCAAAGCAGTCTTATTAAAGATTTGGCCAACAAACAATACAGATGTTGCTAAAATAAGTAATCTTGAAAATATTGGTTTAATACATGATAAGGACTCCAAAAGATAATTTATTGTTAATTTTCCAATAATTAATCTTATTGTTATGAGATTAAAGAGTGTCGCTATAATAATTCCAAACCCAATCCCTATCCATGCTGACATTTCAGGAAGATAAATTTGTCCAACGGCAAAACTCACAAAAAAAGGTGACCATAAAACCGCAGTATTCATTCCACGAATTGATGCTTCACCAGCAGATTGTCTCAAACTAATTTTTGATTTTTTAGGAAGAACAGACGACAGCAATGGGAAAGAACCAATATTAATTACACTGCCAAGAAAATGCGATGTAACTTGGAGCCCTGAAAGTATTTTTTTTGAATTTAATTTTGATAGAAGTGATTGAGTGTTTTGAACTGATGGCATTGTAATAGCTGTAGCCCTTAAAATCCATAAACTTGGAAGAAAAGCAGAAAAAATAATGAAAAAGTTTCCAGCTTTTAGAATAATCTCTTTTGATGGGAAATTATCTAAAATTAAAAAAGTAAATAGAAACAAAAGAGAAATAATGATCTTAGTAGTGTTTTTTGAGAATATAAACATCCAAAATAATAATAAAAAATATATGAATATTAGAAAAAATATATATCTTTCACCAAAATTTAGTCCGTAAATTATGGGTAAAACAGCAATCCAACAAAAACACGTTAAAATTAATTTTAAGATCATTTTTTTCTACTTTTTTAATCCTATAGATTTTCCAAAAGCAGAAGGTAGTGAAGCATTTTTATGAGTGTTTTTTAATTTGATAAGTTTTTCAAAAGCCCACGGAGGATATGATTCAGATTTACGTAACTTTAAATTTACATTTATTAAAACTTGTTCAACAACTGCTATTACTTTTTCTTGAAAGAGTGAATATATTTCCATACATAAATGCATCTTATTTTTATCACAATCAACTACAAATAATCTGACGTGAAATTTTTCATTTAATCTCATTTCATTTAAATAATGATAATGAGCTTGAACAACAAAAGGACCCTGATTATTTTTATAAGCATGAGATTCTCCAATACCTAGTAAATCTTCTAAAAAGATGTCTAAAGATTTATCAAATGCCAGTGTATAATATGCAACGTTCATGTGACCATTGTAATCCAACCAATCATTTAATACTTCCTGTTCAGGAAGAATTATTGGAGTTGAATATGGTCCATCAATTTTGTTTTCTTTCATTTATTAAATGACCTATTAATTTTAATTAGTTTTTGATAAAATTTTAGTTGCTTCTTCTATTCCTTTTATGCTTAGGGGCACCATTCTATTTGAAAATATTTCTTTTATAATATGAGTAGACTGAGAATAATTCCAATGCTCCTGTTTTGTTGGATTAATCCAAACATTTGATGGCCACTGGGCAATAGCTCTTTCTAACCAAACTTGTCCTGTTTCTTGATTAAAGTGTTCATTACCACCACCCTCTACTAAAATTTCATATGGACTCATCGAAGCATCACCAACAAAGATACACTTATATTCTTTTCCATATGTCCTGAAAATTTCTGTTGTAGAAAATTGTTCTTTCCATCGTCTTACGTTACTTTTCCAAACACCTTCATATAGACAGTTATGAAAGTAAAAAAAGTTAAGGTTTTTGAAAACATTTTTTGCAGCTGAAAATAAATTTTCTACTTGTTTGATGTAGTCATCCATAGAACCACCTACATCAAGAAAAAGTAATATTTTAATTGCATTTTCTCTTTCTTTTCTGGTTTTTATGTCTAAATAACCATTTTTTGCAGTATGTGATATTGTGTTATCTATATCTAACTCTTCATCAATACCAGTTCTTGCCCATTGCCTTAATCTTTTCAACGCAACTTGCATTCCTCGTGTATCTAATTCTCTTGTATCATCAAAATCTCGAAATACTCTTTTGTCCCATACTTTAACAGCTTTTCCCTGCCCTCTTGCATGTTGTCCAATTCTAATTCCTTCTGGATTGTATCCATAAGCTCCAAAGGGTGATTTACCTGCTGTGCCGATCCATTTATTTCCACCTTGATGACGTTTTTTTTGTTCTTTTAGTCTTTGTTCTAAAGTTTTCATTAGTTCATCAAAACCACCTAAAGATTTGATCTCTTTAATCTCATCTTTAGTAAAATACTTGTCCAACATTTTTTGAAGCCACTCTTTAGGAACACTAAGATGTTCAAGTACATCTTCCAATTTCAAGGTTTCAACACCCTTAAAATATTCACCAAACACAACGTCAAATCGATCTATTAGCCTTTCGTCTTTCACTAAACTAGCTCTAGCCATATAATAAAAATTTTCAGTATTAAATTGAATAAAGTCTAATTTGATTGTATCTAGAAAAGTAAAAAATTCATTTAATGTTACTGGAATTCTTGCATCTTTTAATTTGAAAAAGAAATCTAGAAACATTCTCTTATCTATTTCCTCTTGCCATAAAAGCTAACCTCTCAAATAAATGAATATCTTGTTCATTTTTAATGAGAGCACCATGTAACTTGGGTAGCAAATCCTTTCCATCACTTTTTAAATCTATTGGATTAATATCTTCAAGTAATAAAAGTTTTATCCAATCTAAGGCCTCTGAAGTTGATGGTTTTTTCTTTAATCCAGGAATTTCTCTAACTTCAAAAAATCTATTTAGTGCTGCTTCTAGTAATGATTTTTTAATTTCAGGAAAGTGTACTTGAACAATTTTTTTTAAAGTATCAATTTCAGGAAATTGAATGTAATGAAAAAAACAACGTCTTAAGAATGCCTCTGGAAGTTCTTTTTCATTATTAGATGTTATAATGACTATGGGTCTTTTTTTTGCTTTAACAATTTCATTAGTTTCATAAACAAAAAATTCCATTTTATCTAACTCTTGAAGTAGGTCATTAGGAAATTCTATGTCTGCTTTATCAATCTCATCAATTAATAGTACTGATCTTTCTTTGGACTCAAAAGCATTCCAAATCTTTCCTTTCTTTATGTAATTTCTAATATTTTCTATTTTCTTATCGCCTAGTTGGCTATCTCTGAGACGACTCACAGCATCATATTCATATAATCCTTGCTGAGCTTTTGTTGTGGATTTTATATTCCATTCAATAATACCTAATCCTAGGCTGTCCGATACTTGTCTAGCCAATTCTGTTTTTCCAGTGCCTGGCTCACCTTTAATTAATAATGGTTTTTCAAGTGTAATTGCAGCATTTACTGCCACATTCAAATCTTCTGTTGAAATATAATTACTCGTACCTTTAAATTTCATTCCTTATTAACCCTAACATCATAATTTAGTTATTAAAAATTTCATTTCTCAGTGCTTCAATATAATGAGGACCCACTTCACAACATCCTCCAACTATAGAAGCATTATTTTTAATATAACTCAATATTTGACCTACAAATTTATTGATATTTAAATCGGATCTTTTTTTAAGAATTGACACATCATTATGAATGTCTAGGTTGTTTACTGTCTCAAAAGCATTAGGCAAGGCACCAAAAGGTTTTGAAAAATTTTTCATTATTTTAATAGAGGATTGAATAGCTTCAGGTGGCGCACAATTTACCAAAAATGAATTGATTTTTGTGTTGTCAAATTCTTTTAAAGCATCCTCTAAACGCTCTCCAGATCTTAATAAGGTTCCATCTTCTTCTTTGACACAGAAACTCAACCAAACTTTTTTATCAGTCTTTAATGCTTCTTCAGTGCTAATTTTAGCCTCTTCAATAGAACAAATTGTTTCACAACAAAATATGTCAACAGAAGGTTCTTGTAAGGCAACAATTCTCTTATAAGTATCTTTTGCTTCTTCAATATCTATTCCTATAGAAGCTTTGTAGCTCATTACTAATGGAGGTAAGCAACCAATTATTTTTATATTCTTTTCATTTGAGGCTAAATTAATAGCATCTAAAGCAGCATTAATTGCAGTCTTTTGAAGCTTCTTGAACATGTTTTCTAAATTAAATCGTTTCAATCTTTGTGGTGTAACACTATAGGAATTTAGTGTTATAGCTTCTGCCCCTGCATTTATAAAATCTTTATGTAAATCAACAACTAGGTCATACTCGTCAAGCATTACTCTAGCAGACCAAAGACCGTCAGGTTTTTTTTTGGATCTGTGGATTAATTCCTGCCCCATTCCACCATCGATTAATATTAAATTATTATTCATATTTTTAGATCTTTCTTTTTTTAAAAATTAATATATTACTTCTTTTTAATTTTAATTAAAAATATCAAAGGAATAGATAAAAAACCAACCCAGGAGTATAATTTAAATGCATCTATATAACCAATCATTAAACTTTGTCTATTTAATTCATTTGTTAATTTAGAAATATTTAAATCATTTAATGAATTAAAAACTCCATCAAAATTGATACCAAGGTTCCATATTGACACAGAAGCCCCAATTTCTTCAAAATTTATTTGTCCCATATGAAGTACGACTGCAACGCTTACTGAAATAAAAAAACTTGACCCAATATTTCTTATTAAATGAAACATTGCAGTAGCTTCTCCATGAAATTTATTTGACAAAGTGGCAAAGCAAATGACACTTACTGGTGGCCATGTTAAACCAACTCCAAGACCCTGAACTAAACTAGCCCAAACTATGTTTGAAAAGGTCATATTTATATCAAAAGTAGACATATAAAACCCTGAGACTGCTTGAATACCAAAACCAAAAAATATTATAATTCTAGGATCAACACGCCCCGTAAAAGCAATAATTGCAAAACCAATAAATGTTCCTATACCCCTTACTCCTAATATTAGACCAATTACTGATTGAGGATATCCTCTGAGTTCCTGCAAAAGTGGTGGAAAAATAACCATAGGTACAAAATTTAGCATTCCAAAGAAAAATATTAGAATGAGTCCTACTGTATAATTTCTATCTTTAAAAATACTCAAATTTATGAATGGTTTATTAGTAGTTAGGCTGTGAGCTATAAATATATAAAAACCAAAAATTGCAATTCCACACTCAATAATTGTTTCTGTACTTTCAAACCAACTATTTCTTTCTCCCCTATCAAACATTATCTGCAGTGCAGCAACACTAGACGCCAAAGCAAGGAAGCCAATCCAATCTAGTTTTAGCCCACCATCTGTAGGTCTTTTGGGAACAGTAGCCATCACAGCTAAAAAAGCACACAAACCAAAGGGTACTAAGGTATAAAAAATCCATCTCCAATTAAGTAATTCTCCGAGGTATCCTCCAATAGTAGGTGCAATAACGGGACCTAATATTGTACCCATTCCCCAAATAGCCATAGCTACAGAAATTTGTTTTTTGGGAAACACAGCTAAAACAAGTGTTTGCGAAAGTGGTGGAAGTGGGGCTCCAAAAACTCCTTGTGCCACTCTCGCTATTACAATTTCTTCAAGTGAATCCGACATTCCACAAAATATTGAGGATATTATGAAACCTAACACACTAAATAAAAGTATAGTCCGAATTTGTACTCTTGAAGACAACCAACCTGCAAAAGGAGTAAAAATCGCAGTAGCAACAATGTTTCCAGTTACAACCCAAGAAATTTGATCTTGTGTTGCACCCATAGCTCCTCTCATATCTGATAAAGCAATTGAAGCTATTGTTACATTCATAGCATAAAGCATTGTTACAAAGGTTGCTGTTGCTAGAATAAACCATTTAAATGATGAATTGGTCTCAGAAATTAAGGGTGACAATTTAGTCTCAAAATAATCTAAAAATATTAGCAAACGGTTTTATTATTATTGGAACATCATTTTCATAAGTAGTATCTATTGTTACTGAAACAGACATACCAACGCGAAGATCTTTTTTATTTTCTTTCTCATCATAATTATCAATCAAGTTACCTATTGTTAATTTCACAGGAATTCTTTGAACAACTTTTACCCAATTTCCTGAAGAGTTTTGGGGTGGTAAAATAGAAAACTCTGCACCAGTAGCAGGACTAATACTCTGCACACTGGCATTCCAAGTACTATCTGGAAAGGCATCTGGAATAAAAAAAGCTGATTGCCCTTCTTTTATGTTAGTTAAATCAGTTTCTTTTAAATTAGCTTCTAACCAAGAGTTTTTTTCGTCCACTATAGCAAAAAGTATTTTCCCAATATCTATATATTCACCCTCTTCTAAGTTTAACTTAGCAATAATTCCATCTTGTTTAGCAAAAACATTTGCTTGTTCGATATCAAATTTAATTTGATTTAATTTGCTCATATGCTTTAGATACAGAGGATGCTCAGAAGGTTTAATATTTTGATTACCATTTAATGTTGTTAAGATAGTTTTAAGTTTATCTTGGCTAATTTTTAATTTTTGTTTTGAAGATAGATATGAATGTTTGATTTTTTCTAATTCATTGTTCAAGTCAACATATTTTAAATTGTTAAGAGCAGAGTTAAATAAATACTTTGCTTCATCTAGTTTACTTTTAAGACCTACTCCTTTTTCAACTAGATTTTTAATCCTGTTGAGTTCTAATTTTTGATATTCAACCTTTTCTTTCGCTAATTTTATTTCAATATCTACGATGCTCTTAACTCTTTTTATTTCAGAAGAATAAAATCTAATTTCTTCTCTAGCTAATTTTACTTCTTCTTTCGCTTCGTTGTATTTTGATTGCCTATTTTCAATTTCTTTAATTATATTAATCAGATTTTGTTTTTGTTCACTTAAGTTTAGTTCAAGTTTTTTTGTATCAATTTTAAAAAGTCTTTCTCCTTTAGATACTCTTTGGTTATCTTTGACAAAAACTTTTTCAACCCTACCAGAGACCTGAGATTGAACTGATATAATTGGAGCTTTTATATAAGCATTTTCTGTAGTTATATAACGTCCCAAAGAATAAAAATAACCAAGAGTAATTAAAACAATAAAAGTTGGTAATAAAATCAATAAGATAAATCTTTTCAATTTATTGTTTTCTAAGATTTTCTGTTTATTAAATTCTTCAGGCATTTAAAATTTCCTTATTATATTTTAGAAGTTAAATCTTTTTTAAGTATCTGAAGTAAGTCTCTTAACTTATTGAGATCGTCACTGTCTAATATTGACAATGAGTCTTTTCTATAAGCAGCAGCTTTATCTCTCATAGAAGATATAAGAGGTTTTATTTTCTGCGATAAAAATATATTTTTTATCCTACGATCTTTACTTTCAATTCTTCTTTCAACCCATCCCTTCAATTCCATTCTATCCAAAAGTCTACTTAAAGGAGCTTTTTCCATATCCATCAGAGTTGCAAGTTCTGACTGATTTATACCATCTTTAAAATAGAGATACGTTAATAGCCACCATTGAGATCTAGTAAGACCTATAGAGGCCATTTGACGATCATATAAAACACGAAGTAGTCGTGCTACATCATGAATTAATAAACCAATGTTATCTTCAAATGTTTCCTTCAAAAAAAACACCTTTACTAAATAGTTTCCTAGTAAACTATTTAGTTAACATATTTAATAATTTAGTTAAAGATAAATTATCAATTAACTAAATTTTTTCTAAATTTTGATTTTTCTTCAGAAGCATTCCAATTTCTAGAATATTTAGGAGGATTTGATTTACTAACTTTTAATAGTATGAAAGCTGGACCACTAAAATTTTGAAGAATTTTTTTTCCTTCTAATAATTCTTGCTCTGTTATTATAGTTTTAGTAATAGGAAAACCACACCCCTTTGCGATCATATCTAAATTAACGCCTAAACCTGTATGAGATGTCTGCCCACCTGTTTCCAAATATAATGCATTGTCAACACAAATAATAATAAGGTTCTTGGGTTTAATAGTTGCTATTGTAGCTAGACAACCCATAGACATTAAAACATCACCATCACCTGAAACACATAGAACTCTATCATTGGGTCTTGATAGAGCAAGACCAAGAGAGGTTGGCAAGGCACCTCCCATAGCACCTCCAAATAAAAAAGTATTTGGACTTTCTTTAGTTAAAAAACCAATATCCTTTGCTGGCCCTGCTAAACCCGATATTATAAGAAATCTATTGCTATCGCCAATCAAAGTTGGAATTGCTTTTTTTCTATCTAATAAATCCATTTTTTTTAATTTATACTAAAAAACCTTAGCTCCGATTAATTTTTGAGAAAGCAAAACAGCCACAGATCTCTCTGACATAAATACCATTGTCAAAGCTGCTTTGATTGTACTTTCAACATCTTCTTCTTTTTCAATTTTAATACAATTTACTCCCATTGAATTTAATGTTGGAATTACAGCTTCACCCATTGCAAATTGCCAAGGATTTCCTTCACCAAATTCACCTCTCATTGTTATAATAGTAAAAAAAGGAAATTGACCATGTTTAATTAATGATAATTGATTAATACAATTTCCAACACCACTACTCTGCATTAACAAAACAGCTTTAGATCCACCTAGGTACGAACCGGCAGCGATGCCTACGCCCTCTTCTTCTGATGTTAAGGGAATAGCTATGACTGAATTATCTTTTATTGCATTATCTATTAATATCTTATGTCCTGCATCAGGCACATAACTAAATAGTTTAATTCCGTCATTTTTTAATATTTTATAAAGTCTATCTTGCCAGCTCATTTTTTTATTTAATATTAAATCATGAAATAAGTATATTAATTAATCTTGGTAAATCCTGGCCGCATTGTATTTTAACTCAGGAATTTTCCCAATTGGATCCAGTTCTGAATTAGTTAATACATTGGCTGCAGCTTCTTTAAAACAAAAAGGTAAAAACAACATTCCAGGAAGAAGATCGTTATCATATCTAATTTTTATTTTTATTTTTCCTCGTCTTGTTTCAATTGTAACTTCTCTAGTTAAATCAATATTATAGAATTTGCTGTCTTTTTCATTTATAAAAACTATTGGGTCTGGCTCAAGATCATTCAAAATTATAGCTTTTCTTGTCATAGTACCGGTATGCCAATGTTCTAACAATCTTCCTGTGGATAGTATCAATGGAAAATCACTATTTAATTGATCATTTGGATTAATCAAATCAACAGGTACAATTTTAGCCAAATTGTTTGATGTAGGAAAACCATCATAAAATATAATATCTTCACCTGAAATATTTTTACTTCTTACAGGGTAAGTCACATAATTTTCTTTTTCTAACCTTTCCCATGAAATATTATTTAGAGAAGGCATTATTAATTTCATTTCATCGAAAATTTCTTTTGGTGAGGTATAATTCCAATCTAATCCAATTCTTTTTGCAATTTCTTGAATGATCCACCAATCTTGTTTAACATCTTTTGGAGGATCCACCACATTCCGTCCTATTTGTACTTGTCTGTTTGTATTAGTGTAAGTACCTAATTTTTCAGCATGAGCAGATGCTGGTAAAACAACATCTGCGAACCAAGCTGTTTCAGTCATAAAGATATCTTGAACAACTAAATGATCTAACTTTGCTAAACTTTTTCTAGTATTTATTAAATCTGGATCTGACATAGCAGGATTTTCACCTTGAACGTACAATCCTTTGATTTCACCTGAATTTATACCCTTAATAATTTCTACAACTGTTTTACCTTCATTGAGATCTAAATTTGAATTCCAAAATTTCTGCATTTTTTCATTATTTGTTTTTATTTTAACAGAATTATAATCTGGATATGACATAGGTATTAGCCCTGCATCAGAAGCTCCTTGTACATTATTTTGTCCTCTTAAAGGGTGCAAACCTGTACCTGGTTTTCCTAAATGTCCTGTGATCAACGCTAAATTTATTAATGAAAAAGCGTTTTGAGTTCCATGCACATGTTGTGAAACACCCATTCCCCAAAAGATAATTGATGTTTTTGCCTTTGCATATATTCTTGCAACTTC
>CACJOU010000013.1 GCA_902595145.1 uncultured SAR116 cluster alpha proteobacterium | reverse complement strand
TAAAGATGTAAACTCAATAAACGTTGGTGACTTGGTAGCTCATATTGATCATGGGATTGGTTTATATGATGGATTATTGAAAATATCAACGAATGGAATAGATCATGATTGTTTGAAATTATTATACCAAGATGGTGATAAGTTATTTCTTCCTGTAGAGAATATGAATTTATTAAGCCGTGTTGGTGATTCAGGTATTACTAGAAATTTAGACAAGTTGGGCGCATCCAATTGGCAGAATAGAAAAGCAAATGTCAAAAAAAGAATTAAAGATATGGCTGAAAAATTAATAAGAGTTGCTGCACAAAGAGAAATTATTAATACAGAAAAATTATCAATTACAGATGATTACGATAAATTTTCTAATGATTTTCCTTTTCAACTTACTGATGACCAAGATTTAGCAATCAAAGATGTAATATCTGATCTTGAAGCAGGAAAACTTATGGATCGGCTTATTTGTGGTGATGTTGGTTTTGGAAAAACTGAAGTAGCATTAAGAGCTTCTTTTATTGTAGCAAACTCTGGTTATCAGGTTGCATTAGTAGCTCCAACTACAATTCTAGTAAAACAACATTATAAAAGTTTTTATGAAAGATTCAAAAATTCATCACTAAAAGTTTCTTCATTATCCAGAATGACTGTGGCAAGCAAAAGAAAGATTATTAAAAATAATCTTAAATCTGGTGAAATAAATATTGTAGTTGGAACACATGCTTTGCTTTCTAATGATATTGATTTCAACAATTTAGGTCTATTAATTGTTGACGAAGAGCAACATTTTGGAGTTGCTCAAAAAGAAAAAATAAAAGAACTACAAGGCAATATTCATGTGTTAACCCTGACTGCAACACCAATTCCTAGAACGCTTCAATTATCTCTGTCTGGACTAAAACAATTGAGTTTGATTAGCACCCCACCTGTTGACAGGTTGTCAATTCGTACTTTTGTTTTTGAATGGGATAAAGTTGTTTTATTAGACGCTTTAAACCGTGAAAAAAATAGAGGAGGGCAATCTTTTATTGTTTGCCCAAGGATAAAAGATATAGATGCTTTGTATGAAAAAGTAAAAAATATGGTACCTAATCTTTCGATAAAAGTTGCTCATGGTCAAATGAAGATAGATGAATTAGATAGTTCAATTAATTCATTTGCAGATGGTAAATCAGATATATTAATTTCTACTAATATTATTGAATCAGGAATAGATATTCCCAACGCAAATACAATGATAATTTATAAATCTGACATGTTTGGACTTTCTCAACTTTACCAATTAAGAGGCCGTATTGGACGAAGTAAAAAAAGAGCATATGCTTATTTCACAGTCGAGGTAGGTAAAGTTTTAAATAAAAACTCTCAACAAAGACTAGATGTAATTAAAACCCTTGATAATCTAGGAGCTGGTTTTTCACTTGCTAGCTATGACATGGATATAAGAGGAGCTGGAAATTTGCTCGGCGATGAACAATCAGGCCAAATTAAAGAAGTAGGAGTTGAGTTGTATCAAGATATGCTTAAGGATGCTGTATACTCTTATAAAAATAAAGAAGCACCATTAGAAGAAGTTTGGTCTCCTTCAATTTCATTAGGCTTGGCAGTGCTCATTCCAGATACTTATGTATATGATCTATCTACTAGAATGGCACTGTACAGAAAAGCAGGGGACTTAAGAAGTAGTGACGAGATAAATGAGTTTAATGAAGAATTATTTGATAGGTTTGGGCCTCCTCCTGTAGAAGTTAATAATCTACTTCAAACATTAATAATTAAAAATAAGTGTTTAAAAAATAATATTAGTTTTATAGATGCAGGACCTAAAGGTATTTTATTGGGATTTAAAAATAATTTTTTTAAAAATGCAGACAAGCTATTAGATTGGATTAGCAAATCATCTGGAAAAATAAAAGTTAGACCAGATCAAAAACTATTTATGGAAAAACCAATAAAAAGCAGAGAAGAAAAAATTGAATATGTCTTAACGTTTATAGATGAGTTAGAGAATTTAAAATCTTAATTAAGGTCTACAATCAAACGTACCTAATACCGTATCATCTTCAAAAGTTTTTATTTTAATTAAAACAAACCTATTATATTTTTTACAAATATTTTTAACTTTTCTTTTAACTTCTATAGGTATATTTGTAATTGATTTTTTTTCAATTTTCCATTTAATCTCAAATGGTTTTTCTTGGTAAGTAAAACTACTACTATTATTTAAATTATGTTGATTGAAATTTGAATGCTGATTACAATTAGATAAAAACAACAAAACACCAAATAAAATTATATTTTTATACATAATAAAACTCACATATATGTTTTTTTTCAAAATCAATTTTGAAAATAAAAAGTATTAAATTTACAATTATAGAAACTACCACGAACCAATATTTTTCATGCTTGACCAAGGCTCTTTTACATCAAGGTTTTCACCTTGCTGAAGTAATTCTATTGAAATATTATCTGGCGATTTTATAAATGCCATTCTTCCTTCTCTAGGAGGTCTATTGATAGTTACTCCAGCATCAATTAATTTCTGGCATGTTTTATAGATATTTTTAACAGAAAGAGCAAGATGACCAAAATTTCTACCACTTCCATACTCTTCTGGGTCCCAATTATAGGTTAATTCTATTTCAGGTGATCTAGTTTTTATTGCATTATCTTCATCTTCTGGGGCGGCTAGAAAGATAAGCGTAAATCTTCCTTCTGGAACTTCTTTTCTTCTAATCTCAACAAGACCAAGCTTATTGCAATAAAAGTCTATAGATTCTTCAATATTTGTAACTCTAATCATGGTGTGTAAAAATTTCATTTTAAATCCAAACTTTGTTAAATGAATAATAATATATACATAAAATTAATAATTCAACTATACTGATGTTATAAATATTTAATATAGGTTTTTTATGAATTTAGAGTCATTTGAGGTAGGATTTAATATTCCTGCTAAAGTGGGAATGGGTGTTGATGAAATTCAAACTCCTTCACTAATTATTGATTATAAAATTTTTGAGAATAATATATTAAAAATGAAAGAATTTGTTCTCAATAATAATGTAAAATTGAGACCACATGCTAAAATGCATAAATCAGTGGATGTCGCTAAATACCAAATTGATAACGGTGGAGCACATGGAATTTGTTGCCAAAAACTTAGTGAAGCAGAGATATTTGTTAGAGCTGGTATAAAGGATATTTTAATAACCAATCAAATAACTGATGCTTTTAAATTAGAAAGATTAGCTAAAATATCATCTAAAGAATTAAAGATAGGTTGTTGTGTGGATAATGAAGAAAATATCATTAACATCCAAAAAGCAATAGAAAGAAATAATTCAATAATTGATATTTATATTGAATACGATTGTGGAGCTAATAGATGTGGTGTAAAATCATTTAACGAAATAAATGAACTGATTAAAATGATTGAAAAGATGGCCAACTTAAATTTTATTGGCTTTCAAGCTTATAATGGTTCTATTCAGCATATTGAAGATCATAAAACAAGACAAATACAAGTCAAAAATACATGCAATAAAATTAGAGAATTAAAAGATACTTTCATAAAACATTCACCATTTATTACAGGTGTGGGAACCGGTTGTTTTGATTTAGAAGTAAATGAAGAAGTATATGATGAAATACAAGTTGGCTCATATGCTTTTATGGATGCTCATTATTCATCTTTAAAACATGACAGAAAATTAAATAACTCTAATAATTTTGAAAATTCTTTATTCATTCTTACTGGGGTAATGTCAAAAGCATTACAAAAACATGCTGTAGTAGATGCAGGGCTTAAATCAATAGCAGTTGATAGTGGCTTGCCAAAAACAATTAATTCTGAGTTAGAATATATAAAATGTTCTGATGAGCATGGAATAATAGCTGACCCTAATAATATTCTTAAGATTAATGATAAAATTCGTCTAATTCCTGGGCATTGCGACCCAACTTGTAATTTACATGATTGGTATGTGGTTGTTAAAGACACAAAAGTGATCGATTTATGGCCTGTTTCTGCAAGAGGATTTAGTTTTTAATTTACGAATTAAATAATAAATCATTATGGGGCAATTCCAAAATGGATAACAAAAAAATACTAAAAAATATTATAGATGCAAAAAGAAAAAACCCATACACAGAAAATAAAACTGTCAATCAACTTAGAAAAGAAACAGAAACTGCTGGAACTCTAATCCCGCTTCCTAAAAATATAAAGTACAAAAGTGTGATTGCTGGAAATGTTAATGCAGAATGGATCACATGTGGGAAGGTAAATGAAAATAAGATATTCATGTTCATGCATGGTGGTGGTTATTATAGGGGATCAGTAGCTGCTACCAGAGTAACAGTAGCAAGAATTTCTGCAGAAGCAAAAGTTAAATGTTTATCAATCAACTACAGATTAGCTCCAGAGCATCCTTTCCCAGCAGCTATAGATGATACATATTCTGCTTATGAATGGCTTATTAATGAAGGAATAAGCCCTAAACACATAATTGTTAGCGGACAATCTGCAGGTGGTGGGTTATGTTTAGCATTATTATTAAAAATTAAAGAAAATAATTTTTCTCAACCATTAGGAGCTGTAGCTTTAAGTCCATGGACTGATCTGTCTCAGTCAGGAAAAACAATGGTAACAAATGAAAACATTGACCCTATAATAAGCAAAAAATATCTTGATAGATTTGCAAAGCTATATTTTCCTGACTTGAATAATATGTCTCATTTAGCATCTCCCATTATTGGTGATTTGTCTGGATTGCCAGATATGTTAATTCAAGTTGGTTCTGCTGAGACGATGTTAGATGACAGTAAGCGTTTTTATGAGAAAGCAAAAAAAGCAAATGTAAATGCAAAACTTGAGATTTGGGAAGATATGTTTCATGGATGGCATAGTAATGCACACATATTAAAAGATGCAGAGGATGCAATAATTAGTATTGGGAAATTTTGTAGAAATTTATTTGATCAATAAATTATACTATGGTTGATAAAAAATATAAAACTGAAAAATAAATAAAATTGCTATTTATAAAATATTGAGGAGATAAATATTTATATTCCACCACACTTTAAAGAAGTAAGAGAGTCAGAAATTTTTAAAATTATTGAAAATTTTCCTTTAGCAACAATTGTTTGTAATAATGAGGGGGATTTGATTGCCAACCATATCCCTTTAATTAGATTAAATGAAAACACTTATATAGGACATATTGCCATATCAAATTCACTTCATTTAATTTTCCCAAATGGAGCTGATGCAATAGCTATTTTTGCCACTGAAAATACATATATATCTCCTAAATGGTATCCAACTGACAAGCATTCAAATATGCATGTGCCAACTTGGAATTATCAAGCCGTGCATTTAAAGGGTAAATTATTTTTTGAATATTCAAAAAAATCAAAGTTACGTGCAGTTGGGGTTCTTACTAAATTATATGAGAATATGTACTTTGGAGAAAAAGGGTGGAAAATCTCAGATGCTCCTAAAGATTACATAGAACAAAGATTAGAAGATGTTGTAGCTTTTAAATTAGAAGTAAAAAAAATTATAGCTAAGAGTAAACTTAGCCAAAACAGAGAAATGGAAGATTTTATTTCAGTTAAAAATCAGATGAAAAGACATAATAAAAATTATTTATTTAAAACAATGAGTACTCTAAAAAAATGAATGAAATCAGTTTTTTAAAGCAAAAAATTATTTTTTAAAGATATTATCTGAAGGGTGCAGAGTTAATCCAGGATAAAGAGCTCGTAGGAAAGCCACGGAACGTTGTAAATAATGTGTTTTTGTATGGAGAGAATTAGTATTAAATAAACTAGAAGAATTTCAAAATAAAAAATGAGATTATTAATTTTTTCATTAGTTATGATACTAAAATTTCAATATTAACATATTCACAAACCTCAAATCAGGAGTAGCAAAAAAAGATTTAAATGGATCACCAATAATTTATAGATTCAATCTTCAAAAATCATCAAAAGCTAGTCAAATATTTATAGATTTTCATGAATGTGCCCGCCATCAAACTGGCAATTTAAAAAAACCTCCACCACAAAATAGCTTTGTATATATGATGAAAGAAAGTATTGCAGACTGCGTTGCTGCAATTCGAATTAAAAAAGGATATGACAATTATTGGCTTTTAAAATCAATAATTGAAAGTAGAGAGCTGAATATTAAAAATTGTTTTAAAAAAGAAACATCATTGACTAAATACTTAAATAATGTGCTTTAAAAGCATGGATAAAAATAAAGCTATGTAAAGGTGTGGCGGATGGGGTGGGATTCGAACCCACGGAAGGCTTTCACCTTCGCCGGTTTTCAAGACCGGTACTTTCAACCGCTCAGTCACCCATCCACAAGTTCGTTTTTTAAACTAGGTTATTAATGATGGCAAGTTATTATTTTCTTAAAATAAGCTATTATGATTAATAGTCAGTTTTTCAATTATTAGTTTTTAACTTTCTAAAATATGAGTTATTAATTAATATGTTTTTTAGAGGATATAATTATGAATTTTTCAAATCTTTTTAAAATTTTACTATTCATAATTATGATTTTCTTATTTCCTATTTCAAGTTTTGCAAAGGCTAATTTTGATGAAATTGTTCAACAAGTATCGAAAGAAGCAAAACAAAAAGGAATTTCTATTAAAGTAATTAACGAATTTAAAAATAAGACTAAATTTATCAAGAGAGTTATTGAGCTTGATAAATCACAACCAGAATTTAAACTAACTCTTGATCAGTATCTTAAGAGAGTTGTAACACCTACTAGAATAAAAAAAGCAAATCAAAAGTTTAATGAAAATAAAAAATTACTTGCTCAAATATCAAAACATTACGGTGTTCAACCCCGATTTATAGTAGCTTTGTGGGGTATTGAAACTGATTTTGGAAGGTTAACTGGAGGCTTTTCTGTCATTTCTGCTTTAACTACTTTAGTTTATGATGGAAGAAGATATGATTACTTCAAAAAAGAATTAATAAATGCATTAAAAATTATAAATGGAGGTCATATTACTATTAATAAAATGACAGGTTCCTGGGCTGGCGCTATGGGTCAGTGTCAATTTATGCCATCTAGCTTTATCAATTATGCTACCGATTGGGATAAAGATGGATCTAAAAACATATGGACATCTAAACCAGATGTTTTTGCGTCAGCAGCAAATTATTTAAAAAGAGTAGGGTGGTCTAATCAAATAACATGGGGTAGAAAAGTTTTCATTGGAAATTACAATGGCAAAACAGACGAAAAAAAATATAATTTGTTAAGTTATTGGGCATTAAAGGGGATATTAAAAGCAAATAAAGATAAATTACCTGATGTTAATGTAAAAGCTAGGCTTATTATACCTGACGGATATAAGAATTATGGTTATTTGGCTTATAAAAACTTTGACTCCCTTTTAAATTGGAACCGATCAAATTATTTTGCTATAGCAGTCGGAACATTAGCGGACTCTATAAAAGATAAAAATTAAATGTATTTAACAACAAATAAATTATTTTATTTTTGTATTAATTCTAGAAATATATTTTTTATTATTTTTCTAATTTTAATTCAAGGTTGCACATCAAGTATAGAAGTTGCTGCTAATTTAGGAAAAAAATATTTAATTCCAAAAGAAGAAAAAAAAAGAATACAAAAACCAATTTATAAAATTGGTAAAAAATATAATGTAGGTGGGAAATATTATTACCCCAAAAAAGATCTCTATTACAATAAAACAGGCATAGCATCATGGTATGGACCAAAGTTTCATGGTAAATTAACTGCTAATGGTGAAATTTATAATCAATATGCACTTACAGCTGCTCATAAAACTTTACCTCTTCCTAGCGCAGTAAAAGTAACTAATTTGAAAAATAATAAATCAATAGTGCTTAGAATAAATGACCGAGGTCCTTTTGTTAATGATAGAATTATAGACTTATCATCAAAAGCAGCAGATATATTAGATTTAAAAAGAGAAGGTACAGGTCTTGTTAGGGTGCAAATTTTAAAGGAGAAGAGCCTCTATTTAGAAAAACTTGCTAAACAAGGATCTTTTCCTGAAATAAATGATTTAAAAGAAACAGAATTACCTAATGTTACAATCCCTAACAAAGTAGCAGTAAAAATTAAGGATACTAAAAATAAAAAAATTATAACAAAAAAAATAGACTATAATCTTAAAAATTTAAATAAAGAATATAAAATTTACATAAAATTAGCTTCTTTTAGTTCAAAAAAAAATGCAGAAATAATGAAAAAAAAAGTATCTTATATTGATAGATTAAAAATATATAAAATTTATAAATTGAATAAGACACTGTACCAAGTCAAGGCTGGTCCGTTTTTAAGTGTAGAAAAAGTTGATAAATTACATTCTTTGTTGTTACAAAAAGGAATGCAGGGTGCAAAAATAATTATAGAATAAGTCTCTTGAGGTTTTAAATGTCAAATATTTATAAATTACCAACCATTCTAATTTCTACTTTTCTAATTTTATGTTTTGTAAATATAAAAAAAAGTTCTTCAAAAATTTTAGATATTAAAACTCCTGCAAAACAAGTGATTATTTATGATCATGAAGTTGACGAAGTGTTGTTTGAAAAAAATGCAGATCAGCTTATGAAACCTGCATCAATGGCAAAAGTAATGACTTCTTATATATTATTTGATCGAATTAAAGATAAATCTTTAAATATGTCAGACACTTTTTTAGTATCAGATAAAGCTTGGAGAATGGGTGGATCTAGATCTTTTCTAGAATTAAATAGTAACGTTACAATAAAAGACTTGTTACTAGGTTTGATTGTTCAATCAGGAAATGATGCCGCTGTTGTTTTGGCTGAAGGTGTCTCTGGTGATGAAGAAGCTTTCGCAAGAGAAATGAATAGATATGCTAAAACATTAGGTATGAAAGATACATATTTTACCAATTCCACTGGCTGGCCTCATCCTGATTTGCAAACAACTTCTAGAGATCTAGTTATTCTTACAAAAAGAATAATTGACGATTTTCCTGAGTTATACAACTTATATCAAGAGAAAATCTTTACATATAACAAAATTAAACAATCAAATAGAAACCCATTGCTATATACTATGAACGGAGCGGATGGTCTTAAGACCGGGCACACAAATGAGTCTGGATATGGGTTAATAGGTTCAGTAAAAAGAAATGATAGAAGGGTTACAATTGTTTTAAATGGATTAAATAGTAAGAAAAAAAGGAGATTTGAAAGCAAAAGACTCTTTAACATAGTGTTTAGAGAAACAACTTTATTATCTTTATTTAGTAATCAAAAAAGTCTTGTTGAGGCTGATGTATGGTTGGGAAAAAAAAACAAAGTTAATTTAATTGCCAGTAAACCCTTCAAAAAAATTATTTCACCTTTTGAATTAAATAAAACTAAAATTAAGCTAGAATGGATGAACCCCATTTCTGCCCCAATTACAAAAGGTTCTGTTCTTGGAAAAATTTATATTAATATACCTGGGCAACAAACTTTTCAAGAAGACCTAATTTCCTCTGAAGATGTAGCTAAAATGTCATCTTTGATTAGAGTAAAATCTATTTTAAAGTTTTTACTTTATGGAGATATTATTGCAAATTAATAAGACTTTAAATTCAAGTAAGGGTGTTTTCATTTCATTTGAGGGTGGTGAGGGAGTTGGAAAAAGTACACAAATAAATTTATTAAGAAAAGATCTTATAAATAGTAGATTTAATGTTGTTTCCACAAGAGAACCTGGTGGAACCAAAGAAGCAGAAGAATTAAGAAAATTTCTAGTAACTGGAGAAAAAAATGCATGGGATCCTTTTTCAGAATCTTTGATTTTTAATGCTATAAGACGAGAACATGTAAATAAAATTATATTACCGGCAATTAAAAATGGCTCTGTGGTTTTGTGTGATAGATTTATAGATTCTACAATTGTATATCAAGGATTAGTAGGAGAAGTAAGTGAAAAAGATTTGTTAGAGTTACACAAAAAATATTGTTACAATTTATATCCAGACATGACCTTTTTCTTGAATTTGTCTCCGCAAAAAGGTCTGAAAAGAACTCTAAATCGACAAAACATTGTTGAAAACAGATTTGAGAATTTAGGATTAAATTATCATCAAAAAATTTTAAATGGGTTTGTTACTTTACAAAAAAGAGATCCAAATCGTATCATTAAAATTAATGCAGATAATACCAAAGAGTTTATTTCAAATGAAATTAGCTCTTATGTAAAAAAATTATTAACTATAAATGATTAACTTTCTAATAAATCAAAAATATTTTTTAAGTCAAAAGTTACAAAAAGAAATTTTTGCAATTATATGCACTAAAAAAATAAATGCTATTATAATCGGAGGTCCAAAAGGATTAGGCAAAAGAAATTTTTTACTCAAATTAGCAAAATTTATTTTGTGCAACTTAGAAATTAAAAAAGAATTAAATTTAGATTTTTTTGAAGATAATAGATTGGATTTTGATCAAATAAAAACAACAAAATCTTTTTATTTATTTGACAATAATTCTCATCCAGACTTTTTTTACTTAAATGACGAGGAAAAAAAAATTGGTAAAACTATACCAATTGAGAATGTTAGAAAATTTAAAAATTTTTTTTACAAAACAGATTCAATTTCAAGAATAAAGATTGGAATTATTGATACTCTTGAAGATTTGAGTCTAAATTCTCAGAATTTACTTTTGAAAACAATAGAAGAATTACCAAAAAGCTCATATTTATTTATGATTTCAAATAATCCAGGCAATATACTAGAAACAATAAAATCAAGATGTGCTTTTTTCTATGTAAATTCATTATGTAAATCTGACTTTAATAAACTTTTATGTGATGAATATAAAGACAAATCAGAAGAGGAATTACAATTTATAATTAATATCTCTTTTGGCTCTCCTGGAATGGCAGAAAATATTATTAAAAATAATATTTTTTTCTTTTATAAAAATTTATTGGATGATCTAATCAATTCTACTGGACATTTAAACCTTAAAGAAAATATTGTCGAAGCATTAAATACAAAAGATAATATTTTTTTAATTAATGTTATGGATTTGGTAATTAATGATTTAATTCAAAAAACTATTTTTTATATTGAACATAAAAATTACATTGACTATACCCTTGATAAGGAAAAAGAATTAATACAAAAAATTTCAAATAATAAAAACACTAAACAGATTATAGATTTACAATCTCAAATTAATAAAAATATGCACCTAGCTCATGTAGTTAACTTAAACAAATCAGATGTTTTAATTGCCTCATTAAAACAATTGTCTGGTATCTAGTTATTTTTCAGAAGGTATTAAATGAAATCAACATATTATATTACTACACCAATTTATTATGTTAATGATGCACCTCATATTGGACATGCATACACAACACTAGCATGTGATGTAATTGCTAGATTTAAGCGTCTTGATGAATATGAAGTTTTTTTTCTAACTGGAACAGATGAACATGGACAAAAAGTTGAGACAGCTGCAAAAAATAATGGTGTAAACCCTAAAGAATTTGTGGATAAGGTTTCTAAAAATTTTGTAAATTTACTTGATTGCATGAATTTTTCAAATGATTCATTTATAAGAACCACTGAAGAAAAACACATCAAATCATGTCAAAGAATTTGGGAAAAACTTCTTAGTAACGGGAATATTTACTTAGATAAATATTCTGGTTGGTACGCGGTTAGAGATGAAGCTTTCTTTTCAGAATCTGAAATTGTGGATGGAAAAGCTCCTACTGGCGCACCTGTTGAATGGGTGGAAGAGCCATCTTATTTTTTTAATCTCTCAAAATGGGAAAAAAAACTTCTTGAATTTTATGAAAGTAATAAAGATTTCATATCTCCCAAATCTAGAAGAAATGAAGTTATAAGCTTTGTAAAAAGTGGTTTAAAAGATTTGTCAATTAGTAGGACTAGTTTTTCTTGGGGAATAAAAGTTCCAAACGATAAAAATCATATAATGTATGTTTGGTTGGATGCTCTTACAAACTATTTATCTGCTTGTGAGTATTCAAATGAAAAAAATGATGAAGTTTTTAAAAAATTTTGGCCTGCTGATGTACATATGGTTGGGAAAGATATTATTAGATTTCATGCAGTTTACTGGCCTGCATTTCTCATGGCTGCAGATTTACCTTTGCCAAAAAAAGTTTTTGCTCATGGATGGTGGACAAATGAAGGAAATAAAATTTCTAAATCTTTAGGCAATGTAATTGATCCTTTTCAATTAGTTGATAAATATGGTATTGATCAAATTCGATATTTTTTGTTAAGGGAAGTGCCATTTGGAAGTGATGGTGATTTTTCAAATTCTCAACTTATAAATAGAATAAATAGTGACCTAGCTAATAGTTATGGAAATTTATTTCAAAGAGTTGTTTCCATGATTTTTAAAAATTGTAATGAAAAGATACCTTTAAAACCAAGTGAGTTTAATAAAGAAGATTCAACATTAATTAATTCAATAAAAAATAACTTGAATGATTATAGATGCTTAATCGACGAGCAAAAATTTGATCAATATTTAAAAAACATTTGGATAGTTATTTCTAATGCTAATAAATATGTTGATGAACAAGCACCATGGGCACTAAAGAAAAATAACTTTGAACGTATGGAAGTAGTATTATTTACTTTAATCGAAACCATAAGGCAAATATCCATTTTACTTCAGCCATTTATTCCAGATACTGCTGAAAAAATACTAGATCATATAAAAATACCACATGATCAACGTAAATTAGAATCTGTAGGTTTCATTTTAAATGGTAATATTAAAATCTCACTTCCGAATCCATTGTTTCCAAGAATTTAAAGTTGCTTTTTTAATATGAAAAATTATTTAATTGATACACATGCACATTTAGATTTTCCAGAATTATATAATAGACTAGATGAAGTCTTAAAAAATTCTTTGGAAAATGGTGTTAATAGGATTGTAACCATATCAACAAACCTTAATAAAATTGATAAAATAATTGAAATATCTAAAAATTATGAAGAAATTTATCATACTGTTGGTGTGCATCCAAATGAGGTTTTAAAAGATGAAAATAACTCAAATTACAAAATGATACTTAATTTATCAAAAAATGAAAAATGTGTTGGGATTGGGGAGTGTGGGCTAGATTATCATTATGGAAATAATAGTAAAGCAGAGCAAAAGGCGTCTTTTATTACTCAAATAAACGTATCTAGAGCAACTAATCTACCATTAATCATTCATGCTAGAGATGCCGATAAAGATATGATTAATATTTTAGAGAATGAATACAAAAAAGGACCTTTTAAGGCAATTCTTCATTGTTTTAGTTCAGGAAAAGATCTAGCTTTATGTGGAATTAATTTAGGTTTTTATATTTCTTTTTCTGGAATTGTTACATTTAAATCTGCAAAATTAATTCAAGAAATTGCTACATTAATACCTAATGATAAAATTCTTGTGGAAACAGATGCACCTTACTTATCTCCAACGCCACTTAGAGGTTCTGTAAATGAACCAAAAAATTGTTCAATAATTGCAAAGTATTTGGCTGATATTAGAAAATGTGAATTTTCTACATTTATTGATCAATTGTACATGAATTCGTTTAAAATTTTTGATAAGATTAGTTAATGAACAATAATATAAAAATTACTGTATTAGGTACAGGTACATCGGTTGGAATTCCTGCTTTAGGTCAATTAGGTTGGGGTAAATGCGATCCCTCTAATCCCAAAAATAAAAGGCAAAGATGTGCTGTTCTTATACAAAGTAAAAATACAACTATATTAGTAGATGCCGGGCCTGATATAAAAAACCAACTTATAGAACATAATATTCAAAAATTAGATGCAGTGCTTATTACCCATAAACACTCAGACCATGTATCAGGGTTAGATGAATTACGTCCTTTTTATTTTTACAATAGAGAAAAAATAAAAATTTTTACTAATAAAGAAACATCAAGTTTTTTACTAAAAAGATTTAATTATTTATTTAACAAATCTGAGACATCACAGTCTTATTTTCAGCCACCATTAGAGTTACATGAAATAGATTATTTTGAAGAGATAACTATAAATGATATTAAAATTAACGCTATTAAACAAAATCATGGAGTAATCGATACATTAGGTTTTATTTTTAATGATGTATTTGCATATTGTACAGACGTAGTAGGATTTCCTAAAAAAAGTTTTGAATACTTGCGTAAAATGAAAGTTTTAATAATAACAGGCTTACGACAGTCACCGCATATGGCTCATGCACATTTTGATTTATCATTTGAATGGATTGCAAAGTTAAATCCGGATGTAGCTTATCTAACTCATTTAAGTCCTGAATCAGATCATGAAGTTGTAACCAAATTATGTCCGCCAAATACATATCCTGCATATGACGGATTAGTCATTGATATTTAATTTACATAATATATATTATGCGACAAAAGTAATTATATTATTATTTTACTCTATAATAAAAAAGAATAACTAAGTCATTGTTATTAATAACTTAGTCATTATAAAATTATTTTGTTTTGGAATCACCTATCTTTGCCCAATCAGGAACAATTGAGTTATAAGTGCTGCAACCAGTTGATAAAAACATTAATGAAGTTAAAACAATAATGGTAAATTTTCTAATCATCTTAGTCCCTTTCATTTTTATATTATTTTTTTAGTTATTATTATTGAGCTTAATATAAAAAAATATTTAGTGTAAATTAAAATTACCAATTTAACTATAAACAGCAATAAATTAAATAAGTAGTCTATTTTGAAACAAAATATAATTATTGGTGGTTATCAAGGCCCTACATCACTTCATACCAAATCTATAGAATATTTTATTAGTGAAATAAGTAACAATTTCGTTATTGATTTTGTTATGGATGTTACAAATTATGGAGATAAAGCTTCAAGTTTAATTGAGAAGACACAATATGAAGAAATGCATGTTTCATACCTGTTATCTAGCTATTTTGAAAAAATATTACCAGAAATCAAAATTTTGGATTTACCTTATTTATTTAATAACAGAAATGAAGCATACAATTTATTAAAGTCAGATTTTTTTGATTATATAGATAGTAAATTAAAAGATAAAAATTTAAAACTATTAGGTTTTTGGGACAATGGCATTAGACACATAAGTTCTAAAATAAAATTAATAAAAACCCTTTCTGATTGCCAAGGACAGGTAATTCGGACTACCCCTAGCCCACTTCATATAGAGATTTTTAAAAAATTAGGATTTGCACCTAAGCCGCTAGACGTAAGGGATTTTAAAATAGCTATCGAAAATAATGATATAGAAGCACAAGAAAATCCTTTAACTAATTACTGGAATTTTGAAGTTTATAAAAAACAGGAATTCTTAACTTTAACATCACATATGTTTGGTTTTTGTTTATTTGTAATAAATATTGATTATTTTGATAAATTAACAAATTTTAATAAGAAATTCTTAATTAAAAAATCAAAAGAAGTAACTGATTATCAAAGAAAATTAGCCATTGATGAAGATGATATTTTAATTAAAAAAATAAAGTCAAAAAACATTAAAATTCAAACTATTGATGAAAGAAGCTTAAAAGACTTTAAAAGTGTTACTAATGTTTTTCATGAAAGTTACTTTCAAACTTACCCTCATATGAAAGAATATATTAAAACGGAATAAATAATTTATTTTACAGGCCTTAAGAAATCAAAATCAGCCCCTTTATCTGCTTGAAGCACGCTTTCATGGAATATTTTATCGTAACCCCTTCTTTTAACTTCTGTATTACTTTTTTTGCTCTTTTTTCTGGTAGCAATTTCTTCATCAGATAATTTAAGTTCTAATAATCTTTTTTTAACATCTAATTTTATAATATCGCCACTCTCTACAATGTCTAAAGCTCCGCCAGCGGCAGCCTCAGGACAGACATGCAAAATAATTGTACCTGCTGCAGTTCCACTCATTCTTCCATCAGAAATTCTTACCATGTCTTTAACGCCTTGCTTGGCTAATTTTTTAGGAATAGGTATTAAGCCTGCCTCAGGCATGCCTGGCGCCCCTATTGGACCAATGTTTTTCAGAAGAAGAATACTGTCCTTAGTAACGTTTAAATCATCACTATCAATTCTATTTGCTAAATCTTCAAGATTCTCAAACACCTCAACAATACCTTCATGAGCTAACAGTTCTCTGCTAGCTGCTGATTGTTTAATTATAGCTGATTTAGGAGCAAGATTTCCTTTTAATACTGCTATACTTCCCTTATCAAAAATTGGATTTTTAACGTTTCTTATGACTTCTTGCTTCCAATTACATTTATTTTTCTCAATAATTTCTTTGATAGTTTCGCCTGTGACCGTAATGGTATCTAAGTAAAGATAATCTTTTAATTCATTTAAAATTCTAGGAAGCCCTCCTGATTTAAATAAATCTTCCATATAACCAGAACCAGACGGCTTTAAGTCAACAATCATAGGTGTATCTTTTGTCATTTTATCAAATTCGTTAAGGTCAATATCTATCCCTAGTCTACCAGCCATAGCTGTCAAATGAACTATTCCATTAGTTGATCCCCCAATTGCAGACAAAACAGTCAATGCATTTTTGAAATTTTTTAAAGTTAAGAAACTTTTTGGGTTAAATGATTTATTGGCTATTTCAACAGCCACTTTACCAGTTTCCTCAGCAATTCTTCTTCTTTCTGCAGAAACGGCTGGTGCTGAAGCCCCATTTGATATCATCATGCCAAGAGCTTCAGTAATTAGTGCCATTGTACTGGCAGTACCCATTACACCACATGTTCCAACAGTGGGGACTAACTGATTATTAACTTCATTAATTTCATCAAGATCTATTTCGTCTGCTCTGAATTTTGCCCAATAACCTCTACAATCAGTACAAGCCCCTACTCTTTTTCCTCTGTGGGAACCAGTAAGCATAGGTCCAGTAACCAGTTGTATAGCAGGAATATTTGCACTAAACGCACCCATTAATTGGGCAGGTACTGTTTTATCACAACCGCCTATTAAAACACATGCGTCCATTGGCTGGGCTTTCATCATTTCTTCTGTATCAATTGACATCAAATTTCTTAAATACATAGAAGTTGGATAAGCAAAAGATTCATGAATACTTATTGTAGGAAACTCTAATGGTATAGCGCCTGAAGATAATATACCAGCCTTCACACTTTTTATTAAATCAGGTACATTTCCATGGCACGGATTATAGTCGCTGTAAGTGTTAGTAATTCCAATAATAGGCTTATTAAGCATCTCCTCTGAATAACCCATACCCTTAATGAAAGCCTTTCTCAAAAAAATTGAAAACTCACTATCCCCATAGTTGGTAAGATTTTTATACATACCTGATTTTTTTTTGGTCATCACAATAGATCCCTAATTATTCTTTGATAAAATCACAGATAAATTAATTTAATAATTCTTTCGTAATATTATCCTTGGTAAATGGCAATATTTTTATTCTTTGACCTAGGGCATTACACAATGCGTTTGAAATAGCTGCTCCAGTTGGTCCTGCAACTACTTCACCTACGCCTAAATAAGAAGAACCTTTTTGGTCAATTACACTTGTAGTAAAAACAGGAATGTTATCAAAACCTATAATTTTATAACTATCCCAATCCTTAGAAATTATTTCTTTTGAATCGAAAATCACTTCTTCGTATAAAGCCCAACTTGCTGCTTGAATGAATCCACCTTCAACCTGTGCTTTTATACCATCTTCATAAGCAATTTCTCCAGCATCTACAGTTATCCAAGCATGATTTAATTTAATTTCCAAATCATCAGTTACATTTAATTCCACACCAACTGCGCAATATGCCGCAGAATTTTTATATCTTGAAAAAGCTATACCTCTAAAGCTATCATCTTTAGGTTTAAAAATTTCCATTTTCTCTTTTAGGTTATTAAGAACATCAATGGCACGCTCATCATCTAAATGATTAATTCTAATATCAAAAGGATCTATGTTTTTAATTGACGCCAAATCATTTAAAAAACTTTCAGAAGCTGTTACATTTGCGAAAGCACCTAAAGTTCTCAATGCAGATGTTCTCAATGGCAAATCATGAACTAAGTTTTTTACTAATCTAGTTTCTTTGAAATTATAAATTGGATCTAAATTTCTATGTATGCCCATATGGGCAGATGTTTTAGGTTTAGATTTTGTTTTTGTAAAATTATTAGTTAAAAATTTATAACTTGTAAAATTAGTTAATTCTATATCTGATGGTCTTGATAAATATGTATCCGAATAAGCCTCATTTGACCAATAAATAACTTCTCCATCATCATTAATAGCTCCAAAAACTTTGTTTAAAGATGCGCTTCCGTAAGGCTCCCATGAATGCTCATCTTCTCGTGTCCATTTTAATAAGATATGACGATCAGGATATTCTTTTGCAATCACTGATACTTCAAATGCCACGTCATCAGCTCCATTGTGACCATAGCAACCTGAGCCAGGCATAAATTTCAAAGTGACAAGATTTGGATCAATATCAAAATACTTACTTATTGAGTATTTTAGAGCAAAAATTGATTGGCTATGAGAAAATATAGTAAATTTTTTATCTTTATAAATAGCACAACTTGCAGATGGTCCTATAGGTCCATGCATTAAATAACTTTTTTTAAAACTTGTTGATAATGATTTAATTTTTGGATCATCAAAAGATTTTTTTTCTGGTATCTCTTCATAAAAAGCCTCTCCTCCAGATTTAACTAACAAAGTTTCCTTTTCATGTTTTTCAAGAGAATTAAAAACATTTTCATTAGATAATTGCCGCTTTTCTTCCCAAAAAATATTTTTTTTAGCAATCTCCAAGAACTTTGTAACTAAAAATTCATCCTGAGACAGAATTGCAACAAAAGAGCCTTTAACAAAAAGTGTAATGTCATTCTCAACAAGTCTTTTTTTAAAGTCTTCATTTATTTTGATTAATTTGCAGTGATAAGAAGGAGGCCTTACAATTCTAGCATGTAACATTTTTGGAAAATTAATATCATGAACATATTTATATTTTCCTGTAACAATATCATTAATAGTTTTTAGCTCTATTTTTTGATTATTTTCATAATTAATTTTTTTAAGAGAGTTCTCATCAAAATTTTCAGGAATAATAATTTTTCTAAAATCATCTGTTTTAGCAAAATCCCAATAAGAAATAGTTTTGTTAGAATTCTTATCTTTAATAACTCCATTTTCAAAAAGAATATCTTCATTTTTAATTTTAAGACTTTCTAATGCATAATTTAAAAAATTTATTTTAAGAGCAATAGAGGCAGCCTTGATAGCAGATCCTGAATTTGCAACAGATAGGCTGCTAGCTGTAATACCTTCATTGGGTGAAATATCTGTACTTAGTTTAATAATTTCTATTTGATCATATTTAATTTCAGTGATTTTAGAGGTAATTAATGCCAGTGTAGAGCTGATATGTTGTCCAATATCGATCTTACCAGAGTAAACTTTTAAAGTTCCAGGATCACTAAAATCAAACCAATGACTTAATTTATTATAAGTACTAATACTAGGGCCGCTATTAAATTGTTTCATGATATTAATTACCCTAATTTTCTATTAAACTATCAATTGCCTTTAATACAACAGAATGAGAACCGCATCGGCATAAATGGCCATCTAAAGCATTTTGAATTTCTTGAGATGATGGTTTTTTATTTTTATCAAAAAGTGCTGTGATACTTATAATAATCCCACTAGTACAAAAACCACATTGAGCTGCGTTAAATTTTCTAAAAGCTTCTTGAACTTGATTTAATTCGCTGTCAATTTGCAACCCTTCAACAGTAACAATTTCTTTTTTTTCACACTCAATTGCTAGTAAATTACATGAAAGTTTTTTTTCACCATCAATAATAACCGCACAACTACCACATTGTTCAAGGCCGCAACCAAGTTTAGTACCGGTTAATTTAAAATCATCTCTGATGACATAAATAAGTGGCTTGTCATTATGAATATTTATTTTCTTAGATAATCCGTTTATGTTTAATTCACAATCAACTTTTGACATAACAAACCTTAAGAATATTTATTAAATAATAACATTTATAAATTAGTATAAAAAATTGTTATTAAACAATATTTATAATATTTTATTTTGCCTTTATTTTATCTTGCAGTCCAGCCACCATCCACAAGCACACTTGAACCTGTCATTAAAGAAGAAGCCTCAGAGGCCAAAAATACAAATGGACCCATCAAGTCAGTTACTTCACCTAATCTACCAATAGGTATCATTCCAATAGTTGCTTTTTTAAAGTCATCATCCTTTAAAAATGGTTCGGTCATTGGGGTTTGAATAAAGGTAGGACAGATTGCATTAACTCTTATACCATTCGGGCCTAATTCAATTGCTAATGATTTTGTAAAACCTTCAATAGCAAACTTACTTGAACAATATGTAGTTCTGTTAGGACCACCTACATGCCCCATCTGTGAAGAGACGTTAATTATAGAACCCTTTATATTATTATCTAACATTTTTTTGACTACTAATTTTGTTAGACTTATTACAGATCTTACATTTAAAGACATCACATAATCAAAGTCTTCTATTTTTGTATCTATGAGTTTAGCTGGCCTATTGGTGCCGGCATTATTTATAAGTATGTCAAAAGGCTCAGCATTATTTATAAAATTTGATACATCATCTTCACTATTGACATCCAAAACTTCATAAGAAGCTTTAAAGCCTTGGTTATTTATGTGATCTGTTAAATCTTTTAATTCTTTTTCTGTTCTAGAAACTAAAGTTACGTTTGCACCCGACTCTGCTAAAGCAATGGAAGCACCCATTCCAATTCCTCTACCTGCTCCAGTCACTAAAGCTTTTTTCCCATCCAATCTAAAACTTGGTAATTTTGGATAATTCATGCTTTCTCCTATTCTGCAGCGGCGTATGGCTCAATATTTCTTCCACCATATCTTCTCACTCTAACGTTAGCCTGCTCACCGTGACCAGAAAAACCTTCCAGTGCACATAATCTTGAACAATATTCACCAATTAGGGCAGATGCCTCATCAGTTAACACTTTTTGATATGTACAAGTCTTTAAGAATTTTCCTACCCATAGACCACCTGTATATCTGGCAGCTGTTTTAGTTGGAAGAGTATGATTAGTTCCTATTACTTTATCTCCAAAAGCAACATTAGTTCTTGATCCAAGAAAGAGAGCGCCGTAATTAGTCATATTTTTATGAAAATAGTCAGGATCTTCTGTCATAACTTGGACATGCTCAAAAGCTAAATCATCAGCAACTTTTACCATTTCATCTATATTGTCACAGACTATTACCTGCCCATATTCTTTCCATGAAGTTTTGGCAATACCTGCAGTTGGAAGAATTTCTAACTGTCTGTCAATTTCTTTAATAGTTTCAAGAGCTAGTTTTTCTGAATCAGTTAATAAAATTGCTGGACTAGTTGGGCCATGTTCCGCCTGTCCAAGAAGATCTATGGCACAAATTTCTGGGTCAGATGTTTTGTCAGCTATTATAAGAGTCTCAGTAGGGCCTGCAAACAAATCAATTCCAACCCTACCAAATAATTGACGCTTAGCTTCTGCAACAAACATGTTTCCTGGTCCAACTAACATGTCAACACCATTAATAGTCTCAGTTCCAATAGCCATCGCAGCAACAGCCTGTATTCCACCAAGACACAAAATCTTATCCGCCCCACCCATGTGCATTGCAGCAACTATAGCTGGATGAGGATTACCATCTTGTGGAGGTGCTGATGCTGTTATTTCTTTTACTCCTGCTACTTTTGCAGTTAAAACGGACATATGTGCCGACGCCACCATAGGATACTTACCACCTGGCACATAACAGCCAACCGCATTCATTGGTATATTTTTATGGCCTAAAACAACTCCAGGAAGTGTTTCAACCTCAAGGTCTTTTATGCATTCAAGTTGTTTTTTTGCAAAATTTCTCACTTGGTCTTGGGCAAATTTTATATCGTCAATATCCCTTTTAGATACCTTACTTATTGCAGTTTCAATTTCTCTTGGAGTTAAAATAAAATTTTCTGGTTCATAATTATCAAATTTTTTTGACAATTCTCTGACTGCATTATCACCTCTTTTAGCCACATCAAGTAGAATTTTTTCAACTGTTTTTTTAACTTCTGCATCAGCCTCTATAATTTCATTTTCAGATTTACCATTTTTTAACCACTTTGCCATTTACACCTCATTTATTAAAAATTATAACTTTTTCAAAATATTTCTTAATTTTTATTTATTAAGAAATTTTACTATTCCAGTATGTTAAAGGTTCTAAATTACAAAAATTGAAATCAGTAACCTCACCTACTAAAATTTGATGATCACCACCAGGATAATCATTCCACTTAACACAATCAAACCAAGCAAGACAATTATCTATCAATGGAAACCCATTATTACTTCTTTGCCAATTAATATTTTTAAATTTACTTTTGGATTTTGAAGAGAAAATATTACACAAATCTAATTGATTTTTTGACAAAATATTAACAACATATCCATTGGAGTTTTTAAAAAAATTATAACTTGGTTGTTTTTTATCTATACTCCAAAGAATGAGTGGTGGGTTTAAAGATACAGAGGAAAAACTATTCACTGTCATTCCTATAGGATTTCCTATGTTATCGACTGCAGTAACAATAGTAATGCCAGTTGAAAACATACTTAATGTTTTTTTGAAATCTTCTATTTCTTTACTTTTATTCATAATTATTTTTCTTTAGAAGTATAATGTATTTTTAAATAACATATAATTCTGTTTAATAAATAATAAATTATTTTAATTTTTCTAGAGCAGTTTAACACATATTAGTTTTTTCAAACTTTCATTCATTTTCTTTAAAAACATTAGCAAAAAAATTGATTGAAAATTATCTATTATTTTTTTCAACAAATAAAATTGTTATTCAAGATCATGATGTAGAATTAGTTAAAAATAAATAAAGCTAGTAAGTAAAAAAAGATATGATTATAAATAAATATATAAAGATCGATACTGAAAAGGTGTTTTATGCAAAAAGTTTATATAGATGAAAAATGTTTTTTAAATGTTAAGGTTGAAGGTGATACTAAATTTCCTAAAATCATTTTTTCCAATTCTTTGGGATCTGACCTAAGATTATGGGATAGTCAGGTAGAAACTTTAAAAGATCAGTTTTGCATAATAAGATATGATATTAGGGGTCATGGTCATAGTAGTAAATTTGAAGGCCCCTACTCTTTTGATATGCTAGAGAATGATGTAATTAGCATTTTAGACGAATTAAATATTGAAAAAGCTCATTTTGTTGGATTATCAATTGGTGGTATGACATCACTTGGATTAGCTTTAAAGCACCAAAATAGGTTTAATAAAATTGTGTGTTGCGCCGCAAGAGCTGATATGCCTGCTCCAATGAAAGAAAGTTGGAATGAAAGAATATCTATTGTGAAAAAAAATGGGACTAAAGGGGTTCTGAATAGCTCGCTTGAGAGATGGTATAGTGATGAATTTAGGAATAATCCAAGTAACTTAAATAAAATTAATCTCGCAACAGAAATGATTGAAAATACATCCATTGAAGGTTATGTAGGTTGCTGTGAAGCAATAAAAAATCTAGATTATTTAAAAGAATTATCTACAATTAATAAAGATATATTATATATATCCGGTGAAAATGATATTGGGGCTCCTGCAATGGCTATGGAAGAGATGCATCACCTTACTCCTAATAGTAAATATGAATGCATACCAGGTGCTGCTCATATATTAAATATTGAGGCACCAGATTTGGTTAATAAAATTATATTAAATTTTTTTAATTAGCATCCTAATTAAATTAATTGAAAAAGAATTTATAGTAAATTCTTCCTATGTTTTCCCTGATGAATAACGATACGCTATCTAATGAACCTAAACTTGGTAGAAAATTCATAATAGATGTTTTTGTATTGGATGTTTTAAAATCTACTGGGTAAGGAATTACATCAAATCCTTGTTTTTCAAATAAATATTTTGATCTATGCATATGGAAAGCAGAGGTAACAAGAATAATAGATGAATTATTCGGTATCAATTTTGTAACAGCAATACTTTCTTCGTAAGTATTTTTAACATTTTCAGTAACTAGTATTTTAGTCTGTGAAACACCTAAAGAAATAGCTTTGTTTTTTAGAATAAGTCCTTCAGGCATCCAATTATCAGTCCATGGTAACTGCCCTGCTGTGAAAATAATTTTATCCGATTTGTTTTCCTTAATTAAATCTAAACCTCCAAAAAATCTATCAGGATCTGAAAATTCATATGTACTATTATTCTCATTTCCAACTTGGTGAAGCATTCCACTTAACACAACTATAGCATCTGCTTCTTTTAATGTATTTATTGGAATTGGTTTATAAGGATGCTCTAACTTCTGCATAAGATAATTTCCAACAATGGGGTTTGAAGATATAACTAAAACTAGAAATGAAAGAAATACAAAAAACCTTCTTTTAAAAAAGAATGATGCTATTAAAAATATAACGATTATCCCTAACGGAGATAAAAAAAAAGGCAATATTTTGTGTAAATAAATCAAATATATCAACTACTTAAATTAATTAATATGTTTAAAGTATCATAAAAATTAATAATTTAAATAATTTTATTTGTGAATAGTCCGTAACCACCATCTCTTACGGTTCTTATAGGATCTAAATTTTCATCTGAAGCCGTCTTTAGTGCCTTTCTTAGTCTACTCATATGAACATCTACTGTTCTTTCTTCAACATAAACACCATGTCCCCAAACCATATCCAACAACTTGCCTCTGGAAAATATATGCCCTGGCCTTTCTATTAATAATGAAAGCAATTTAAATTCTTTAGGTCCAAGTTTTACATTTTTGTCAAAATAAGTAACAGTCATTTCATTTAATGAAACCTTTAGATTTTCATGTTCTAAAATATTGTTTATTAAAGCAGGTCTAGATCGTCTTAGAAGAGCATTGACTCTTGATATGAGCTCTTTTGGAGAAAAAGGTTTAGAAATATAATCGTCAGCTCCAGTATCTAATCCTAATGATTTATCTGAGTCATCGCTTCTTGCACTAAGAATAATTATAGGTAGTTGCTTAGTTTCAGATCTAGATCTCAAAGTTCTACATAAATCAATTCCAGACATATTAGGCATCATCCAATCCAAAATAACTAAATCTGGAGAATGATCCTCAATCAGTTGTAATGCATTTTTACCATCTCTTGCTTTGATTGTTCCAAATCCTGATGTTTCAAGATTATATGCCATTAATTCTAATTGGTTTGGTTCATCATCTGCGATTAATATGTTAGTTTTCATTTTTTACCTCTTATTCCGGTATTATAAGACTACTTTCGTCAGCCTTTGGTCTTAGATCTGATAAAACTTTTCCATTAACTAAAAAATAAACTTGCTCTGCAATATCGGTTACGTAATCTGCTACACGTTCGATATTTTTGGCTATAAAAAGAAGATGTGCACCAGTTGGAGCTAATTTTTTATTTCTCTGCATTGATGCAACAATTTCCAAATAATATTGAGTATGCATTTTATCAATTTTAACGTCTGAATTTCTAACTTTAACAGCTAATTTGTCATCTTCATTAACATATGATTCAATCACATCTTCCATCATTGTAAGAGTTTTCTGTCCCATTTTACCAATATTAACCCCAGGTAAATCTGAGTAATTTAATTCTATTAATAATTTGGTTCTATTAGAAATATTTCTTGAATAATCTCCAATTCTCTCAAAAATTGTAGCAATTTTTAAAGCAACAATAATTCTTCTTAAATCAGCAGCTTGAGGCGCTCTTAAAGCAATAATTTCAAAACCTATTTTTTGAACTTTATCATCTAAATCATCTAAAATCAGATCCCCATTAATAACCTTTTCTATCTCATCAAGTTCTTGGGTCCCAAAATTATTTATGCAATTATCGAAGTTATTTAAAGCTCCGTTCCCAAGCTTAAGAAGATTGTCATTTAGTTTTTTTAAATCATCATCAAAAGATGATAAAATATGTTTATTTTCCATTTTTACTCCTATCCAATTTTTCCAGAAATATAAGCTTCTGTTTGGTTGTGCTTAGGACTTGTGAAGATTTCCTTTGTTTTACCAACTTCAATTAACTTACCTAGATGAAAATAGGCTGTCCTTTTAGAAACTCTTGCTGCTTGTTGCATTGAATGTGTTACAATAACTATAGAGTATTCATTACCAAGTTCATGAATTAATTCTTCAATTTTTGCAGTAGCAATTGGGTCAAGAGCAGAGCATGGTTCATCCATTAAAATAACCTCTGGACTTACCGCAATTGCTCGTGCAATGCATAGTCTTTGTTGTTGTCCGCCTGAAAGGCCTGTACCTGGACTTGACAATCTATCACTTACTTCCTTCCACAAACCAGCTCTTTTAAGAGCTTCTTCAACAATATTATCTAAATGTTCTTTATTATCAGACAATCCGTGTATTCTGGGCCCATAAGCGACATTGTCGTAAATAGATTTTGGAAATGGATTAGGTTTCTGAAATACCATCCCAATACGAGCTCTTAATGGTACAACATCAATTTTTTTGTCATAAATATTTTCTTCATCAATTGTTATTTCACCTTGAATAACACATGAATCAATGGTGTCGTTCATTCTATTAAAACAACGAAGAAATGTTGATTTTCCACAACCAGAAGGGCCAATAAATGAAATAACTTCTTTGCTGCCAATATCTATTGTGACATTATCAATGGCTTTGTTTTCCCCATAAAAAACATTAACGTTTCTAGCTTTTAACCTGGCATTTTTTGAAAAGACATCGCCTACTGTCAATTCAAGAGATTTTAAATCATTTTTTTTACTATTCATAAGTCATCTCCATTACCAACGTCTTTCAAGTTTTTTTCTTAAGTATACAGCTAATGCATTCATGCTAATCAAAAAACCTAATAAAACAATAATAGCTGCACTTGTTTTTTGTATGAACATTCTTTCTGCAAAATCAGCCCACATAAATATTTGAACTGGCAAAACAGTTCCAGGATCTAAAACGCTGTTTGGTATATCAACAATAAAAGCTACCATTCCTATCATTAATAACGGAGCTGTTTCTCCAAGTGCCTGTGCCATACCAATAATAGTACCTGTTAACATTCCCGGCATAGCTAAAGGGATAACATGATGAAAAATTACTTGAAGTTTAGACGCTCCTATTCCATATGCAGCGTCTCTTACTGATGGCGGTACAGCTCTAATAGCTGCCCTGGATGAAATTATTATAGTTGGAAGGGTCATTAATGCTAAAACCATACCACCAACTAGTGGAATAGACCTTGGCATACCAAAAATACTTATGAATATAGCCAATCCCATTATTCCAAAAACGACTGAAGGAACTGCAGCTAAGTTATTAATGTTAACTTCAATAATTTCAGTAATTCTATTTTTCTTTGCAATCTCTTCTAAGTAAACGGCTGTTGCAACACCCAAAGGAAAAGCAATTAATAAGCACACTGACAAAGTCAATATTGATCCAATAAATGCTCCTTTTATACCTGCCATCTCAGGGTTTCCTGAAGCGCTACCACTTAATATGTAGTCACTAAATTCATAAGAAATTCTTCCTTCTTCATTTAATTTATCAATAAATCCAATAACTTTATCATTTATTCTTCTCTCAGATTCTGGTGTTTCTCTTTTGATATACCCTCGTAAAAAACTATCAATATCATCATCAAGAGCAAACTTGACTTGAGTTACTGTTCCAAATAATGAAGGGTCATCCTTTACCATCTTTGCTATTCTGACGTCCTTACCTGAAGAAACTATTTTTTTTGCCAGTTTTTTTTCTTTTCTTCCTTTAGGCTCAACAACCGAAAAAAGAGACTCATTTACTATTGTACTAGCATCTCCATCAAATAAAGAGTTGTCTGATAAATCACCTTTTGGATCAATTCTTTCTCTGTCAAAATTTATATCAAGAGTGACGTAATATTGAAAAAAACCTGGATAACCTTTTGTAAAAATTGAATAAAAAAGAAAAAGTAAAAAACATACAGCCAATCCTATGGCTACTCTTCCGAATAATTTAAGTCTGCTATCTTTTGATCTTCTTTTTAGAATTGAATTCTTAACTATATTTGTAGCATCTTCAGGATTTATAATTTTTTTATTCATATTGTTCTCTGTATTTTTTAACAACATGCAGAGCGTAGAAATTCATTCCAAGTGTTATAATTATAAGCGTTAAAGCCAAAGCAAAAGCAGACAACGTCTTTGCAGATTCAAATTCCTGATCACCCACTAATATAGTTACTATCTGTGAAGTAACAGTTGTAACAGCTTCAAGAGGGTTTGCAGTAAGATTGGCAGCTAATCCTGCAGCCATTACAACAATCATAGTTTCACCTACTGCTCGTGAAACAGCTAAAATTATACTCGCAACAACACCTGGCAAAGCTGCTGGTAAGACGATTTTCATTACAGTTTCATTTTTAGTTGAACCTAGACCATAACCTGCATCTCGTAAGGATTGAGGAACAGCATTTATTACATCATCAGACAATGATGAAATAAAGGGAATAATCATAATACCCATAACCAATCCTGCCGCTAAAGCTGATTCTGAAGCTATATCCAACCCTAACATTGAACCTGAAGATCTTAAAAAAGGTGCTACAGTTAAAGCAGCAAAAAATCCATAAACAACTGTTGGTATACCTGCTAAAACTTCTAAAAGCGGTTTAAAAAATGCTCTTTCTTTGGATGAAGCATATTCTGACAAATAAATAGCACTTAAAAGACCAATAGGAACAGAAACACACAATGCGATTATTGAGATAAGGAATGTACCGGCAAATAAAGGTATTGCTCCATACTGTGATAATCCCTCTTGTCCTGAACCAGCTCTTTCAGCGCCCTCAAATTGAGGATTCCAAACCGTACCAAATAAAAACTCGTCATAAGGTATTAGTGCAAAAAACCTAATAGATTCAAAAACAACAGAGAAAATGATTGCAATAGTAGTTAATATTGCAATGACTGAACTTACACCTAATATGGTCATTACAATTTTTTCAACAGCATTTCTAGAACGAAATTCACTATGAATTTTTTTATAACTTAAAAAACCAGATGTTAAAATTGTTATTGCACAAACAATCATAGTTAAAATGTTTGATTTGATCACCCAAGATTTCCATATTTCTGCTGCATTTGTAACCCATTGGGGTGGGGTACCAAAAACCAAACCTTCTACAGAATTATTTATTTGTGCCAATACAATTGTAAAATTATAATCTTTAGAATTAATTACTTCATTTGGTATATATTCTTTTACCAGTTCAGCAAAAACAAGATCATCACAAATTGTAAAAATAAAAAAAACGCCTAAAGTTGGCAAAAGTGCTGAAAGTAAACAAAAAATACCATAATAATGTGTCAAAGAATGTAGATTTTTTTGATTTAAATTAACCAGGCCCTTAGCTCGATTATAACCTAGCAAAAAGAAAAATAAGGAAATTATTAATATACCTGTCAGTAAGAAAAAGCTGAACAATATAATCCCCTTTGGTTAAAAGGCTAGCAGTAATGCTAGCCTTTTAGTTATTTAAATTACTTTTTTAAGTCTGCTGCAGTCAAAACTGGTAAGTTTGTCATAGCAGCTTTATACTTAGCTCTTTCTGATTTAGGCATTGGTATCATACCTGCGTCTGATAATACACCATCATTACCCCAATGCTTCGTCCATTCAGCCATATATTCTTTCATACCTGGTACAACACCAATATGTTGATGCTTTACGTAATAGTATAGTGCTCTTGAAACAGAATAATTGTTGCCAGCAATATTTTCGAATGTAGGAGCTGTTTTACTAATTACTGCACCTTGTAGTGTATCTGAGTTTTGATCTAAATATGAGAAACCAAAGATTCCGTATGCTGAGGTATCTTCGTTTAGCTTTTGAACAATTAAGTTATCTTGTTCACCCGCTTCAATAAATACTCCATCAGTTCTCATAGCACGACATTTTTTACCTTTTTTATCACCTCTTGCAGCAGAAGCTTTTTTGGCAATCTTGTCTTTGCCACAATAACCTTTTTGATTAACCATTTCAGCATAACTTGCTCTCGTACCTGAAGTTGTTGGAGGTCCATAAACACGAATATCGATATTTGGTAAACTTGCATCAATATCAGACCACTTCTTAAATGGGTTATCAATCCACTCATCACAATTAAATGTTCTACCTGAGCCTTCATAACAAGCTGGGATTTTTGCAGTTAAAGCCATACCTAAATGAGCTTTAGAGATGTTTAATGGCGCACCTTTCTTTGAGTTAGCAACAACAATTCCATCGTAACCAACTTTAATTTCGGTTAATTTAACTCCATTTTTATCACAATACGCTAATTCTTTAGCTTTCATTCTTGAAGATGCATTTCCAATATCTATAAAT
>CACJOU010000012.1 GCA_902595145.1 uncultured SAR116 cluster alpha proteobacterium | reverse complement strand
ATAAAATGTGAGATTTTTTTATCTTTTAAAATAAATAAAATATCCTGCAAATTTTTATAATCTAAAAATTTTACTTTTTTTAAAAATAAATCATTTTTTGGCTTTATATTTGTTTCGCTCAAAAAATAAGTTTTAGCATCACTGTGTTGTTGTTTAAGTAATTTAGAAAGTGAAATAGATCTGTAAAAATGACCAATCCCTTTATTTTTGTTAGTTGTTACTTTAAACAAGTAGTTTTTCAAACCATTAAATCTCTTATAATTATTAAAGCCTTTTTGATTCTTTCTAAACTTTCAGAACCTATAGAGACCCTTAAAAATTTATTTGTAGACTTTCCATAAAATCCTCCTGGAACAACTGCTATACTATAATTGTTTAACAACATATTGGAGAAATCAAATGAAGAAATATTTGATTTTAATTCTACAAAAAAATAGAAAGTAGCGGATCCTGAAATATATTTTATATTATTATTATCCATAAATTTTTCTAATTCTTTTCGTTTGAATAGAATTTCATTAATATGATTTTTGCCATTGTTTATTAAAAGATCAAAATATTTAACACAGCAAGATTGAAGTATAGTTGGTGCACAAGTAATTAGATGTTGATTAACTATCTTTAAGTTATTTATAGTCTTATGATTAGATATAGCAAATCCTATTCTCCACCCAGATAAACCAATGTTTTTTGAAAAAGAGTTCAATATAATTAAGTTTTTAAAAGATTTATCTAAATTTACTGCTGAATAAAAACTGTCTGGTTCACAGAATTCACTATATGCTTCATCAATAATTAGTTGTACGTCTCTTTCAACACATATTTCGTAAATATTATTTAAATCTTCTTTTTTATAAATACTACCTGCAGGATTGTTAGGGTTATTAATTATTAAAACTTTAGTGTTATTAGTAAAAAATTTTTTAAAATCTTTAGGATCTTCCCAATATGGTATTTTTTTTACTCTACCTGAACTTAGTTTTATTTGTTCTGGATAACTAAGCCAATATGGTTCATGTAAAAGAACTTCACTTTCATTCTCAACAGAAATCAAAATTGAAAGATATGATAATATTTTGGAACCAGCTGAAATTATTAAATTATCAGCTTCTATTTTATTTTTTGAAAATGTGTTTTGATAATAATTAGCTATTAACTCTCTCAACTCCAGCAAACCTTGAGAGTCGGAATAGTGAGCTCCTTTAACTAAGTTATAGTTTAAATCGATTGATGGTATTTTAAAAAAAGCTTCTCCAAGCGACAATACTATGACATCTTTACCTTCGTTTTTGAGTTTATCAACTTTTTCATTTATAGATATTGATCCAGCTTCAATGACATTTTCAGAATTTTTAATTAACATCTAATAACAACTTCAATTATGATACTGTTAAGTCATCAAAATTAATAGGGTAGCCTTCTAAAACTTCTTTCCTTAATTTTGATCCAATTACTATATCTTTAAATTTACTTCTAACACCAAGTGATGGCCTCTTTATTTCTATATCATCTAAAGAAATCACATGACCTTTCCTTAATTTTTTTTTATAATATAAACCATCCCTTCTGCCATATTTCAATTCATCATTTAGTAAAACTTTTTTTTCATTTCCAATCATTCTTGAAGCATGGTGAAGATTATTGACGTAAATTTTTAACTCATCTGGCTCAAGAGCATAAAAATGGTCCGGGCCATTTGATTTTTTATCAAAGGTGAAGTGCTTTTCAAATACTGTGGCGCCTATACCTAAAGCAACAATAGAGGCTTTATTACCTAAAGTATGGTCTGAAAAACCAACTGTTTTTGACATTTTTTTTAAAGTCTTTAATACGCCTAGATTTGCTTCATTTTCATTCAAGGGATATATTGAGCCACACTGCATTAAAATGACATCACTTGAATTTTGTAGATAAAGAATTTCAAGAGCTAAGGCTATATCAGAAATATCCGACATACCTGTGGATAAAAAAATTGGTTTTTTTGTTTTGCCTAATTCAAATAGTAACTTCATATTTTGAACTTCTGATGAAGCAACTTTATGTGCCTCTACACAGTTTTGTTCAAGACATTTTAGTGAATCTAGATCAAAAGGACTGCATAAGAAATCTAAATTATGTTCCTTAGATTTGGTTATCAATTTTGGTATCCATTTATAATTTAGCTCTAGAGCTTTAAAATTATTATATTGTTTGTCTTTTTTAGAAAAGATTGTGTCAGCTTTGAATAACTGAAACTTGACGGCATTGACTTTGCATTTTGCAGCTAAATCAATCAATTTATAAGCTAATTCCAAGTCTTGATTATAATTAGAGCCTATTTCAGCTATAACGTAAGGAGAGTATATGTTATTATATTTTGTTAAAATTGTTATTTCCTTTTAATTTTTTAAAACACCACTTAATACAGTTTATAATTTATTAAATTCGTTTAAAACTAGTTTATCATAAAGTCTAGAAAAAAAACATAAAGTATCCATTGAGGTATTTATTAAGCAATGTAATATAAGTTACTTATAGATTTCAATAATTAATATGAGATAAATTTATTAACAATATTTAATAGTAATTCTTCTGTTTAAATAATTTTTTTTTAGTATATATATATAAAAATAAGATACTTACGATTCGATTAGTCTGATTATGAGAAAATAAAATGATTTATAAATTAGATGACAATTACTTTGTAAGATCTTTAACTCTCGAAGATTTTGACAGTGAATATATATCATGGTTTCAAAACCAGGATATTACTTTTTATAATTCTCATGGCAAGTTTTTTAAAACTAAAGAATGGTTTAAAAGTTATTATGATGAATTAAACATAGAAAATAAAGTTGTATGGGCTATTTGTGAAAGAAAAGCCGGTCATATTGGAAATATAAGTTTATCAAATATTTCATTTATAAACAGGAATGCAGAATTAAGTATAATTATCGGTAACAAGTCACACTGGGGAAAGTTAGTAGGTTTTAAAGCTGCTCGTAAAATTATTTTTCATGGGTTTAATAAGTTAAATTTAAAAAAAATCTATTTAGGTACTGCCTCCAGTAATAAGGGCATGATATCACTAGCAAAGAAAATTGGGATGAAAAAAGAGGGTTTGCGTAGAAATCATATATTTTTAAATGGAAACTGGTATGATTGCGAAGAGTTTGGCATTTTAAGAGATGAGTTCAAATATAATTAATTCCAACACAATAATTGGAGTTGTAATACATGATGCTGGAGGGGCAGAAGTAATCACAAGTTATTTAAAAAATAAAACTCAAAAATTCCTCGTTTGTGCTGAAGGTCCTGCTGTAAATATTTTAAAAAAAAAAATTCCTAACAAGCTTATTCATAAATTAGATATTGTATTAGCTAATAGTGATGTATTACTTTGTGGAACTAGTTATCCATCAAATTTAGAGTTTACAGCAATTAAACAAGCACGTGCACTAAAAAAGCCATGTATTTCGGTTTTAGATCATTGGGTGAATTATAAAAAGCGTTTCCTTAGATTAGGAGAATTGGTACTTCCAGATCAAATTTGGGTCTTAGATAATTATGCGAAAGAAATAGCAAAAAAAAAGTTTCCATATGTAAGCTTGAAACAAATTAAAAATCCTTATCTTCTAGAAATGGAAATAGAATTTAATAAGTTACAAAAAATAAAAAAAATTAATAGAAAAGTTGACCGAATTTTATATTTAACAGAACATATTGGTAATACATCCATAAATCTTAAAAAATTAAATCATCATGATGTTGAGGTATTTGATTTTTTAATTAAAAATATAAAATTTATTACAAAAAAAAAGTATGAATTTACAATTAGGGTACATCCAAAGGAGTTTAAAGAAAAATATAATATTATCCATAAATTTTTTGATGCACCAGTTATAATCGATAATAATACATCTTTAATTAAACAAATTGCCACTCATGACATAATAGTAGGTTGTGCTACTATGGCGATGGTTGTTGGCCTGGCATGTAAAAAAAGAGTCATTTCTTGCATTCCACCAAATTCTAAAATTATCCCTCTACCACATAAAAAAATTGTATACTTAAAAAACTTGGTTAAAGAATAAATAAATTAAATATTAGTGTTTAGAAAACTTCTTGAAATGATATTATTATGAAATTCATCAAGCTATTAAATCAATTTCGTTATACAAATATTGTTAATTCATTTTGTAAATCTAACCTTAGAAATTTTTCTGAATTTTTTCCAAAAACTAAATATGGAAATAAAATTCTACTTATAGAGTTAAATGATTTATACTCTGCACATATAGCATATTCTTATTTTGTGAATTATTTTATTGAAAAAGAAAGAACAAAAGTAATTGGTTTCCAATCACTTATCCCCAAAAGAAGTTATTCTTGGTTGTTTTTTGAAATTAAAAAGATGATAAAATTACCATCGTTTAGAATTTATAAAAGCTTTGGGACATCTAGATTTATTTACCCAAAGTACAATAGAGATATTAAAAAAGAGTCAATTAAGATATATAATGATGAAATTAAAAAGATAAATAATTTAGTTTATTTAGAAAAATTTAAAATAAAGGAAATAATTGTTGGAGATCTTATTTATGATAGTTACTTAAAGGATCATGGTATTTATACCCCTGACTTGAAATCAAAGCACTTTAAAACATATTTTTTAAGGTGTATACAATTGACAATTTATTGGATAAATTTTTTTGAAAAGAACACAATATCAGCTATAAACGTAAGTCATTGTGTTTATTTAACTGCCATTCCATTACGTGTTGCTTTATCTAAAAATATACCCTCATTTCAGATTAATTTAACGCATTTATATCGACTTAATAAAAATAATATGTTTGCTTATACTGACTTTAAAAGTTTTCCTAAAACTTTTGAATCTCTGGATAAAAAAACTCAAAAAAGGGGTTTAGATATTGCAAGAGATAGAATAATAAAAAGGTTTAAAGGTGAGGTTGGTGTAGATATGAGTTATTCCACAAAAAGTGCTTATGGTAACAAAATATATGACAAATTATTGAAAGTTAACAAAAAAACTAAAGTTTTAGTTGCAGCACATTGTTTTTTTGATAGTCCCCATAGTTATGGCAATAACATTTTTCCTGATTTTTTTGAATGGATAAAATTTTTAGGAGAATTTTCTGAAATGTCAGATTATGATTGGTATATAAAAACACATCCAGACTTTATAATTGCTACAAAAAATATTATAAAAGATTTTGTAAAAAAATATCCAAAATTTACTCTTTTACCGTCAGATTGTTCACATCATCAGATAATAAAAGAAGGCATAAATGTAGCTTTAACTGTTTATGGCACAATAGGTTTTGAGTATGCAGCTTTAGGAGTGCCAGTAATTAATGCATCTATAAATAATCCTCACATAGCGTATAATTTTAATTTGCATCCAAAATCTATTCAAGAATATAAACATATGCTTCAAAATCTAGATAATCTTGTTCCTTACGGAAATAAAGATAAAATATATGAATTCTATTTTATGCGTAATATTTATAACACTGAAAACTTCTTTTTTTTAAATTATCAAAATATTATAAAAAGATTAGGTGGCTACAACCAACAGTTTACACCCAATGTTTTCCCAATGTGGTTAAGTGAAATTAATATTAATCGACATTATAAAATAAAAGAAAATATGAAAAATTTTATTGAAAGTGGAGATTTTAGAGCCAAAGAAGGTTTTAAAGATGATTAAGTAAAAAGGGGTACTTAAATTGAAGAAAGCAGTCATTTTAGCTGGTGGACTTGGAACAAGACTTTCTGAAGAAACTGATGTTCGACCAAAACCAATGGTGGAAATTGGAGGTATGCCAATTATTTGGCATATTATGAAGATATACTCATTTTACGGAATTAATGAATTTATAATTTGCTGTGGATATAAGGGAATTATAATAAAAGAGTTTTTTGTAAATTATTCAATGCATATGTCGGATATAACTATTGATACACAAAAAAATGAACTGTTAATTAACAATAATATTGCAGAGCCTTGGAAAGTAACTTTAGTTAATACTGGAGAACGGACAATGACGGGTGGGAGATTGAAATATGTTTCAAAATACTTACAAGATCATGATGAATTTTGTTTAACTTATGGAGATGGTGTTGCAAATATTAATATAGAATATCTGCTAAATTTTCATCAGAAACATGGCAAACTAGCAACAATGACAGTGGTTAGACCTCCTGCTAGATTTGGTGCAGTTAGATGTTTAGAAGATGGTACTGTTGTGTCTTTTGAAGAGAAACCGCAGGGTGAGGGTAATTGGATAAATGGAGGGTTTTTTGTGCTAAACAAGAAAGTTCTAGACTTTATTGAGGGGCCTAATACTGTTTGGGAAAAGGAGCCTCTTGAGAAATTAGTTGAAATAGGTGAGTTAATTTCTTTTCGTCATCATGAATTCTGGAAACCAATGGATACTTTTCGTGATAAAATAGTTTTAAATGAACTTTGGGATAATAATAAAGCTCCTTGGAAAACTTGGGAATGATTATATAATTTGAATACTAAATTAAGGAGTTAATTAATTGGAAAATATTTTGTTCGAGAGAAAAAATTATCCAATTTTACAAAATAAAGTTTATAGCAATAAAAGTTTAGAAAAAAATTGCTCGACTGGAAATATTAACCTTATAAAAAAATAGATGTAGTGGTTGATATAAATCCCTCAAAACAAGGAAAATTTCTTCCGGTCACTGCAAAAAAAGTAGTAAGTCCAGAATAATTTTTGAAAAATTATCCAAAAGTAACAAATATATTTTTTATGAATTCAAATTATTTGAGAGATATTATAATGATTACAGATAATAAATATAATTATATCGAGGTGGATAAAAATGAGTTTTGAAACAGAAAAAAAAAGAAAGAATTATAAAAAATTCAAAAAACTTGTTACAAACTTTATAATTAAAAAATATTCTACCATATTTACATAGGATATACATAATTGTTCATTTAAAAAAAATATTTTTTTTAATATTATCTTATTTCGGAAAAGGCAATAAAAGTGAAAGTTTTTTTTGATTTTCAAATTTTTGCAGGACAACATTACGGCGGTATTTCACGCTATTTTATCCAGTTATATTTAACTTTAATTTCTATGAATGTAAAAGCAAAGATATGCGCTCCTTTTTACATAAATAATTATCTATCTAATATCAATAAGGATGATAGAAAAGGCATAAAATTAGATGATTTCCCATTTCGTACAGACAGGTTTTTCAATTTCTTTAATCGACAGATTTCATCAAATTTAATTTTTAGAGAAAAACCCGACATATTGCATGAAACATACTATTGTAATAATGGTATAAATGTGCCTAAAAATGTAAGCCGGGTTCTGACTGTATACGATATGATCCACGAAAAATTTCCTGACAATTTTCCGAAAAATGATAATACTATAAAACTCAAACGTAAGGCAATAAGTCGAGCAGATCACATAATATGTATTTCTAAATCAACAAAAAAAGACTTATGTGAAATTTATAATGTAGATAGAAGTAAAATCTCAGTGGTATATTTAGGTCATGAACTAAATAGTAATAATAACATAAACATAAAAGCATCATATTTTTTAGAACCATATATATTGTATGTTGGTGGAAGAGATGGATATAAAAATTTTAGAAGTTTGATTAAAGCAGTTGGAAATGATAGCAAATTGAAAAAAGTAATAAAAATTATTGCTTTTGGAGGAAATTCATTTTCTAGGTCTGAATTAGATTTTATTAAAAAATCAGGTTTAGCAGATAATAGAGTAATTCAAATGAGTGGTGACGATGGGCTCTTAAAATTGTTATATAAAAAAGCTCAAATGCTTGTTTATCCTTCAATATATGAGGGTTTTGGTTTGCCCCCTATAGAAGCTATGGCGTGTAAATGTCCAGTTGTTGCTAGCCAAACAAGTTCTCTTCTTGAAGTTATTGGGGATGCTGGTGTATATTTTGATCCTGCAAACACTGAAGAACAAGGTGATGCAATTAAAAGAGTTTTGTATGATGAATCTTTAAAATCTGAGTTAATTGTAAAAGGGTTACTTAGAAGCAAATTATTTTCATGGCCTAAATGTGCCAAGAATACTCTAAATGTTTATCATAAAGTGAAAGGAATGAAACATTAGTTTAAAAACAGCACTTATATTAGGAATAACCGGACAAGATGGAACTTTGTTAGCCAAATTTTTGTTATCTAAAAATTATAATGTTATAGGGACATGTAGACGCGACTCTAAAATCAATTCCAAAAACCTAGAATTACTAGGAATTTATAACAAAGTAAAATTAGAATTATTAGATATAACAGACTATAAAAGTGTGTTCGAATTAATTAAAAACACAAAGCCTAATGAAATTTATTGTCTAGCTGCCCAATCTTCAGTAAGTTTATCTTTTTTAAAACCCAAAGAAACAATTGACAGTATCATTATAGGTTCTTTGAACTTACTGGAAGCTGTAAAATTATCTAATTTAAAAGCAAAGATTTATTTTGCAGGATCCAGTGAATGTTTTGGTCCATCCTTGGATTTTCTTTTATCTGAAGAGACACCTTTAAATCCAAAAAGTCCATATGGTATTGCAAAGTCTTCTGCACATTGGCTAGTTAAAAATTACAGAGAAAATTATGGTATATTTTCTTGTACAGGTTTTTTGTTCAATCACGAATCCCCTCTAAGACCAAAAAATTTTGTAACTCAGAAAATTATTCAATCATGCATTCAAATATCAAGTGGATCTAAAGATTTTCTTGAGCTTGGAAATCTTAATATATCCAGGGATTGGGGTTGGGCACCTGAATACGTTCAGGCTATGTGGATGATGCTCCAATTAGATTGCCCGGAAGACTTTGTCGTCGCCACAGGGGAGAGTCATTCTCTGAAAAAATTTGTTGATCTTAGCTTTCAATACTTTGGCCTAAATTGGAAAAATCACGTAAAGATTAATAATGAGTTTTTTAGAAAAACTGAAATCTTAGAAAGCAAAGCGGATATTAAAAAAGCCAAAACAATCCTTAATTGGAAACCACAGAAAAAAATAGACGATATAATTGTTGGAATGATTGAGAATAGGTTTGATTAATTTTTCCTAAGATTGGAATTTAAAATTTAATGTTAAATAAAATTGATATTCTTAATCCTATTTTTCTACATATAGTAGGTCTGTTTTTATTTATATTTATCCCCCCTCTAATTTTTGGGGGTGATTTTCATTTTGAGGGATTAGTTAGTGATTTACTAGGTCTTTCATTTTTTTGTCTGGGTGGTCTGTTTGCTATTTTATATTCACGAGTAGTAATAAAAGATAAAAAGCTTTACTTTTCTGAAGATAAGCTGACTTTGTGTGTGATTACTTTTATAATCCTAATTTGGCCAATTAGAATCTATCTAATAGAAGCGTATGGCATTTCAGCATTATTTCATGCTTTTTCGAGACCACCTAGCTTGATAGATACTTTTGCTCAACAATTGAGTTGGCCATATATAACACTATTGATGACAGCAATAATTACAACAGGTAGAAGTTACTTTAAATTATTATTTCTACTAGAATTAGCCTATGTGGTTTTACCAACCTTGTCTCGCGCCTATTTTGTTTATTTGTTCGCTTTCTATGCTGTTGGGGTTTATTTTTTTACAAATATTAATTTAACAAAAGTTTTTAAAAAATTTCTATTCCCTTTTTTGATTGTTATATTATTGATTGCAATTGCTGGTAGTGTTATGGGCACAATTAGGTCTGTATTTCAAGTGGGAGGAACAATTTCTGATGTAATTTCTCTTGATCTTAGTGATTATGTAGATTTAAGTTTTCTTGGTAGAAGGTTAAATATGCATAATCATATTTTTCAATTTTCTTTAGTTATAGAAGATGCTATAAGAATTGAACTCAAATCATGGGAAGGTATTTTTAACAAATTATTGTTTTTTGAAAATTATGAAATACACCCAACTTCTGTTTCAAGAAGAGTCGGCTTATTGATTGGTTACGGGATAAAAACATCCACTGAGGTACCTCGCAATTATATTTTAGGAAACTATCCATTAGGTATATTATCAATTATTTTATATAATTTTATATGGGCCTTTATTTTAATGTTAATTTATAAATTAATTTCTACAACAAAAAACATTATGTTTTTACCATTATGGATTACTTTTATATTTTCTCAAGCATTTGGTTCTATTGGTGCATTTCCCTCTACACACGCGTTTCAATTTATATTTACTATTTTTGTATGGAGTGTATTTTATATTGTTTACAAGTTGTTAGATCTTTTGTTAAAAGTCAGAATTAAAAAAAAATATATCAAAACATTTAGTTGAAATATTATTTAATAGGTGAATTATGAACTTAGGTATAACGATGCCATGCTATAACTCTATTAAATTTTTAAAAAAGACACTCTTAAGTGTAACTCCCCTACGAGAGCAAGGATGTCAGATCAACGCAGTTGATAGTGGTTCAGATGATGGAACCTTAGAATTGCTTAAGAAATACAAAATAAAAACACATTACTGTAAGCCTGGAAACATGTATGAAGCTGTCAATTTAGGCATATCAAAATTAGACACTCAGTGGATTTCATACATCAATAGTGATGATTTATTATATAAAGAAAATATAATAAATTTTTTTAAAAAAAATTCAGAAAAAATAAATAAAGCCGATATATTGTGTGGAAATGTAAAGTACATTGATTTCAAAGATAAAGAGCTTAAAGTAAGAACACTTTTTAAACCTGAATTAGTAAGACAAGCAATTTTAAATGGTCAACCAATACTTCCTCAGCCAGGAACTTTTTTTAAAAAAAATGTATTTGAAAAATTACAAGGATTTGATACTAATTTTAAATTTTCTGCTGATTATGACTTTTTCATTCGATCATTTAAAGAAGATTATAAATTGTTTTTTGACTCAAGGTTTACTTTGGCAGGTTTTAGAATACATGAAGATCAATTTAGTAATAAGGAAGAAATAAACATGTTTTCTGAAACAGATAAAATTTTAAAAAAAAATAATTTAAAACGCAATAAGTTTTTATTTTTTTATCTAAGATCATTGTTGTTTTTCAAAAATATAAATTTTTAAGAATATTGCATATGTGTGGTTTAGTTGGTTATGTAGGGGTAAGTCCTATGAGTTCTGAATGCAAAAACTCAATAGATTTATCATTGCTAAAACATAGAGGACCAGACAGTCAAGGATTTTGGCATAGTAAGGATAAATTAGTTTATTTTGGACATCTTCGTTTATCAATTATTGACCTTTCAGTAAATGGCAACCAGCCAATGTATTTGTCTAATTATGGGCTTACAATCATTTTTAATGGTGAAATATATAACTATTTAGAACTTAAAGCAGAGTTAACAAAATTTGGTTATAATTTCAAAACTAACACTGATACAGAAGTGATATTATTTGCTTATCATAAATGGGGAAAGAAATTCCTTAAAAAATTAAACGGTATGTTTTGTTTTGCAATATATGATCATAAAATTAGAAAAGTATATTTTGCAAGAGATCGATCTGGCCAAAAACCTTTGTATTATTTTTATAATGGAAAATCATTATATTTTAGTTCTGAATTAAAAGGGTTGAGCAAAATAGAAAAATTACCACGAAAAGTAGATATAGTATCGCTTGATGAGTATTTGGGTTTTGGTTTTGTTAGTGATCATCGTTGTATTTTTAGTGGTTATAACAAACTTACGCCAGCTACGTTAATGATTTTTGATTTAAAAAATGGTAGATTAGCTTTTGAAAAATATTGGGTTCCTCCAAATTATAAATCGTCCAGTTCAAAACTTCTTGAAATTGAAATAATTAAAAAATTAGAAGATTTATTAGATTACTCTGTTGCGAAACATTTAATTGCTGATGTTCCAGTAGGTGTTTTGCTAAGCGGTGGTTTAGACTCAAGTATTGTGACGGCTTTGGCATCACGACACGTTAATAATCTAAAAACTTTTAATGTTTCTTTTCCAGAGAATACTAAGTTTGATGAAAGCAAATATGCTTTAAAAATTGCACAATTCTTTAATACTGATCATCATCAATTTAAAGTAACACAAAATAGCATTGATATTTTACCAAATTTATCATGGTATTTTGACGAACCTATAGCCGATAGTTCAATTATACCGATGGCTTATATAAGTGGTGAAGTAAGTAAACATTGTAAAGTTGCATTAGGTGGAGATGGAAGTGATGAACTTTTTGGTGGTTATGAACACTACAAAAGATTATTAGTACTTCAGAAAATAGCTTGTTTCATTCCTAAGTTTGTTAGGTCTGGTATATCAAATATAACAAAAAATTTGATGCCATTAGGATTTGGAAACTCAAACTTAAGGACTTGGCTTATGGCGTCTGGAGTTGACTTTGAATGTGAAGTGCCAAGGGTTGGAAATTTATTTGATTTTTCAAGTCGCAGATCATTATTAGGTGAATATAATCCAAATTTAGTCAGTGAAAATGATATAGATAGATATGAAAATTATAAAGATCAAAAAATGGTCTCATTTGCTATGTTAAAAGATTTTCAAAGATATCTACCAGATGATTTATTAGTAAAAGTTGATAGAGCAAGTATGATGTATTCTTTAGAAGTAAGAGCACCTTTTTTGGAAAACAATGTCCTAGACTTTTGTTTTAGTAGTGTGCCGTTAAATCAAAAAGTATCTATGAATGCAAAAAAAATCATTTTAAAAAAATTAGCAAAGGAAATTCTGCCAACGGACTATGATTTTACTAGAAAACAAGGTTTTTCTGTACCTTTACAAAGTTGGTTTAAGAAAGGACCTTTTAAAGAAATGGCCTATGATATTTTAACAAGTCAAAATTGCACTTTCAATAAAAAAACAGTATTAAAGTTACTTAAAGGACAAGATGGTAAAAAAAATAATTCTGAAAGAATATTCTCTTTACTTAATTTTGAGCTTTGGAAAAAGTCTCATAATGTAGAGGCATAAATTAAAATATTTTGTAAAAGATAGTTTTTAAAAATGATATTAGCAATTAATGCATCAAGGGCTAAATCTGGTGGAGGGTTTTCACATTTAATTGGAATTATGGAATGTGTTAATCCTATTATCTATAGTTTTAAAAAAGTTCATGTATGGGCGCATGAAGATTTAGCAAAGAAATTACCAAAAAAATCTTGGCTTATATTACATATTACTAAAGTTTCAGAAAAATCAATTGTTAGACAATTGTTTTGGGAAAGATTTTATCTTGATAAGGAAATTATAAAACATAAATGTGATATTTTGTTAAACTTGGATGCGGGTACCGTATGTAAATTTTTACCAGCAATTACTCTAAGTAGAGATATGCTCTCATTTGAGCCAAGAGAATTTTTAAGGTATGGATTATCAAAAGACCTTATAAGGTTGTTGGTTTTAAGGTATGTACAAATATCATCTTTAAAAAATTCAACAGGTACAATTTTTCTTACTAAATATGCTTCTCAAAAAATTCAAAAAGTTACTGGAAATATCTCTAACTCTCGCATTATACCACATGGTGTTGGAGAGATCTTTAAAATAAATTCAAAAATTACAACAAAATTAAATTCATCTAACATTAAAATTTTATATATATCTAATGTTCTTCCCTATAAACATCAATGGAATGTTATTGATGCCGTAAATGATTTGAAAAATGATGGTTTGAATGTAGAATTAAACTTAGTTGGAGGTGGAAAAGGCCAAGCTCAAAAGAAAGTTGAGTACAAACTTACAAAACAAAATCAAAAAAATATTTATATTAAACAATATCCATTTTCTAAACCAAACAAACTAGTAGAATTTCTAAAAAAATCAGATATTTTTGTATTTGCATCCTCATGTGAAAATATGCCAAACACATTAATCGAAGCTATGGCCTATGGTATTCCTATTGCATCATCTAATAAAGGGCCAATGCCAGAAGTATTAGGTAATGGAGGAATTTACTTTAATCCAGAAGATTCAAAATCAATTTATTTTGCAATTAAAAAATTGATAGAAAACAAAAAAATGTCAAGTGAATTAGCAAGCATATCGAACAAAATTTCAAAACAGTATTCTTGGTCTCGTTGTGCTAATGAAACTTTTCAGTTTTTACTAGAAACTGTGAATTATATTAAGGAAAAAAAATGTCAGTAGATAATTATAAAATTTGCAAAAAACTTGTTCTAGACACTACTTATCCTGGAATTGAATTTAATTCTCATGGCGTTTGCAACTTTGTTGATTATTTTAATAAAACAGTGAGGCCCAATTGGAAAAATAACCAACAAGGAAAAAAAGAATTATCTTCAATAGTAAAAAAAATTAAAACAGAAGGAAAAAACAAAGAATTTGACTGTATTCTTGGATTAAGTGGGGGCGCAGACAGTTCTTTCATGTTGCATGTTATGGTCAAGGAATTTAATTTGCGTCCTTTAGTTTTTCACGTAGATGGTGGTTGGAATTCTGAATTAGCTGTAAACAATATTGAAAAATTAATAAAAGGGCTCAATTTAGATTTGTATACTGAAGTAATTAATTGGAAAGAAATGCAAGATTTTCAATTATCCATGTTCAAAAGTGGTGTGCCTCATCTTGATATACCACAAGATCTAGCTTTCATAGGTGTATTATACAAATTTGCAAAAAAGTACAATATAAAATATATTCTAAATGGTGGAAATATTTCCACTGAATGTGTTCCAAGACCTTTAGACTTAATATATTATGGTACAGATATGTTGCATATTAGGGACATTCTCTCCAAATTTGGGTCAGTTAAGATGGAAAGTTATCCCTTTACATCGATTTTTTATCATAAATTGTATCTAAGATATTTAAGGGGCATTAAAGTTATTAAACCTCTTAATTTTATTAATTACAGAAAACAAAATGCAATGAAACAGTTAGAAAGTCTGTACAAATGGCATCCATATCCACAGAAGCACTTCGAGTCACGGTTCACAAAATTTTTTGAGGGATATTGGTTGCCAAAACGTTTTGGATTTGACATGAGACGGGTTGATCTTTCAAGTTTGATTTTGACTGGTCAAATGTCTAGAGAAGAGGCTATTTCAATATTATCACAACCTTCGTATTGTAAAGAAAGTATTAAATTAGACATAAAATTTATAGCAGACAAACTTGGTATTTCAGAAGAACAAATGACAGAATTTGAGAATATGCCAATAAAATTTTACAAAGATTACAGAAATTTAAAAAGTTTACTTACATTTGGAGAGAAAATATTTTCTTTTTTTGCAAAAACACAAAGAGGAGGTGCATTTTGATAGATAAATCTGTATTGATTCTTAATTATGGTGTTGGCAATCTTAAGGCTATATCGGATGTTTGTGAAATATTAAATTTTGACCCAATTATTTCCAACAACCCTTGTGAGCTAAAATCTGCAAAAAAAATAATTCTACCTGGCGTAGGATCATTTGACTGGGCTGTTTCCAAATTAAATAATTCTGGTCTTCGTAAAAACCTTGAAACGTCTGTTATTAAATATCAAGTTCCTGTTTTAGGAATTTGTGTAGGAATGCAGATGTTATTAGAAAAAAGTGAAGAAGGAAATCTTGAAGGATTAGGTTGGATTGAAGGAAATTCAGTTCATTTTGATAAGATAGTCGGTAAGCAATTTTTGCCAATACCTCATATGGGATGGAATACAGTTGATTCAAAGAAAGGTGCTGACCTTTTCAAAGGTATTGAAACCGCTGAATTTTATTTTCTTCATTCTTATTCTGCAAAAACTTGTCATGAAATAAATCAGATAGCCACATCACATTATGGAGATTTTTTTTCTTCTTCTATTGGTAAAGATAATATTTTTGGTGTTCAATTTCATCCAGAAAAAAGTCATCAAAACGGAATTTGTTTAATGAAAAATTTTTTGGAAATCTAATATGCTTAGGCCTAGGTTAATTGTTTCTCTATTAATTAAAAATGGTGGGTTGGTTAAATCAGAGAATTTTAAAAATTATAAATATGTAGGAGATCCATTAAATGCTGTAAAAATTTTTAGTGAAAAAAATGTGGATGAATTAATGATAGTTGATATTGATGCATCGGTGAATAAAAATGAACCAGATATGAATATGATAAGAGCAATAGCAGAAAGAAGTAGAATGCCTATTACTTATGGAGGAGGTGTAAAGTCTTTATCACATATAGAAAAAATAATAAATTTAGGTGTAGAAAAAGTTTCAGTTAGTAGTGCTTTATTTAGTGACCCAAAATTTATTGAGACTGCTTCTAGTAATTTCGGCAAACAGAGTATTGTAGGAGTGATTGATGTTAAAAGGCATGGTTTTTTAAATAAAAGTTTTCAGATTTTCACTCATAATGGAAAAAAGAAAATTAATGGATCAATACTAGAGAATATTTTAAAAGTTCAAAAGTTAGGCATCGGTGAACTTGTAATAAATTCAATTGATCATGATGGACTTATGATTGGATATGACCGTCAACTTATTAGAGAAATTAAGGAACATGTAAAAGTTCCTTTAACCTGCTTGGGTGGTGCAAAATCATTAGAGGATTGTTATAAACTAATAAATGAGTTTGGTTATATAGGCGCTGCTTCAGGAAGTATGTTTGTTTTTAATGGAAAATATAAAGCTGTTTTAATTCAGTATCCAGGTGAATTTGAAAAAAAGCTTATGCTTGATCATCTGAAATTGTAGGATATTTTATTGTCTTCAAAGAAAAAAATATTAGTTCTTGGTGCAGGTGGAATGTTAGGATCAGGTGTGACACATATCCTAAGCCAAAATCTTAATTTAGACGTTATTGGCACTGTTCGTAAGTTACCTTATAAATTTAAATCAAGGGCAGGAATTAAAATACTAAAGGATGCAACAGACATTGTTGCTTTGAAAGAATTTGTAGCTAATTCTGAGCCAGACATAATAATAAATTGTATAGGATTAATTAAACAAAAAAATATTGAATTAAACAATATAGTTTCAACTAAAATTAATACTGAGCTTCCAAAAAATTTAGAAAAATTAACGTCCCCTAAAGATTTTTTTATAATTCATTTTAGCACAGATTGTGTATTTTCAGGTCTAAAAGGTAGATACTCTGAATGTGATGAAGCAGATGCAGACGATATTTATGGAAGATCTAAGTTTCTTGGTGAATTAAAGGCTCAAAACACGTTAACAATTAGATGTTCTATAATTGGACATGAATTATATACGCAAAATAGTTTACTTGACTGGTTTTTGTGTCAAACAGGATCAGTTTTTGGTTATAAAAATGCATTTTTCTCAGGAATTACAACAATAGAAATGGGCAAATTTATAAATTTAATTATTATGAAAAACCTGCCTATATCGGGATTATATCATTTATCTAGCTCTAGAATAAGTAAATTTAATCTACTAAAAAAAATTGCGCATATTTATAATAAAAATATAAATATTATTCCAATAGATGAACCACGTATAGATAGGAGTTTGGTTAGTGAAAAGTTGAAAATAAAAATGAATTATGTTCCACCTTCTTGGCATTATATGCTAAAAGAACTTAAACAATTTTGGGAAGATCATGACAAGTTTAAAAAATAAAATACTCTTAATCACTGGTGGTACTGGTTCATTTGGTAGCACAATAATTAAAAAACTTTTAAATATGGATGTGAAAGAAATAAGAGTTTTTAGTCGCGATGAAAAAAAACAAGAGGATATGCGTATAACGCACAATAATGAAAAATTAAAATTTTATATTGGCGACGTAAGGTTTTATGATTCTATCAATTCAGCTATGCAGAATGTAGATTATGTTTTCAATGCAGCTGCCTTAAAACAAGTTCCTTCATGTGAATTTTTTCCAATGGAAGCTGTAAAAACTAATGTTGTTGGGGCAGAAAATGTCATTAATGCAGCAATTTATAACTGTGTAAAAAAAGTAGTTTTTCTAAGTACTGATAAAGCAGTTTACCCAATAAACGCAATGGGCATGTCTAAAGCATTAATGGAAAAACTAATGCTTGCAAAAGCAAAACAAGCTTATAACAATAAAGTAAAATTATGTGCTACTCGTTATGGAAATGTAATGGCATCTAGAGGTTCAGTAATACCCCTTTTTATTAAGCAAATTAAAAATAAACAACCAATAACCATTACAGATCCTAAGATGACAAGATTTTTGATGTCACTTCAAGACGCTGTAAATTTAGTAATGTATGCCTTTGAAAATGCTATGCCAGGAGATCTATTAGTTCAGAAAGCTCCAGCTGCTACAGTTCATCAAATTGCAGAAACATTAAAAGAGATATTTGAGGTAAAAAATGAAATAAAAATTATTGGCTCACGTCATGGTGAAAAGTTATATGAGTCTTTGTTATCGAGAGAAGAAATGATGACTGCAGAACATGTTGATAACTTTTATCGAGTACCTATGGATGATAGAGGCTTAAATTATGCTAAATATTTCGTAAAAGGTTCAAAAGATTTGACAACCCAAGTTGATTATACATCCCATAATACAACCCAATTATCTTCTAAGGAGTTAAAAAAATTACTTCTGAAGCTTCCAATAGTTATGGAAAATCTTAATGCTTAAAGTTCTTACTATTCTAGGAACTCGACCTGAAATTATCAGATTATCTCGAATAATAGACGAGATTGACAAAACATTTAATCATATTTTAATCCACACTGGTCAAAATTTTGATTTTGAATTAAACAAAATTTTCTTTTCAGATTTAGACATAAGAGATCCAGATTATTTTTTAGATTGCGCGTCTGGAAAAGAAACATCTGCAACAGTAATTGGAAAAATTATTTCTTCAGTTGATGTAATATTAGATAAAGAAAAACCTAATTGTGTATTAGTTTTGGGTGACACAAATAGCTCATTATCTGTAATAGCTGCAAAAAAAAGAAAAATTCCCATTTTTCATATTGAAGCAGGAAATAGATGCTTTGACCAGCGTGTACCTGAAGAAGTGAATAGAAAAATTGTGGATCATATCTCTGATATAAATCTCACCTACAGTGAAATTGCTAGACAATATTTAATAAATGAAGGTTTCCCACCAGACCAAATAATTAAAATTGGTAGCCCTTTATTCGAGGTTCTGGATTTCTATTCAGAGAAAATTGAAAAATCTAAAATATTAAAAAAACTAAATTTAGAAGAGAATAAATTTTTTTTAATAAGTGCACATAGAGAGGAAAATATAGATTCTTCCAAAAATTTTAAAAAATTAATTTATTTAATAGAGTCTTTAGAGAAAAAATATAAAATACCTATAATTATTTCAACACATCCAAGGACTAGAATAAAACTAAAACAAAATTCTATTCCATGGACTGATCTAGTTCATTTTGAAAAGCCTTTAGGTTTTTGTGATTACGTAAAATTACAAAAAAATGCTAAAATAATATTGTCAGACAGTGGAACTATATCTGAAGAAAGTTCTATATTGGGCTTAAAAGCACTTAATATTCGAGATGTAAATGAAAGACCTGAGGCAATGGAAGAGGGTTCAGTTATGATGGTTGGTCTTGATGAGCAACTAGTAATAAAAGGTATTGAATACTTAATTAGTACATCAAAAGAGAAAACAAATAAACCTGTTATAGTAAAAGACTACAATGCAAAAAATGTAAGTATTAAAGTAGTTAAATTAATAATAAGCTATACTCATTACGTTAACCATAAAGTGTGGAAAAAATATGACACTGAACAAAATTAATTTTAAATTAAATTGAGATTTTTTACTTTGAGTTTTAAAAATTATTTAAATTATATTTAATGATAAAGTAATAAGGAGCATTAATACATGATAACGGAAAAAGTTATTCCTGTTATTTTGGCTGGTGGTTATGGAACTCGTTTATGGCCAATGTCTAGACAGACATTTCCAAAACAGTTTTCAAAATTATTTGATAATCATTCTTTATTTCAATCATCTGCATTGAGAGTAAAACAAAATAATTATACTTCTCCTATTATAATTACTAATTCAGAATTTAGGTTTTTAGTTGCTGAACAATTAAGAGAAATTCAAATTGATGCAAATGAAATTTTTATTGAACCTGATGCACGAAATACCGCTCCAGCGATACTTGCAGTTGCACTTTCTCAAATAGATAAAAACCCGAACTCAATACTTTTAATAATGCCTTCCGATCACATTATTTCTGATAATAAGGCTTTTGATGTGGCTGTTAAAAAAGGATTGTCAGATGTTAAAAATGGTAAACTGGTCACATTTGGAATAAAGCCAACGCGACCCGAAACAGGGTATGGATATATAGAAGTTTCAGATATGGATGGATCTTCAAATAAAGTAAAAAGCTTTGTTGAAAAACCAAACAAAAATGATGCGCTTAAAATGCTCGCAAATGGTCGTTTTCTCTGGAATTCTGGTATATTTTTATTTAGTGCAAAAGATGTAGTAGAATCTTTCAGATTATATGCTAATGATTTGATTCAACCAATTAGGGAATCTCTAAAAACTGGTCGTAAAGACCTTGATTTTTATAGATTGGGTGCTACTTCTTGGTCTAAGATCCAAAATATTTCTATTGATTATGCAATTATGGAAAAAGCTAAAAATGTGTCTGTAATACCTTACGATAAGGGTTGGTCAGATCTTGGTGGTTGGGATTCAGTATGGCGTGAAAGTCAGCAAAATTCTTCAGGTGTTGTAACAAGTAAAAGGTCTACAGCAATAGATTGTACGGATACACTCTTGCGATCTGAAAGTGAGAGCTTAGAAATTGTTGGTGTTGGACTGAAAAATATTATGGCTATTGCAATGAATGATGCAGTTCTTATTTCTGATTTAAATTATGCACAAGAAGTTAAAAAAGTAGTTGATATTTTAAAAAATAAAAAGGTCAAACAAGCTACTATCTTTCCAAAAGATCATCGTCCTTGGGGCTGGTTTGAGAGTCTGGCTGTTGGAGAAAAATTTCAAGTTAAAAGGATACATGTTAATCCAGGGGAGTCTTTGTCACTTCAGTCTCATAAACATCGCGCAGAACATTGGATTGTAGTTTCTGGTATTGCAGAAGTCACTATTAGTGAAAAAGTACAAATCATTTTTGAAAGTCAGTCAGTTTTCGTTCCAATTGGTGCAGTTCACCGTTTACACAACCCTGGAAAATCACAGATGATACTAATAGAGGTACAAACAGGCACATACTTAGGTGAGGACGACATTATAAGATATGAAGACCTGTACTCTAGGCAATAAGGGAGGATAAATTGAAAAAGGCTCTGATTACAGGGATTACTGGTCAAGATGGGTCATATCTCGCTGAATTTTTATTAAAAAAAGGATATGAAGTACATGGTATTAAACGACGTTCATCTCTTTTTAACACTCAAAGAATAGACCATATTTATGAAGATCCTCATGTTGAAAATAATTTATTAAAATTATATCATGGCGACCTTTCAGATACATCCAATCTAACAAGAATAATTGGAGATATTCAACCTGACGAAATATATAATTTAGGAGCTCAGTCACATGTCGCGGTAAGTTTTGAGAGCCCTGAATATACTGCCGATGTAGATGCAATAGGTACTTTAAGATTACTTGAGGCTATACGTTTTGCAGGTTTAGAAGAAAAGACACGTTTTTATCAAGCTTCAACATCAGAGCTTTATGGTTTAGTTCAAGAAACACCTCAGAAAGAATCTACACCATTTTATCCTAGATCTCCATATGCTATAGCAAAATTATATTCTTATTGGATTACCGTGAACTACAGAGAAGCCTATGGAATATTTGCATGTAATGGGATTTTATTTAATCATGAAAGTCCTCGAAGAGGAGAAACTTTTGTTACAAGAAAAATTACAAGAGGTTTATCTAACGTAGCTCTTGGCCTAGATCAATGTTTATATATGGGAAATATTGATGCGTTGCGTGATTGGGGGCACGCAAAGGACTACGTACGTATGCAGTGGTTAATGTTGCAGCAAGACAAACCAGATGATTATGTCATAGCTACTGGAAAACAATATACAGTTAGAGAATTTATTACTTGGGCTGCAAATGCACTTGGGATAGAGATAGTTTTTAAAGGATCAGGAATTCATGAGAAAGGAGTTGTAGAGAATATAGCTGGCAATATGGCACCTAATGTTAGCATTGGTCAGGAAATTGTACGAATTGATCCGAATTATTTTAGACCAGCAGAGGTTGATACATTGCTTGGTGATCCCTCAAAAGCAAAAAAAGAATTAGGTTGGGAAGCACAAATAACTGCACAAGAAATGTGTAAAGAGATGGTTGAAGAAGATCACAAGGCCGCTAGACGTGTTGTCCTTTTGAAAGAGCACAATTTAGAAATTCCATTTTCAAGCGAAAATTAGAGTAAGGTTATGCGCAAGATATTTATAGCTGGACACAATGGTATGGTTGGAAGTTCTATATTTAGGAAACTTAAAAATGAAAAAGATATTGAAATAATTACAATATCAAAAACTGATTTAGATTTAAGTAACCAAAGTGATGTAAATGATTTTTTCAGTTCTAAGAAACCAAGTGAAGTAGTTCTTGCAGCAGCAAAAGTCGGTGGAATATTTGCTAATAAATCTTATCCAGCAGACTTCATTTATCAAAATTTACAAATTCAAAATAATATTATTCATGCAGCTCACCTAAATAATGTTCAAAAGCTCTTATTTCTAGGTTCATCATGTATTTATCCAAAATATGCTAAGCAACCTCTAGAAGAAAATTCATTACTTACAGGTATTCTTGAACCCACTAATGAAGCATATGCAGTTGCAAAAATAGCTGGAATTATAATGTGTAAGAGCTATAATCAACAATTTGGCAGAGATTATCGAGCAGTTATGCCGACCAATCTATATGGTCCAGGAGATAATTATCACCTAGAAAATAGTCATGTTATACCTTCACTTATTAGAAGATTTCATGATGCCAAAGTAAAGGGTTTAGAAAAAGTTTCAGTTTGGGGATCAGGTAAACCTATGAGAGAATTTCTTTACATTGATGATATGGCTTCAGCTTGCATTTTTGTTCATGAATTAGGGCAAGATATTTTTCAAAACGGTTTAAGCTCAACTCAAAGCCATATAAATATAGGTTCAGGCAAAGATATATCTATTAGTGAATTAGCAAATATAATTAAAACAGTAACTGGTTATGAGGGAATGATAACTTTTGACAAGAGTAAACCCGATGGTACTCCAAAAAAACAAATGGATGTACAAATAATTAATAAATTAGGTTGGAAAGCAAATATTTCACTAAAAAGAGGTATTGAACTGACTTATGAGCATTTTAAAGAAAATTTAAAATCTTTACGAGTCTGAAACAAACAAATATTTAATCAAAAGAGAGATTACTGAATTAATTTTAAACTAAACAACAATTAAAAAAAACTCATTTATGGATTAAATTATTTTTATTTTAACTATTGTTGTCAAACTAATCTAACATTGTTATTAGGTATAATAACTTTAATTATATTAATTCTGGTGCTTAAGAAATCTTGGAAAACGTTATATTTTACATCAGCTTTGTTGCGACTTTATTATCACTTGTTATCTTAAGGCCTTTTGCTGTTAAATATAACTTAGTTGATACTCCTGGTGAAAGAAAAAACCATATTGGGAAAGTTCCTTTTATTGGAGGATTATGTGTATTTATAGGTCTTTTAACATCACAAATTTATTTTAGTAATTTTGATAATGTTTCACTCACAATATTAGTGACAACCGCAGGTATGGTATTGCTCGGTATTGTAGACGACTTATTTAATTTAAGAGCAACAGTTAGATTGGCCATACAAATTTTACTAGTTCTTGTCACGATTTTTTTTGCTGAAATAAAGTTAGAGAATCTTGGTTATATTTTTGGATCTTCAAATTCTGTTGACCTTGGGTTTTTATCAGTACCACTTACCATAATTGCTGTTGTAGGTTTGACAAATGCTTTTAACATGATTGATGGTGTTGATGGTCTTGCAGGTGGATTAACTCTATTAGCTGCAATTGGTATATTTATTGGTGGAATTGTTCAAAGTTCTCCTTTTACAAATATTATTTTAGCTATTGTTGCAGGAATAATTCCTTTTTTGATATTTAACCTTTCATCATCTTATAAGATTAAAACTTTTCTTGGTGATGGGGGTAGTTTATTTTTAGGTTACATAATCGCTTGGGCATTAATACATACAGCTGAGAATGTTGATGATTTTGCACCTAGTGCTGCATTGTGGTGCGTGGCAATACCATTATTTGATTTTTTCGGCGTAATTATAATAAGAATATTTGAAAAACGTTCATTTCTTATCGCAGGTAGAGACCATATACATCATGTATTAGAAATATTTGGTCTTTCAAAAACATCAGTGATGTTATCAATAGTTTCTGCTGGAATATTAATGTTAGTTTTTGGTGTTTTTGTTGAAAATTTTTATCCTAAAATGAGCTTCCCCATATTTCTTTTGCTATTTATGGCATATCTATTTTTTAGGTTTTCTATAAAAATTAAAAAAATTAAGTAAATATCATGTTATCAACTTAAATTTTTATTCATAAATATTTAAGACAATTAATTATTTCGCTTTTATACATTCAATTAATAATATGCCAATAGACTGGAAACTCAGGATTAAATATTTTAATTTGTTTATTACCTATTTTTATAAATTTTTTGAAAATTATTTCTTTATTCGATTTAATTAGTTTTATTTTTTCTTTATTCTTTTTTAATCTATAATGTAAAGCTCCATTTTTGCTTACAAAACTCTCTAAATTATTTATAGAATCAAAATTGTCAAATATTTGGGCTAATATTGGAAGACAGTAGGTAGCATTAAAGACACCTGCGCAACCACAATCGCTTTCCTTATCATGAACAAAATGAGGAGCAGTATCAGTCCCTAAAAAAAATTTTTTATTTCCACTAATTGCGACTTTTAAAAGAGCTTGTCTATGATTTTCTCGTTTTAAGATTGGTAAACAATAATAATGAGGTCTTATTCCACCAACGAAAATAGCATTTCTATTTAATGCTAAATGATGAGGTGTTATAGATGCTGCAAGATTTTTATTACCTTCTTTTATATATTTAGTAGCATCTTTTGTAGTTATGTGTTCAAGGGTAATTTTTAATTCAGGTAATTTTTTACAAATAAAATCAAGTTTTTGATCAATAAATATTTTTTCTCTATCAAATATATCAACACCTTTGTCTGTAACTTCTCCATGAATAAGAAGAGGCAAGCCAACTTCCGTCATGGTCTCAAGTAAGGGCATAATTTTCTTTAAATTTTTAACACCAGAATCTGAGTTTGTGGTTGCTCCAGCTGGATAAAGTTTTACAGCAAATATTAAACCATTTTTATATGACTCTTTTAAGTCATTTTGATTTGTATTTTCAGTAAGATATACAGTCATAAATGGTTTAAAATTTACTCCTTTAGGAATTGCTTGTTCTATTCTTTTTCTATATTGAAGAGCATCATTTCCATTTAATATTGGAGGAATAAGATTGGGCATAATTATAGATCGAGCAAAATGTCTTGTGGTTTCTGGAACAACTGCTTTTAAAATTTCATTATCTCTAAAATGAACATGCCAATCATCTGGCTTTATAATTTCTATTTCTTCCATAAATATGATCTAATCTTTAAAAGTTAAATTTAATGTGTTAATTATTAATTTTAAAATTTAAAATAATCAAATTTTGGGTAATTTACTATGAATATTTCAATTATTTCTTCAAGCCATAGAATAAATTCTCAATCAAAAAAAATATCTGATTTTATTAAAAATAACTTATTAAATCTAAATAAAGATTTAGATGTTTTCTCCTTAGATTTAGCTAAATCATCATTGCCACTTTGGTCACCTGAAAAAAAAAATGGAAAGGGTGTGTGGGGTAAAACTTGGAATTCAATTTCAAAAAATTTAAAAGCGTCAGATGGTTTTATTTTAGTTGTTCCAGAATATGGAGGTATGGCTACTCCAGCTTCTAAAAATATTTTTTTATTATGTGGAAATGGTGAATTTTCACATAAACCTGGCTTAATTGTTTCTGTTAGTAGCGGAAATGGTGGGTCTTATCCTATAGCTGAGTTAAGATCATCTTCTTATAAAAATACTCATATAATGTGGATACCAGAAAACATCATTATACGAAACGTTGAAGAATTTAATCCTGGTTCTCACGGCAAAAATATTCCAGTTTGGTTGGATGACAGAATCAATTATGTTTTGAATTTACTGCTAGTTTATGCATCTAATATGAAACCACTAAGAATGATTATTAATAGAAAGGATTTTGGTAATGGCATGTAAAGATTTAAACAAAAAGTTTGAAGATATTGGTGGTTGGACAAAAACAGATGATGGTAGAGAAGCATTTACAAAAAACTACAAATTTTCTGATTTCAAACAAGCTTTTTCTTTTATGACCTCTATTGCAATGAAAGCTGAACAAATAAACCATCATCCTGAATGGGAAAATGTTTATAATAAAGTAACTATAACTCTAACCACCCATGATAAAGGTGGAATTACGGAATTAGATTATGATATGGCACTTTTTGCTGAAAACTGTTTTAAAAATTATATTTAGTTTTTTAATGAATTGGTTATGAAAAAAAAAGTTACTAATCCTGTTTTATGGTCTCCATCTGATGAGAGATTGAAGTCTTCCCAGATGTATAAATTTATCAAATTTATTAATGAAAAAAATAATGTAAATATTCAAAATTTTAGTGACTTACATACTTGGTCAATTGAAGACAAAGCTGATTTTTGGTCTGCTATTTGGGATTTTTTTGGTGTGATTGGATCTAAAGGGATGAAGCCTTATATCAATCCAATTAATAAAATGCCTGGAAGTAAGTTCTTTCCCAGTGGTAAAGTTAATTATGCTGAAAACATGCTTTCAGGAGATTCTTTAGGTCCTGCTATTGTGTTTAAATCTGAAAATAAAATTAGAAAAGAGGTATCTTGGAAAGAGTTAAAAGTTCAAGTTGCAGCATTAGCAAATTTTTTAAAAATACAGGGAGTTACTAAAGGTGATAGGGTTGCTGCATACATTCCTAATATGCCTGAGACTGTAATAATAATGTTAGCAACTTCATCGATAGGAGCAATTTTTTCCTCTGCGTCACCAGATTTTGGTGTAGAAGGAGTTTTAGACAGATTTGGTCAAATAGAACCAAAAATTTTATTTACTACGGATGGTTATTGGTACAATGGTAAAGAAATTAATATTACCAAAAAAGTAATAGATGTGGTTGAGGCTTTACCTTCTTTACAAAAAATTATTATTGCACCACTTTTGGAGATTGAAACTGGTTATAATAATGAAAAATTTGTAAAATATAATGATATTCAAACTCAATATAAAACGAATGAAATACTTTTTGAACCTCTTGCTTTAAGTGACCCTCTATATATTATGTTTTCCAGTGGCACTACCGGAAAGCCAAAATGTATAGTTCACTCTAATGGTGGAATCCTTTTAAAACATTTAGTTGAAATGGGATTGCATTCAAATGCAAAAAAAGAAAGTAGAGTATTTTATTTTACAACTTGTGGATGGATGATGTGGAATTGGCTTGTTTCAGGTCTGTTATTGAAGTCTACAATTTACTTGTATGATGGTTCACCTTTTTATCCAAATGCAGAAGTTTTATGGAATTTTGTAGATAGCGAAAAAATAAATTTTATGGGTGTATCAGCTAAATATATAGATGCATTAAGTAAAGAAAATATTAATGTAATTGATAAATATAAACTTAAAAATTTAGAGACCATTGGCTCAACAGGTTCCCCATTAATCCATGAGAGTTTTGACTATATTTATACTAATGTAAAAAAAGATGTTTTGGTTGCAAGTTTATCCGGTGGAACAGATATAGTTGGATGCTTTATTGGAGGTAATCCATTATCAGTGGTAAGAAGAGGGGAAATCCAAGGTCCAATTTTAGGTATGGATGTACATGTATATGATGAAAATGCAAACTCCTTAAAAAATGAGAAAGGAGAATTAGTTTGTATTAAAAGTTTTCCCAGTATGCCATTATATTTCTGGAATGATAACAATAATGAAAAATATTATGATGCTTACTTTAATAAATATGAGAATGTATGGTGTCATGGTGATTATATCTTAAAGACTGAAAATGATGGGTTTATTATTTTTGGTAGATCAGATGCCACTCTAAATCCTGGAGGAGTTCGCATTGGCACAGCTGAAATTTATAGGCAAGTTGAACAAATTGAAGAAGTTATGGAGGGTTTGGTTGTAGGTCAAATATGGAAAGGTGACACAAGAGTTGTACTTTTTGTTAGGCTAAATAAAAATTCTAATTTGACAGAAGAATTAATAGATCAGATCAAAGCTAAAATTAGAATAGGGGCTTCTCCTAGACATGTTCCAGCAAAGATAATTTCTGTTAAGGACATTCCAAGAACGAAGTCAGGTAAGATAGCAGAGCTTGCAATAAGAGATTTAATTCACAATAAACCAATAAATAATATTACAGCATTGGCTAACCCTGAATGTTTAGAAGAATATAAAAATATAAAAGAATTAAGCGCTTAACCAGCTTTTTCAAATTCTGAATTAACTAAAAATGGTTCTTCTTTTACAGTAATTGTTAATAAAAATGCTATTAGACCGAGAGCAACACTCAGCCACCACATATTTTCATAACTACCATATACATCAAAAAATCTACCTCCAAGCCAAGCTCCTAAGACAGCACCTATTTGATGGCAAATAAAACATATACCAGATAATGTGGCTAAGTATTTAGGTCCTATAAATGAGAGTATAATTGCATTAGTCATAGGTACTGTAGCTAACCACAAAATACCTATAACAGCTCCAAATAAAATAGCAAGAGTTGCAGAAGGTGGTGATAAGACAAAAATGGTTATAGTTAAGGATCTCATCAAATATATAAATGCTAATGGCAGAGGTTTCTTTACTTTCATTCCTAACCAACCAAAACTCAGAGTACCAATAATGTTTGTAACGCCAATTATTCCTAAAGACCATCCCGCAACTTCAGCAGAAATGCCTTTAGATATGAGATCAGTAGGTAAATGAAGCCCAATAAAAGTGACGTGAAAACCACATACGAAAAATCCCAAAACTAATAAAATGTAATTTTTTTCTGCTAATGTAAAAAAGATTGTATTTTTAAGTCCTTCTTTGAATTGTTCTGTTTTTTCCAAGTTTTGATCAGTATTATTTAACAGAGGTAAAAGTAATAATAATGAAATTGAGATTAATGATAGAATAATCAAACTAAACTGCCACCCAAATTCCTTATTCATCCACATTGTAGGAATAACAACTGCAAATTGACCAAAGGATCCAGCAGCAGCAACTAAACCCATTGCTAAAGAACGTTTTTTTACTGGCGCCACTTTGCCTGCTATACTGACCATGGTAGCCATTCCTGCGCCTCCAAGTCCAAAACCCATAAGCGTTGTTCCTGAAAATAATTTAATTTCCGATGTAGGATTACTCATTAAAAAAATACCTAAAGCAAAACATATTATGCCAAATGCTAAAACTTTCTTGGGCCCAAATTTATCTAAAACAATTCCTAAAAAAAATGTAACAAGGCCCCACATCATTGCTTGAAAGCCTATTGCAAATGAGAAAAATTCTTTACCACTATTCATAAATTGACTTATGGGATCTAGAAATAAACCCAAGGCTTGTCTAACTCCCATAATCATGATTATTACTACAGAACATACTAGTACAACAACTTGCCATTCGATATTCTTTGTTTCCATATTAAAATCCTAAAAAATTTTTGAGCTTATAGTTTTAAAATTTACCCTATCCCCGACCTCTATAATTAGGAACTAAATGATCAGGTATAAATAAATCATTTGGCTGTTTGCAAGTCTGCCAAAAAATATCGATTGGGATACCACCCCTTGGATACCAATAACCACCTATCCTTAACCATTTAGGTGATAAAAGCTCAACTATATCTTCAGCTAATGTTATTGTGCAATCCTCATGAAATGCACCATGATTTCTATACCCTAATAAATATAACTTAAATGATTTACTTTCTACAATAAATTTGTTTGGTATGTAATCAATTATGATATAAGCGAAATCTGGTTGAGAAGTAACAGGGCATATAGATGTAAATTCTGGACAAGTTAACCTTATTGAATAATTAACACCAATCTTAGGATTATTTACTTTTTCAAGCACATTTTTGTCTGGATGGTTTGGTATGTCGCTTTTATTCCCAAGCGCATCAAGTTGATTTGGTTTTGTCATAAATTAAACTTTCTTACGTTTTTGTATTAATAAGTATATCATTAGTTTTTTCTAATTCTGTTAATATTATATCCTGCCATTCTCCAATACTATTAACCGAATATGAATTTTTTGGGAATAACACACTTCTTGACGCATTTATTAATCCAAAACTTTTTAGACCAGAATCACTCTGGTCAGTAATTAATGGGGCGCAAGCGTCAGAGGCAGAAGCTCCTTGGGCTCCATAACCTGGAATTAAAAATGGTGCACTTGGTAATATTTTTCTTAAAGATATAGCTTGTTCCCTATAAGTAGCACCAGAAACAACCCCAATCGATGATAATCCTGATTGACCATTATTTTTTTCAATGATTGGTTTAAGTATATTGGCTAAGTGTTCATAACATTTTAAATCTCGATTTGTTAAAATCTCTTGAATGTCTTGTGAACCTCTGTTGCTAGTATGAATTAAAATAAACAAACCTGATCCAGTATATTGTGCTTTACTAAAAAAAGGTTCTAGGCTATCAAGCCCTAACCAAGGATTTACAGTAAGTGCATCACTTGGGAATGGTGCATTTTTACCAAGATAAGCATTTGCATACGCTTTGCTAGTGCTACCTATATCACCTCTTTTTGCATCCATTATAACTAGAAAGCCTTTAGAATGTGCGTATTTACATAAGGATGATAATAAGATCATACCCTCTGGTCCTAATTGTTCAAACAATGCAATCTGTGGTTTTACAGCTGGAACCTTCCCTATAACTGCCTCTAGCAAAGAAAAACAAAAAGTTTCAACTATTTTAATATTATTAATAGTTTCATTCTCATTGAATATTTCTGGAATTAAATCTAGATGAGGATCAACACCAAGACATAAAAAAGATTTAAACTTTCTTATTTGTTCTACAAGTCTGTCACCAAAATGATTGACCATCTATTAATAAATACCAAGTGCATTTTTATAAGTTTTTAACAATGTTTCTTGTTCAACTCTTTCGTCAATATCCATTTTACGCAGAGCTAATATTTTTCTCATTATTGTTGTATCATACCCACTTGATTTTGCCTCAGAAAATACTTCTTTAATATCAAAATTTATATTATTTTTTTCTTCTGATAGCCTTTCGATTCTCTCTATAAAACTCTTAAGTTTATCATCTTTTTTTTGAATTGATTGTTGGTTATTATTTGGTTTTTCATCCATGTTAGTGATCTTTAGGAATAGAATTTTTAAAATTTTCTTTTTGATCTTCATCTGCATCAGTTTGGTATTTTTCTTTCCAGACTGAATGTGGCATTCCATAAACTATTTCTCTAGCATGGTCTTTGTCTACTTTTAAACCAGTTTCTTCAGCTGCCTCTGAATACCATCTTGATAAGCAATTTCTACAAAAACCACTTAAATTCATAAGATCAATATTCTGAACATCAGTTCTATTTTGAAGATGATCTATAAGTTTTTTAAAAACAATAGACTCAACTTTTGTTTTTTGTTCATCATTCATAATGTTACCTTATTTTGAAAGCTCTAATAGAGTTATTTAATCTAAATTAAATACAAAGACAAATAAAATAAAAAATTGTAAACTTTCATAAATTATATTAGCTTAGGCTAACTTTAGGAGTTTTGTTTATGATTAATGAAATTGAAATTAACTCTGATAGGTTTGCTCAAGTTAGAAATGCAAGAAACACAGAAACAGCTGAAGATTACACTGAAATGATAGCAGATTTGATTAGAGAGACTGGGGAAGCAAGAGCTGTCGATTTAGCAAGACATTTTGGTGTGACTGGTCCTACCGTTAATAGCATAATTAGGCGTTTGGTGAGAGAAGGTTTAGTAGAAAGCAGACCTTATAGATCTATTTTTTTAACTGAAAAAGGAAAACTTTTGGCAGATTATTGTAAAAAAAGACATGAAATTGTTTATAATTTTTTAATAAAAATTGGTGTTAATGATGAAGTTGCTAAAAATGATGCTGAAGGTTTAGAGCATCACGTTAGTGCGGAGACTTTAAGTGTTTTTGAAAAATTCAATAAAACTTAAAAGCTTATTTTATTTTTCCTACATATAGATGATAAGTTCTTTCTAAATTATTGACCGTTTTTGTGGTAATAGTTTTTATTAATTTAATATCATTAAGACGGTAAGTGTTCATTATTAAATTAGAGGAGTTTCTTACAATTAATATTTTTTCACCTTTTGTTTTATTTATTAGGTCGTAATTGAAATTTGATTCATAGAAGTTACCAGGAATTAAGCTATCTGTTTTTATAAAAATTTTATTTTCCAAATCATTATCATACCTATTAAGATAATAATTAAATCTTGAGATATCGCCTCTTTTTTCAAAAATTATTTTTGATACTTTTTCCTCTATAAATGTTTCATGTATTTTTGAAGCAAGGTTTTCAAATCCTAAATTTTTCCTTAATGGATTAGATTTTAAATCTAATGGGTAAAAACTTCCATTGATTGTTATCATTAATATATATGCTGAAATAACAACATTTAAGAATAGTCCAAAATAAAAAGTTATTCTAAAGAAAGTAATTCGTGTCATATTTACATAGTTACTTATGATTAGAGTTGCACCTACATAAGCGACAACTGCCCAATTAGCATTTGCAATTTTTAAATAACTTTGAATTGTAATCAGAAAAATTATAGGAAAAGAAACCATACCTAATAGGCTTATTTTTTTTTCTTGAAAAAAGCTATCCATTATAACCAAGAGATATAATAAAAATAACAAAGGTCCAAAGACCAAAAACTGAGATGATAAAAAATCAATCACATTATGATAGTTAAGAGTTATCACTGAAAGATTTGCATTTGAAATAGTATGATTTACCGTTGCAAAATCATTTAAATAATTCCAATATATATTCGTGCTTGCTATTAAAATGCTTGTAATAAATATAATAAATATGTTTTTAACACTTAAAAAATTACTTCGATCGTAAATAAGCCACCATATAATAAAGAAAATAAATAAATATAACGCTGCATATTTGGATAAAAATGCAAAACCAAGAAAAATACCTACAAATAAAGATGAAAAGCTAGAATTTTGTCTTATTGATATTAATAAAAAAAACAAAGCTAAAGACCAAAATAATAAAAGTGGAGTGTCAGTTGAAATTATAAAGCCACCTAAAGACGCTGCTGGTGTAAACATCCAAATTAAAGCTGCGATTTTCCCTGAGTTTGATCCAAATGAAGATTTTGCGGCACCCCATAAAACTAAAGAAATAAATAAATGTATTATGGGTGAAAAAATTCTTACCGCCCATTCTTCATTTCCAAATATAAAAGTCGAAAATCCAATCAACCATGCTATTAATGGTGGTTTAGTAAAATATCCAAAGTCAATATTTCTCGACCAATGCCAATATTGTGCTTCGTCAACAGACAATTCTATTGGGGATATATGTAAAGAATATATCCTTAGAATAGTTATAATTATTAAGATGCAAAAAATTACAGGAGTATTAAGTAAGGTAAATCTTTCTCTCTTGTTACGGAGTGATAACATTTCAATCTCCTAGTTAGAATAAATTATTATAGATTTAATTAAAATACAATATTATTGTGGGTAAATAGTTAGAAAGTAGATTAAGCTTACGTTCTTGATTTGTTATAGATTTGAGTTTAATTATTAACTTAAGTTAACAATTGAGTATTTTAGATGAATTTTAGTAATGAAATAAATGAATTAATCGAGGATTTTTCTTTTTTTGATTCTTGGGAAGATAAGTATCAATATTTAATTGATATGGGTAGAAATGTTCCTCAAATGGATGAAGTGCTCAAAACTGAAGAAAATAAAATGAAAGGCTGTCAATCTGTAGTATATTTTTATAAATATCATAATGAAGATGGAACGATTACTTTTTTAGCAAACAGCGATGCAGCCATAGTTCAGGGGCTTATTGCTCTAATGTTAAAAGTTTTTTCGGGTAAAAAACCTCAAGAAATTTTGGATACAAATATAAATTTTCTTGAACAAATAGGATTGAATGATCACTTGTCCCCTACAAGAAAAAATGGTCTTTCTTCTCTTGTCTCTTCGATTAAAAATTCGGCTAAAGAGGAATTAGCATAGGAAATATAATTTGGTTGTTTCTGGAAAACAATATGAAATTTCTAGTTTAACTAATAATAAAGTTAAATTAATAAATAGTTTACATCATCGTAAATATAGAAAAGATTTGAACCTTTTCGTCGCAGAAGGTGTTCGAATTTGCAAAGAAGCTTTAGAGAATAAATGGGATATTAAATATTTATTATTTAATAAAGAGAATAGAGATAACTTAGCTATACATGATTTAGTGAATGAGACTACTTCATTAGGTGCAGATACAATAGCAGTGTCTTCTCAAATATTATCTAAATTGTCACATAAAGATAACCCTCAAAATGTATTAGGTGTTTTTATGCAAAAATGGCATCGTCTTCCTAATTCCGTTGATAATAAACGCATTGTTGCTCTTGAAAATGTAAGGGACCCTGGTAATTTAGGTACAATACTAAGGACTATGGATGGTATGGGGGCTAGTGACTGCGTTCTACTTAATGAATGTACAGACCCTTTTTCATATGAAGCAGTAAGGGGGAGTATGGGAGCTATTTTTAACATAAACATTATAGCCTCAAATCTTGAAAAGTTTTTAAAATGGAAGTCTGATAAAAATATAAGTTTGATTGGAACCTCATTAAAGAAAGCTTCCAATTACACCGAGGCTAATTGGAAAACACCTTTTGTTTTAGCAATGGGTAATGAGCAAAACGGTTTGTCAGATGAATTTATCAATAATTGTGATCAATTGATAAAAATACCAATGCTAGGTAAATCAGACAGCCTTAACTTGGCGGTATCTACAGGAATTGTACTTTATGAATCAATTAGGAAAAATCCTAATTAAATCTTTTATTGTTCCCATCTAGCGAAGATGGCTGTGTTTATATGTCTTGGATCTTCCTGATCTTCAACAATGGATAGTTCGCCAGATTCAACTTTACCAGAAAAACCTCTCATTGTTTCATTTAACGCAAAATGTAAAGCTAAGTGACTAGCTCTAATTGCATAGCTATTTAGAATAATAAAAATAGGTTGAGGAGTTAATATTTGAGTAATTAACTTTAACAAAATTGGAAGATCATTAAAAAAATCCCATCTTTCGCCATTTGGCCCTCTTCCATATTTTGGTGGATCAAGAATTACACCATCATATTTATTATCTCGACGAATTTCTCGTTTAACAAATTTAATGGCGTCTTCTGTTATAAATTTAATTGGTAATTGTTGAAATGAAGACAAGTCCCTATTTTCAAAAGCAAAGTTAATTGCTTTTTTACTTGCATCAATATGTGTTACAGAAGCGCCGTGGGAGGCTGCGTGTAATGAAGCAAGACCAGAATAACCAAAAAGGTTGAGAATTTTGGGAGAATAATTTTTATCTTGAATTTTAATAAAAGATTGTATTTTTTGGGAAGCCCAAACCCAATGGGGAGATTGATCTGGAAAAAAACCAAGATGTCTGAAAGAAGTTGGAGTTGCAAAAAACTTAATATTGTCATATTGCATTTCCCATTTAGGTGGTAAATGTTTTTTAAGAGACCATTTACCAGTAGCATCTTCGTTTAATGGATTTGAGGATGATAAAAATGTTCCAGAAGATTTTTCCCATTCTTTAATGGGTAATTTAGGTGACCATAGAGCTTGTGGTTCA
>CACJOU010000011.1 GCA_902595145.1 uncultured SAR116 cluster alpha proteobacterium | reverse complement strand
TACGAGGATATAAACACCAATCAACCACTCTATAATTTTTTAGAAACAATTTGGGATAAAGAAAATTCCATTGGTGTTGAGGACAATTATAGTTCCGATGAACAGCACAACGGACGATCTGTTTTTTTTGAAAATAAATTAATTCATGCTTATTATTATATTTAAGAAAGGTTCAATATATGTGTGGAACTTGTGAAGTCTATATAAATAAAAACTATAAGACAATTCGAAAAGCCTCTTTAAAGTACAAAAGTGGATTTGAAGAAACAAATGACTTAATTAATACTGTTGTTGCTAAGTTTCTTGTATGGAAAAAAAATAAACAAAAATCTAATGAGGAAATTAGTGTTGAAGTTGGATTTTTTTATACAATTGCAAAAAATGCAGCAATTGACTCTAAAACAATAAAGACGGTCAATTTTGAAGAAGAAGTAGAGGCTTATGAAACTAATGCCAATAATAACAGCGTTATTCATGAAAATTTAATAGCTAAAACAAAGTTTTCTAGTCCTGAAAACCATGCTTTGATCATGAAGTATTTAGATGCTTTAGACGAACAGGAAAAAGATGCTTTGTTGTCTGTTGTTACAGATGAATCTCCAGAAGATTATCAGGCTAGAAATGATATACCGGTATTAAATACAGCTGTGAAAAGAAGAAGAAGAGCCTTCCAAAAAGCACGTCTAAAATTAAATGACGATGATAGTAATGTCATTAATATGAATTCAAGGGAGAATTTATAATGGGTGTTCTTGAGCTTGATTTAGAAAGACTAAATGATTTTTTCAAAAATACCGATCCAGAATTTTGGGAAAATCAAGCAATAGATAAATTTGTTAAAAAGGCATTTTCTATTGGTTATAAAAAATCTATTGAAGACGTTTTTACAAAGGATCTAGATTTAATCCAACTTAATTTTAGTTATAGTGATTTCTTCAATTTGCAAAAAGATAAAAATGTAGTTCGATACTTTGAAAAATTCATTAAAGAAGAAGAAGATTTCGACGACATCCTTTTTTATATAGCTGAAAATCATTCTGATGACTTTTTTAAACTTTATGAGGACAATTTCACCTCTAATAGTATTGATTTAAGTAGTTTAGAAAGATCTGAGTCGTTTTCACGAAGTTTGCCTTCTGAATACTTAGAAGCTAATTATTCCCTAGAAAGAGATGATGGCGACGAAATTGATTTCTCGTCTATTATAAATGAATTAGACAAAAGAATTTCTTATGCAAAAAGGATAAGGAATTTATTAGCATCTAATAGAGATTTTGGACAAGACAATTTAAAAAATTCAAATTTAATAAATATTATTGAAGATCTAATAAAGAAAAACATCAATAAAAGTGAATACTATGGTAAAGATGGATTTCTGCGACATATATTAAATCAGTCTCTAGATCTTAAAGAGAATACAGAAAATTTTTTCAATGAGGATTTTTTTCGAACAAGAGAATTTTTTGATAAAACATTAGGTCAACTTCAGTCTTTGAGAGAATATGTAGAAGTTTACATAGATAAAAACTCTGCAAGAAGAACCAGCTTCTTATCTAGAAGAAATCTTGAAGCTGTTCCAAGTGTTGAAGAAACCTATGACTTTTTAAATTTTAATAAAAAGCCTTCATTAGACAAACTAACTGAAAAATTAGGTTTCTCGCTAAATAAAGACATTTATGAAAATACATTTGCAGTAAATAGAATTAGAAATTACCGCGATGATATTAAAAAAATAAAATCAGAGGTAGAACCAATAATTAATGAATGGGACGAGGAATGATAAAAAAAATACAAATTAAAAATTATATATGTCTTTTACTATTCTTTGGCTTTTCTATTTTATCTTTTAATTCATTTGGTAAAAGTTATATTGACGAAGCGTCTGACTACACAGTTCGATTTAGAGTTTTAGTAGACCATCCATTTGTGGAAGATACTGACAAAGATCAGATTATTAGATCATGGGTAGGAGCTGGTTTTGTTGTCGACAAATCGTTAGGCTTGATTGTGACAAATGCACATGTATCTGGAGTAGGTAATACTTTTATTAAAATAGCCTTCAAAGGCGAGAAATTTATAAAAGCGAAATTGATTTACGTTGATCCTGAATTAGACCTAGCCTTAGTTAAAGTTGATACAGAAAAAATGCCTCAAAATTCAAGTGAAGCGAAACTTAGTTGTGACAAGTCTATTGCAAACGGTACAGCAGTTGCTGCATACGGCCATCCAAAAGGTCTAAAATTTTCAGCATCTAGAGGTATTATATCCAATCAAAGATTTCTTTACGGCAAGGAAGTAATTCAAACAGACGCTGCTATTAATACAGGTAATTCTGGAGGTCCTTTAATTAATTTAGACACAGGTTTAATAGTAGGTGTTAATAAGGCAACTATTAAGAAGTCAAGTGGAATTGGTTTGGCTATTCCTTCTTATTTGTTGTGTAAAATTTTAGATCTATATAAGGCTGGCAAAAGTCCATTACCTATGGAAGTTCCTATCAAGTTCGCTAAAGACAATGAAACAGAACAGCATAATAAGGTGTCTGAGTTGCATTTAGACGGCAAGATTTTAGAGATTGGTTCAAGCCTAATAAAAGTAAATGACCAGTTAATTAAAACACCTGCTGATATGAGTTACATTCTTAGAGGATTAGATGGAAAAGCAAAATTTACATTTAAAAATAAAAATAGAGAAAAGGACTACTTCATAGATTTAAAGAAGAAGCAAAACAGTATTTATAGAGACTACATCAATTTAGCAGGTGCGGTAATAGCTGCTAAAAATTATGAAAAAATTAGTTCTGAACAAAGACCTTTTTATATTCATAGTATAAAAGTTGGCTCAGACGCAGATATTTACGGAATTTGGAAAGATTGTTGGATAAAATACGTGAATGCTAGTATTCCAAAATCGCTAAGTGATATTGCTAAAATTACAGAAGGAAAAAAAGAAATCAATTTAATAACAAGTTGTTACACATCTAGACAAGGTTTTCTAACTCTTGACTATTCTGTTCGACTAGAGCTTGAAAAAGACAAGATAGAATACATTAAACGTTGATAGTAATGTTAGAGCAAAAAAATAAAATTATTGATTTTTCATTTTATCAAAAGAAAAAAATATATAATGAATTTCATGCAATCGTTTACAAAGAGTTTAATACAAGTATCTCGGATATAAATGATTTTTTTAGATATGATAATAACCATCTTTATGAGGTTCTTGAAGAAGCATATGATGATGGTGGACCATTGAAAATGAGAGAAGAAGTTGGTTACACAATAGAATCATTTAAATTAGAATTTAGCAAATGATTGAAGTATCAGCTGCAATTATTTTCATAGAAAAAAAAATTCTATGTTTCCAAAGAGGTAAGGGTAAATATGATTATGTTTCCTTTAAATACGAATTTCCGGGTGGAAAATTAAATGAAAATGAGGATGCCGAAACAGCCTTAAAAAGAGAAATAAAAGAAGAACTTAGAATAGAAATAGAAATAGAAAATAAATTTAAAACAATTTTTTTTAAGTATCCAGATTTTGAAATCAAGATGCATACTTTTATTTGTAGAACTAATAATTTTGAAGGTAAGCTATATGACCATATAGATTATAAACTTCAAAAAGTAAGCAAATTAAAAGAATTAGATTGGATTGAAGCGGATATAGAACTAGTTGAAGAACTAATGGCAAAATATGATGACTAATTTTTTAGAAAATTTACAAAACTCGATAAATGCTGGTTTTATAAATAGAGAAATAGAATCTTTTGAAAATCTGCAGCCTAAAATTCTAGTAAATGACAGAGTAGCTGAAAAAAAGATACTTAGTAGTATTATTGATAATTTATTAGAATGTGAAGAATTTACCTTTTCTGTAGCTTTTTTAACAAGTGGTGGTGTCAAATCTTTACATAATACTTTTAAGGATCTCGAAGAGAAAAACGTATTTGGGAATGTTATAATCTCAGATTATTCTAATTTTACTCAACCTGAGGCAATGAGAAAATTATGTAAATTTAAAAATATTAAAACATATTTTTTAAGGGACAAAAAGTTTCATGGTAAAAGCTTTTTGTTTAAGAATAATAATAAATATAATTTAATTGTAGGCAGTAGTAATTTAACTCAAGATGCTTTGTCTAGTAATCTTGAAGTAAATCTTCAGGTAACTGCTTCAGATAAAAGTAAGATAATTCATGAGATTACTTCATTAAATAAGAAGTACATAGATTATTCCATTAAAGTTGATACTTCAGTTATAGACGAATATGAAAAATATTATAATGAAGTAAATTCTAAAACCTTTATGAACAAAAAAAATATTAATGAAACTGATGACATTATTTATCAACCAAATTCTATGCAAAGTGAGGCTATAGAAAATCTAGAAAAACTCAGAAAAGAAAATAAAAATAAAGCGATTGTTATTTCTGCAACTGGAACTGGTAAGACAGTTATGTCAGCTTTTGATGCTCAAGAAACAGATGCCAAAAAACTTCTTTTTATAGTTCACAGAAAGAATATTGCACTTAAAGCACTAGAGACATTTAAAGATATTTTTAAAGACACAAGATCTTATGGGATCTTTTCAGGTGAAACTCGAGATGTAACAAAAGATTTTATTTTCTCCACGGTACAAACAATAAATAACCCTGAACATATGAATAATTTTAAGCCTGATTTCTTTGACTATATAATTATAGATGAAACACATAGAGCAGGAGGGCAGACCTATAAAAGAGTTTTAAATTATTTTAGACCTAGTTTTCTTTTAGGTATGACTGCAACTCCTGAAAGAACAGATGGATTTGATATCTTTACACATTTTGATCATAACATTGGATATGAAATAAGACTTAATAGAGCTTTAGATGAAGGTCTTTTATCTCCTTTTCACTACTTTGGTGTTACAGACATTAGTGTTGATGGAAAAATACTAGATGAAAATAGTGATTTTAATATTTTGTTATCTGATGAGCGAGTTGAAAGAATTATCGAAAAAATTAGAGAATTTGATTGTGATGACGGTAATGTTCGGGGTTTGATGTTTTGCTCAAGAGTTGAAGAAGCAGAAAAACTATCAATAAAATTAAACGATCGTGGCTTTAAAACATTAGCACTTTCAGGCAAAAATTCTGAAGAAGAAAGAGCTGAAGCTATTAGGATGTTAGAGAGTGAAAGTAAAGATGAAAAATTGGATTATATCCTTACGGTTGATATTTTTAATGAAGGGATAGATATTCCTAAAATTAATCAAATCGTAATGTTGAGACCCACTCAATCTGCAATTATATTTGTTCAACAGTTGGGAAGAGGCCTTCGAAAGATTGACAATAAAGAATATCTGACGGTTATAGATTTTATAGGAAATTATCAAAATAATTACATGATACCTGTTGCTTTGTTTGGAGATACTTCATACGACAAAGATACTCTCAGAAGATTATTATCTCACGGCAGCTCTCTAATAGCAGGTGCTAGCACAATTAACTTTGATAGAATTTCTAGACAACAAATATTTGAATCAATTAATTCTCAAAATCTTCAAATTAAAAAAGATTTAGATAATGATTACAAGTTATTAAAATATAAGATTGGACGTGTGCCCATGATGGTAGACTTTCATGAAAACGGTTCAAGAGACCCATATCAATATGTCGATAGATTTAAATCATATCCTAATTACCTAAATACAGTTGAAGACAATTATGTAAAGTTCAATAGTAATATAGAAAAACTTTTAGAGTATTTTTCAAAATTTATAAATGATGGGAAAAGGTTATATGAGAGCCTAATTCTTGAAAACCTTATCGATAACGATATCTATAGCTTAAAACAATTTAAAAATGAACTTTTTGAATTGACTGGAATTAGTGTCAGCGAGAAAGATATTAATTCTGCTGTTCATAATTTAAATCTTCTTTTTATAACTGAAAAATCAAACAAAAAAATATTCCCAGTTGGTGAATTGTATAATTATTCTAATGTAGAATTAATTAATGATAATTTTGTTAAACAAAAAACATTAAAGGAGGCTTTAGAAAATTTAGATTTTAAAAAATTTATAAGGGATAGTGTTAATTATTCTATAAATACATATTTAAAAAAGTTCAAAAAAGAAAACTTTTTAGATGGCTTTATAAGATATGAAAAATATAAAAGAAGGCATATTCATAGAATACTTAATTGGGATAATAACCCAGTAGCTCAGAATGTTGGAGGATATAAAGTAAGTGAAGATCAAACTAATTGTCCAATCTTTGTAACTTATGAAAAAAAAGAAGATATTTCAGATAGTACAAAATATGAGGATCAATTCATTGATCCATTTACTTTCTCATGGATGACTAAGAGTAGACGTAACTTAAATAGCCCAGAAGTTAAAATAATTTATGATCAAGATAACAATAATATTCAAATACCTTTGTTTGTTAAAAAAAGCGATAATGAAGGACAAGATTATTATTTTATAGGAAACTTGAAAGCTATTAAAAATAGCTTTGAAGAAGTTAAAATGAAATCAGATAATGGTGATGTAACAGTAGTTAAAATTGATTTTAAAATCGATAAAGAAGTAGATCAATATTTATACAAATATATAACTACTTCATGATATCAAATTAAATATTAATTCTAAAATTTTTATTTTTAAGCTTAGCCAAATGTTTTTAAAATTAACTTTTTATAGTAATGCCAATTTGTTTTGATCTCGGTATAACCTTGCTCTTTGATTTCTTGAACAAACAATCGATATAAGACTGAAAATTTAATATTATATACCTCTTTTGCTTCAGAGTATTTACCATCTTGATCAAAATAGAAAAGGTCTTTTATTTGAAATTTTTCTATACTTTTTTTAATTTTTGTTTCGGTTTCTCCCGGATCCGACACCCAATGTGTAAATAAAATTTTCCAATTATTAGATTCAGCATATTGATTAACATTAAGCTGTTTTAATCTGTATTCTATATTTTTAGAAATACCGACTTTTATTAGTTTTTTGTCAATAGATCCAGCAACATAAAAGTTAGATAATCCCCGTAAGTTTTCTACAGGATTAAATAAAATCCCATGGTAATTTTGTTGAAACCTTAATTTAGTTGGATCGCAAATAACACAATGACCAGCTCTAGTTCTAAGTCTGTGGCCATGTTTTATACACGGTGTTCCATAAATTAATTGTTTATTACTATTTTTTGCCTTTTTCCTTGCTAACTTTTTATTTTCAAATCTTGCATCATAAACATCTAATTCTGACAGTTGGTGATCTTCAAGAAAAGATGTTTCTTCAAAGCTAAATAATTTGTATAAGTTGCTCATATTCAATTTCTTAACTTATTTTGTACTTTTATAGACTAATAATTTTTAAAGATTCTGTTTTTTAATAATTAACTTCAAACGCAATCTTATTATCTCTGCTAACATTATAAGGCTTAGAAATGGCCATATTACTACAAATAACCAAACATTTACTTCTTCGTAGCTTATTCCTAAAATATGTCCTATATCATAGAGTAATATTACACAAAAATTAAAAATATTATCAATCCATTCTATTCCACTATTTGCCATTATTTTTTTCCTTTAAGTGTTAATTTAAGTAGAAAATTAGACCTAAAGATGTTTTAAAGTAGATTTATTTTGGATTTTACAAAAATAATCAGATATGAAAGTTAGTATCTAAATTTTGAAGTTGTTCAATGGAAATAAAATTTTTTTCAAGAAGCTTTTTAGAATATTTTTTACAATAGCTATGAAACTTGTTCTTACATTTATTAGAGCAAAATATTTTTGTAGAACCACCTGTGGTTCTTGGTATGAAATTAGATTGACACAATTTACATTTATATTGATTTGAATTTAGCATCTTAATTAGTTTTTCCTTTCAAATAATTGTCCCATTCATTCATAATGAGATGCCGCTTTTGAAGAAGCTTTGATCTTAGGTAAGCCTCTTCTGTTTTATCTTTGTTCTGATGACTTAAACATAGCTCCACAGCCCTTCTTGAAAAGTTGTGTTGTTCTTCAGCCCAATCTCTAAATGATGATCTAAAACCATGTGTAACTGATTGCTTATAGATCTCAGGAAAGTTATTTTTTAGAAGTTTTAACATAGAATTATTTGAAATATGCGTATCAGCTTTTGTACCCGGGAAAACATACTTACTATCAGAGATGTTCTTCAGTTCTTTAAGTAACTCCAATGCACTTTCATTAAGCGTTACGCTATGTTTGTTTCTAATTTTTATTCTGTTTTCTGGTATGTTCCATATTTTGAGTTTAAAATTAAACTCATCCCATTCAGCTGCAATAACTTCGCTAGTTCTTGAAGCTGTAAGTATCAAAAAAAGAAGAGCTTTAGCTGAGTATAATTTGGTTTTCTTTAAATCAGATACAAATTCTGGAAGATTTTCATATGGTAAAGATCTATGATGTTGAACTGATCTAATTGCGGAAGATTTTGGTAGTAAATATTCTAAATTTCCATTAAGTGCAGCTGGGTTAGGGTGGTCTCTATATCCTAGGGTGATTGACCAATTTAGTACTTTCTCAATCCTTTGTCTTACTCTTGTTGCAGTTTCATTTTTTGTAGACCAAATTGGTTTTAATATTTTAAGAACATCTATGTTTTTAATTTTTGAAACGGGATAACTACCTATGTGAGGGTAAACATATCTTTTGAGAGTATTTACCCATTGCTGGCTATGTTTTTTATTAGTCCATTGATCTTTAAATGTTTCAATATAGTTAGAAGCAGCAACTTTAAATGTCATTGCTTCTTTTTTAATTAAATCTATTTTTATTTTATTTTTTTCAAAAATTGGATCTAAGTCTTGAAGTACTAATTCTTTTTGTTGATCTCTTTTTTTGCGTGCATTAGCTAATGAAATTTGTGGAAAAGATCCAAGCCCCATATCTTTAGTTTTTCCAAATAATCTATACCTAAAAATCCAACTTTTTTTCCCGGTTTTTGTTATTCTTAATCTAAGGCCGTCACCGTCACCATAAATACCCGGTTTTTTAAGATTTATAATTTTAGCTGCACTCATTCTATTCAATTTTAATCCCTCTTTTAGTCCCTCTTTTACGAATCATAACAAAGTCAATGTCCATTATAACAATTCAAGGCATTCCGCACAAGTACTTGAATTTATTATATTTTTTAAAACTATAATGATACTCTATGTAACTCTATGGACAATAATGGGAATTATAATGGCGGAGGGAGGGGGATTCGAACCCCCGAAAGGGATTGCTCCCTTTAACGATTTAGCAAACCGGCGCCTTCAGCCACTCAGCCACCCCTCCGCTGGCTCGTTAAATGTCTTAAGTGTCCTACTTCACGCTATATGCTCTCTCGTAATACAAAATGACAAAAATTATTTCAAGTTTTTTTAATGTATTATAGAAAATCTAACAATTTATGTTAAACATAGATTTATTGAGAGGTGATTCATGGATCTAATATCTGGAATGAGAGTTTTTGTTTCTATAGCTGATAATGGTTCACTTGCAAAAGCAGGTAGAGAGTTAGATTTATCGCCCTCTGTGGTTTCAAAACATATATCAGCATTAGAAGACAGATTAGGAGCAAGATTACTTTATCGAACTACAAGATCTGTATCACTTACCGAGGTTGGCCTTGCTTATCTCGATAGAGCTAGAAGAATTATTGGTGACGTAGATGAAGCTGAAGCAGCTGTTTCAAGTGCAACCAATGCACCAAGAGGGCATCTTCGTATTACTGCTCCAGGAACATTTTCTTATAGGCATATAGCTCCACATCTTCCCTTATTTAGAGAACGCTATCCTGAAGTAGAAATAGAAATGATTATTTCGGATGAGGTTGTTGACTTAGTTGATAATAATATTGATTTGGGTATCAGAATTGCAATCATGAAGGACTCATCACTTATTGCAAGAAAACTGGCTCCAAATCCAAGAACTTTGTTTGCTTCTCCAGAATATATAAAAAAACATGGAAAACCAATTCATCCAGACGACATATTAAACCATGATATTATTTCATTTAGGAGTGGAAGTCCTTATAATGAATGGCATTTTTTAGTAGACGGTAAAATCAAATTGATACACGCAAAAGGAAAGTTACAGTTCAATCACGGTGATGCAATTCTTAGGTCAGCAATTAATGGTGGTGGATTAGCAATGTTATCTAGATTTGTTGTTGGAAGACACTTAGCTGCAGGCACATTAGTATCAATATTAGATGAATACGTGCAAGAGGATGTTCCAATCTATGCTGTTTACCCAAGTGGAAAACATTTATCTCCTAAAGTAAGGGCTTTTTTAGATTTTTTAATAGAAATTTATGGACCTATACCTTATTGGGATGAAGCTGGTGATCATACTTCAGATGCAGCAAAGCGTACTATAATTTAATCTAAACATTCTGACCTGCAACATAGCCACTTGACCAGGCCCATTGAAAATTATGTCCTCCTAAATGTCCAGTGACATCAACAACTTCTCCAATGAAATATAATCCTGAGTATTTTTTACATTCCATTGTTGCTGAATTAATTTCATTTGTGTCTATACCACCTAACGTAACTTCTGCAGTCTTATAACCTTCAGTTCCAGTTGGCAAAACATTTAATTTATTAATAAAATTAGAAATTTTGTTTAGTGTGCTATTCGATGCTTCTCCTATTTTTTGGTTTGTATTAAGCAAACTAGTAATAGCCATTGCTAATTTATTTGGAAGAAAATCTGATAAAACATTTGATATGTTTTGTTTTGGTGTTTTTACTCTTCTTTCTTTTAAAGTTTTATCCATTGAATTTTGTGGTAGTAAGTTAACTTCAATACTACTATCAGGTTTCCAGTAAGAAGAAATTTGTAAAATTGACGGTCCACTGATACCCCTGTGGGTAAAGATTAAACCTTCATTAAAAATTGTTTTATTGATTTTAACTGAAGCTTCAATTGAAATACCTGCTAGCGATTTGCAAAACTCTAATATATCGTCTTTAAAAGTTAATGGGACAAGAGCAGGATAAAGGTTAGTAACTTTTAGGTTAAACTGATTAGCAATTTTATATCCAAAATCAGATGCGCCTATTTTAGGTATTGATAATCCACCTGTGGCAACAACAACGGATGAACATTCATATTTGTTATTTACTGTTTCTAATATATATAAGTTTTCTCTACGGATTATTGATTTGATTTTAGTATTTAAAGTAATCTCAACTTTTTGAATTTCACATTCAGTAATTAACATTTCAATAATATCTTTTGCAGAATTATCACAAAAAAGTTGACCCAATTTTTTTTCATGAAATTTAATTTTATGTTTTTTTACCAAATCTATGAAATCATTTTGCGTATATTTTGAAAAAGCAGATTTACAAAAATGCTTGTTGTTTGATAAAAAATTTTCTGTATTGCTGTATATATTTGTGAAATTGCACCTTCCTCCTCCAGAAATTCTAATTTTTTCTCCAATCTTCGAAGTATGTTCTATTATCAGGACCTTTTTATTTCTTTTACCTGCTTCAATTGCGCACATAAGTCCAGCTGCGCCTGCTCCAATTACAACAACATCAAAATTTCTATTCATTTTCAATTATTTCTTTATTATTTAATATAAGTGTTAATCTAAATAAAGTTTCTAATGCTTTACTTTATTGATATTGAAGACTAAAACAACAATCTAGTTAATTTTAAAGAAATATAGAATGTATTTCTTACAATGTCTCTTAAATCTGAAAGTCGATCATGTTGAAAAATTCTGGAATTCCTGATGCTATAGCCGAGGCCATGATCCAAAGAGGTTATGAAAAATTAACGCCCGTTCAAGAAGAAGTTATAAAAAATAATTATTCAGGATTAGATTTATTAGTTTCTGCACAAACTGGATCAGGTAAAACAATAGCCTTTGGTTTTTCAATAGTAGAAAATATACTTGGTAAAGATACTTATTTTAAAAAATCAAAACTACCTCAAGCACTTATTATTGTTCCTACTCGAGAATTAGCTCTGCAAGTAAAAAATGAATTAACTTGGTTTCTGAAAAGTTGTGATGCAAAGATTATTTCTTGTGTTGGAGGAATGGATATACGTGCTGAAAAAAGAAACTTAGAGATGAAGCCTAATATTGTTGTAGGCACTCCTGGAAGATTAAGAGATCATATAGAAGGTCAAAAATTAAAACTACAGGATATTAAAACTGTTGTTCTTGACGAAGCTGATGAGATGTTAGACATGGGTTTCAAAGAAGATTTAGAAGCTATTTTGGATACAACACCTGAAAAAAAACAGACTTTAATGTTTTCAGCAACTGTTCCAAAACCCATTGCTAAACTTGCAAAAGATTATCAAAAAGATGCTGTTAGAATAACTATTGGTAAATCTGATGCACAACATGTTGATATTGAATATAAAGCATTCAAAATTGTATCAAGTGATCAAGAAAATGCTATTATTAATACCCTTCGATATTACGAAGCTACAAATTCTATAATTTTTTGTGCTACTAGAATGGCTGTAAATCATATGACTAGTCGTTTAACAAACAGAGGTATTTCTGCAGTAGCTCTTTCAGGTGAATTAAGCCAAAACGAAAGAAATATGGCTTTACAATCAATGAGATCTTCAAAAGCAAGGGTGTGTGTTGCTACAGATGTAGCAGCTAGGGGACTTGATTTACCAAATCTTGATTTAGTCATTCATGCGGATATACCAAGAACGTCAGATACATTACTTCATAGAAGTGGAAGAACAGGAAGAGCTGGAAGAAAAGGTGTTTGTGTAATTCTTGTACCTCAAAATAGAAATAGAACTGCTGAACGTTTATTTGGTCAAGCAAATATAAAGCCTCATTGGACTTTGCCTCCAACTAGAGAAGAAATTTTAATTGAAGATAAAAAAAGAATTCTAGAAAATAAAATTTTTGAAGATCTAATAGAAGCAGAAGAGCAAGATTTTGTAGATGAATTAATTTCAAAAAAAACAATTAATCAGCTTGCGGTTGCATACTACAGACTAGTTAGCAAGGATTTATCTGTTCCAGAAGATTTAAAAAATCCTTCCGATAAAAGAGATAAAAACTTACAAAATTCTTCTTTTACTAAAAGTGTATGGTTTGAGTTGTCGGTTGGGCGAGATGATACAGCTGAACCAAGATGGTTAGTAGCAATGCTCTGTAAAGCTGGAAATCTCTCAAAAAGAGATATTGGTTCTATTAAAATACAAACAAAAGTCACTTATGTCGAAATTTCAGAACAAACCTCTAATTCATTGCTTAAGTTTGTAAATGATAAAAAGCCAATAGAACGACATATTATGGTAAAATTATTAAAAAAGCCGCCAAAACTTGATAAAGCAACATTTCAACCAACACAAAATAAAAAAAGAAGAAGTTCAAAATTATTTTTAAAAGATAACGATGAAGAGGGATTGAATAAACCTAAAAATATTGATTTCAAAGGTAAAAGAAAATCTGATAGGTGGAAAAAAATAGAAAAAAGATCCAAGCCTGGGAGTGATACTTCTAAACTAAGCAAGGATAAAAAAAATAATAAAAGATCCAAAAAAATTAGAGTTAAGAACAAAAAATCAAAAATGTCAGATTGATTTTGACCCCCTTTTATTTATTAGATAGATGCCAAGACAAGTAAAAAATAAAGATAAGTAAATTTGTTCATTTATTGGATCATCCATAATTAACCACCCAAATAACACGCCAAATATTGGTGTTAAAAATGCAAACGAACTAGTGCTACTTGCAGAGTATCTTGACATTATCCATAACCATCCAATAAACCCCATACACATAATTACAATTACTTGAAAAGAAAAAATTAATATTAAATCTAGATTGATATTTCTAACGTAATCATTTAACTGCATTGATAAAGGTAATAAAATAATTCCAGAAACAACTAGTTGATATAATAGTTGTGTTTCAGGTGTCGCGTTTGAAAGACGCGTAGTTTTCAGCATTATCGCTATTGTTGCCCAGCATAGACTTGCCAGTAATGAATATGCATCTCCATAGAATTGTGATGCATCATAACCAGTAGTTGGTTCATAAACAGCTAGAAATAATCCTACTAATGCAATTATTAAACCTAATATTTTATTTAAATTGAGTTTATCATTTTCTATTAAAAAATGTGCAGCTAAAGTAAGCCACACAGGCATTGTATAAAAAATTAATGATACGCGTGTGACTGTTGAGTAGTCTAAGGCTGTAAACAAAAATATAAACTCTATTGCAAATAATATCCCTGCAATAATGCCAGGTATTAAACTACCGTTATTAATGATAATTTTCTTTTTTAAAATGTAGCAATAAATTAAAATTGGAAAGATTGCAAAAGTGGATCGTAAGGCTACCTGAAAAACTGGATGCATACCTTCGTTAACTAACTTAACCATAACTTGGTTTAAGCCCAATAAAATTGAAAATATTATTAAAAAAGATGCAGCTAGAAAATCAACTGGTCTATTTTTTATATTATTCATTGTTTAATATTTTACGGAAAATAACTTCCACCATTAACATGAATTGTTTGTCCAGTTATAAAATCAGAATTAGGACCACATAAATTAGAAATCATAGTAGCTACTTCAACAGGATAACCTTTTCTTCCAATAGGAGGATTTGAATGAGATGGATGTACAAGGCTTCTTCCTGCAGAAACACCTCTAACGGTATCAATCAACCCTGGTACAACTGTATTAACAGTAATACCCACCTCAGCATATTCCATTGCTAAAGCTCTTGAAAAACCAACTACTGCTGACTTTGATGTTATAACATGGGCTCTTCCTATTGCACTGATATGTGCTGACAATCCTCCAAGATTTATAATTCTTCCCCAATTATTTTTTTTCATTTCTGGAATTACTGCCTTACAAGTATGAAATAATGTATCTAGATTAATAGATAATACAAATCTCCATTGATCAAATGACATATCATCAAATTTATTGAACTCTCTTTGTGATGCATTATTTACTAAAATCGAAACATTACCTAATTTTGATCCAGCATCTACTAGATGACGTGATGTATCTTTGTTCGTTAAGTCACCAATGAAAATATCAGCATTAACTCCATTTTTTTTCACAATTTCTAGTGTTTCCATAGCACCCTCTTTGTCAGAGTTTGCGTGGACTAAAACATTAAAGCCTAACTTCGAAAGACTATCACAAGTTGCTCTGCCAATATTTTTAGCAGCACCAGTGACTATAGCAACTTTTCCTTTATTTTCTGACATTTAAAATTATTCCCTATAAGTAAATTGTTAAAATGATTTCTAAAAATTCTACGAAAAAATAGTTACATAATTTTACATACTACACTAATGTATAAACTTGAATTTTTTTAATTACAATTTAACATTATTCTCATTACAAACAAACGGATTAAACTATGGAGGGTGCGATTAAAGACTGGCGTAATGATATTTATAAAGTTTTCAAAGAATTAGAAATTACAATGGTTTCTCATGTTCCTGATGCTGGACATACACCTCTAATAAATCTGTGTGAAAAAGATAATGAAATTGATGTTGTAACACTTACAACTGAACAAGATGGAGTTGGTTTATCTTGTGGCGCATTTGCTGGAGGTAGAAAAAGCGCACTGCTAATGCAGTCAAGTGGTGTAGGCAATTGTATAAATGCACTTGCTTTACCAAATATTTGTAGAATCCCATTCTTAACTTTAGTTTCTATGAGAGGTGAATGGGGAGAATTTGTTCCATGGCAAGTTCCAATGGGATTAGGAACTCCAAAAGTTTTGGAAGCGATGGACGTTAAAGTTTTTAGAGCTGATTATAAAGAAGAAGTCGGGTCAACAGTGGACGCTGCTGCAAGATTTGCATTTAATACCAATCGTTCTGCAGCAGTTTTGTTATCTCAAAAAATGATTGGCGCAAAACAATTTAAAAATGGATAAATATTATGATTGAAAGAAGACCTTTTGTTCAAAAAATTTTAAAAAATAGACAATCAAACCTTAGAGTTGTTAGCGGTCTAGGAACTTCAACATGGGATTTAATGTCTGGTGGGGATGATAAAGCGAATTTTGGTTTTATTGGAGCAATGGGGCAGGCAATACCTTTTGCATTAGGGTTAGCTATGGCACAGCCAGATTTGAGAATTCTTTTGTTTACCGGAGACGGAGATACTCTAATGAGCCTTGGTTCAATTGCTACAGTCGCAAATCATCCAGTTACGAACCTTACTATTGTGGTTATGGACAATGAATCTTATGTTGAAACAGGAAGTCAACCTACCGCAACTGCTGGAAAAACAGATCTTGAAATCGTGGCTAAAGGATCAGGGATCTCTAACTCTTATACAATAAAAAATGAAAAAGATTATGATAGGTTGATAAAAACTATTTATGAAGAAGAAGGTCCTTCACTTGTTGTTGCAAAATGTCAAGCAAAGGCAACACCTTTGGTTTTCCCACATTCATTTGATGGATCGGTTTCAATAAACAGATTTATGAGCACTCTTAAATCATAATGCAAAATAATCAAATGATTAATCTTGCCATCATGGGCATAGGAACTATTGGTAAGCGCCATTTAATGGCTATAAATACAATAGATAATGTGAAGCTATGTGGAATAGTTGACTTAACTGAAGACGCAAGATCATTTTGTAATTATAATAAAATATCAATATTTGATGATCTTAATGAATTAAAAAAATCTATTAAAGTAGATGGTGTTATTATTTCTACACCTACTATTATGCACCATGAAAATGCAATATCAGCGCTGAATTTAGGATTAGACGTTTTGATTGAAAAACCTATTTCAGCCACATCATCTGAAGCGGAGCAAATTGAAAAGATTGCACAAATAAATAATTGTTCAGTTTTAGTTGGTCATCAAAGAAGATTTAATCCAACAGTGTTAAAAACAAAAGAAATTATTCATGAAAAAAGAATTGGAAAAGTTATTGGGCTATCTGGAATTTGGGCGCTTCGAAAAGATGAAGAATATTTTTTACCTGAATGGAGAAAAGAAATTAGCGCTGGTCCTGTAATAACTAATCTTATTCATGACATTGATTATCTAAGATTTATATTTGGAGAAATTACAGAGGTTTCGGCATTCTCATCAAATAATATAAATAATTTTGAAAAAGAAGATATTGTTTCTACAAATCTAAAGTTTGAAAAAGGGCTGATAGGTAATTTTTTAATTAGTGATAGTGGTACTTCTCCTTGGTCTTGGGAGACTGGAACGGGCGAAAATATATATTTGCCTCATCTTAAAGAAAATAATCTTAGAATAGTTGGTACACAAGGCTCATTAGAATTTCCAAATCTTAAGCTCTGGAGTTACAAAAATGATAGAGACAATTGGAAAAGTGAATTAGAGAGCTTTAATTATGATTTCGATGAAGTGGATCCTTACATTTCCCAAATCAACCATTTCATTGATGTGATAAATAAAAAAGTGGACCCCATTACAAATGCTTCTGACGCAAAAAGAACACTTAAGGTAGCACTTTCAATTCTTGAGTCAGCTAAATTAAATAGTATAGTTAAGATATAATCATAAAATTTGGAGAAATGACATGTACGATTTAGGCCTAAAAGATAAAGTAATATTAATCACTGGTGGAAGTGATGGTTTGGGTTACGCATCAGCTGAATTATTATCATCTGAAGAAGCACATGTTGTAATTTGTGGAAGAAGAGGGGATTATTTAAACGAAAAAGCTAAAATAATTACAGAAAAAACAGGTAATGAAGTTATTCCGATTAAAGCAGATGTAAGTATTGCAGAAGATTGTAAAAAACTAGTTGAGGAAACTATCGCTAGGTTCAAGAAAATTGACGTATTAGTCAACAATGCTGGAGCATCGGCTGCTGCACTTTTTGAGGATGTAACTGATAAAAACTGGGAAGATGATATAAATCTAAAATTAATGTCTACGATAAGAATGTGTCGTTTAGCAATACCTTATATGAAATCAAATAATGGTGGAGTTATAATAAATGCTACAATTGGAGGCGGAAAAGCCCCTAATGCTGGATCATTACCAACTACTGTTACTAGAGCTGCTGGTATAAACTTGACAAAATCTCTTGCTAATCAATATGCAAAAGATCAAATAAGAGTTAACGCAATATGTATTGGACTAATTAAAAGTGCTCAATGGGAACGTAGAGCTGGATCAGGAAGTATAGAGGACTTTTATAATGAACTATCAAAAAAAGTTCCTATGGGTATGGTTGGTGAGGAAATTGACTACGCCAACCTAGTTGCATTTCTATCTTCTAAAAGAAGTTCATATATTACAGGAACTGCTATTAATTTAGATGGTGGTTTGTGTCCTGTAGTATAGATTTAAAAGAAAGATAATTAACTTTTTTTAATTCTTGGTGGATCAACTTCAGCAAGTTCACAAGCATAATCAAGTAATGCGCTAAAATCTTTTTTAGCAAATTTACCGGATCTTGCTTGACCATAAACTGCTTGTACTGATGAACCAACTGGTAAACCAACTCTAAAACTATTTGCCGTCTCAATTGCTAACCCCATGTCTTTGTGAGCAAGATCAATTGTAAACCCTGGTTCAATATCATTTTTAAGTACTTTTGATAAAAAATTAATATGGAACTGTCCATTATTAGCAGTTGTTCCAGCATTCACTTCTTTAAATGTATTTAAATCTAAACCAATTTTTTGAGCAAGTGTAAGGGCTTCAGCAGTTATTTGAGCAATACTTAGTATTTGAAAATTATTTACAACTTTTGCTCTTATTCCTGACCCAACTTTCCCACATCTTATAATAGTGGTTCCCATTGCATTAAGTAATGGTTCAATTTTTTTAAAAGCTCCCTCGTTATCACATCCTACCATAAAAAGAGAATCACCAGAGATTGCGTGACTTACTAACCTGCCAACTGGAGCATCTATAAAATCAATATCTTTTTGTTTGCATATTTCATATATTTCATCTGTTCCTGTTGGTGCAATTGTACTCATATCTAATATAATCGATCCAGGCTTTATAAATGATAAAACACCATCAGGGTCGGTTATTACGGATTTAACATTTTCTGTAGATGGCAACATTGTTACAATAATTTCTGCATCCTCGACAGTATCTTTAATACTATTTCCTGGAACAGCTCCTGACTTGATGTGGGGCTGCATCTTTTCTTTTTCTATGTCATAAACAGATAAATTCGTTCCCTTTTTTATAATATTGAGAGCCATTGGTCCTCCCATTGCGCCAAGACCAATAAAAGCTATCGGTTCACTCATAAAATACTTCTCCCTAACTTATTGCTAATTATTTAATCAACATTAAACTTAAATAATATTAATTTACAATTATTTATAATATTTAAGGTATTTATTAATTATTTTAGAGTAAATAAAAGTTGTATCATGGTATCAGATAAATCTAACATCGTTCCAAGTGAATTCATAATCGTTGGTGGGACAGGAAATCTCTCTAAAAATAAAATATTACCAGCTTTATTTTGGAGATTTTTAGATAAGCAGATTGATGAAAATTCAAATATAATTTTGTGCGATAAAGAAATAAAATCCAAGGGTGATTTTTTTTCGGGATTAAAATTTAAATGTGATGAAGCTATAAAAAAAGTTATTGATAATGAAAAAATTTGGGATGATTTTTTAAATATTATAAAATTTGTTGAGCTAGATGTTGTTTCTGGTAATGGTCATCTTGAATTAGTCAAAATTTTAAAAGAAAAATTTGACCCAAATAGACCCATAATATTTTACTTAGCAATAGCGTCTAGCTTATTTGGTAATAGTTGTAGGTTCATTAGAGACTCTGGTTTAAATGTTCCTCAAAGTAGGCTTGTAATTGAAAAACCAATTGGCAAAAATAAATCAACAGCCATACAAATTAACAATGAAATATCAAGTGTTTTTAAAGAAAGTCAAATCTATAGAATAGATCATTATTTAGGTAAAGAAACAGTTCAAAATTTGATGGCTTTAAGGTTTGCTAATACATTTTTCGAAAATCAATGGAACAATAAAAATGTAGACAATGTTCAAATTACAGTTTCTGAGACAGTTGGTGTTGAAGATAGAATTTCTTATTATAATGAATATGGTGCAATAAGAGATATGTTACAAAATCATCTCTTACAACTTGTATGTTTGATAGCTATGGAACCGCCTTCATTTTATGAAGCAGATCAACTTAGAGACGAGAAATTAAGAGTTTTAAAAGCTCTCAAACCAATTACAGAAGAAGAAATTCAGACAGGCCAATATAGAAGTTTTTCAGATGAATTAGGAGAAAACTCAAATACAGAAACTTTTGTATCTTTAAAAGTTGTAATAAATAATTGGAGATGGGCTGGAGTTCCATTTTACATCAGAACTGGTAAAAAATTATCTACTAGAGCAAGTGAAATAATTATTACCTTTAAAAATAAACCACATGATATTTTTTCTAAATTTACAACAGATGCTCATGACGAACCCAATAGACTTATAATAAGAGTACAGCCCGAAGAAGGCCTTAAACTAAAATTAACTTCAAAAGCACCTGGCCCAGGTGGTATGCGCTTTTTCCCTTCAGAACTCAATTTGTCCTTTGGTGATACTTTTGCTGATAGACTACCCGATGCTTACGAGAGGCTTTTAATGGATGTTGTTAGAGGTAATCAAACACTTTTTATGAGATCTGATGAAGTTTTAGCAGCATGGGATTATATTGATCCGATTGTAAAATTAGTGAAAAAACAAGACCCTCAATTATATAGGACTGGAACTATGGGACCAGAGGATAAAATATTAACGTTAGATGGACGCCAATGGCTTGATCCAAAAGATGAATAATAATGAGTATTGTTAATTTAATTTCTGATAGATTAAATTCTTCTATAGAAAATGAAGGGTCTGCCAGTTTAGTAGTATCTGGTGGATCTAGTCCAATTAGTATTTATGAAGAATTATCAAATATTGATATATCCTGGTCGAAAGTTTTTCTAACATTAGTAGATGATAGATTAGTTGACCCTGATCATAGAGACAGTAACCAAAAATTATTACATAATCATTTCATAAAAAATAAAGCTAAAAATATTAATTTCTTTCCTCTTACAGAAAACTTTTTATCAAATACAAAATTCAAAAAACCTTTTGATGTAACTCTACTTGGTATGGGTGAAGATGGACATTTTGCTTCTTTATTTCCTGATATGATAAACCAATATGAAGCATTTGATATAAATGCAAGTCCAAAAATTTTAACAACACCACCTAAAGGTAATCCATTAATACCAAGAATAACTATGAATTTATCTTTGATAATGGAAAGTTTAAACATAATTTTATTAGTTAAAGGAAAAGCTAAGCAAAATATTTTTGAGAAAGCTAAACAAGAACAGAAATTACCAATTCATCATTTAATTAAAAATAGAAATAGAGATTTTTTTATAGAGAAAGCAAATGACTAAATTAAATAGTAAAATCATTGAAGTAACCAATAGAATAAAAGATAGAAGTAAATATTATAGAAAACAATATTTGGATAATGTTGTTGCTATGGAAGATGATAATGATAACGATAGAGGTTCAATATCATGTTCTAACATGGCACATGTGGTGGCTGGATCACCTTCAACAGAAAAAGACTCAATTTTACTCAATACTAAACCAAATATTGGCATTGTATCAGCTTATAATGATATGCTTTCTGCTCATAAACCGTTAGAAAATTTTCCAAAAATAATCAAAGCTGCAGCAAATCAATTTGGTGCCACTGCCCAGATGGCTGGCGGTGTGCCAGCGATGTGTGACGGTATTACACAAGGCAGACCTGCGATGGAACTATCTCTTATGTCAAGAGATGTAATTGCAATGTCGACGGCAGTTTCATTAAGTCATGGGGTTTATGATGCAGCATTATGTTTAGGTGTTTGTGATAAAATTGTACCTGGACTTTTTATTGGAGCTCTTTCTTTTGGACATTTGCCAATTATTTTCATTCCAGCTGGACCAATGTCATCTGGAATTCCTAATGAAGAAAAAGCTCGAGTAAGAAAAGCTTTTGCTAAAGGTGAGGTATCTAGAGCAGAATTACTAAAAGCAGAAACTTCAGCATACCATGGAGAGGGGACTTGTACATTTTATGGAACTGCAAATTCTAATCAAATGCTGATGGAAATTATGGGCTTACATTTACCTGGTGCCGCTTTTATCCATCCTCATAGTGATTTAAGACATGCATACAATATTGCCGCAACGCAACAAGCAATTTCAATCTCAAGAAAGAACAATGATGTAAGGCCAATTGGAAAAACTATAGATGAAAGAAGTTTTGTTAATGCTATTATTGGCTTACTTGCAACTGGTGGATCAACCAATCATACATTACATCTCCCAGCTATGGCTGCAGCTGCAGGCATAAAATTATTGTGGGAAGATTTTGAGGATTTATCAGAAATCACCCCCTTATTGGCAAAGGTATATCCAAATGGTAGTGCAGATATAAATCAATTTCATGCAGCTGGAGGTATGAGTTTTATAATTGGAGAGCTATTAGATGAAGGTTTATTGGATGGATCTGCTAAAACAATTTGGGGCGAAAATTTATTTGATTATATTTCAGAGGCAACTTTAAAAGATGCTAAATTAATTTGGAATAAAGAAAAATCAAAATCATATGATGATAATATTTTAAGAACCGTTAAAGATCCACATCAAAAAAATGGTGGATTAAAAATATTGAAAGGTAATCTAGGTAAAGGAGTTATTAAAATATCTGCTGTAAAACCTGAGCATTATAATATTACTGCACCTGCTATGGTATTCGATAATCAAGAAGACGTTAAAATAGCCTATAATAAAGGTATTCTGAACCGGGATGTAATAGTTGTAGTAAAATTTCAAGGACCAAAAGCTAACGGAATGCCTGAATTACACGCACTTACACCTATTCTTTCTAACATACAAGATATGGGTTTTAAAGTAGCTTTGATTACTGATGGCAGAATGTCTGGTGCCTCAGGAAAAGTTCCTTCTGCAATCCACATTACACCTGAAGCAATTGACGGTGGTATAATAGCTAAAATTCAAGATGGAGATGAAATAGAAATTGATGCAAGTAATGGAAAAATTAATGTAAACGAAGATATTTCAAAAAGAAAAATAATAACGTCAGAAAAGAATAAAAACTTAAATTTTGGTAGAAATTTATTTTCTTTGTTAAGAAGTAATGCAACTGGCGCTGAAAATGGTGCAGGCTTAAATTTAATTAATAATTAATTTTGGATTTTACGAAGCAGATGCAATAGCAGAATGAAGTAAAACGTTTGTACTTGAGTATGCCCATTCAGGTTTTATCTCCTCAGCTTCATTATGACTTAAACCATCTATGCAGGGACACATTATCATAGCAGACGGTACGACAGTATTAATCCAACATGCATCGTGGCCGGCACCTGAAACAATATCTTTATAAGAATATCCAAATTTTTTGGCACTATCTCTAATGTTTTCAAGACAAAGTTTGTCAAAGGTTACGGGATCAAATCCACCAATTTGTTCCATTTGAAGATTTACTTTATATTTTTTACAAATTTTCTCTGCAGATGACTTTATTTCTTTTTCCATATCATTAAGTTTGTTTATTTCAGGAGATCTAATGTCTATTGTAAATATAGTTTGACCAGCAATCACATTTCTCGAATTAGGTGATACTTCAATGTGACCTACACTGCCCAGTGCATTAGGTTGGTTATTGTTTGCAACTTTATTAACAGTTAAAACAATTTCTGATAAAGCTAGTGCCGTATCTTTCCTTATGTTCATTGGAGTTGTGCCAGTATGTTGTTCAACTCCGGTAAGTTTTACTTCTAACCATTTTAATCCCTGGCCGTGAGTAACTACTCCAATGTCTATATTTTCATTTTCAAGTATTGGACCTTGTTCAATATGAAGTTCATAATAACAATGAAACTTTTCTTTACCAACTGGTTCAGTTCCTTTCCATCCAATTTTATCAAGTTCTTCACCAAAAATATTTCCTTCATAATCAGTTGCGGCAAGTAAAGTCTTAGTATCATATATACCGGCATAACCGGCTGAAGCCATCATTGCGGGAGGAAAACGTGATCCTTCTTCGTTTGTCCAATTAACAACTAAAATAGGTCTTTTTGTTTTTATATTTAAATCATTAAGAGTTCTGACAACTTCTAGACCTGCTAGAACACCAAGAACACCATCATACTTGCCACCTGTTGGCTGAGTATCCAAATGACTTCCTATAACAACAGGAAGAGCGTCATTTTCTGTTCCTTCTCTCTTTAAAAACATAGATCCAAGTTCATCAACTTTCATTGACATACCTGATTCTGAAGCCCATTTCTGTAAAAGTTTTCTAGCTTCACCATCCTCGAAAGTAACAGTTTGTCTATTATTTCCTCCTGCTATTCCGGGACCAATTTTTGCCATTTCCATCAAACTATCCCATAACCTATTCTCATTAATTGAAATATTTGTTTCTTTAACCATTGGATTTTCCCTTAATTTGAAATCTTTATTAACTTAATAAATCGTAATAATATAAAAATTAATCAATTTATTAGGAAATAGAAATGTTTAAATTAGATAATAGAATAGAACAGGATAGTTTTCTAGTTAAGGAAAATAATGATTTTCAAATAAGATTAATGGACATAAGTGAAGTTTTTTGGGTGATCCTAATTCCAAAAAAATCAAACTTAACAGAGTTATATGAATTAGAGATAAAAGATAGAAATTATTTATTAAATTTTGCAATTGAACTAGGTGACTATCTTAAATCTAAAGGAAGATACTATAAGACAAATATTGGTATGTTAGGAAATGTAGTATCTCAACTTCATTTACATTTGGTTTTAAGAAAAAAAAGTGACCCAGCTTGGCCTGGTCCTGTTTGGGGATACAATTTTAAAAACAAACTTGATGAAAAATCTAAATCAAATAGATCAAAGTTAATACATCAATTTTCAAAATAATTTTTCCAAATTTTATATAAATCAAATTATTTGGAAAAAGAAATTTTTATTTGATCTACTAAAATATACCAAGCAAGACTAAAAATAACTATAACTCCACCAACTATCATATAGATATTTGGAGTTTCATTTGTGCCAAGCCATACCCAAAATGGACCCAGAGAGGTTTCTAAAAGCATTAAAAGTCCAATATTTGAAGCTTGTGTATACCTTGTTGCAAAAGTTAAGCATGCAAAAGATATTGGAAGGATTATTAATCCAGATAAAGAAATTGCTATTATATCCCCTTTAAAAAGAAGATCTGGAGATACAATAAATAACCCAATTATACCATAGCCAAAAGAACTCAATCCAGTAACAGTCATAGCTGGTATATCAGGTTTGCTTCTCAAAAATACTAAACTCAAGCCTAATGTGGCTGCAGCTCCTATTCCGCATACCGTCCCAATGAAAACGCTACCCTGAGGTGCATTTAAAACATTTTCACCATTTGCCACAGAAATCCCAACACCAATCAATGCAAAAAATGCAGTTATCCATGTCGAAGATGTTGTTTTTTCTTTGAGAATAAAAATTGAAAATATAGAGGCAAATATTGGAGAGGTTGCTAGACAAAATAAAATTAACGATACTGAAGTTTCAGCAACACCATACGTGAAAAATATAGAACTTAATATCTGAGATAAAATTATCCAGATACCAACTCTTGAAAAAACTTTTTTAAAATTTTTTCTATAAATTCCAAAACAGCTAGAAAATAAGATGAGCATTAATCCCATTTCAAAGCCTCGCCACGTAAGCATTGACCATGCGTCCATTTCAGACCATCTCATAAACAAGGTGTCTGGAGATAAAACTAATGCACCAATAGTAGCTATTCCAATTCCCTTAAAAAGATTTCCAGATAAAGAGAAGTTCAAAATAATTCCTAAAATAAATTATTATTTTTAAAAAAATCTATTAAAGTTTTTGCTACATCGACATGATTTTCTTGTTGAACCCAATGTCCAGCATTCTGGATAATATGTCTGCCCTTATAATGCAAACATAAATTATTTTCCATTATTTCTAATGCTCCCGGTTTTTGGTAAATACCCCAATCTTTTTCACCTGCAATAAAACAAGATGGAACTTCAATCTTTTTACCAGAAAAAATTCTTAAATCACTATTAAGATTATTTGAGGTCATGCACCTATACCAGTTTAATGCAGGTTGAAAACTATTTTTCAAAAAGCTGTTGGTGTAAACTTCTAATTCTTGATCATTTAACCAATTTTCATAACAATTTGACTGTGGATAGTGCGGCATTACACTTTGGACCATATCCTCGTTAAGGTGCATAATGTAATACTCTGGCATTTTAGCTAAGTTTTCCGCATTCCAAGAATTCAAATTGTAAGGAACGTTCTTTTTCCAGTCTGCACTTTTCATGTGATAGTAAGCTCTTAAAAATTTATGTAGTTCTTTTTTTTCTAAGTGCATATCTTTGTTGGCTTCAATTGTAGAATAATACCATTGGTAGTGTTTTCTGGGAGGGTCTAATTTTTCTAATTCTTTGTGAATAGGATCTTCATATGTCAAACTTCTATTTATATTTGGAGTTCCAGCGTATGGAGCACTCATCATAACTAAAGATTTAAAGATGTCTGGTCTGATTATAGCTGACACTGCAGCAACTGATGAACCTGCATCATGTCCAACCAATAAATCAATTGTATCAAGATTTAAAGAACTCATAAGACTTATTATATCTGTGCTTAAGTTTAATAATCTATATTCAGATATGTCGGCATGAAATTCTTTTCCCCCACCTGAGGTTTGGCCATATCCTCTCATATCAGGAGCAATAACCCTAAAACCTTCAGCAGCTAATAAAGGTATAATTTTTCTCCAACTAAAACTTAATTCGGGAAACCCATGCAGAAGAAGAGCCGTTGGTTTTTGAGATTTGTTTGAATTTGCTTCTAAATAATGAACATTGAGACCATTTGAGATTTCTACATTATGTGATTTGATTATTGGGTCTAAATGTTCAATCATGATTTGTTTCAATTAGTTTTGAATTTTTTAATAGTTTCTAGATTTACTTCAATTCCTAAACCTTTATTGTCTGGAATATTTATCATGCCATTCACAAGCTCAAAGGGTTTTGAAAGTAATTCTCTTCTAAAGGGATGACTTGATTGATCATATTCAAAAATAGGCTCTCTAGCAAAAATTGAAAAATGGGTTACTGGAATTGAGGCAATAACTTGAATAGATGCTGCTTGAGCAATTGCTGAACCCCATACATGAGGATTAACCTCTACACCAAAACTATGTGCTAAATTAATAATATGTTTTGCTCCTGTTATACCGCCACATGACCCAATATCAGGTTGTGCAATGTCAATTGCATTATTTTCGAAAAGTGATTTAAATCCAAATAGAGTATGCTCATTCTCACCTCCTGCAATAGGAATGTCTAACTTAGATCTCAATTCTGCATAACCTTTAATATCCTCAGGAACAACTGGTTCTTCATACCAGCGTAATTTATAACTCTGTAAGTTTTTTCCTAATGTCAGTGCCTCAGATCTTCCATAAGCGTGATTAGTATCAATCATAAGAGTAACATTTTTATTTTTCAGAGCATGACCGATACTTTCCATACACTTCAGGTCGTCGTCTATTCCAAAACCAAGTTTAACCTTCATATGATCAAAACCATTTTCGAAGTGAGATAAAGCTTCTTCTGCTAATCTGCTTGCTTCACCTTTACCTTTTATTCTGTAAAAACCCGTTGCATAAGGTTTAATTTTTTTTCTAAATGCACCTCCTAATAATTGATATACAGGTTGGTCGTAATATTTGCCTGCAATATCCCATAATGCTATATCCACTGCACTTATGCCAGATACTACAGATCCTTTTCTTCCATAATCTCTTGTAGAATTGTACATTTTGTGCCACAGGACTTCGATATTTAATGGGGACTGATCTAATAAAATAGGCTTTAGAGCATTTTCAATTACAGCTGCCGAGATTTCGGGAGGTTCTAATCCTTGACAAAAGGCTTCCCCCCAGCCAACTAAACCTGAGTTTGTTTTTATTTCTACGAGTGTCGCAGACCTTACATTTACCCATCCTTGAGAAAATGCAAAAGGTACATCTAATGATGATTTAATAACATGGACTTTAACATCAATTATCTTTATTTTCATTTAATGCCTCCATGATACTTGTTTTTAATTTGCTTATTTGGTTTTAATTCTTCCTTTTAATGTAATTGGCAATTGGCACAACATAAAAATTCCAACTAAAGGCGATAATACAAAAACTTTGATAAAAACCCAATCCTCAGTTTCAAGAAACCTCCAAGATATTTCATTTATAATTGTAAGAAATAAAAAAAATAAACCCCATCTCAAACTAAGTTTATACCAGGTTTCATCATTAAGAGAAAATTGAGATCCAAAAAATTGTTTCATCATTGCTTTCTTATATAATATGCCAAAAAGTAAAACAGCACTAAAAAAGCCATTAAAAATTGTTGGTTGAATTTTCACAAACTCATCGTCATTAAAAGAATATGCAAAAAAAGTAAAAAGAGCAGACATGCAAATTCCAAATATTTGAAATTTGGAAATGCGTTTTTCTATGACATAGAACACTAGCATAACCATAAGACCAAGAATTAGTGATATGATAGCAGCAACAATTAGAGTGTAATATTGCGCTCCTAAAAAAAAACCTGATAAAGGTACAATTTCAAAAAAAAATGCACTTAATCGCACGTAACTATCCTCTAGTTTTTCCCAATAATTCTTGAGTGAATTTTGGGTTTTGACTATTTTCTCTTAACCAAATATCAAAAAAAATCTTTATAAATTCAGAGTTGTCAGTTTCTAATACTTTTTCATTTTGAAAATAAAATATTGCTTTATCGTTATTTTTGATACCTACGAATTTATTATTTTTCTTTATCTCTCTAAATGCTTTATTTAATAGAGTATTTACTTCTTTTAATTCTTTTTCTTTGAATGTTTTTTGCTTTTTCAGTTGATTGATGGTTTCATCTACAACACTTTTTTTGGAAAAATCTTTATTATATTTTAAAATTAAAGCAAATTTATTTGAAGGATAGCTGCCACTTTCACTTATAAGTTTTGCATCATACATATTCCAAAAAAGAAATTGAAAATTAGCTTTTCCTACCATAGTTTGTTTTGAAAAATAATTATTCAATATTTTTACAGTTTTTTGGTCTTCCCCAATGTCGTTTTTGGGATTTGAGTATACTAAGTTAGAATGTGAAAGAAGAATTAGTGTGAAAATTAAACAAAATTTATTAAACATCAAATATTACCAGCTTTTTAGATTTAAGGGTCCTATTTGAGCTGCAGTTTTACCTCTTAAAAAAACTAATGTAACTGATCCAATATTAATACCAAATTTACTTACGTAAGCTCTATTAATTGCTAAATCTTCACTTTGTTTATAGATCCAATCGTTAAAGTGAACTTTAATATTTGAACCTTTGATATTTAGATAAATATCATAAGACCAATTAAGTGTATTTCCCGAAATAGATCCAGAGGCTTCACCTTCAATATCATCAGCTTGTCCTTGATATATGACTTTATTTTTATCAGTGATTTTTTTTATTTTCCAAATACGATTTGCTTGTTCACCATCATCATATAAAAAATCTTCGTCAAGAGTTAAGGTATTATTCTCTATCTTCCCAGTAATGTTAACTCTAAATTGTCTTTTTAAATTCCCAAATCTATCTTCAAAAATACCATAAGCTATGGTTTTACCTTCAAAAAAAGAAAATAAATCTAGTTTAGGAGTATTATTTTCAAATTGTTTCATATCAATTTTACTACAAGAACTTAAGAATAATATAAATATAAATATAAAAAAAACTTTTAATTTGTATACAGGTTGACTAACAGAAAACAATTTTTACTCCACGATTTATTTGCTTTATATAAGAGTTTTTTTCTAAATTCAATTTATATGACAGATTTTTCAGGCTCTCTTTTTTCAGACAATTCAAAAGCATTTGCAAAAATTTCGTAAGATTTAATACGATGATTTTCGTTGTGACACCAAGTTAAAATAGCAATCTCATCAATATTATTTTCTTCTACTAGTTTAGAAACTTTATCCTTTGTTATATTTGCGTCTCCTACAAATGAGTTTTGATACATATTTTGATATTGTTCAGTCCAACCATTATCATTGATAATACTCAAGGCATTATCAGGATCAGTAATAGATCCAAGTTGACCATAATTTCTTCCAATCTTCCACGCAGCTCTAGATGCAAATAAATATTTTGCTTCTTCATTTGTATTTGCAGTTAAGGCCCACATACATACATTAACCAAAGGTTTAAGGAATTTTTTTGACGGACGAAATTCAGATCTATAAATATCTAAAGCTTCTTTCAGTCCTTGTCCATCTGTAATGAAATGTGCAAAACAATATGGAATACCCAAGTAAGCTGCTAACTGAGCACCGTAATTAGATGTTCCAAGCATCCAAATTTCTGGAATAGTATCTGAAATAGGCTGAGCGATTAAATGTCTAAATGGATGACCTTCGATTAACTTTTCGTTTGAAACCCATGCTATTAGATCCCTTACATGACTTGGAAAATGTTCACTATCACTCCTGCTGTTTGGATTTAATGCTAATGCAGTTCTTCCATCAGAACCTGGTGCTCTTCCCAAACCTAAATCAATTCTGTTAGGGGCTATTGCCTCTAAAACTCTAAATTGTTCTGCAACTTTGAGTGGTGAATAATGAGGTAACATTATGCCTGCGCTTCCAATCCTTATTGAAGATGTGTTACATGCTATGGCTGCCATCAATATTTCAGGTGCAGTCCCAATAATTGTAGGATGGTTATGGTGTTCTGAAACCCAAAATCTTTTGTAACCAAGTTTTTCGGCTTTTTTAGCTAAATTTATACTATCTTGTATTGTTACTGACTGAGGCTTTCCTTCAACTGAAACTGATTGTTCAAGAATTGAAACGTTCATAGAATTTGCCTAAAGATAATTATCATAATTTTATCTTATATGTTTTTGCAGCATTTTCATAAAACAATTTATTTTTTTCATTATGTGACATGTTTTCTGAAATTATTTTGAACGCATTCCATAATGAACCATAACTGCAAGAGCCTTTATCAACTGGAAAGTTACTTTCAAACATACACCTGTCAACGCCAAACATATCAATTGTTTCATAAATCCATGACTTCCATATATCAGCTAATTGAGAAGAGTTTGGTGGATTTTGATTTAAATGAAATTTTGCACCATTAACTTCCATACCTAATCCACCTAATTTTACTTTGATGTTTGGTAATCTTGATAATCTCATCATAGCCGTTCGCCACTCTCTATGAGTTAAGGGTTGCTTTCCTTCATATTCACCAAGATGAATAGGTCCTCCAATATGATTAAGAATAATGTTAAGTTCTGGTAGTGTCCTGGCTATTTTTTCCATTTCACCTAGTTGTGTGTGATATATCCAAAAATCAAGTGAAAGTCCTGCGTCTTGCAAGCATCTTGCACCTTCAACAAATTTTGGATGTGACATTAGGGATAAATCAGAATTTACAGCACCAGATTTAATTCTAGGGTCTAGATGTGCTGCTAAAAGCATTCTTACGCCTTTTAGTCGACCTTCACTAATTTCTAAACCTTTTTGTATAACTGGTTTCAATTTATTTCCAAAAGTTAGATCAAGAGATCCAACTATAGATGCATTTACCTTAACTTTATTATCCGGTATTAGATCAGCTCTTTTGCCTTCATTTGTAGCAAATTCAATTTCACTAAGAGTTCTGAATTCTTCAAGTCCATCTTGTAAATATATCTTTGTGTTAGACGAACTCATAATATAAACAGTTGCCTTTATATTATGACCTGAAGTCTCAATGTCCTCCAACAATTCTTCTACATAATATTTTCCAAATCCAACATCCCAAAGATGATGATGTGGATCAATAATATTCAGATCAGGAAGTAAAGGTTGTTCTTTTAATTTATTTAACCAGTTTTGTCTCACATCAAGGTGAGGTGATTTGATTTTTTTCATCTAAATTTCTCTGTAGAAATTGAAAATAATTTATTTTTTATTTATAATTTAAATTATTTAACACTAACTTAATAAGTGCAAATAAAATTTGGATGTTTTCCTAGTTCTACCTTAAGGAGCCTAAATATATTATGAAAATTAATAATAATCAGAATATTAATTTTAAGAAAATTAAAGTAAATCCTATTGCAGGTGCGCTTGGAGCTCAGATAGATAATATTGATTTATCTGAAAATCTGCCTGATGAAATTATATCTGAAATTTATGATGCACTGTTAGCACATCAAGTGATATTTTTTAGAGACCAAAAGTTCAGTCCAGATACTCAAAAAGCATTCGCAGAAAGAATTGGAAAGCCAATAGTTTATCCTTTTGTAAAAAGTTTAGAAAATTTTCCTGAGATAACACCAATTTTGAAAAAGGAAACTGACACAAACAATTTTGGTGGAATTTGGCATAGTGATACTACCTATCAAGAAGAACCTCCTATGGGAACAATGCTGTATGGTATTGAAACACCTGATTATGGCGGAGATACAGAGTGGTCCAATCAATATATGGCTTATGAAAGTTTATCTGAGGGTATGAAAAAATTTTTAGATACTCTTGAAGCAGTAAATATTTCAGGCAAATCACGTGTTGCTAAAACTAGATCGGATATTATGAAACATGCATCAGTTGGTCTAAAAGGAGATGAATTAAAAGCTATTCATCCAGTAGTAAGAACACACCCAGAAACTAAAAGAAAATCATTATATGTTAATGAAGCTCATACGACCAATTTTGTTGGCATGACGGAGGAAGAAAGTACACCAATATTAGAGTACTTATACAAGCATCAAATCAAATCAGAATTTACTTGTAGATTTCAATGGAAACCAGGGTCTGTAGCAATTTGGGATAATAGATGTACAATGCATAATCCTATAAATGATTATCATGGACAAAGACGATTAATGCATAGAATTACTTTTGCAGGAGACAAACCGTCATAAGCAAAAAAGTGGAGAAAAAGATGTCGCAAAAAAAATATTTTAATAACATAAATGACTTAGATTCAGGAATAAAAAGACAACTTGCAGAAGGAGTTTCTACAAGAATTTTTTGTGGTCAACAAGCTATGCTATCTTTAGTTGACATTGAGCCAAATGCTAAAGGTAAAATTCACTCACATCCAGAAGAGCAATGGGGACTTTTGATTGAAGGTTCTGGAATTAGAATTCAAGGTGGCGAAGAAATAGAAATTAAAAAGGGTGACTTTTGGCAAACGCCTGGCGGGGTTGAACATGGTATTATAGCTGGTCCAGTAGGAGCAAAAATCCTTGATGTTTTTAGCCCTCCAAGAGAAAATTACAAATCTGCTGGTTCTGGATTTGGTTCATAATGATTTCAATTGATTATTTTATGAGCCATGGAAGTCCTTGGACATTTCTTGGACATGGTCGTTTAGGGGAATTGATAAAAAAATTCAATGTTAATTTAAATATGTATCCAGTAAACTATGGGGAGATTTTTCCAATTTCAGGAGGTCTTCCTGTTTCAAAGAGACCACTTCAAAGACAAAAATTACGATTACAAGAATTGAATAGATGGTCTAAATTTTTAAATATAAAAATAAATCCACAACCAAAATTTTTCCCATCAAAATCTGTTCTTCCGTCATTAATAATCATAGCTGCAAAAATTCAGAAAGTAGAAAATTATTTTGAGCTTGCCGATAATATTATGAATAGTTTGTGGGTAAGAAATCAAGATGTAGACAATGAAGATGTGCTTATAAACATATTGAACCATATGAACTTAAATTCAAAAAAAATTATTTCGTTTGCTAAAAGTGAAGAATGTAAAAAAAATTTTGAAGAATATACCCAACTAGCGATTAAAAAAAATGTTTTCGGAGCTCCAACATATATTATAGATGATCAAATTTATTGGGGACAAGATAGGTTGGATTTTGTTGAAAGGCATTTATTAAGTCTAAATTGAGCTAATAAGTATTGTTTTTAAAAAATTATTTGAGTAATATGCAAAAAAAATTAAGGATATGTCATGGATACAAGTATTGATATAGATCAAAAAAATGTAGTTGATCTTAAAACAAATTCGAAAGTTAAGCCCAAATTTAATTGGGAAGATCCACTTCTATTAGACTCATTAATTTCTGAGGAAGAAGCTCTAATTAAATCTACTGCTCATGACTATGCCCAAGCTAAACTTTTACCTAGAGTAGAAAAAGCTTTTTTAGATGAAAACACTGATAAAAATATTTTCAAGGAAATGGGTGAGCTTGGTTTATTAGGAATAACGATACCTGAAAAGTATGGTTGTGCAGGCGCTTCTTACGTCTCTTATGGATTAGTTGCAAAAGAAGTTGAAAGAGTAGATTCAGGTTACAGATCAATGATGTCAGTCCAATCTTCTCTTGTAATGCATCCTATATATGCTTACGGAAGTGAAGAACAAAGGGAAAAATATTTGCCTGGATTAGCTTCTGGTGAACTTATTGGCTGTTTTGGACTAACGGAACCAGATGCAGGTTCAGATCCAAGTTCTATGAAAACTACAGCGACAAAAGTTAAAGGTGGTTATTCATTAACTGGTTCAAAAATGTGGATTTCAAATTCTCCAATAGCAGATGTATTTGTTGTTTGGGCTAAATCTAAAGAACATGGTGATGCTATTAAAGGCTTTATTCTTGAAAAGGGAATGAAAGGTTTAACTGCTCCAAAAATCAATGGTAAGTTATCTCTTAGAGCGTCTATAACTGGAGAAATAGTTATGGATAATGTTCTTGTTCCAGAAGAAAATCTTATGCCGAATGTTACTGGTTTAAAAGGTCCTTTTGGTTGTTTGAACAGAGCAAGATACGGTATCGCATGGGGTGTTATGGGTGCTGCAGAAGATTGCTGGCATAGAGCTCGTCAATACACTTTAGATAGAAAACAATTTGGTAAGCCATTAGCAGCCACACAGTTGATACAAAAAAAATTAGCAGATATGCAAACAGAAATAACTCTAGGTTTAAGTGCTGCACTTCAAGTTGGCAGGTTATTTGATCAAGGCAATTTAGCACCGGAAGCCATTTCACTCATTAAAAGAAACAACTGTGGAAAAGCTCTTGAAATTGCTAGACTTTCAAGAGATATGCATGGTGGAAACGGTATTCATGCTGAATATCAGGTTATGCGACATTTGATGAATTTGGAAACTGTTAATACCTATGAAGGTACTCATGATGTTCACGCATTAATCCTTGGTCGAGCGCAAACTGGTATCCAAGCTTTTTTTTAAACATAAATTTTATGTTTGTTAAAACGAAAATAATCTTCAATGTCAGTAACCGGAATTGTTTTTAGCACTTGAAATTTCGTATCTTCGAATTTTATTTCCATGTTTATTTTGACATAAGAAACTTCCTCTTTATCAAAATAACTAATTATTTTTGCTTTTGATCCAGTTTTTAAGCAGATTAATGGACTATTAATTTTATTTTCGTTACTCACAAAGTTTTGCTTCAAATGTTAAAAAAAAATCGTAACATAATAGATGAGTGTCATATTAATTATTATTCACGAAATGAGATTAAATTATAATTTAGTAAGGTTTTATGTCTGAAGTTAAAAGAAGATTAGCAACGATATTAGCAACTGACTGTGTTGATTTCAGTAAGCATATGGAATCCCAAGAAGAAAAAACACTAAGCAGTTTAAAAGAATGTAGAGATATCATTGATCCAATTATAAAGAAATTTTCTGGGAGAATTTTTCATACAGCTGGTGATTCAATAATAGCTGAATTTGATAGTCCCGTGGGAGCAACAAAAGCGGCTGTCGAATTTCAGAAATCCATAAAAGGTAGAAATTTGATAGAGGATATAAACCCCAAATTATCGTGGAGAGTAGGAGTTCATTTAGACGATATCATAATTGAAGGTGATAACATTTATGGAAATGGTGTCAATATAGCTGCTCGTCTCGAAAGTCAATCGC
>CACJOU010000010.1 GCA_902595145.1 uncultured SAR116 cluster alpha proteobacterium | reverse complement strand
AATTTTATTAAAGTCGGGGTTGAATGTGAAATATACGTTAAAATTGCCAAAGATATTATAAATCAAGATCAGATTTCCAAAGAAAAAATTGATAACTTAATTGATTACTGTGGTCTGTCACTTGAAATTGTTGAAGATAGATTTGTTGAAATAAAAAAAAATACAATAGAGCATGTAATTATTGATGGAAGTCTCGGCAATTCAATTATTTTAGGTAAAAAAATAAGAAATAAATTTAGTAATTACTCAAAATTTATTGGAAGATTATTTTTAAATAACAAAGAAATTTATTCATGTTCTTCTGATAGTATTTTAGGTGACCCTCTAAATGCTCTTAAATGGTATTTTCAAAAAAAATTAGCATTGAAAAGGACTATACATAAAGGTGAAATAATTAGCCTTGGAAGCATTACTCCTTTATTGTGGATAAACAAACCTTGCACAATAAAAGCTAAAATAGATGAATTAGGTGAATGTTCAATAAATTTTACAAACTAAAATATTATAAAATAAAATGAAAAAATTATATTATAAATTTACTAAAAAATACTGGTCCATATTAAGTTATGAACATGCAAGAAAACATAATTTTATAGTGCAGTATGGAATTTTTAAAAATTTAAAAATGAATGACAAAATTTCATGGGGTAAAGGAGATATAGGATCAAAAATTTATGGCATTTATGAAAATAAGATACAACAGAAATTAAAAGATATAAGTAAACCAATATTAATTGATATTGGCGCTGCTGATGGATTTTTTGCTATAGGTTGCTTGAAATCTAAAATTTGTGAATATTGTTATGCCTTTGAAGAAACAAAAAAAAGTAGAGATAACTTACATCTAACCGCAAAAATTAATAATGTCAAAAACAACCTATCAATAATGGGTAAAGTAACTAAAGATAATTTCTTTTCTTCATTACCATCAGATATTGATTTTTCAAAAACTACTATTTTATGTGATATTGAAGGTGGAGAGTTTGATTTTTTTACTGAAGAAATACTTAAAAAAGTTAGAAATAGTAATATCATAATAGAAATACACAAAAATAATAAAAAAAATTTAGAAATTGAATTGCTAGAAAGATCAAAAAAAATTTTTAATGTATCTATTATCATAGACAACAATAAAAATTTCGAAAACATTTCTGAACTTCATAAATTAAATGACATTGATAGAAATCTCCTTTCTAGCGAAGGTAGGAGTTATATCGGCAAATGGTGGCATTTATCTCCGAAGTAATTTATAAAAACATTACAAACATACCTAAACAAAATGCCATTATTTTGTATATAATTAAGTTATTACTGATAAAAGCATAAGACAGCATAACCAAACTTAAAGCAATCTTAACAAACGCTACTAATGATGAAATAAAATCAGCGTTTATTTTAATTATTGCTTCGTTTGCTATCATCGCTAATGGAATAAAGTATAATCCGATTCCTAGACTCATTGATGTCAAAGAAACTTTTAACCAGTTTTCAGACACCATTCCTGAAGCAATAAAAACTGTTCCACAAACAGGTGGTGTAATGGTTGACAATAAAGCAAACCAAAACACAAATAAATGAACTTGGAGAAGCTCAAGTCCCATGTCAACCAAAGCTGGACCAGCTACAGAAACACATATTACATAAGCTGCAGTAGTAGGTACCTCCATACCTAATAACAAGCAAGCAATGCCAGTTAAAATTAATGCAGGCCAAATATTATTATCTGATAAAGATATAATTAAAGAAGTAAGTTTTACTCCTAAACCTGTCATTGACAAAACACCAATTATAATTGAAGCACATATTATTATTGAACCTATTAGAGAAATCTGACGCCCAGAAGCAACACAAGCTTCAAAAAATCTACTTGCACCTAACTGAAAATTAAAAATATTTTTTATATTAAAAAATAGTAATATAAATGCGGCTAATATTGATATTGAAGCAGAATATTGAGGCGTAAAACCCGAAAACATTAGAGAAAGTAATATTGAAAACGGAATTAAAAAAAATAATGAAGTTATAATTACTGTCCTAATATCTGGTAGATTATCTTTTTTCATTGGTTTTAAATTATAAATTTTACAATAAAAATTAATGCCAACCCAAACTGCAAAAAAGAAAAGAATAGCTGGCAAAAGAGCCGCAATAATAATTTTATCATATGGGACGCCAGTTAATTCTACCATTACAAATGCACCTGCACCCATTAAGGGTGGCATAATCTGACCTCCTGAAGATGCTACAGCCTCTACAGATGCAGCCAACCTCTTAGGATAGTTTAACTTTATCATTGCTGGCAAGGTGACCATACCGGTAGAAGCAACATTTGCAGATGCTGAACCTGAAATAGAACCAAAAAGAGCAGATGAAATTACTGAAACTTTTGCAGCTCCTCCTTTTAATTTTCCTGCAAAAGCGGTTGCAATATTCATGAAACCTGAACCAGCTTCACCAGAATTTAAAAAAGAGCCAAATATAACAAATATTGACACTATAGACACAGAAACACCCGTTAACGGGCCCCATAACCCACCTTCAGCAATTGTAAGTGTTCCCAAAAAGCTATTTAAAGGCAGTCCTGGATGACCAAACTCACCAGGTATATGTTCTCCAAAAACTCCATATAATAACGCTAAAAAACTTACAATAGGCAGCGGCCATCCTACTGATCTTCTTGCAGCATCTAATACAATTAAAATTAATATTAAAGAGACAATTAATTGAAATTTATTTTCTAAAAATCCATATTGATCCATTAACTGATTTGAAAAAATGGCAATATATAGACATGATGTTATTCCTGTAATGACAATGGAAACGTTAATTAAAAATTGAAATTTTGTTCCATTATTATAAAGGAAAATCCAAGGCAAAATTAAAGCAAAATGTAATGGCCTTGAAATTAAATTAGGAACTAATCCAGAAAAAATAAGGTAAATGTGGAAGGCTATAGAAATAAACCCAAAGACAATCCACATTTTATAATTAAGCGTCATATAATATTATTTATGATGATCTGCCAACTTTACCCCTCTTTCTTCGTAATACTTCACTGCACCTGAGTGTACTTTAGTTGATACATTAGATATCATTTCAGGAGTTACTCCATTCCACCACTTTGCAGCTTCTCCCAATTTGCCTTTATTTTCCCAATAAGCTTTAGTAAGATTATAGGCTACGTCTTTGCTCATATTTGTTGTAGCATATGCAACAACTGGCAATGAAGTTGTTGTAATATCACTATTTTGACCTTTATAGGTGCCGGAGGGTATTGTTAGTTTTGTTCTTTTAAATGATTTAATTTGATCATCTGTAAGGGATATTACATTCACTCCCATAGACGCCGCAGCTTCTATAACATTAGGGGCTGGATAAGAGCCAGCTGTAACAAATCCATCAATTTGTCCATTCTTAAGAGCTGGCACAGCGTTAGAAAGTTCTACTTGAGCTAATTTAACTTTTCCTTCTAAACCAAATTTTTTAATATATTTTGCACCTTCTTTAGCTCCAAAAGATCCCTTTCCTAATAATATTGTTTTACCAGCCATGTCTGAAAAATTTTTTACGCCTGACTTCTTTGACATAACAAAATGCATTGTTAAGGAAGGAATTGGAAACAAAGCTCTTATGTTTTTATAGTTGGGATTACCTTTCCCCTTAAACATAGCTTTTTCTGCTATAGCTAATTTCACTAAGACAGGCGGTGTAGTAAATACATAATTTCCAGTCCTTGCTGCAACTTCTTTTACATTTTGAACAGAGCCTTGACTTTCTTCAATAGTCAAAATCATTTTGCCATTAGTTGATTTTTTCATAGTATCGGCAATTTGCACAGCCATCTGGTAATAAGATGAAGTGGATTTTGCTGATTTATAAGTTATTCTTGTTTCTGATAAAACTGCGCTTGAAAAAAATGCAGATATCACGGATAAAATTAATATTTTTATAACTTTCATAAATTCCTCCCATATTTTTGTACAAAAAACTATATTATTAAATTATAATTTGGAAGCAATTAATTAAATATTAGATATGTAAATGAAAGACTTATTAAAACCCCTTAATTCAACGCTAGAAATTTTTCAGGCAAAAATAAATTTTTTATTTTTAATGATTGAGATTTTATTTGGTTTAATTTTTGTAATATTAATTATATGGATTTATGGATTTATTAGAAAAAATTTAGGTATTGATAAACAGACAAAAGAAATAGAAAAAATAAGAAAAATTATAGAAAAAAAATTTAACGAATAAATCTAAAATGGAAATCTAGGACTTTGGTCATTATTTCTATATATTTTAAATTCTTTACCTTTCGAAACTGGCAAACATGTGAATTTTGGTGCAGAGAGACCAACTTCCCTCATTTCAGCAGCGGCATTTTGGGATTCTGAAAAACATTTTGCAGCATTCTTATATCTAAGACCACTATCAATTACATCATTTCCTAATACCCATATTAATAAGAATTCCATTATTAATTATACCTTGAAATGAAGGTTAGGGCATGTGCCCTAACCCAAAGTTAATTAAGCAGTTTTTAGAGTTATTTGTCTTGGCTTTCTCTCTTCTGGCACTTCTCTTAGAAGTGACACAGTTAATAAACCATTAGACAATTTGGCTTCTTTAACATCTACGTATTGTTCTAATCTAAATTTTTGTTCAAAAGATCTTTTTGCAATACCCTTATATATATATTGCAAGCTATCGTCTTGAACTTCAGATCCACCATTTCCCTTAATTGTAAGAACACCATCGTGGACATCAATACTTAAGTCTTTTTTATTAAAGCCTGAAACAGCTAATGTAATTTCATACTCATCATCTGATATTCTAATTATATCGTGAGCAGGAAAAGAACTTTGTTTTTGGTTAGAAATGCTTTCTAATTCATTAAAAAGGTTGTCAAAACCTACAAATGATCTTAAAGCAAGAGTTGGTAAAATAGTCATTTTTATCTCCTTATAAAGCGAGTTAATTTTCAACATCCCAATAATGGCGATGTTATTTTATAAATTATGACCCATTATGGCATCACAAGTGTTATTTAATGTTGAAAATCTTTTTTTCAAGACCTAATATTTAAAATTATTATGGAGGCTTATTTGGATACTACTAAATCTTTAGATACATTAATTGTTGGGGCTGGTTTTGCAGGAATGTATAGTTTACATAAACAGCTATCTGATGGATTTAAAGCAGAAATTTACGAACAAGCAGATGATGTTGGAGGAACCTGGTATTGGAATAGATATCCTGGAGCAAGATGCGATATTGAAAGTATGGATTATTCATATTCATTTTCAGAAGAATTACAACAAGAGTGGAATTGGAAAGAAAAATATGGAACTCAACCAGAACTTTTAAAATATGCTCAATATGTCAGTAAAAAATTTAACTTAAGGGATAAAATAAATTTTAATACAAAAATAACAAAAGCTAATTTTAATGAAAAGTATCAAAATTGGTTAATAAAAACTGATAAAGATGAAGTTATCACTTCTAAAAACCTAATTTTAGCAACTGGAAATTTATCTACTCCAAACACACCTCATTTTCCTGGAATAAATGAATTTAAAGGAAATATCTACCACACTGGTGCTTGGCCAAAAGAAATGCCAAATTTTAAAGGAAAAAAAGTTGGTATCATTGGTACGGGCTCATCTGGAGTTCAATCAATTCCAATAATTTCAGAAACTGCACAACAGTTATTAGTTTTCCAACGCACTCCAAACTTTAGTTTACCAGCAAGACACAGAGATCTGCCGGATGATCGAAGAGATGAATATAAGAAAAACTATAAAAAATATAGAGATCTTGCGAAAAATTCTTCTTTTGGAATAGCTAAATATCAACCACCGACGCAATCTGCTTTTGATGTAAGTGAAAATGAAAGAAATGGTATTTATGAAAAAGCTTGGCAAGAAGGTGGTCAAGCCATGTTGTTTGCTTTCACTGATCTATTAACTGATGAGAAAGCAAATGAAACAGCTGCAGAGTTTGTACGTAATAAAATTAGAAAAATTGTTAAAAACAAAAAAACTGCTGAGTTACTTTGCCCCAACAATCATCCAATTGGAACAAAAAGACTATGTTTAGATAGCAACTATTTTGAAACTTATAACAAAGAAAATGTATCTTTAATTGATGTTTCAAATAATCCAATTGAGAAAATTACTTATAATGGATTAATTACTAATAATACCGAATACTTATTTGACGATTTAGTTTTCGCGACAGGCTTTGATGCAATGACTGGTGCAGTTAACGCAATAGATATCAGAAATGAAAATGATATAAGCTTAAAATCAATATGGGACAAAGGCCCAAAAACATATTTAGGTATAATGGTATCAAACTTCCCTAATCTTTTTATGATTACAGGACCACAAAGCCCGGGCGTAAAAAGTCAGATGATATTATCAATAGAGCAACATGTTGACTTTGTTCATAATTTGATCGTTCATAAGCAAAAAAATAACTTCAATACTGTTTCAGCAAATTTAAATAGTCAGAATGAATGGGTTAATCATAATAATGAAGTTGCAAACTCAACTTTATACCCATTAGCTCATTCTTGGTATAATGGTGATAATATAATAGGAAAATCGAGGAATTTTATGCCCTATGTCGGTGGAGTTGCAAATTATAAAAGTATTTGTGATGAAAAAATAAAAAACAATTATGAAGGGTTTGAGTTTTTATAATTCTTATTTGATAGGGAAATAAAATGGAAATATCAAAAATTGAAGTAAACACATACAAAATACCTTTGCCTGAACCTGTTGAAGCTTTTGCCGCAGGTGTCATGAAAGCATTTGATTTAGTCATCTGTAAAATTATAAATGATGACGGGGGGCATGGTATTGGGTATATTACTGTTCACGAAAATCAAGGTTTAGCAATTGCTTCAATTATAAAAAATAGTTTTATACCTATAATTTTGAACAAGGATCCTAGATTAATTGAATTACTATGGAAAGAAATGTGGAAAGCCACCCACTATGCCGGGAGGGGTGCGCCTGTAAGTTTTGCTATTGCTGCTGTTGATGTTGCACTTTGGGATCTTAAAGGTAAATGCTTAAATGAACCATTATGGAGATTGCTTGGTGGCTTTAAAAAAGAAGTATTAGCTTATGCAGGAAATATTGATTTAAATTTTACAATAGAAAAATTGCTTAACGGAGCTTCTAAGTCTCTTGATAAAGGCTTCAGATCAATCAAAATGAGGCTAGGTAGAGAACATTTATCTGAGGATATTAAAAGATTAGATGCCATGAGAACTCATTTACCAGATGATATAATGTTAATGGCAGATGCTAATGAGGCATGGAGAATTGATCAAGCTGTAATAGCTTTTAAAGAGATAGAAAAATTTAATCTAGTTTGGCTTGAAGAGCCAATAAAACCAGATGATTTTGTAAGTTATGCTCACTTAAGATCTTTAGGAAAAATCCCAATTGCTGCGGGTGAAAATCTTCATACTCTTTCTGAATTTAATCAACTTATTAATGTCGGTGGTGTTGATTTTCTTGAACCTGACTTAACAACTTGTGGAGGCATTACACCTTTCATGAAAGTAGCAAAATTGGCTGAAATAAATAATTTACCAATATGTTCTCATGGAGTTCATGAATTACATGTACATCTACTCGCATCATGCCCTAATGCGTCTTATTTGGAATTCCATGCATGGAGAATTGACGAATTCATTGAATCTCCACTTAAAGTTAAAGATGGTTTTACCCAAGCTTCTGAAATGCCTGGACATGGTATAATTTTTGATTTTGATAAGTTAACAAAATTTCTTATCAACTAAAAAATTATAAATTGTTCTTTCAATAATTAATTATTTTAGGAAAATTTTATGGATAATTCTGCAAAAATAAAACAATTAGGTGCCAAGATGCTTTCAGATGCAGATAGTTCTGATGAACAAGATTTTGGCTCTTTTTATCTTTCAAGGTTTCTCGGTTTTCAAACTACTTATAAAGATGATTTGTGTATAGTCTCATTTGAAGCCAAAAGTCCTATGTTCAATCCTCAAGGAACTCTTCATGGTGGTGTCATAGCTACCGCTTTAGATGTATCTATGGGCCATTTATTACATCATAAAATGGGTGCTGGAGCAACATTAGAAATGAATGTAAAATACCTTCTTCCAATCAATGGAGGGCAAGTCAGATGCGAAGGAAGTTTTATCAAAAAAGGTAAAACAATTGTTTTTTTACAATCTCACTTATATAGAGAAGATCAAAGATTAGCTGCTTATGCAAGTGCAACATGGATTCCTATTAATAAATAACATTTAATTTAAATTTCTAAAATTACAATATTCTTCAGCATTCATTTGGTGGTAATTTACTTTATCATAATTAATCTTGATTGGGTTGGGATCTACTATATCTATTTTTATCCCTCTGGATATTGCACTTCTTAATGCAATAGAAGTAATGTTAACGCTAAATGACGTACCTATAAAAATTATTTTTTGTGCTTTGTTCATCCAATCTTCAGCTTCTGAAATTCTATATAAATCTGTATAAATTTCATCAAATAACAATACATATGGTTTTAAGGATACACCGTTTTGGGGTATAAAATGACCATTATAAAATTTGATTTTAAACTTTTTCAACAATTCCTTTTTTAAAACTTCATCACTTGGATTTAAAGATAAATCTATTTCATTCCAATTTGCATCAAATGGCACTTGCTCTTCCAATTCATTTTTATAGCAAACAACTTTATCTAATCTTCCATGAATAGATATGTAGTCTTTATTTCCAGCCTTACCGTCTAAACCATCAATATTTTGAGTTATTAATTTTTTGTCAGCTAGCCAATAATGCGCTAAATTTGGTTTAACATCTCTGTAAGAAGCAAATCTTTTGAAATACCATAATAAAAAGTCCGCTGGATAATTTTCATACATGGACCTAGTAGCCATTTCTTGAGGTGTGTAATTAACGCTTCCTACAGTCCAAAAACCATCATTTCCTCTAAATGTTGGTATACCACTACTTGCACTAACACCAGCCCCAGTAATATAGAGTTCATCTATCATTATTAAGCCTTATCATTAATTCTGTATTTGATACAACTAACTAATCAATTTATTGCTTTTTTTTCCAAATCTGCAAAAATCTTATTATAAAAAATATTGGAGTTTAAAAAATGACTGACATTAATCTTGTTTATCTTCCGATTGTAGGAAGGGGCCTTCAAATAAATATTATTTGTGCAATGCATAACATAAAAGTTAATTTGCTTATGAGTAAACCTATGGGTGAAGACTTTGATAAAGATACGCAGGCTCCTTTTGGAACGATACCATGGTTAAAAGACAATTCTAATGGAATAGAATTAAATGATTCATTGGCCATAGTTCAGTATTTAACTAATAAATATCCAGGCCCTCTAACGCCTACTTCAACTGAAAATGCAGCATTATCTGCTATGTATTGGTCTTGGGCACAAGATTATTACTCATTTGTATTATCTCCATTTCATGACATTATTACTGGCCATAATGAAACTTTTTGGAGAAATTTAAGATTAACAGACACATTAGCTGAAGGTGGCAAGGAATTAGGAATTTCTAATCTTACAAAATTACATCATAAAAGATTACAATATTTAGAAAATCACATAAAAGACAAAAACTTAGCTCCTTTTGTCACTGGTAATTCATGCTCATATGCTGATATATTTATTTATACTTGTATAAGGACTGTAGAACACACGGGTGGTTTTGAAATTTTAAGAGAAGCTTGTCAAGGTAAGCCATTTATAAACTACCCTAACATATTAAAAATATGTGATGAAGTTGAAAAATTACCGAAAATTATTGAGACAGTTGGATCAAAATTCAAAGATTGTCCAATTTAAAATAAATATATTTCAATTTTTATTTATGACTTGGTGCTTATAAAAGATGCTTCATTCATAATTGTCATAACTCCAGTCTCAACCATAGCACCTGCTTCAACCCTGGTCTTGGTCAATTCTTCGTCACTGCCAAAATTCTTTAGTGATTCCATAGATTCAAAATCCATAATTACAGTCAATTTGTTGTCATTATCGTTTGGCGTACCTGCAAACACTAATTTACCTCCATGAGCATTTAATCTATGTTCATTTTGTATAAACATTTCTTTCCAAGGCGCAAAACCTTTCGCCAGATCAATTTCCATTTTTACTAACATGAGAATCCTTCATAGTTGTTTAAAAGTTATTACAATATGTTTAATTTAAAAATATAAAATTTTGAAATTTACCATTTTGTTGATATTCAATTATTTAGTATTATTTATTTAAATACAACTCTTTAAAATTTTACATACAGCAAATTACTGGAAAACAAATTGTCAGAAATAATAAATGTTCAAAATCTTGTAAAAAAATATGACAATAATTTTACTGCAGTAAAAAACTTAAACCTAAAAATTAGACAAGGTGAAATAATAGCCTTACTTGGCCCAAACGGTGCGGGAAAAACTACGCTTATATCAACTATTTGCGGCCTCTCGTCAATTACTTCAGGTCTAATCAAAGTAAAGGGATTAGACGTAATTAAAGATTATAGGAAAACGCGAGAACTTATAGGTTTAGTGCCTCAAGAGCTAGCACTTGAGCCATTTGAAAAAGTAATAAATTCCGTTAAATTTTCTAGAAGATTGTTTGGGAAAAAAGATGATAATGAATATATTGAAAAACTTCTGACTAAGTTACAACTTTATGACAAAAAAAATAATATTATAAAATCATTGTCAGGTGGCATGAAAAGAAGAGTTATGATTGCAAAAGCCTTAAGCCATAATCCACAAATACTATTCTTAGATGAACCAACAGCAGGAGTTGATGTTGAATTGCGAAAGGATATGTGGAGTATTATAAAAGAGTTAAAAAACGAAGGTGTAACGATAATTTTAACTACCCACTATATTGAAGAAGCCGAAATGATTGCTGACAGAATTGGCATAATCAATCACGGTGAACTATTATTGATAGAAGAAAAAAAGGAATTAATAAAAAGAATGAGTGTAAAAACACTCAAAGTTAAGTTGAAGAAAACTCTAAATATTATTCCTATAAAACTAAAAAAATATAATTTGAAATTAATAGATGAAGGTAAATCATTTCTTTATTATTATAACACTGGCAAAGAAAGAACTGGAATTACATCATTGCTATCAGATATGAACAAAATTGGGATTAATCTTTTCGACATCCAAACAGAAGAAACATCATTAGAAGAAATTTTTGTAAAAATAATTAAGGAATAATTTATGAATATTCGCGGCATACATGCAATTTACAGATATGAGATGAATAGGTCATTTAGAACTCTTATACAAAGTCTTGTATCACCAGTTTTATCTACAATTCTTTACTTTATTGTATTTGGTGCCGCAATTGGATCACGAATGGATAATATTAGTAATGTTTCTTATGGAGCATTTATTGTACCTGGACTTATAATGTTAACTGTACAAATGCAAAGCGTAAACAACGCCTCATTTGGTATATACTTTCCGAAATTTATTGGAACAACTTATGAACTATTATCTGCCCCATTATCTTTTGTAGAAATAGTTATTGGATATGTAGGTGCTGCAACTACAAAAGCATTCTCTATTGGTTTAATAATATTGTGCACATCTTATCTATTTGTAGACTTAGATATTAAATATCCCTTTTTTATGCTTTGTTTTTTATTAATCACTTGTATGACGTTTAGCCTTTTAGGATTTATAATTGGTATAGTCTCAGACAATTTTGAGCAGCTGAATATTGTCCCAATGCTTATTATTACACCTTTAGTTTTTTTAGGAGGTAGTTTTTACACAATAGATATGCTTCCCCAATTTTGGCAAAATTTTGCTCTACTAAACCCAATTGTTTATTTAATCTCAGGTTTTAGATGGTCTTTTTTTGGTGTGGGTGATGTTCCTATTTTTACTAGTATTATATTTATGTTAATTTTTACAAGTATTTGTATAAGCATAATTTGGTACATATTTAAAACAGGATATAAAATTAAAAATTAATCTATAATTTTTATCAATATTCAAATGAAAGGATTTTTTTAATGAAATTGTACACTTTTGCACCAGCTGCAAATGCTCTAAGAGTTGAAATGTTTTTAAGAGAAAAAAAATTAAAATTAGAAACAATTTCAGTAAATGTTAGAGAAGATGAATTATTCAAGGAACCATATAATTCAATGAATCCTTTTAATTGTATTCCTTTTTTAGAGTTAGAAAATGGGACAATAATTACAGAAACAATTTCAATTTGTCGTTATTTGGATGAACAATCTAACAGCTCAAAATTATTTGGAATTGATACAGAAGAACGAGCAATTATTGATATGTGGAATAGAAGAATTGAGTTAGATGGGTTTTTACCACTATTACATTCTGTACGAAATAAAACATCATTTTTTAAGGGAAAGGTTGTTCCAGGAACTCGAACTAGCATCACTCAGTCTCCAGAAATAGTAGAGCGTGGAATTGAGATGTTTGATATTTTATTAAATAGGATCGAACCACATCTATCTAAAAATAAGTTTCTTTTAGGCGATAAATTTACCATAGCTGATATAACTAGCCATTTTATGTTTAATCTATCTAATATGTTAAAAATTGATTTTGGACAAAAGTATAAAAACGTTTATCGGTGGAAATCCGACTTAGAAAAAAGACCATCAAACCCTTTGTTAGATAACGATTAATTTCTTAAGTTAGTAGATTATGGAATCAACAAAGAAAAAATTAGCTATAGTAACAGGTGCTGCAAGGGGAATTGGTCTAGCAACTGCAAAATTATTTAGTCAAAATGATTATAAAGTAGCAATAGTTGATAGAGATAAAAACGAGCTTTCAAATTTATCTTTAGCAAATAATTCAATGAAATCATTTTGTTATGATATTTCAGATTTTAACAACGTAGAAATGATGTATCAGAAAATTCTTGAATGGCATGACAGAGTAGATGTTTTAGTTAACAATGCAGGTGTTGCAGATTTTGGTTCAATAGAGATGACAGACTTTAAACGATGGAATGAAGTAATGAAAACAAATTTAGATGGTGCTTTTATGTGCACACAAAAAGCAATCAATTATCTAAAAACCACTAAAGGAAGCATTATCAATGTAGCATCTATATCTGGACTTAGAGCGTCGACATTAAGAGTTGCATATGGAACTTCAAAAGCTGCCATAATACAACTCACGAAGCAACAGGCTGCTGAATTAGGTGAATATGGAATCCGAGTTAATTGTGTTGCACCCGGACCAGTAAAAACAAAACTTGCCATGAAAGTTCATACTCAAGACATAATAGATGCATACCATGATGCAATTCCATTAAATAGATATGGAACCGAATATGAAATAGCTAATGCTATTTACTTTTTAGCATCTGAAAAAGCATCATACATTACTGGTCAAATTTTAGCTGTAGATGGAGGTTTTGAAGCTACTGGGGTTGGACTTCCTTCTCTAAGAAAATAAAAAATGATATTAATAAATAAATTTTTGATTTTAAGCATTTTTATAATACTTTTACCCAGGATAAGCTTTGGTAACACAAATGATTATGAGCTTTATGAAGTTAAAAATTATCATGATCAATTTTGTTCTAAATTAGTCTCTAATATTACGAACAAAAATATTGAAGACGAATGGATTACAACAGAAAAAAGGGATAATTATCAATTACTTATAAATAATAATAAAAAAATAAAATTAAAATTACAATCATTTGTTAGAAAAAAGGAAATCCAAAAACTTATTTTTACTTTTTATAGTCTTTTAAATAAGCCCATCTTAGAATTACGCTCTAACAAGAATTGTAAAATTAAAAGTGCTAGAGTATTGATTTATGACAAAAAAGATATTCCAATTAAAATAAATTCAGTGGATATGTCTAATTATAACATAATAGAAACAAAATTTCTAAATCCAGATTTACCCATTATAAATAATGAAAGTAATAAAAATATAATTGGTTTAATTGATACTGGTATAAATTATACAATAGAAAAATTTAAAAAAAATATAGCAACTAAAAATAAAAAAATAATTGGATATGATTTTTGGGATAATGATAATAAACCATTTGATAGTGATCCAAGGCAAAACCCCTTTTATCCCAGACACCACGGCACAACTGTATTTAGTGTATTATCAAAAGAGGCTCCTGAATCTAAGATAGCGCCATATAGGTTTCCAGCTAATGATATGTGCAAATTTAAAGATTTGATAGACCATATTGCTGAAAATTCAATTAAGCTTGTAAGTTTATCAATGGGTTCAGACAATATTTTAGATTGGGTTTGCTTTAAAGAGGCTTTAGAAAAGAATAAAGATATTCTTATTATTGTTTCTGCAGGAAATAATGGTTTTAATATCGATAAAAAACCTATATACCCCGCTTCATTAGACTTAGACAACATTATTACAGTAACATCTTCAGATCAAACAGGCAGGCTTGGGAGAGGATCTAACTATGGAAGATCTTCGGTTGATTTTATCTTGCCAGCAGAACGCGTAGAAGTAATCGATCATAGAGGGGTAAGAGCTTCAACTGGCGGCACAAGTTATGCAGTTCCAAGATTAGTCGCTTTAGTTTCAAGATACATTGATAAAAATTCAAAAGCATCCATAGATGATATATTAAGTTTTTTAAAGAAAAGAGCTATACAAAAAGGAAAAAAAATAACAAAATATGGCTGGATTCCTGACCCTTTAGACAATTACCTTATTGATTAGATTTAAAAGCATTTTCAATAAATTTTTTTGCAAGTGGTAAAGCATCTTTATTATACTTAGACATAAGTTCTAAAACATTATCAGACATGTTTTTATCTTTTAAGATGCCAGCAACCTGAACACCCAGCCTCAAAACTTGTGGATTTTCAGGTGTAAGCTTAAGCAATTTTAATATTAAGGGTCTTTCTTTTTCTAAATCTCTTTGTATGTGATATACAATAGCTAAAGAAATAAGAGAGTTTGGGCTAGAAGGGTCAAGTGTCAAGCTCTTCTCAAGAAATTTTCTTGCCTTATTGAGATCCCCTAACCTTCCAAAAGTTTGACCAGCTTGATCAATAAGTTGTTTGTTCTTAGAATTCCAACAATAATTATCTATGTTATTTGCTATTTTATCGTTTAGGTTTTTTTGAATATATTGAGCCTCTTCAAGATTGTCTGCACATAACCTAATATTGTTACCAATTTTAAAGAAGTTTTCTTTGTGTTGCTTACTAGTATTTTTTATAACTTCATTAACTAATGAAATAGGAATGATTTCATTAATATTTCCATCTCCTGAAGCCAAAATACCAACTAAATTTCCAGTGTCATCAACTACAGCTCCACCACTATTACCAGGAAGACTTTTTGCATCAGTATGTATTCTAGATTGAGGAAAAGTTTTTATATCGGTAAAGGAAATTATTTTACCTTTATCATAAATACGATTTGATTTTCTTCCTTGATCAAAAGCTATAACTCTAATCATCCCATTTATTTCAGATGATTGTACAAATTGATTTGAAATATTAGTTTCTTTATTCAAAGTTAGAATTGCTAAATCTGCAGGAAAGTTGTGAGGTAAAGGAAAGGCTTTTTTTATCCTACCATCATTAAATCTAATGATAAACTGCTCATGATCTTCTACTACATGCCTATTAGTGACTATTAATTCGTCATTAATCAAGGTACCACTTGCAACCATCATTGGAGTTTTAATACCAACTACATGATTTAGTATATCACAAATTTTTTTATCATATTCACATTTTTTTGAATTTGAAAAAGCAAAATAAGGAATAAAAAAAACAATAAATACAATTACTTTTATAAAAAATCTAAACTTTTTATTTAACATAGGGCATTTTTTTCTTAAGTAAGTATTTGTGACAACCTTCAAATACTAAAATCTTATTTTGATTATGAACCATTGCTTTCATTTCAATTATACCAGTCGTATTTTGTTCAATAAGTTTTATTATAAATAACTCAGGATATAATGTGTCCTCTCTATAGACAGGTTTCAACATTTTACCAGAAAACTCTACTAATCCTAATAAACTATCACGTATTTCTGAAGGAAAAGACCCTGCTCCAGCTGCGGTTTGAATAAAAACTTGCATTCCATGAGCTAACATTTCTGGGTGCCCTCTGTGTTTACAAAACTCTTTATCATAATGGATCGGATCATTATCACCTGAAGCACCTTGAAACATTGAAAAAACTGCACTCGTTTGGGTCCTTGATGGTAATACATATTTGTCACCAATAGAAAAATCTTCGAAATATTTACTAACTGTTGATTTATGTATTATTGACATATTAACAAAATATATCTCAAATTTTTAAATAGCAAGATTTCAAAATAATTCTTTATTTTATTTAATTTTTATGGTCGGGTTTATACAAAGGATTTAATGAATTATGGATAGATTAAAAAATAAAGTTGCACTAATTACAGGTGGCGCAAGAGGCTTAGGTGCTTCAATAGCAAGTCATTTTTTTAATGAAGGAGCAAATGTCATCTTGTGCGATATTAATATTAATGATGCAAAAAAAACAGCTAAGGAACTAAATGGAAGTGCATATTATATGGATGTTTCGGACTCCTCGAACGTATTAGAAATATTTAAAAAAGTACACTCAGAGCATAAACAATTAGATATTCTTGTAAATAATGCTGGCATAAACGGATTTGAGGATAGGGAAGATTTACTTACTGATCGAATAAAAGTTAATAATTTACAAAGTAAAGAATTTGTAGAAACAGGTAAAATTAAAAGTCATTTTGATGTAACAGTAAATATGTCAGATGAAGAATGGCATAAAATGATTTCAATTCATTTGAATGGAACTTTTTTCTGCACTCGAGAGGCTCTCAAAATAATGAATAACCAAATTCAGGCTTCTATTATAAATATGGGATCTGTTTTAGGGACAACGGGTGGTCCTTCATCTCCTCATTATTCTGCTGCAAAGTCAGCTATTCTTGGATTTACAAGAGCAACAGCTAGAGAATTAGCATCAAGAAATATAAGGGTCAACGCAATTGCACCTGGTTATATCGACACAGACATGACTAGTAGTTTAGGTGATGTGAAAAAAATGGTAAAATCTGTCACTCCAATGAAAAAATTTGGCACAGCTGATGATATAGCTTGGGCTGCTGTATATCTTGCTTCAGATGAATCAAAATTTGTTACTGGGCAAACAATTTCACCTAATGGTGGATTTGTAATGAATCAATAAGTTAAAAACTCCCAATTTATGAACAAGATTTTTTTGATTAAAAATTAACCACTTTTGTAATTACTAATATAAGATCTTTTATTTTATTAAAGAATGTAGAAATACTTATTGATTGTTAAATATTAGTAAGGTTAACAATGGCTAAAATTTTGTTCAACATCACAAATGGAACAGGTAATCCAACAAAAGCATCGTTAGGATTTATGCTAGCTAGAACTGCTGTTGAAGAAGGTCACGAAGTGACAGTCTTCTTAAATGCTGATGCAGTGAGTTTAATGAGAACGCCAGTTCTTGAAAATTTAGTGGGTTTAGGAACAGGAAAATTAAAGGAACATTTTGATATACTAAAACAAAGTAGAGTTCCAATATATGTTTCTGCTATTTCGTGTGAGATAAGAGGTGTTACAGATCAAGATTTAAAAGATACCAATTCTAGGAAAGTTTTGCCAAAGACGTTACTTAACTTATCTCTAGAAGCGGATAGAACATTTGTATATTAATTATCAATTTCTTTCATACTTAAACTGAACATAATTCTGATCTTGTAATAAATCTCTTTCCTCTACCATTATCTAGAGAAAACATTCCACCTTGTCCTTCAACAACGTCAATTATAAGTCTGGTATGTTTCCAAGCCTCAAACTGAAGTCCTCCAATATAAAAAGGGACACCTCCTATTTCACCCATTTGAACATCATGGTCAGCTATTAAAAAATCACCTTTTTGGAAGCACATAGGCGCTGAGCCATCACAACATCCACCTGATTGATGAAAAATGACATCACCATAATCTTTTTTTATTTCTTCTATTAATTCTAAAGCTGCGTCAGTAGCCTCTACTTGATCTAACATTAATATTACCTCATAAAAGAGGGCGCAAAATTAAATGCGCCCTTTGATTTTTTTTTTAAAAGAAGCCAAGTTTTTTTGGACTGTAACTTACTAATAGATTCTTTGTTTGTTGATAGTGATTCAACATCATTAAGTGGTTTTCACGACCAATACCTGATTGTTTATAACCACCAAAAGCGGCATGAGCTGGATAATCATGATAACAGTTTGTCCATACTCTACCTGCTTTTATTGCACGACCAAATCTATAAGAAGTATTAAGATCTCTTGTCCAAATTCCAGCACCTAGACCATAAAGAGTGTCATTAGCAATCTCTAGAGCCTCTTCATCTGTTTTAAATGTACAGACAGACACAACTGGTCCAAAGATTTCCTCTTGAAATATCCTCATTTTATTGTGGCCTTTAAAGATGGTTGGCTGGATATAATAACCATTTGCCATTTCACCACTCATTTTAGCAACATCACCACCTATAAGTACTTCCGCGCCCTCTTTCTTCCCAAGATCTAAGTATGACTTGACTTTTTCATACTGTTCAGCAGAGGCCATAGCTCCAATCATAGTATTAGAATCTAATGGATCTCCTTGAACAATAGCTTTAGTTCTTTCAATACAACGAGCAATAAATTTATCATATATATCTTCATGAATTAGAGCTCTACTTGGACATGTACAGACCTCACCTTGATTTAGGGCAAACATGACGAAACCTTCAATACATTTATCGAAGAAATCATCATCAGCTTCTGCAATATCTTTAAAGAAGATGTTAGGAGATTTACCTCCAAGCTCTAATGTGCTTGGTATTAAATTCTGACTTGCGTATTGTAAAATCATTCTTCCAGTTGTAGTTTCTCCAGTAAAAGCTATTTTAGCTATTCTTGTACTAGATGCTAGAGGTTTACCTGCTTCCAAACCGTATCCATTAACGATATTGACTACTCCTGGAGGTATCAAATGTCCAATCAGCTCCATGAGAACCATAATAGATGCGGGAGTTTGTTCTGCAGGTTTTAAAACAACACAATTTCCAGTTGCAAGTGCTGGTGCTAATTTCCAAATTGCCATTAATAATGGAAAATTCCAAGGTATAATTTGCCCAACGACACCTAAAGGTTCAGGTATTAAATAAGAAACAGTATCATCATTAAGCTCAGCAAGTGTTCCCTCTTGTGCTCTAATCACACTTGCGAAATATCTAAAGTGATCAATACCCAACGGCAAATCAGCAGCTGTAGTTTCTCTTATACCTTTTCCATTGTCCCAGGTTTCAGCTTCAGCAAGCATAGGAAGATTATCTTCTATAATTTGAGCAATTTGGATAAGCATGTTACTTCTTTCTGTAACACTAGTTTTACCCCAATCGTCTTTTGCAGCGTGAGCTGCATCTAAAGCTGAATTAATATCTTTTTCATTTGATCTAGCGATTTTACATAAAACCTTACCATTAATAGGTGTTATATTATCAAAAAATTGTCCATCAATAGGATCAACAAATTTTCCATTAATATAATTTCCATATTTTTCTTTATATTTGAAAGCCATAAATACTTTCCTCCCCCTTTTTTTTTAAATGTTAATATTAGATAGTAATTTTAAATTAGCAGTTATGTAAACATAAAATTTGGCATTTAGATTAAAATTGTTATCATAATATTACTATTGAAAACTTTTTTAGAAACTAGTTAAAGGTCAAAACAAATATGAAAAAATATATAATTACAGGTAAAACTTCACAAGAAACAGCAGCATCTATGCTAAATAAACCTCAAAATAGAAGGGAAATAACTGAACCTTTGGCAAAGGCATTTGGAGCAAAATATGTGGAATTTTTATATCTTAATCATCCAGAATTTGATTTTATGTGTGTAGTAATGGCTGAAAAAGATGAAGACATAGCAGCAGTAGCAAATTTAATATATGCAAGTGGATCCTTTAATACATTTAATTGGTATAGAGCTTTTGAAGCATCAGATTGGAAAGAAATTTTTGAAAATGGATCTAATAAAATGGCTAATTATGTTTCTGCAAAACAAGCATCACAGGTATAAAAATGTATGGAAGAAATATAAATTTTACACTTCTAGCTCCCTCTTTATGGGCAGTTGTAGAAGCAATAGCTTCAAACATAGAAGAAGAAAAATATAAAAGAATGTTATTTAAAACTGGAGACAATAGTGGGTTCATCATAGAGGTTTTTGAAAATATATCTGTTGCAGGAAAAAAAATTGAAACTATGAAAGCACTTCAAGGTCTAGGTGAACAGGCTATGGCAAAGGTTTCTATTCAAGAGGGCTCGGTTATAAAAAAATAAATATTTTAATCATATTCAGATATAAGATAATATTTAAATATATTTTAAGAAAGGTATTTAAAATGTCTAAAAAGCATTATATATGCACACACACATGGTCAAATACTGACACAATAAAAGATGTGTTAGCACAACAAAGTGAAATGACTGTTAGAGAGTTTTTTGCAGGATTGAAAAGTGACAAAGCTGAAACCCTTCAACATTGGATGGGTAAAGATGACTTTTTTTTCTGTCATTGGTTTGCTGAAGATGAACAATCAATTATTGATGTACTTGAGAAAGCTGGTTTAAACGATTTAATCGTCACTATGCCAAGTGAAATGCAAAGATATGTAACATCAGATAACATTTCAGATGAAAAGCTTGTAAACCCATTCGAAACCTAAATATCTTGAAATAAGTTAAAATAAATACATTTCATGACTGACGAATTGAATAAAGAAATAAGAACACTTAAAATGCAAATTGCAAAATTGCAATTAGAATCAAAACTTCGTCGTAATTTAGCATCTGAACTTGATAAACAAAAACAAATCGCAAAAAATGCTGAAGAATTAGCAAATGAAAAAAGTAAAGAAATTGAGGAAATTGCAAGCCAATTATCTAAATATCTTTCACCACAATTGTATGACTCAATCTTTAGTGGTGAAAAAAAAGTTTCAATTGAAAGTGAAAAAAAATTCTTAACAGTATTTTTTTCAGACATAATATCATTTACTGAAATTTCTGATAAAATGGATTCCGCTCCACTTACAGAAATGCTAAATTTGTATCTCACGAAAATGTCTGAAATAGCTCTTAGTTTTGGTGGTACTATCGATAAATATATTGGTGATTCTATAATGATTTTTTTTGGTGATCCAGAAAGTGAAGGCAAAGAAAAGGACGCATTAAATTGTGTAAAAATGGCCATAGAAATGCAAAATACTATGAAAACGTTATCGAAAATATTTGTGAAAGATTTTAACCTTCCTTACCCTCTTAATATTAGGATTGGTATTAATTCAGGAGAATGTACAGTTGGTAATTTTGGAAGTGAAAAAAGACTTGATTATACGGTAATTGGAGGTGCCGTAAATCTTGCTTCTAGATTAGAAAGCAATTCTCCCGCAGGTAAAATTTTAATTTCAGATGTAACAAAAAAACTTATTAAGGGTTACATAAATTGTCAACAATATGATCAAATTAAAGCAAAAGGTATAAATGAGCCTATAAATACATTCATACCTAATTTCTAATGAGACAGAGGTAAAATTTTATTATTCTAGCATTTTAAGATTTCTATACCTTGCATTTTCCAGAAATGTAAAAAGTCAATAAATACCCAATTTTCTGCTAATTTATTACCTTCTCTTCTATAAATATCTATTACTCTCATATCAGAGGATTTTTTTATAGTTTTTAAACCCATAAATTCCTGGTTAGGTGTTAAAGTAAGATTAGGCCATCCAAAAAATCCACCAAATATTCCTTCAGATAATCGACAGATATGACCGTTAAATTTCCTATTTATAAAATTATTCGAAACCGTATTTTTTTAGAGTTTTTGTAATGTACGGATATGTATTGAGATGTTGATTTTGCTTAGTTAAAGCAAACTTTATTTTTGATAAATGATCTTCCTTTAAAAACTTTTTAACAAAATCTAAATGTTTTTTTGCTATATCAAATTTGTCTAATGAGTTGTATGCCAAACCTAAATGAAGATTCCACCAAACAAATTTTTTGTGCTGTAAAGGTTCTAAAACATCTATGACTTTGGCTCTTTCTTCACTTGTTTGATAACACTGAGCTAAAAGATAATTATCCCAGGTAGCATAATTTCCAGTATCCAATTCATAAGCTTTTTTTCCAATTTCCCAACATCCTCTTTGAAATTGACACCTATCCTTTTTTACAGTTTTGAATTTTTCTGTACTCTTAAATATATCCTCTTTTTCACAATTTCCACCATAAGCCAAACTATACCCAATCTTACCAAGTAAATGAGGTCTATCTCCAGCTAGTTTGTAAGCTTTTTCAGCAACATTAAACATTTCTTGCCAATTATTATTATAAAATTCGATTTGTAATTTTGCAGAGTAACCAAACGCGTGCTCAGGATCTAAAATTAGACCTTGATCAATCTCTTCAGATGCATCTTCAAGCATATATTTGAATTCGTCAGTCATTGAAAATGAAGAATATTGTGCCCGTTTTCGATCAGCCAACCATATCCATGCATCAGCGTAATTAGGATCTTTTCTAATTGATTTTTCTAAACACTCAATTGCTTTTGGATTCAATGATGGAGTAACTGCTCCTCTAGCAAAATTTATACATTCATAAATTGATATATCATCAGTTGAAGAAGATGCTATCTTTTGGTTGATATCTTTCGACAACACGGCACCTGATCCCACCAGTTCATTTATAATTTGTTTAATAATCTCATCTTGTAGTTTAAATATATTTTTACCTGTTAAGTCCCTATCATATGTCTCTGACCAAATATTTGATATGTTCTTACCATCTATAAGATCGACCTTAACTCTTAGCATGTTATCAATCTGCATGATGTTACCATCGACTAAATAAGAGGCATTTGTAGATTTAGAAACTTCTTTAAGATCTTTTGGTATTTTTTTTAAATTTAATATATTTAATGATTTAGATGACTTTGTAAGCTTGCTACCTAAATCTTGTGATATTCCTAGAGCCAATAGCTTTTCTTTTTTTGTTTCGCTGAGACTTTTAAATGGCAGTATAACTATCTTACTACTATCTAATTTAGTTTCTGTATCTAAAACCCCAGAGAAGAATAGTCCTATGAAGACAGCAGCTATTGCACCTCCTATCATGGCTATTAACTTTGTATTAGATGATTGTGTCTTAAGCTTTCTCTTTTGTGATGGGTCTAACAATAGGTCATAAGCATGGAACTGATTCAGCTTTACTTTCTGTATTCCTAAATCATTAAACTCATACTTTGTTTTGTTAGCAACAAGATCATAAACATTCTTTGAAATAGTTATACCGCCTGGCTGAGCTAAAGCTTCTAATCTAGCTGCTACATTAACACCATCTCCCATGAGGTTAGCATCACCCTGTTTTACAACATCTCCCATATTGATACCTATACGGTATTCTAGCTTTACTTCTGTTGAATCTTTATCATTACGAGCTTTAATTTGTTTTTGAAACTCTACAGCTGTGTTAACAGCAGCAACAGCACTTGGAAACTCAGCAAATACAGAATCTCCTCCTGTGTTGAATATTCGGCCTTTTTGTTTTTTTATAAGGGGTTCTATGATCTTATTACAGTCATTAAGACTAGCCAGAGTAGAATCCTCGTCTTTTTCCATGTGCTTGCTATAACCAACTACATCAGTGGCAAATATTGCAGCTATCTTACGGTCTATGTCTGATGAAATCATTAGATTATATTAAGCATGAAATTAATTGAATAACAATCAATAACAAATAATTTATTAAGATTAAATTTCATTTGATTATTTGAATGACATTTTTTGGATACTAAAATGTCACAAAAAAGAAAGTGATTTAAAGTTTTTATGGATTTATGACAACACACCAACAAAAATATATTAAATTCAGATTATTTGCAAAAAATTTAATCAAAAATATCAAGTAAAATAAAATCGATTGTAAATAATAAAAAAAATATATTTTTATATTTAAAATAAATTTTAAGCTATTATTGCATGAAAAAAATTATAAAAGAATTATTAACTGTTCCTCCATCGAGATATCCAGATAAATGGAAACCAGCATTTCTCGCAATGCAACTAGGTTTTATTGCTGGTGGTTTTGGTTTACTTGGTAGAGACTTACTATTAATTTTAACAATAGAAAATTGGCAACCAATAGTTTTTTCAGAGGTTTTCTTTGCATCATTTGTTGGCTTTGGTTTCATTTTGCACACAATAGGATTTGCAAAATCTGGGGTCATAATATCCTGTTTAGCGGGTGTTGCATCAGCAACAGCTTTTACATATTTACTAGGATGGAATTCTTTTTTTCATCTTTGGTATATTAATCTAGCAATATTAATTATTGCTGTGCCATTAGACCTTCGTCTAAAAATATTTTTGGCTGTCATTTTTATTTTAGTCTACTGTTATATGTTTTTATTTTTATATGATTTAAGACCAGTTTATCAAATTGAAAAGGTAACTGAATCAATATTAGGTATTAGTAATATATTAGGAAGTTTATTAGTCTTAGGTTTACCAATGGGAATGTATTCAATCTTTCTTGAACAAGAACGTAATAGATCTGAAAAATTATTACACAACATAATACCAAAATCTATTGCTGATCAATTAAAAAAAGATAGCAAGTTAATATCTATGGATAATCCTGAAATTTCAGTTTTATTTGCAGATATTGTTAGTTTTACAGTTATGTCTGAAAAAACTTCGTCAGAAAAAATTGTTGGTTTTTTGAATGATATGTTTTCAAAGTTTGATGATTTGACCGAGTCATATGGTGTTGAGAAAATTAAAACTATTGGAGATTCATATATGGTTGTTGCTGGTATGCCAGTTGCTAGAAAAGATCATGTTTTGATTTTATTTAATCTTGCTAAAGAAATGGTAAAAATATCTTCAACATTTTATGATCATAATGGAGATCCAATAAAGTTAAGAATTGGTCTAAATTCTGGACCAGCAGTGTCTGGAGTAATTGGAAAGTCAAAGTTTGCATTTGATGTATGGGGTGACACAATTAATACGGCTGCTAGACTAGAGAGTTATGGATCACCAGACTGTATTCATATGACCAAAGCTACATATGATTTATTGAATAAAAAAGAAGAAAAGTCTGAAGAAAAATCTATAGAAATAAGAGGTAAAGGATTGATGGATACAATTTTAGTAAATGTAAAATAACTTTGCCAAATTTGTACTACCACATTCCATTTCAAGGAAGGTGGTGAGCGCGACAGGATTCGAACCTGTGACCCATTGATTAAAAGTCAATTGCTCTACCAACTGAGCTACGCGCCCTAAGACTTCATGAAACTATTTGATAATGATATTAGAATCAAGTTTTATGTTAAAAAAAAAGAATTTTTTTAATTTTTTTTATCCTTCATTGCAACATTAACATTTGATGGAACAAACGAAGAAATATCACCTCCTAAAAGGGCTATTTCTTTTACAAACCTTGATGCAACAAATTGATGAGTTTCAGAAGCAGTCAAAAAAATAGTTTCTATATCATTTGCCAACCTTGCATTCATTCCTGCCATTTGGAATTCATAATCAAAATCAGAAACAGCTCTAAGACCTCTAATTATCATTGTTGCAGAATTAGCTCTAGCAAAGTCAATAAGAAGGTTATCAAAACTTTCAACTCTAATTTCACCTAATATTCTTTTTGAACTTTTAAAATTTTCATTAATAGCATCTTGAATTAAAGATTTTCTCTGAGAAATTTTAAAAAAAGGATTTTTCCCAATATTTTCTGCAACACCAATAATAAGTAAATCACATAATGAGCTTGCTCTATAAATTATATCTAAATGACCATTTGTTACAGGGTCAAAAGTTCCAGGATATAGCGCAATTCTTTTCAACAAAAACTCTTTTTAAATATCTATTGATACTCTAATATTACAATTAATCAGTTGCAACTTCATTGTCATTTTCGTCAGTGTTTTCTTCTTCATCACTCTCGGTTAACAATGCAACAGAAACTACCTTTTCTTCATCATCAACATCAAAAAGTCTTACACCTTGTGTTTTTCTTCCTGCTACTCTAATAGAGTCCCCTTCTCCTCCATGAACACGAATACGTATAAGTTTTCCTGAGTTAGTCACAAGCATTATCTGATCGTCCTCAGAAGCCACATATGATGCAACTACTGGTCCATTTCTATTAGAACACTCTATATTTGCTACGCCTTGACCGCCTCTATTAGTCATTCTGTAATCTTCAATCGGAGTTCTTTTACCAAATCCATTTTCAGTAACAGATAGAATATATCGTCTTTCCAACTTAGATATTAATGACATTGATACAACATAATCATTAGATCTTAATTTTATTCCTCTTACTCCTGATGAACCCCTTCCTACAAAAACCCTTACATCATTAACATCAAACCTTATTGCTTTACCTAACCTAGTGGCTAATAATACATTATCTTTATCAGTACACGGAATAACAGAAACCAATTCATCATTTTCATTAAGTTTCATAGCAATTTTTCCATTTTGTCGAATGTTAGTAAAATCACTCAATTGATTTCTTCTAATATTTCCATTTTTGGTAGCAAAGATAATTTGTAAATTTTGCCATGTCTCTTCATTTTCTGGCATAGGCATAACAGTATGTATTTTTTCATCTTGCTCTATTGGAAGTAGATTAATCATTGGCTTACCAAGAGCTTGAGGTGCAGATTCAGGTAATTTATAGCATTTTAGTTGGTGAACCATACCTGATGATGTAAAGAATAAAATTGGTGTGTGCGTATTCGTTACAAATAGTGAGGTGACAGTATCTTCATCTCTCATCTTCATACCTGCTCTACCTTTTCCACCTCTTCTTTGTGCTCTATAAGTGGATAAAGAAACCCTTTTTATGTATCCTCTATGACTAACTGTTACAACCATATCTTCTTTTTGAATCAGATCTTCGTCGTCATGGTCAACAACACTGTCACTTATTTCAGTTCTTCTAGGATCTTCAATTTTAGTTAAGACTTCATTAAGTTCATTTTGTATTAAATCTGTAAGTTTAGTTTTGTCAGAAAGAATAATTAAATATTCTTTTATTTGATTAGATAATTCTTCTGTTTCTTTTTCTAATTTTGTTCTTTCCATTCCAGTAAGTCGTTGCAATCTTAATTCTAGAATAGCTTTGGCTTGAGTTACTGATAATTTATAATGGTCATCAATGATTTGATGGTCTGGCTCATCAATTAATTTTATAAAATGTGCAACTTCTTTTGCCGGCCAAGATTTTGCGCATAATTCTTTTCTGGCATTATCTGGGTCAGAAGAGGCTTTTATTAGCTCAATAACTTCATCAATACTAGTTATTGCCACCATTAATCCAGCTAAAACATGGGCTCTGTTTCTGGATTTGTTGAGTAAAAACTTAGTTCTTCTTGTTACTACCTCAAATCTAAAATCTATGAAAGCTTTGAGGATTTCGATGAGAGCCATTTGCTTTGGTTGTCCATTATCCAAAGCTAACATATTTACAGGAAAACTTGTTTGCAATCTTGTATGGCGCCACAATTGGTTTAACACAACATCACCTTGAACATCTCTTTTAATTTCAATAACAATTCTCATTCCATTTCTATCAGATTCATCTCTTAAATCAGAAATTCCTTCGATAGTTTTGTCTCTAATTAGATCTCCTATTTTTTCCAATACAAGGGCTTTGTTTACTTGAAATGGGATTTCAGATATAATTATAGTTTCTCGATCAAGATTTTTACCTGACTGTATAATTTCTGCTTTTGATCGCATAATTATACTACCCCTTCCCGTTCTAAAGGCTTCTCTAATACCAGCTCTACCCATAATTAAGCCTGCGGTAGGAAAGTCAGGGCCAGGAATAATCTCCATTAATTCTTCTAAAGTTGTATTTGGATTTTCTATAAGTGCTTTGCATGCACGTATAACTTCACCTGGATTATGTGGTGGAATATTTGTAGCCATACCAACTGCAATACCACCAGCACCATTTACAAGCATATTTGGGAATTCCGCAGGTAAAACAGATGGCTCTAATTGAGATTCATCATAATTAGGAATAAAATCAATTGTATCTTTATCAATATCTCTTAATAAACTTTCAGAAGATCTTGCAAGTCTAGATTCTGTATATCTCATTGCTGCAGGTGGATCGCCATCTATAGATCCAAAGTTTCCTTGACCATCAACAAGCATAAGTCTCATGGAAAATTCTTGTGCCATTCTTACCATAGAATCATATATTGCCGTGTCACCATGAGGATGATAGTTACCCATTACATCACCGACAACTCTAGCAGATTTTCTATATGGCTTTGACCAATCATAACCACCTTCAATCATTGCGTATAATATACGCCTATGAACTGGTTTAAGACCATCTCTTACATCTGGCAAAGCCCTTGATACAATCACACTCATTGCATAATCAAGGTATGATTTTTTCATTTCATCTGTAATAGAAATCAAAGATTGACTAGAAGGATTGTCTTTTTCTTTTGACAAAAAAAACTCCAATTATGAGTTATAATAAAATAATAATAATCTATATATTGTATATTGTTTTTATCTACATAACAATATCTATTATATGACTAAACCAATTTAAAATGGAATTTCATCATCTAAATCGGACGCAATATCTTCTGATATTGATGTTTGATTAGATTGATCTATTTCGACATTTTGTTGATCATTACTTAATTGATTTTCAGGTCTTGAACCTAATAAAGTTAATTCTCCTCTATACCTTTGAAGAACAACCTCAGTAGTGTATTTCTCTTGGCCAGATTGCTGGTCAGTCCATTTCCTTGTTTGGAGTTGTCCTTCTAAATATACAGTACTTCCTTTTTTAAGGTATTGTTCTGCAATTTTTCCTAAAGCGTCATTAAATATCACAACACGATGCCATTCAGTTCTCTCTCTTTGTTCGCCTGAACTTTTATCTTTCCACCTATCTGAAGTAGCAACACTTAATTGAACAATTTTGTCTCCATTTTGCATTGCTCTAACTTCTGGATCACGACCTAAATTTCCTACTAAAGTGACCTTATTTACACTTCCACTCATATTATATCTCCATAAAGTATAAGTTGTATTATAAACTATCATTTAGTTAAAAAAAAATAAAATTTTATCTTTTTGATTGACATTTATCACTTCAAAGTTAACTAAATGGAAGGTTTAATTTAATTTAAAAGGATATTATAAAAAATGCAAAATAGGCATGAGGCTAATCAGTTTCTTAAAGTTCGCGGTGCCAACGAGCACAATTTAAAAAATGTTGATATTAATATCCCTAAAAATAAATTAATTGTAATGACTGGTGTTTCAGGATCTGGAAAAAGCTCCTTAGCTTTTGATACAATTTATGCAGAAGGTCAAAGAAGATATGTAGAGTCTCTTTCAGCTTATGCGAGACAATTTTTACAAATGATGCAAAAACCGGATGTTGAAGCTATTGAAGGGTTGTCACCTGCAATTTCAATTGAACAAAAATCAACAAACAAGAATCCAAGATCAACTGTAGGTACTGTAACTGAAATATATGATTACATGAGACTTCTTTGGGCAAGAGTTGGTATACCATATTCTCCAGCTACTGGATTACCAATAGAAAGCCAAACAGTTAGCCAAATGGTAGATAAGATTTTCAAAAAAGATGATAAAACAAAGATTTATCTACTTGCTCCAATAGTACGCGGAAGAAAAGGTGAATACAGAAAAGAATTTATAGAATTAAGAAAAAAAGGCTTCCAAAGACTAAGAATAAATAATGAATTTTATGATATAGAAGAATTACCAACACTTGATAGATATAAGAAACACGACATAGAAGTTGTGGTGGATAGATTAGTAATAACTCAGTCAACCGAACAAGAAAACAAAGATCTACTTCAAAGATTAGCTGACTCTATAGAAATTTCATTACAGTTATCTGATGGATTATTATATGTTCTAGACATTGATAGTAATAAAAAAGAAGTTTATTCCTCAAATTTCTCTTGTCCTGTTAGTGGTTTTACAATTGATGAAATTGAACCAAGAATATTTTCTTTTAACAATCCCGCAGGAGCATGTGATAAATGCGATGGTCTAGGAAACGCTGTTGCTTTTGATGTCAACTTAGTAGTACCTGATGAAAATCTTACCTTAAGAGAGGGTGCAATTGCTCCATGGGCTTTGAATACGAGTAAATTATATATACAAACACTTCAATCTTTAGGCAAACATTATAAATTTGATATTGATAACAAGTTTTCAGATCTCTCTAACAACATAAAAGAAAAATTATTATATGGATCAGGTGACGAAAAAATTGAAATTGTTTATAATGATGGAACCAGGGTTTTTCGTTCTAATAAGATATTTGAAGGCATTATTCCAAATTTAATTAGACGATTAAAAGAAAGTGAAAGTAAGTGGGTTAAAGAAGAGTTAGGAAGATTTCAATCTCATAAAGATTGTGAAAAATGTAATGGCAAAAGGTTAAAATTAGAAACTCTTGCTGTTAAAATTAATAAAATGGACATTGCAGATGTTTCAAGATTTACAATCGAAGAAGCTAGAAAATGGTTTTTAGATCTTAGCAATATACTTAATGAGCAAGAACTAGCAATTTCAAAACAAGTTTTAAAAGAAATAAACGATAGATTAGGCTTCTTAACAAGTGTTGGGTTATCTTATCTGTCAATTTCAAGAAATAGTGGAACATTATCAGGTGGAGAAAGTCAGAGAATTAGATTAGCAAGTCAAATTGGATCAGGTCTTTCAGGAGTTTTATACGTATTGGATGAACCAAGTATTGGTTTACATCAAAGAGATAATGAAAGATTACTACATACACTTCAGAAATTAAGAGACCTTGGGAACACAGTAATCGTAGTAGAACATGATGAAGAGGCCATACTTATTGCAGATCACGTTATTGATATTGGCCCTGGTGCGGGAATTAATGGAGGTAAAATTATTGCACAAGGAACTCCTGAAGAAATTAAAGAGAAAAAAGAAAGTATAACTGGTAATTACCTTGCTGGAATAAAAAAAATTGCTGTCCCAAAAAAAAGAAGAAGCGTCAATCCTAATAAACATATTATTATTAGAGGAGCTTCTGGTAATAATCTTCAAAATATAGATGTAGAGTTTCCACTTGGAATACTAACTTGTGTGACTGGAGTTTCTGGTGGAGGAAAATCAACTTTAGTTATACAAACATTACAAAAAAGTTTATCAAAAATCCTAAATGGAAACAGTTCTGTTCCTGCTCCATACAAATCAATTAATGGAATTTCACAGATTGATAAAATAATTGATATAGATCAATCTCCAATTGGAAGAACACCTAGATCAAATCCAGCCACTTATACTGGAGCCTTTAATCACATCAGAGATTGGTTTGCAGGATTGCCTGAATCTAAATCAAGAGGATATTTACCAGGTCGCTTTTCATTTAATGTTAAAGGTGGAAGGTGTGAAGCTTGTCAGGGTGACGGTGTTTTGAAAATTGAAATGCATTTTTTACCAGATGTGTATGTTAAATGTGATCAATGCAAAGGAAAAAGATATAATAGAGAAACTCTTGAGGTAAAATGGAGAGATAAATCCATATCAGATGTTCTTGATATGACTGTCAAAGAGGGTGCTGAGCTTTTTAAGGCTGTTCCCTTAATTTATGAAAAATTAGAAACTTTAGAGAGAGTTGGATTAGACTATATTAAAATTGGACAACGATCTACAACTCTATCAGGTGGAGAAGCCCAGAGAATTAAACTTGCAAAAGAATTATCAAGAAAAGGTACTGGTAGAACTATATATATTTTAGATGAGCCTACTACCGGACTACATTTTCATGACATTAAAAAGCTTTTAGAAGTTATGCAAGAATTAGTAGATAATGGAAATACAATGATCGTAATTGAACATAATCTAGATGTTATTAAAACTGCTGATCATATAATAGACTTAGGCCCTGAAGGTGGGGATAAAGGTGGATATGTTGTTGCCCAAGGAACCCCTGAAGAAGTATCAAAGGAAGCTAAAAGTCATACTGGTATCTTTTTAAAAAAATTATTAAATAAAAAAGCATAAAATGACCAATATTAACAAAATTGTAATTATTGGAGGAGGTTTAGCTGGATGTGAAGCCGCATATCAAATTTCTAAGTTTGATATAAATGTAGATTTGTATGAAATGAGACCAAAAGTAAAAACAGAAGCTCATCAAACAAAATATTTAGCTGAACTGGTTTGCTCTAATTCTTTTCGTTCTGATGATAAAGAATATAACGCAGTTGGAGTTTTACATGAAGAATTACGTATTGCAGACTCCTTGATAATGAAATGTGCCGATCATAATAAAGTACCAGCTGGTTCTGCCTTAGCAGTTGACAGAGATAATTTTTCAAAAGAAGTTAATAAAACTATTAAGTCAATTCCAAATATTAATATTATAAATCAAGAAGTAACAAGCCTTAATAAATTTAAGAATCAAAAAATAATAGTTTCAACAGGACCATTGACTTCCAAGACATTGACTGAAAGCATCAAAATCAAAACTTCTGAAAATTCTCTAGCTTTTTATGATGCAATTGCCCCTATTGTTTATGAAGAAACAATTGATATGTCAGTAGCTTGGAAACAATCTAGATATGATAAGGGAAATGGAGATGATTATATAAATTGTCCCTTATCAAAAGAAGAATATTATAAATTTATAGAGAAAATAAAAAAAGCTCCAAAAATGGAATTTAAAGAATTCGAAGATACTCCATTTTTTGAAGGTTGTATGCCTATAGAAGAAATAATTAGACGAGGTGATGAAACATTAAGATATGGGCCAATGAAACCTGTTGGATTAAAAAATCCTTATAAAAAAGAAGAACCATACGCTGTTGTACAGTTAAGACAAGACAATAAATCTGGTACCTTATATAATATTGTTGGTTTTCAAACAAAAATGAAACATGGTGCACAAAAAGAAATATTTAAAACTATCCCGGGGCTTGAAAATTCAGAATTTGCAAGACTTGGTGGGCTCCATAGAAATACATTTATAAAATCGCCTAAACTTTTAGACCCATTTTTAAGACTTAAAAGCTCTCAAAATATTATTTTTGCAGGGCAAATAACAGGGGTTGAAGGGTATGTTGAGTCATCAGCTATTGGATTTATGGCTGGTATTGTTGCAGCATATGATTTAAAAAACAAGAAATTAAAATTACCTCCTGAAAACACTGCACATGGTGCATTATTAAAACATATCACGATGTATGCAAACCCAGATACATTTCAACCTATGAATATAAATTTTGGACTAATGCCAGACATAAATTTAGATTTAAAAAATAAAAAACATATCAAAGGAAGAGAAAAGAAAAAAATTCTATCTAATACTGCGATTAACTCATTTAAAGATTGGATTAAAAAAGTTAATTTTTAGTTTTCTCTCTCGTATTCTGGTACATTTGTACGATCATCAACTTTCTCACCTTTGTTAATATTAAAGTAAGTCAAAAGTGACACTGCTACGAAAATAGATGAAAAAGTACCTATAATCACGCCCCAAATCATTGCAAGAGCAAAATCAGATAAAACCGCACCACCAAAAAAGAAAATAATAAACAATGCCAATAATGTTGTTACTGAAGTAATAACAGTTCTAGAAAGTGTTTCATTAATTGATTTGTTATAAATGAAATAATGAGTTTTTGATTTATATCTTCTTAAATTTTCTCTAACACGATCAAAGATCACAACAGTGTCATTAATTGAGTAACCAGCGGTTGTTAAAATAGCAGCTATTGTAGCTAAATTAAATTCTAGCTGTAATATAGAAAAAAGACCGACAGTTGTTAAAACATCATGAATTAAAGCTAAAATTGCTGCAATAGAGAATTGCCATTCAAACCTAAACCATATGTAAATCATTATTGATATTAAAGCTAATATTATAGCATATATTCCAGCAGTCTTCAATTCATCCCCAACAACCGGACCTACAAACTCAGATCTTCTAACAGTGTAATCTTTATCTGTAAGAGACTTCACTTTTTCAATCATAATTATTTGTTCTTTTTGATTACCCTCTTGCTTTTGAATTCTCACTAAAAAATCAGTATCTTTACCAAAATTTTGAATCGATACTTCACCTGCATTTAAGGTAGATATTTTTTCTCTTAGCTCATTGATATTTGGTGAATTAGAGTTTTTACTTCTTAATTCAAGTAGTATTCCTCCTTTAAAATCAATTCCATAATTTAAGTTATTAACCATTAAACTGATAAAAGTTCCGGATAAAATTATTAAAGAAAAAAAGAAAGCAATAACTTTTATACGCAAAAAATCAAAATTTGTATTATTTGGTATAAGCCTTAATAATTTCATTTTTTAGCCCTGTAAGAAAACACTATTAATACCTTTTTTCTTTGAATATAAAAAAACTATGTATTTTGTAATGAGAATTGCAGTAAACATTGAAGTTGCTATACCAATCATTAAAGTCACTGAAAATCCTTTAATTGGACCACTTCCGAATGAAAACAAAGCTAAAGCAGCAAACAAAGTTGTTAAATTAGCATCTACAATAGTTGAAATAGCCCTTTGAAATCCAGCCTCGATTGCATCAAGAATATTTCTACCTGAATTAAATTCCTCTTTTATTCTCTCAAAAATTAAAACATTTGCATCTACAGCCATTCCCATAGTCAAAACTATTCCAGCAATGCCGGGTAATGTAAGAGTTGCTTGAATAAGGCTTAATAATGCAATTATAAAAATAATATTACAGATAAGTGCAACATTAGCAAAAACTCCAAAAATACCATAAGTTATTAACATAAAAACCATTACTGCAATTAAACCAAAAACACTTGCAATTTTTCCTGCTGAGATAGAGTCACTTCCAAGACCTGGACCTACTGAACGTTCTTCAAGAATAACCATTGGAGCAGGCAATGCACCTGATCTAAGAACTAGTGCTAAATCATTAGTTTCTTGTACTGAAAAAGCACCTGTAATTTGCCCAGTTGAAAATATTTGTGTTTGTATTACTGGAGCACTAACAACTTTTCCGTCTAGTACTATTGCAAATGCTCTACCTACGTGTTTCCCAGTAACTCTTCCAAACTTCTTTCCACCTAAAGGAGATAATTGAAATGAAACTGATGGGCTGTTGTTTCTATCAAATGTTGGGCTTGCATCCTTCAGCATTTCACCGGAAACCATAATTCTTTTATTTATCATGTAAAAACGATCCGGATTTTTATCTTCTTGTAATTTAACATAACCAGGAGGTGCTTTTGAATTTTTATCTAAATCATCAGGGAATATAGTTGGATGAGCTAATTGAAACGTTAATTTTGCAGTTTTACCTAATAATTTTTTAATACGACTTGGATCATCCAAGCCAGGAAGTTGGACAATTATACGATCAGCACCTTGTTGTTGTATGCTAGGCTCATTTGTTCCTGTTTCATCTATTCTTCTTCTAACTATTTCAATGGCCTGAGCCATTGTGGTTTTTGTAATATTTTTTTTATTTTGATCTGAAAATTTTATAAAAAAAGAATCAAGTTTATTCTCTAAAATTAGGTTTTTATCTAATGAAAATAAAATTGATTTGATTTTTTCATTTGAAGTTTCTCCACGTTTTTGAAATGAAATAATATCATTTTGTATTCTTAACTTTTTATAACCAATTTTTGATTTCCTAAGTGAAGATCTAATATCTGATAAAAGAGAGTCGAGTTTTTCAGCAAAAACCACTTCCATATCGGCTTTGAGTAACAAGTATGAACCACCCTGTAAGTCAAGACCAAGATTTATTTTTTTTCCTGGTAAAAAGTTGAATGATTGTATTTGTTGAGACGTATTAAAAAAGTTTGGTAAAGCATAGACCATACCAATAATTACACTTGTAATTATTACGATTAATCTTATTTTCGATAAACTTTTCATCTCAAAACATTATAAAAAAATAAAAGTTTTTTATTACTTTTTCTTAGAATTTGATTTTTTATCTTCAGGTTTTATCTTTTGATCACCGCGAACTTCTGATATCATTTGTCTTGCAAGTTCAACAGTTACCCCTGAAGCAATTTCCACACTTACAGTTTCTGATCCATCGATAGCTTTTGTAACTACACCCAATATTCCTCCTGCAGTTAAAACTTTATTACCTCTCTTTAAACTCTCGACCATTTGTTTGTGTTGTTTAACTCTTTTTTGTTGAGGTCTTATAAGTAAAAAATAAAAAATTATAAAAATTAAAATAAATGGTAGAAGCCCCTGTAATGAAAAACTTCCAGCTCCTCCAGCTGCTGATTGAGCAAATGCACTTGAAATCATAAGTAACTCCATCGTAAACTTTAAATAAAGATAACAACTTATATATAAAAAAACTAAGAAAGACCATAGATAAAATTTTAAAATTATATATATTACAATATTTAATTATTTAGGCCTTTTATAATGTTTGATAATACTACTAATTCTATTTTAGAGAGAATTGCTAATGCTTTAGAAAGATTAGCTCCACCTGATAAAAAAATTAATAATTTGGATCAAAGTGAAGGTTTTATTTTTGAATCCAAATCTGGTTTAATTAGACCTGTCGAAAATATAAACCGTATTTCTATTTTCCTTCTTCAAGGCATTGATAACCAGAAAGAAATTCTTTTAAACAACACGTTAAATTTTTCCAAAAATTTGAGTGCAAATAATGCTTTGTTGTGGGGTGCAAGAGGAACAGGTAAATCTTCTCTTGTTAAAGCTGTTCATAAGGAGGTTATTGAAAAAACAAAATCTAAAACTTTAAAATTAGTTGAAATTCATAGAGAAGATATATCGGAACTTCCTGAACTTTTATTACTTTTATCTCAACACAAAAATTATAGATTTATTTTGTTATGTGATGATTTGTCCTTTGATGCTGGTGAAAATAATTATAAAAGCCTAAAGGCTGCACTTGATGGAGGTATCGAAGGAAAGCCGAATAATGTAATTTTTTATGCAACGTCAAATAGAAGACATTTAATGCCAAGAGACATGATGGAAAATGAGAGATCTACAGCTATAAATCCTTCAGAATCTGTTGAAGAGAAAGTCTCTTTGTCCGATAGATTTGGATTATGGATTGGGTTCCATAATATGGATCAAGATACATTTCTTTCTATAGTCGAAGCATATGCTTATGAATTCAAAATATCTATAAAAAAAGAAGAACTTAAATCAGAGGCACTTGAATGGTCAATAACTAGAGGTGCCAGATCAGGAAGAGTAGCTTGGCAATTTATTCAAGATTTAGCAAGCAGACAAAATATTAAAATCTATTAATTTAAATAACTCAATGGGTTAACTGGATTTCTGTTGTGCCTTAGTTGAAAGTGAAAATAATTTTTGTTCTCAGGCGTATACGCAATTATTTGTTGTTTTTTTATTTTGTCACCAACCTTAACACTATACTTGCCTAAATTGGAATATGCAGTTACCCAAGACTGATTATGTTTTACAATTATTAAATTACCAAACTTTTTAATTTGTGACCCTACAAATGCAACCGTTCCATCATAGGCTGAATAAATAGGTTTGTTTTTACCAAACATAATATCAATACCATCATAATGCTGTCCTTTACCAAATCTACCAAAATTTTTTATAACTTCTCCTTTTGCTGGCCATAAAAAAACAGGTGCATTTTTAATTTTGTTATTGTTAGAATTATATTCATTTTTAGTAATTTGTTTTTTATCATATACTTTTTCATTAATAATTAAGTCAACAACTGAAAAATCTTTAAGCAATGGAATTAAGATTTTGTTACCTACAACTAAATTGAAAGGAGTTTTAAGTCTATTTAATTTAATAATTTCTGTTTTTTTAACGGCAAATCTTTTTGAAATTTTTTCAATAGTATCATTCTCTTTTACAATATAAATATTTTCATGTCTTAAAAATAAAACTTGATTAGGTTTTAATTCATAAGGTTTTGAAAGATTATTATCTTCAATTATATCTTTTGGAATTACTTTAAATTTGTTGGCAATACTATAAATTGTATCATTTTCTTTAACAATTACCATACCATTTAATGGAATACTCATGTAATTTGAACTAGAAGTTTTATTAAAAATTTTAGCTTCTTTTTCAGGAGCAAGTTCTTTTTTTAAACCGTCGTAAAGCTTATTACTTTGACACCCAAACACAAGAAAAATTAAAATGATGTAATAACTTTTGTTCAATTTAAACACCTTCATTTTTTAGACTTAGATTAAAATCAAACAAATTTCAATAATTATCACTTATTAATGGAACAAAGTTGACTTGACCAAGATCTTCCCAAATATCGTTTTCTCTGTTATTTTTAACAGTTATTTTTTTTAATCTTTGTCCTTTTAAAACAGATCCTACTGGCACCACACACGTACCATTAAATCTAACCTGATTTAATAATCTATTATCAATTTTTTCTACTGCACATGTTATTATTAAATGATCAAATGGTGCTAATTTTGACCATCCCAAAAATCCATCTCCACATTCACAAATAATATTTGTTAACTTTAGTTTTTTAAAACAACTAATTGCGTTTACTAATAAGGGACGGATTCTTTCTATTGAATATACTCTTCTAGATAAAATTGATAAGATAGATGTTTGGTAACCAGAACCAGTTCCTATTTCTAAAATTACCTCATTTCCTTTTAGAGATAAAGATTCAGTCATTAAGGCAACAATATATGGCTGACTTATTGTTTGTTCAAAACCAATCGGCAGAGGATTATTTTCATATGCATAATCTTTAAGGTTAGAAGGAAGAAAAATTTCTCTAGGAATTTTTTCAATTGCAGATAAAACATTTTTTGAAGAAATTCCCATAGATCTTAATTTCATAATTAGATTAGCTTTTTGAATTGTGCTTTCAAATATCATGGTTCATTTTTTTTAAAAATTCATTATTACTTAAATTTAAGGATAATGGTGTTATTGAGATTTTATTTTTTTTTAAACATTCTAAATCAGTGTTGATTAATGAACTTTGATCATTAATCATTCGCCCTATCATGAAGGAACTAAAATCATTATCAAATAAAATTTCATCAGCAATTTTTTGGGATGCTAAAGTTGTGAATGAGCTTCTAACATTTTCTAAATTAGATGAAATTATAAATGGAAAATTTACATTATAAAATCTAGGCGTTTGCGATTTGATTTTTAGTAAATAGTTTATGATGTCAACACCTCTGGCTTGTGAACACTCATAAGAGTTAATTTTATCATCACCACCGTATTGACTTAACGCAATTGAATCTATTCCCCTCACTGCACCCTCCCATGCTGCAGCAACAGTACCTGAATAAGAAACTTCGTCTCCAATATTACTTCCAGCATTTATACCACTAAGAATTAAATCAGGTTTGTTTTTGTTAAATAAATGATTGAGAGCGAATATCATACAATCGGTTGGTGTGCCATCAATAATCCAAAAATTTTTTGACATTTCTCTGAAGTTAATATTTTGTTTTATTGTAATAGATTTTGATTTTGCTGATTGATTTATTTTTGGAGATACTATGAAAACATTATCTGCTAGTTGTTTAGCAATATTTAATAGAACTTTCAAACCAACAGATTCATATCCATCATCATTGGAAATAAGAATATTATTCAATTTTTTGTTCATGTTTTTAATTTAATGCTTCAATTTTTTTAATTCCCTTCATGTAGGGTACAAGAACTTCAGGAATAACTACAGATCCGTCACTTTGTTGATAATTTTCTAATATGGCAATTATTGTTCTACCAATTGCTAAACCGGAACCATTAAGTGTATGCAAGAAATCAATTTTATTTGTTTCTTTATCTTTAAATTTAGCATTCATTCTCCTTGCTTGAAAATCTCCACAATTAGAGCAAGATGAAATTTCCCTATACATACCTTTCCCCGAATTTTGTCCAGGAAGCCAAACCTCTAAGTCAAATGTTTTCTTAGCTGAAAACCCAACATCTCCTGAACATAACTTCATAATTCTATATGGTAGTTCTAATTTTTTCAGAATAGTTTCTGCACAAAAAACTAAGTTTTTCAATTCTTCATCTGAATTAATTGGACTTGTTATAAAAACCATTTCCACTTTAGAAAATTGGTGTTGACGTATCATACCCCTAGTATCAGTACCAGCTGCTCCAGCTTCTGATCTGAAACAAGGAGTATTGGCAACAAATCTTAATGGTAAATTACTTTTATCAAGAATTTCATCCCTCACAATATTAGTTAAAGGCACTTCAGCTGTGGGAATCAACCATCTTTTGTCTGTTGTACAAAATAAATCGTCTGTAAATTTAGGAAGCTGACCAGTGCCATATAATGCTTCATCTCTTACTATATAGGGAGGAGAAATTTCTTCAAAACCAAAATTATTCATATGAGTGTCTATCATAAATGAAGATAGCGCTCTTTCTAGCAAAGCTATTTTTCCTCTTAATAAAACAAACCTTGATCCTGATATCTTAACACCAGTCTTAAAATCAAGTTGATTAAGTTTTTCACCAATCTCTACATGATCAAGAGGTTCAAAAGAAAATTTAGGTTTAGTTCCCCACTCCTTAATTAATTCATTTTCATTTTCATTTTCTCCATCAGGAACATCATCATCTAAACTGTTAGGTAGTACTTTTAAAATGTCATTTAGTTCCCTAGAACAATTTTTTATTTCTTGATCTATTTTTGTTAATTTAGACTTTAAATTAGAAATATTTTTTTTTAATTCTGATGCGTCTTTACCTTCAGATATTTGCTTTCCAATTTCTTTTGAACTATTATTTCTTTGTTCTTGTAGAACTTGTATTTCAGATTGTTTTTTTCTAATGACTTTATCAATGTCGAGAATTGAGGATGAATCAATATTTAAACCTCTACGAAACATTTGTTTTTCAAATTTTTTAGGATTGTTTCTTATAAATTTAATATCATGCATCAAAGAACTCTTCTACTTACTTTTACTAAGAAATTTTGAAAAAATTATAGATAATTCGTATAAAGCGATAATTGGTAATGCCAGTAAAATTTGTGATATAACATCTGGCGGTGTAAGAATTGCCGCAATAACAAAAGCGGTTAAGATTGCATACTTTCTTTTACTTGCTAGATCATCTGGTGTTATAATACCTGTTTTAACTAACAATAATAAAATGACTGGTAATTCAAAACATAATCCAAAAGCAAAAATGAGCTTCATAATTAATGAAAGGTATTCTGATATTCTGGGTTCTAGTTCTATAGGAAGTGAACCATCAACACTATTAACTTGAAAAGAAAGAAAGAAGTCCCACGCAAGAGGTATAACAATATAATATACCATAGCTGCACCAGCTATAAATAAAATAGGAGTAGCCAACAGAAAAGGAAGAAAGGCTTGTTTTTCATTTTGATATAAACCTGGGGCAACAAATCTCCATATTTGAATTAAAAATATAGGTAAAGACACACATATAGATATAAAAAAAGCAACTTTAACCTGTGTAAAAAAACCTTCATGCAAGGCAGTAAATATCATTCTTCCACCATTTTCAAGTATTTGAGAAGCAAGTGGAGCTTGCAAAAACATATAAACAATATCTGCAAGATTTTGATTGTCATCCGTAAATTTAATGAAGCACAGGAAAAATAAAAATAAAAATGCACAAAATGATACTAATAGTCTATTTCTTAGCTCAATAAGATGATCCAATAATGTCATGTTTTGTTCAGGATTTTTGGCTTTAGTCATATTATTATTTAAAATTATAAGTTTTTAACTTTTGATTTGGAATTTTTATCAATTTTTTCATTATTCGCATTTTTTATATCATCAACATCATTTTTGATTGATTTTATATTAACATCATCTTTTAATTCTTTAATTTCACCTACATGGTCTTCTATTAAGGAATTTTTATCTATATTATTAACTTCTTTTCTTAAATCGGAAATTTCAGCTTCATTGGCTAAATCATCAATTCCTGAATGAAATTGTGAAGCCATTGATTTTATTTTTCTTAAAAAAGATGTGATTGACCTTAGAACTTTTGGTAAATCTTTTGGACCAACTACTATAAGCAGCACAAAAGAAATTAAAAGAAATTCTGGAAAACCAATATCAAGCATCAGATAATTCTTTACCTATGATTTCTTCTTAACAGCTTGTTTCTTTTTTGCTGTTTTTTTAACAGTCTTTTTTTTAGGCTTGGTTTTAGTTTCAGCAATAACCTCTATTTCTTCATCATTTTCTTTATTAGACTTAACCTGATCTTTGAAATTTTTTAATCCTTTTCCAAAGTCACCCATTATACTTGACAATTTACCTTTTCCGCCAAATAAAATTAGAACAACAATTAATACAATAATCCAATGCCAAATACTAAATGCACCCATGATCTAAATCTCCTATTTAAAATACTTTTAAAATAAAACACATTACATGTAATTTATATTTTTTTATATACAAAAATTATTTATTGCTCAAAGATAAAAATTTGTGTTGGATCGGTTTCAACAATTACTTTTTCATCAACTTTAAAAAAATTAAGTCCAGGAATTCTAGCATGAATATGAATATTTAATTTATCAACTTTTAATGATAAATGAACCAAACTTGAACCAGCAAGCAATCTTGCTTCCATAACATATCCATAATAAGAAGATTTTATAAAATTTTTTTTATCTTTTGAATTTATATTAATTTTATTTGCCGAAAATAATTTTATTGCTTCATCTCTAATAACAATTTTTACCTTCTTATTATTAAACCTTTGAGAACAATTGAAAGTACCAAGTACGGTGCTTACAGTACCTTCTTTAACAGTTCCTTCAAGTATATTTATTTCTCCAAAAAACTCTGCTACAAAAGCTGATTTTGGTCGTAAATATAAATCAATAGGACTTCCAAATTGTTCAATACATCCATTATTTAAGATACCAATTTTATCAGACATAAACATAGCTTCCTCTGGATCATGAGTTACTAATAAAGCTGAAATTTTATATTCTCTTAAAATATGTAACATTTGATCTCTAATTTTTTCTTTTAATCTGGAATCTAAATTTGAATAAGGTTCATCTAAAAAAATAATTTTAGGATCAGAGGCCATGGCTCTAACTAATGCAACTTGTTGTTGTTGACCGCCTGACAATTCATGAGGATAATTATTAGCCAGATTAGAAATATCAATTTCATCCATTAAGTTCTGAATTTTTTGTGAACTTTTTTCTATGTCATTTTTTTTAATACTAAAGAAAATATTTTCCATAATAGTTAAGTGAGGGAACAACGCACAATCCTGAAAAACATATCCTATTTGTCTTTTATCTGAATTTAAATGAAAATTGAAAGAGGAAACAATTTTATCATTTAATTTAATTTCACCCTTTTGAAGTTTTTCTATTCCACTTGCTAATTTAAGTAATGTTGTTTTTCCACATCCAGAAGGGCCTAACAATGAAACCACTTCTCCAGCTTCAAGTTTCATAGAAAAGTCATTCAATATTATTTTTTTGTCATATTTATGTGAGATATTTGAAAACTCTAACAATATTTAAATCCCAATAATTAATTTACATTTAATCAACAGATTGATCATTAAAAATAACTTTATTTTTATCAAGTAAGCCTGAATTTTTAAGATCTTCAATCCCCGGGAGATCTTTGATATTTTTAAGATTAAAATAATCTAAAAACAAATTTGTAGTTTTCCATGTAAGTGGATTTCCTGGAGTTAATTTCCTATGACCAGGTCGAATCCATTGTAATTCTAATAAAACATCAAGGGTGCCTCTGCTAAGTGAAACTCCACGTATATTTTCTATTTCTGATCGTGTAATGGGTTGATGATAAGCAATAATTGCTAGAGTTTCAGTTGCCGCACGTGACAATGGTTTTGGAACAATTTTTTCGATATTTAAAAACTCAGAAACATCCAAAGAAGTTCTAAATGCATATGAATCATTAATTACATATAAATTAACTCCGCTTGAGGAGTATTTTTTTTCCAAGTTTTCTAAGATTTCATTTAATATATTTTTATCTTTTATTCGTTTTAATAATTCATCATAAGGGACTGGATCAGAAGAAGAAAAAATTACAGCTTCCACAATTTTTTGCTTTAATAGAAAATCATAATTTTCATTTTTCTTTTCATTTAATTTTTTCATAATTTTACCTAAAACTAAGATTTAAATTATAATAAATTTTAATTTATTTTTGAATGTAATAAAATGTTACCATTAAAATTATCTTGCCTTAATTGCAAATTACCTTCTTTAACAAGTTGCAGAGAGGCAACGAAATGAGAGGCCAAAACTGATTTCCTTTCTAATTTATTTCTTAGATTATTTGGAATAAAATCTAAAAGATCTTTCCATTCTTTTGAGTGTTTAAAAAAACTCTTAAGAGTATTTAATGCGTCTTCAACTGAATATAATTGAGTATCTGCAATAGTAATAGATTTATTATTGTTGAACGTAATAATTTCACCATAAGTTTTAATCAAATCATATAAACTTGTATTATATTGGTTTTTTTGATTTATACCAAAAATTTCTGGGTTTCCTCTTTTAAAAAAATGTGTTCCTAAAGTAGGCCTTTTAAGAAGAATCTTTGATACTTTTTGCATTCCTTCTAACCTTTTGATTTGAAATTCTAGCAATTCAGACATTTCTTCTGAAGTCATCGACTCCTCTTCATTATCATCGGGCAATAAAAGTTTTGATTTCAAAAAAGCTAACCAGGCTCCCATAACTAAATATTCTGCAGCAATATCAATATCCTTTTTTATAATTTGATCTAAAAAATCTAAATATTGTTCAGCTAATGT
>CACJOU010000009.1 GCA_902595145.1 uncultured SAR116 cluster alpha proteobacterium | reverse complement strand
CATCTACAATGGTGCTTCTACTTAAACCTAGAATATAAACCACTGTGGATGACACATCTTTAATATCTATAGCGTTTTCCTCTTCATTACCCGGTTCAAAATTTAAATTTTCAAAAAAATCAGTCCTAATCATGCCAGGGTTAATTATACTTACCCTTATATTTTTGTTCGCAACATCCTTACTTAATGCCTCAGAAAAACCTCTTAATCCGAATTTTGCAGTACAATAAAGACTTCCATTTTTTGTACCTAACAACCCTGCTTCAGATCCAATAAAAATTATGTCTCCTATTTTAATTCTTTTAAAGTGGGGTATTAAAAGTTTTGTCATGACCATATGTGAGGTTAAATTTGTAGCAATGAAATTCTTGATTTGCAATGTTGAAAAATTTTCTAGAGGACCAAAATCACCATAACCTGCATTACTTACGAAACAATTAATTTGAGGATGTTTTTTTAAAATTTGTTTCAAAAGTATTTCTAATTTCTGATGAGCACTTACATCACATTTGTATTTTGTATAATTCTTATTTTCTAGTTTATATCTATCATGATTTCTAGCTATTCCAATTACCTTTGCTCCTGAATCAAGAAGTTTTAAAGTTATTTCATAACCTATTCCACTTGAACTTCCAGTGACCAAAACATATTTATCTTTCATAAAAAATTACCAATAAACTTAGATAGAACATTTAAATATTTGACCTTCATTTATATACTTTAATGATAAGTTTTTACAAAATGAAGTCATTTCTTCCTCTATCTCAATGTCATATGATATCATTTTATTGTTTAGAGATAATGGACTAGAAAATAATGGTTCATGTGGATAAAGTTTAAAAATATCCCTAAACATTCTCTTAGGAAATCTTAATGATCCAAAGCTAACAGAATGTAAATTATCAATAGAGATATTGTTGTATATATTTTCTAAAAGTTCTTGATACAATTCTTTCCAATTTTCACCATGTATTAATGGATCAAATCTTAAACCTATCTTCCAACCTTTTGAAGCTAATTGAGAAATGACACGAATACGTTTTGAAATCGAAGGCGCTTTGTTATCTAAAGAATTTGACATTAATTCTGGCATTAGACTATAGGCTAAAATAACATTTCGCATAGGTTTTAATGATAAAAATGGTTCTTTTTGAATACTTTTTGTTCTAAATTCTATTTCAATTTGAGGGTATTTTCTAAAAATTGATAAAATATGTTTTGCAAATCCAGTAACATTTTCAAGTGCAAGTGAATCACAATCATAACCAGAAAAAAAAGTAACTTTTGTATTTAAATTATTTTTTATAATTTTTTCAATTGAAATATCAAAATCTTCAAAGTTTACAAAAATCACATAGTTAGCTGATGAATACATTCCCTGGAGAAAGCAATATCTACAATCATAAATACAATTATACATATGTGAAAAATAAAAATTTTTTGATGAGCCTATCCCAAATCCTTCGGGTGCTGGTAATACAAAGTTATCTTTTTTATGAGCAAGGATTAAACAAGGATTAGCTTTTTGAATTCTAAAATTTTGATTTCTTTTATTAAATATTTCTCCATATTTATTTATTGATATAATTCGGGATTTTTTAAATTTATTTAAAATAAATTTTGTTTTTGGATGGTTTTGAATTGCATCTTCTACGTATATTGTTTCAATCAAAATTTACTCCAATTTACTAAATTATTTTTTATCTTCGTATTTAAAACATTAATAACAGAATTAGATGTTTCACAATTTTTAATTGTTTTTTCTATATCTTTTTTATTACAAAAAGTTTCAATACGCCTGAGCAAAGTCTCAAGTCGATAAGATTGTGTGGCTGAAAAATGCCATTTTGATTTAATATCATAAAATAATTCAGGTTTATCAATTATTAGAAACTCAGCCTCAGATATTCTTTCATAATATGAAACCACATCAATTATCTTATAAAGATTTACTTTTATTAAATTACTAATTTTTGACTTAGTTATTTCTTTAATGTCATTTTTGGGGCCATCAGATATTACCTTCATTAAACAAATAAATTCTTTTGAAGTTAACTTGCTTGCAATATCAAAAAAAGCACTTCCTTCCATGTCAATCAATTCATAAGATGTATAATCTGATATAGGAATATCAGACGTAAACAAATGCATCTTCGGCAAAGTTGACTTTGGCATTGTTGATGGATATGTGCTTTTTTTTCTTTCATAAGTTGAAATTTTATCTACTAAATATAAATCTCCATAATTACCCTTATCAGATCCTGCAATTCCAATATTTATCCATGATGTATATATTGATGCTTTACTATATGAATAAAGATAAGCAGTTGAGGCAGCCGCATTATTTCGACCTATTCCACATATAATTAACCAGTGTGTCTCTTCTTCATTCTTATAAATTGGGTAAATAGTTTTTTCATTAATAGGCTTTAGTTTGTAATAATCTAGAATTACTTGAGCTTCTTCCTTTAAAGCTACGACCCATCTAATAGAATTTTTCATTTTTTTTAAATTATTCATTTTAAAATTTATCTAATTCTAATGACCAGTAATTCAATTTGTCTTTATATTTTCTATAGATTTTTTTATTATCTCTTTTTTTTGCTCCATTTGATATAATAGACAATTTTTTAATGAGTATATTCAAAACACTTTTTTTTTGTTCTGCAGTAAACCAATCATTTTTTAAATTTTTTTCTAGAGATTTAATTCTAAATCTATCCATTCCCCAATATTTTTTTGAAAGTTGATCATCATGTCCTCCATATTTTACTACCAATGGATTATTTAAAAAACCAACCTCTTCTTTTGATGTTATTCTTATCCACATATCATAATCTTCACAAACTTCTAAACTTTCATCAAAAAACCCATACTCATCAAAAACTTCTTTTTTAATAAAAGCACTACTTGGAGAAATACAACATAGTTGAAGAGATTTTTGAAAAATATCTCCACCTGATTTTTCATGTTTTTTTAATTGATTTTGAAATTTATTATTTTTATACCAAATTTCATTCGTATGAATAAGCCTATATTTTTTTTTGTTATTATTAGAGAAAAAAAGTTGTTTTTCTAGTTTTTGTGGTTCCCAAGCATCATCAGAATCTAAAAAAGCAATCCAAGTTGAGTGACAATTTTTTATTCCTACGTTTCTAGCAATACTTACACCTTTTCTCTTTTCATAAATATATGTTATTCCAGGAAATAATGAGGATATAATTTCAAATGTATTATCTGTTGATCCATTGTCAACTACAATAATTTCTCTAACATTAATAGTTTGGTCTAAAACAGAATTTATAGCCCTCTTTAACAATTCACATCTGTTATATGTGGGTATTACAATAGATATGTCCGCAACATTTTGGATATTTGACATAAATAATTTTTTTGTCTTAAGGCCTTTTATCAAAACATTTTAAATTATCGTCTATATGGTGAAATTTTTGTTTATCAATTGTAAAAATTGCTATTTTAGGATCAAAAATTGATGGGTCATCAAACGTACCAACTTTCAAAATTATTGATCCTGGTCTCATTGGATTTCTTGTCCCAATTGCCGTTCCACATTTATCACAAAAAAGTCTAGTAACAGCGTTTTCTAAATCATTTCTTTTAAACTCTTTAGGTTTTCCTCTTACAAATTTAAATCCTTCAAGTGGCATTATCATAATAACGTTAGGATTGCCACCGGTTATATATTGGCATTCTCTACAGTGACATTGTATTGAGGCTTGAACTTCTCCTTTAGATTCATATCGTATCGCACTACAGTAGCATCCTCCTTTTATATTCATAATAATTAACCTCCTAACTTATTATCTTTTCAAGAATATAACTTTTTAACTTCTAAAACTTCAATTGATTCTTTATAATACTTTATTTTTGGATCTTTATAATCATGAGGTAATTTTGTTAGCTTTTCAATTGGTAATGTGTCGACCCAAATTAAAAAATTAATTTCAACATTGGCAGCATTATTAAATGGTAATTTATTTTCAATTTCGTATTCATCGTTAAAAACTATATTATCTTCTTTAATTTCTCTAAATGATCCTTTGTTTGGATCATTACCATAAAATGTAACCTCAAATCTTATATTCCAATCATTTCTATTTGATTGTTGCACTTTAGAATAATTATTAGCTTTCAACTTTTAATTTTTGTTTTTTTTCAGTAGATCTAGCTAGAGCTGGAGCTGGTATCTCTTCTGTAATTTCAGCTTTATAGCACGTTAAAAGGTTCATAACCTCTTCAGCTTTGTCCCTTCTACTCCATGTATGTACAACATGATCTTCCAAGTCTTTATAAAGAAACCAATCTTTTTCACTTTTAGATAACCATACTTTTATTGCATAAACTGACATAAAAAACTCCGGAGTTTATAAATAATCATGATTCTAAAACAATACGTCATTATTCACGTTTTATGTAGTAATATTTGAACTATTCATGATAATTTAATTATTCAACTCTGACATTGTAAAATATTTCAGAGTGCTTTTTTTATTTACTTATATATAGGTTATTTTATGAATAAAAATATAAAAATTTTAGTGGGTCAGTAGTAACTCTATATATAATAACAGTAATACTAGAATTAGCTGGAGTTAATTTATTTTATTTACTTCTATATATTAATTATTAGCAGCTTATTTTACAAAGCATTATTGGTAGCGGAGGAGGGACTTGAACCCCCGACACCCGGATTATGATTCCGGTGCTCTAACCAGCTGAGCTACTCCGCCTTTTGTTAAAATAGTTACTAAATATAATTTATTTTGTAGTCAAGTAATTACATTTATTATTATATTTTATAATGAAATAACTATATCCCTTAAATTATCTTTAAGTTTTAACTTAAAAATTGAAGATTCTTCTTCTGTTGTCATTGCAACTGAAATATATTCAATTTTACCAAAAGATTTAAAAAAAGTATTAAAATGTTGTTGTGATTCTGAAATCCTAATTTCTAAGCTAATTAGTTGAAATTGATTTTTTTTCATTTGATATACTGGTTTATCACTTTTCCAAGAAATTAAACTGGGTATTATTCCTGATTCCATAATTTCACTATCTAAAATTTTATTGTTAAGAGTTGGCATTGCAAATTGCCATTTATAAATATCCCGCGATGTTTCAAAAAAAGGATCATGATAGTTAGTTAAATTTATATTATTGCTTTCAATTACATAACCAATAATTTGTGGTGATTTTTTTAATTTGGATTGTAAATTTGAGTTATCTAAGTTGAACCATTTTCTATTATTTAAATTGCTTATTTTAGGATCAATTGCAATTACCTCTAGGTAAACCCTTTCACTAATTCTTATCAATCTATTGTGTGTTCCCATATCTTTGTGATAACCAATATCACTTAGCTTGGCTTGAAGTATATTTTCAACAAATTCAGTTCCTTCTTCTAGAGTAAAAGATCCAAACACAATATGATCTAAGTCATGCATTATAAAATTGAATATCAGCTGATTTATTAGGAGCTTCTGTTATCCACCCACCACCTAATATATGAGAACTTTCTTTAATATTGTAAAATACAGCAGCTTGACCAGTTGAAACCCCAAATTGAGGTTTATCAAATGTTAGATAGGCAAGATTTTTATCAAAATTAACTTCAATAGTTCCAATCACTGGTTGTGAAGAATTTCTTAACTTAACTAACACTCTAAATTCTGTTTCATTTATTAGATCAATTAGCCAGTTACAGTCAGATATTTTAATTTTATTACACGACAAAAAATTTTTTGGACCAACAATTACATTATTTTTTTGTGTATCAAGAGCAATTACATATAAAATACTATTATTGTCATCTACCCCTTTTCTACCCCCAACACCAATACCTTTTCTTTGACCAATGGTGAAGTCAATTACACCATTATGTTTACCTAAAACATTTCCATTTACATCAATGATATTTCCTGGTTCAATACTTCCTGGCCTCAATTTTCTAACTACCTCTGCATATTTACCTTCAGGAACAAAACATATATCTTGGCTATCAGGTTTATTTGCAACATTAAGACCATGACGTTTTGCAATAGATCTAGTTTCATCTTTTGTTAACAACCCAAGAGGAAATCTAACAAATTCCAATTGATTTTTGGTTGTGGCAAATAAGAAATAGGATTGATCTTTTGAAGGGTCTACTCCAGTATATAAGCTTAGATGTCCTTTTTTTGTTTTTCTTCTGATATAGTGTCCAGTTGCCATCGCGCTAGCACCAAGGTTTTTTGCTCTATCAAACATATCTGTAAATTTAACTGTCTGATTACATCTTACACAAGGAATTGGAGTTTCACCTCTTAGGTAAGAATCTGCAAAGTCATTCATAACTTGATCTTGGAAAATACTTTCATAGTTCAAAACATAATGAGGAATTCCAAGCTTACTTGAAACTAATCTTGCATCATTAATATCTGAACCAGCGCAACATGCCCCCTTTTTTTGAAGAGCTTTGCCATAATCGTATAGTTGCATGGTTAAACCAACTACTTCATAACCTGCTTCAACAAGCAATGCAGCGGTTACAGAAGAGTCTACACCGCCAGACATTGCTACAACTACACGATGTTTGGATGGATCACCCTCTAAATCCATTTCTTTAATGATTTGGTTAATATTTATCATTAACCTTACTCTTCAGGAATTGTAACTCTTAAACCATCAAGTTTATCAGTCACTTCGATTTGACAACCTAAACGAGAAGTTGGTTTTAATCCTTCAGCTAAATCTAGCATATCTTCTTCATCTGGATTAGGGCCTCCAACAACCGAAAACCATTCTTTATCAATAATAACATGACAAGTGCAACAGGAAATTGATCCTCCACAAGTTCCTTCAATTCCTAAATCATTATCTCTAGCTACTTCCATTAAAGATAAACCATTTTCTGCTTCTACAGATTTTTCATTGCCATCTGAATTAACAAATACAAGTTTTGTCACCTTAGACTCCATATTATTATTTTGCTTACAAATTTGACCAACACCGAGCCAATCTATCTAATTCTTTTTTAGTTATCAAGTTTTCTAAATTTAAAATAGCATCATTTGGAGGAAAAGAAAATCGTACAGAGTTTGTAGCGAGATTATCATATCCCATGGCGCTAACAACATGACTTTTAGAAACTTTACCAGAACTACAAGCTGAACCAGAACTAACTGAAAATGATTCTAAATCTAATTTCATCAATGCTAAATCTCCAGGTATTTTAGGTAGAGCCATTAGAATTGTATTTGCAACTCTATTTGCTTTTTCTCCAAAAATAATTGTTTCCGGACTTAAAGTTTTTATTTTATCTTCAAAATAATTTCTAAGAGATTTTACTTCTGAGTAATTATTTTCAGTTGCATTATTGATAAATTTAGCGGCTTCACCAAACCCTTTTATTCCAAGAATATTTTCTGTTCCTGCTCTCATACCTTGTTCTTGCCCACCACCTAAAATTTGTGGCTTTAAATGTATTTTATCATTATAAATCAGAGCACCTATCCCAGTTGGAGCACCAATTTTGTGACCCGATATTGTTAAAAAGTCTAACTCTATTTCTTCAAGATTTATTTTAACTTTACCAAGAGCTTGTGCAGCATCACAATGAACTAAACATCCATGGTTTTTTGCAATTTCAACAACATCCTCAATTGGCTGTATTACTCCTGTCTCATTATTTACCCACATTACAGAAACCAGTATTTTTTTACTATTATTTGTCAATTTTTTTAGATAAAATTCTAGAAAATTCAAATTTACAATACCATCTTTATTTACAGAAATTATGTGATCACTTTTAGATGATGATAATACCGCCAAGTGTTCTATAGAACTTACGACAATGGTGTCAAAATTACTAAATAACAAATTAATAGCTTCTGTTGCAGAACCAGTAAAAATTATATTATTCTTATTTGTTTTAATTAATTCGCCTATATTTGTCCTAGCAATATCAATTATTTCTTTACCTTTTCTCCCATAATAATGAATTGACGATGCATTCAATGGCCCAACATCCATACAATCTATTAAAGAATTTTTTACTTCCTTTAATAGTGGTACAGTTGCATTATAATCTAAATAAATTTTTTTTTTCACAACTAAAGCTTAATACACGAAATATATAGAATGTTTAATTTTTTTTATTTATTTTTGTAATTTTTTTATTTTCTAAAGTTTTAATTTTCTTTTCTAAATTTTCTACTTTTTTCAATAAACTAATTAATATTTTTTCTCTTGGATCGGTATCATTTGCTGATATTCCATATGCTTTAAAAGATTCCTTTTTATTTGATCTTTCAAATTCTCTTGCAGGCACTCCTGCTACAGTTACATTTGGTGGAACATCTCTTGAAACAACGGAATTAGCTCCGATTCTTGAATTGTCTCCAACTTTTATTGCTCCTAAAATTTGAGCACCAGAGCCAATAATTACATTATTTCCTATTGTGGGATGTCTTTTTTGATTTCTTTGTAATTCACTTTCTATTGACGGCATAATACCACCTAAAGTAACTCCTTGATAGATAGTTACGTTTTCTCCTATTTCAGCTGTTTCGCCAATAACGATACCTAAACCATGATCCATAAAAAAATTGTTTCCTATTTTAGCTGCTGGATGAATTTCTATACCTGTAAAAATCCTAGCAAAATACATAATCATTCTACCAAGAAATTTTAAATTGTATCTCCAAAAAATATTTCCAATCTTATAGAAAAACATCACATGAAATGTTGGATATAATAAAACAACCCCTAACCTACTCCCAGCAGCAGGATCCCTTTCTATAATAGAATCAATTTCATTTATTAGATTTTTAAATACCATTTTATCATCCCATATTACTTAGATATTTATACTATATTTCTAATAAAAGTAATTTTAAATTTTAATTCTCAATAAATTTTTAAATAGCCAATTAATATTGACAGAAGTAATTTTAGTAATTAATGGGTGAACTATAAATTTTTTCTTAATCTCTTAAGAGTTTTATGCGAACTTTATTTTATAATATAGTCATTTATTCATTTTCTGGAGAAAACAAATGCCTGAGGTAATTCTAAATGGTCCGCACGGAAGAATAGAGTGTAGATACCATTCCGGACAATCGCCTGATAGCCCAATAGCTTTAATATTACATCCTGAACCTAACCAAGGCGGAAGTATGAATAATAAAGTTTCTTATGCTATGTATCACGAGTTTAGAAACAGAGGTTTTTCAGTATTACGCTTTAACTTTAGGGGCGTAGGAAGAAGTGAAGGTATATATGAAGGGGGTGAAGGTGAACTAGCAGATGCAGCTGCTGTGTTAGATTGGATACAATCACAAAACATTCATTCTAGATACACATTCATTGCCGGGTTTTCTTTTGGTTCATGGGTAGGAATGCAATTAATGATGAGAAGACCAGAAATTACAGGTTTTATTGCAGTATCACCTCCTGCTGACAAATTTGATTTCTCATTTCTTGCGCCATGTCCTGCATCAGGTCTAATCATTCATGGGGAGGACAACAAAAGAGTTCCAATTGAAGTTATTCAAAGACTTGTAGATAAAATATCTATTCAAAAAGGTATCAAAATAGATGTCGAATTTATAAAAGAAGCTAACCATATGTTTTCAAATCATGATCAAGAATTATTAACTTCAATACAAAAATACCTTAATAGTGTTTTAGATTCGTCTGAATACATTGAACTTTAATATAAATAATTATGAGTTTTAAAAATGAGTAAGATTAATAACTCTGAGTTTATAAAAATTATGAATGAAAGAGGTTTCATCCATCAAATTACTGACATGGAAAATCTTCAAAAAGAAATGAATGCTGGTTCAGTAGTTGGATATATTGGATTTGATTGTACGGCTCCATCATTGCATATTGGATCTCTAATTCAAATAATGATGTTACGTTGGCTTCAAAAATCAGGAAATAAACCTATAGTGCTTATGGGAGGAGGTACAACAAAAGTTGGAGATCCTTCCGGTAAAGACAGTGCACGACCACTTCTTTCTTCAGAAAAGATAAAATTTAATAAAGAGAATATTAAAACAATTTTTGAAAAATTCTTAAAATTCGGTGAAAATGATAATGATGCTATTATGGTGGATAATGCCGATTGGTTAGAAAATTTGAATTATATATCATTTTTAAGAGATTATGGATCATATTTTTCAGTTAACAAACTTATCAACTTAGAAAGCGTTAAATTAAGATTAGAAAGAGAACAAAATTTATCTTTTTTAGAGTTTAATTATTCACTTCTGCAAGCTTTTGATTTTCTACAACTTTCAAAAAATTTTAATTGTAAATTACAAATGGGTGGTTCTGATCAATGGGGTAATATTGTTACTGGTATAGATTTAGTCCGGAAAGCTTCTTCAGAACAAGCTTTTGGACTAACTTCTCCACTTCTAACGACTAGTAGCGGATCAAAAATGGGTAAAACGGCTAACGGTGCTATTTGGTTAAATAAAGATAAATTATCTGATTGGGATTTTTGGCAATATTGGAGAAATACAGAAGATTTGGATGTAATTAAATTTTTAAAATTATTCACTGAACTTCCTATTTCAGAAATCACAAAATTTGAAAAATTTAGGGGCGCTGAAATCAATGAGGCTAAAATAATTCTAGCAAATGAAGTTACAAAGTTATGTAGAAGCTCAGAAGCGGCAGATAAAATTGCTTCGTCATCAGCAAAATTATTTAGTAATTCTGAGACAGATGACACTTTACCAAGTGTGGAAGTTACTAACAGTGAAATAAGTTTTATTGATGCCTTAAAAATTCTTAATTTTTTAAAATCAAATGGAGAGGCAAGAAGATTGATTAGAGGCAATGGGGCTAAAATAAATGACGTTGTCATAAATGACGAAAACTATACTTTATCAAAAAAAGATTATAAAAATGGGAAAGTGAAAATTTCTTACGGGAAAAAAAAACATGGTCTTCTTATTTTGACTTAATTAGTCTATTCCCTTTATAAAAAAATTGTCCATTTTAAGCCAATCCTCAGAAAATAAATCTCTTAAAATTCCTGGAGCAAATGACATTGTATTCAATTTGATTTCTGGATTTTCAATTAAGCCTTTCATTTCAAATTGTCCAGCAAACAAGCCTTCTTTTTTCAATCCTGTTAATAACTCACCAACAGCAGGCACAAGACTTAGTATTTTTGATATTAACTTAATTGGAGCAACTGAACCTGTCATTTGAATTGAATTTTTTTCTAAATTTAAATTACCTTTTGCAGCAATGCCTAGCGATTCACTTGTTAGGTACAGCTTATCAAAGTTAAAATTATTATTTTTAACTTTGATATTAACTTCTCCTTTATCAAAGAAGACTCCTTCACCAGTTATTATTGATCTAATTCCTGAAAAGCTTAAAATTGAAAGTGAGTTAATTATTCCAGGAGCATTTATTATACTAAAATTTTTTGATTTTATTTGTCCTTCATATTTATCATATTTTTCATTCAAAAATTTTATATTAATTTTCATGTCTCCACTTTTTATGTTCTTCGTAAAACCTAAAGCACTTAGAAGTTTCCCGCCATTTGAGGTGTCAAATATTAAACTTGGAAATTTATTAGCTTTTTTTTGGAAATTAATTTTTGTCTCTGCCCCTCCAACTAGACCTATACCTTCTAATCTAGAAATTTTACCATCTGAGTAAATTTCAAATTTACCATTATCAAGTAATGATGCTTCCCCTAGTAATACTTTACCATACGCGATAGATTTGAATAAAGAACCTTTTATTTTTCCTTTTAAATTACCTGTTAAAGATATTTTAGAATTTAATTTTATTAAATCTGCAGTTAAATCAAGAATTATATCTTTTGTTAAATAAGTTTTATTTCTTAAATTTTTATTAAGACTGGGTAAATTAATTTTTTTACCAGACGCTTGTATATTTAAATTATCATCATTGTTTATTATAATTATTTCATCAACATTTATGTCGGGAGTTACTAAATTTTTGATTAAAAATTTATTAGTTTTTTTCTTTTCAAACTCAATAAGGTCTATTTTATAAGTTTTACTATCAATTCTTAAATATGTATTTTTTAAAAAAGCAACTTCACCTTCAATTAATGATATTTCAGACTCAATAGAAGATGTGATATTTTTCTTCTTTATCAAATCTAGATAATTTATTTTAAGATATGAATTTTTTAAATTAGAATTCAAAGTTAAATTAAAGTTAAATTTTTTAAGATTGCCTGTTAGAAAAAGATTTAAATCTGTATTTCCAATCAGTTCAATATCAAATTTACTTTTGATATAATTTGATACATCTGCATTGTTTTTTATTTTCAAAGTACTTTTGGTAACTATCATGTCGTTTATGCTTGTGTTACTAATAAAATATTGCACTTTATTATGTCTAATGTACTTTGCCTTCTCTATATTAAACTCATCTTTACTAATACTAACATTTTGAAAAGTATACTCTAAGTTTGAGTCATTAAAAAAATCTGCCTTAGAAATTAAAAGAGCATTATTATGAAATTGACCATTTAATATTGCTTTACTAAATTGATATTGGATATGATTATTTACTAAAAAAAAGCCATTCGTTGCCTTAAGATTTAAATTAAACAGACTATCATTAAGTTTTTGAGGTTTTAGCTTAAAATCAACATCACCTGAAATAGTACTAAATAATTTCTTAAAAATTTTATCATTATATTCAAATCTAGTATTACTGAAAAGTAATGATCCAATAATTTCCTCTATTACAAATTCTTCAAAAAAAGAAAATTTTACTTTCATGTTTAGGTTTTTGAGGTTGCCTCTTTTAAATTTATGTGAAAATTTGTTCAAATTTAATTCAACAGGAAAATGGTAGTGATTTAGAAATTCATTTAAATAATTTTTAGTATCTTTGACTGAGATTTTATTTATTAAAAAATCTGAAAAACCCTTTTGGGATATCAAGTCAATTTCACCGGTGGCGGCTAATTGTTCGCCTAACATTATATCATTAAATTGTAGAGTATTATTTTTCTTCTCCCAAAAGAACACGCCGCTAATATTTGTTTTTAAACCTTTTGCATCTTCAATATTTTTTAAAGTTAAAATTGACTCATCTGATACAAAATTTACACTTTGTATACTAAAATCTTTTTTAGTTTGAATTTTATAATTTCCATTTAATTGACTATGCAAGTCTGATTTTAAAAAATTAAAATTTTTATTTAACCAATCTCTTAGGAAAAAATTTGCATTAAAATTTTTTATTTTACCGCTAAAATTATTAAAATTTTTATCTAAGTTGGCTCTTAATGAAAATGGATTGTTTTTTCCTTTGTTACATTCCATATCTAAGGATCTAGATTTATTAATAGTTTTTGATATTATAACGTTTTCACACTTTATTTGTAAAATTTCTTCACTATGTGTATCTCTATAATTTGTTAATAAAAGATTTATTTTACCAATTACAATTTTGCTATTGAAAATCTTTTTTAAAGAGGATTGAGTTTGAAAATTATTTTCGTTAATTAATGAAAACATTTTTACTAAAGGACCAAGTAAAAAATTATCTTTTTCAATTCTTGCATTTAACGTTAAATCTCTAAATTTTATGTAATTGAACAGAATGTCGTTTTTATTTAGAAACAAATTTGTTAAAAGTTTATCATAAGAAAATCCCAGTTCTATTAAATTAATTTTTGACTTCCTTTTTTGTCTTAAAGAATAAATATTAACATTGTTTAATTCAATTCTAACAATATTTGGCCAATCAGGTTTTAAAAAACTTATTGATTTTATATCAACATTTATATTGCCGTCGTTTATTTTTCTTGAAATGAAATTCTTTACCTTTTTATTTAAAAAGGTTTTTACATTTAAAGACTCCATAAAAAAGGTTTGAGTTCGCTCTGGAATTACGAATAATGTCGAGATTGATCCTATTATAAAAAGACTGAATATAAAAAACGATATCAAAAAAAATCTTTTCATTTTCCTTTATCTCATTATTAAATGATAGTTGATAAATTATTTTCGTATAATATAACTTAATAACAAATTTAATCCTAATTATAAGGAAGATTATTTATGTTAAAAATAAATGATAAAATACCTAATTTTGAAATATTAACTGATAAAGGTGATTTCAAAGTTTCAAATCATCTTGGTAAAAATATAGTAGTTTTCTTTTTCCCTAGAGCAGACACTTCTGGCTGCACAGCAGAATCCATTGCATTTACAAATCATCAAAAAAAGTTTGAAAAATTAAATTGTATTGTTATTGGGATTTCTAAAGATAATATAAAAAAACAAGCTAAATTTAGAGAAAAATATAATCTTACTTGTGAACTTGGCGCTGATTTTGAAAATAATGTTTGTGAACAATTTGGAGTTTGGGTTGAAAAGTCCATGTATGGTAGAAAATATATGGGTATTCAAAGAGCAACTTTTTTGAGTAATGAAAAAGGTATTATCACAAATGTTTGGGAAAAGGTAAAAGTGCCAGGGCATGCTGATGAAGTACTAGCTGCTGTTGAAAAAATGAGTATGTAATTATTTATCTTTTCATACCCACTTTTAAAGCTAGAGCAGATTCAATAAAGACATCAATATCTCCATCCAATACAGATTGAGTATTTCCTACTTCTACATTGGTTCGAAGATCTTTAACCATTTGATATGGATGAAGTACATAAGATCTAATTTGACTTCCCCATCCAATTTCACCTTTGTCAACATTATTTTGAATATTGGCCTCTTCTCTTTTTTGTAATTCTATTTCATATAATTTAGCTTTAAGCATTGACATTGCTTGAGCTTTGTTTCTGTGTTGTGATCTATCATTTTGGCATTGAACGACAGTATTGGTAGGCAAGTGTGTTATTCTTATAGCTGAATCTGTTTTATTAACATGCTGACCACCTGCACCTGATGCCCTATATGTATCAATTCTTAAATCCTTATCTTCTATTTCTATATCTATATCGTTATTAATTTCTGGATAAACCCATATTGAAGCAAAACTTGTATGTCTCCTAGATGATGAATCAAATGGGGAAATACGTACTAATCTATGAACACCAGATTCTGTTTTTCCCCATCCATATGCATTAAAACCTTCTATTAATAAAGTACAGGACTTTATACCCGCTTCATCTCCTGAGCTTTCTTCAATATTAGATACTTTAAAACCTCTTTTTTCAGACCATCTTGAATACATTCTTTGAAGCATTAGAGCCCAATCTTGAGCTTCAGTTCCTCCTGCTCCAGCATGTATTTCTATATAACAATTATTTGTGTCAGCTTCACCAGATAAAAGACTTTCTAATTGAAGCTTATTACAAGTTTTAACTAAAATTTCTATTTGTTCGATAGTTTCTTTAATTAAAATATTATCTTTTTCTTCTTCTGCTAATTGAATTAGCTCAAATAAATTATCTTTTTCAATTTCAACATATTTTATCTGGTCAATAGTTTTTTCAAGTTGCTTCTTTTCTTTCATTATTGATTGGGCTTTAATTGTATCATCCCAAAAGTTTTGTGACTTAACTAAATTTTTATATTCTATAATACGACCAAGAGAATTTTCCCAATTAACATGTTTCTTTAAAATTTTAATTGCATGATCAATTTCATTAAATTTTATTTGAATCTCTGCTTGCATTAGTTAATAACCAATATTTTAATATAAAGGGGATAGATTTTTTTGGATGTTTTTAATGTTGATCTTTTTCTTATCATAATTAAAATTTGGCATTTGTCCAGGTTTGAAAGCTTCTAAAATAGATCCTTTTTGATTAGAGCCAACTTTAAAACCTGTTTTAGGGTTTACTGATATGAGTTTTATTCCCGCTGGTCTCCTAAATGGTAAATCAGGGGTCTTATCAAGAACTTTTTTCATAAAATCTCTAAAAATTGGAGCAGCCACTGAGCTCCCAGTTTCTTTATAACCAAGTGGTCTAGGATCATCAAAACCTACAAAAATACCAGCGACTAAATCACTTGAGAACCCAATAAACCAAGCGTCAGTATTTGCATTTGTAGTTCCAGTTTTACCAGCTAAATTCTTTCCTAAAGAATTAATTATTTTACCTGTTCCTCTACTAACTGCACCTTGTAACATTGACACCATCTGATATGCAGAAGAAGATGAAATTATTTTTTCTCTTGTATCTTGTGTTGCTAGTAAAGGTATTTCAAGTGCGTTTGATTTAATTCCATTACAATTTTTACAATCTCTTTCATCATGTCGAAAAATAGTATTACCTCTTCTATCTTGAACACGATCAATAAGTGTAGGTATTATTTTTTTACCACCATTTACAATCATGCCATATGCGTTAGTTATACTAAGCAAGTTAGTCTCACCTGCACCTAAAGACATTGATAAAAATGATGGTAAATTTTCACTTATACCAAATTTGGCAGCATAATCTTGGATAACATTTTTATTTCTATTTCTTTTATCAATTTGTTTTTTTGCAATATAATTAACAATAAAATTAACATCAGAAATATCTTTATTAAGCTTCTCTGCAATGATGTTATTAGTATACCCCTTATTAATATAATTTTTTATAATCTCTTCTTCTTCTATTAATTTGATAGCTAAACGAGCAGTCATTAAGTTTCTAGATTTTTCAATTCCCAACCTCATTGGACTTGGACCATAAAATTTCTTTGTGTAATTTGCAGGTTTCCATTTTTTACATCCAGAACATTGATCATAGGCCAATGCTGCATCTAGAATTAAATCTGTTGGTTTATAATTTCTTTCTAGCCCTGCTAAATATACAAAAGGTTTAAAAGCAGATCCAGGTTGTCTTTTAGCTTGAGTTGCTCTGTTAAACTCACTATTTGGAAAACTATACCCCCCACTCATCGCTAAAACTCTTCCTGTATTAGGGTCTAAGGCAACTATGGCACCATTAACATTTGGGATTTGTGAAAGAGAATAGTATGTTATATTTTTATTTTTGTTTTCTTTAGCTACAACTATATCTCCTTCAGAAATAAATTGTTCGAAATTTTTATATTTTGCTCCCAAGTGAATAATTAAACGGTTTTTATCATCTTTTTTTAAAGTCTGTGGTCTTACCCAAGAAGCGTTTTTAAATTCTATTTTTACTTTTTTCTTTTGTTGAAGCATAACTTCAATAAAGTTTTTAGATACTTTAGTGACAATTGCAGCGTTTCTTTTTTCCGGGAGTTGTTTCTGAACGTATTCTAAATATGTCAATAATTCTTCATTTTTAAAATCTAATAAATTGAAATTACTAATTGCCCCCCTCCAACCTTGCCTTTTATCTAAGTTTTCTAATCCCTCAATTAGTGCTTCTTCTGCTTTAATCTGAATAGATGGATTAAGTGTGGTTCTAACTGAATATCCGTTTGTATATAATTTTGATCCAATTTTTTCATTTTTCATCAATATTTTTCTTACTTCTTCAGTAAAATATGGAGCATACCCTTCATCAATACCACTAGATTTACGAATATTTATTAATTTTTTACTTTCTATTTTTCTAATGTCATCTTCAATAAATCCATTTTTACTCATTTGAGACAAAACCCAGTTTCGTCTCATCATAGCCTGTTTATTTTTATAAATCGGGTTATAATTGTTAGGAGCTTTAGGCAAAGCTGCTAAAAAAGCAGCTTCAGACAAATCAAGATTATCTAAACTTTTATCAAAATAATTTAGGGCCGCGGCAGCAACACCGTAGGATTTAAAACCTAAATAAATTTCATTTAAATACAATTCTAGGATATCATTTTTTGTGAATGCTCTCTCAATTCGTATTGCTAAAATAGCTTCTCTAATTTTTCTTTTATATGACATTTCTGACGATAAAAGAAAGTTTTTTGCAACTTGTTGAGTAATTGTTGATGCGCCAATTAATCTTTTATTGGTACCAATATTTTTGACATTAGTTATTAAGGCTCTTAATGTGGCCTTAAGATCAATGCCAAAATGATTGTAAAAATCTTTGTCTTCAGCTGAAATAAAGGCATTTATTACTTTTTTGGGAATAACACTTATTGGAACAAAAACTCTTTTTTGAGTAGCATATTCTGCTAATAAGGCACCATTTCCAGCATGAATTCTTGTGACAATATTTGGATTATACTTTGACAACTCTTTATAATCTGGAAGATCTTTTCCAAAATACCATAAACCATAAAAGAACACAGCTATTCCAGATAGAAAAAATAAAAACATCAGAGTGATAAAATAAGAAAAAAATTTCATATTGGATTATTATTCAACAATTTTGACATTTTTAGGACAGGATTATTTTTAATATAATAATATATAACGATTATAGGAATTTTAAAATTAATTCTTAATTCTCATTATTTTCAAAATAGTTTTCTATGGCAATTGCTAAATTTTTACTGAGTTCGTTTAAATAGCTTGAATTTATTAATTTTTTTTCTTCTTGCTTGTTAGACAAAAAACCAATCTCAACTAATACAGACGGAATATCGTACGATTTTAGAACTGTAAATCCAGCGAATCTATGACCTCGATTTACTGCTAATTTTGTTTTTTCTAAATTAGATAAGATTTTTTTAGCTAAAAATGCGCTATCATTCATAGCTTCTCTTTGAAACATTTTAATCAATGTTCCATAAATCAATGGATCTTTAATCTTTTCATTTTTATTAAACATAATGTCAACTTCATTTTCCCTTTTAGCTAGTAATAGAGCTTCTTTATCTGAAGCTTTGTCAGAGAGACTAAACACTGAAATTCCTTTTGCTTTTTTATTTTTACTTGAATCTGCATGTATAGAAACAAAAATATCAGCTTTGCTTTGTTTTGCTAATAAAGTTCTTTTTCTTAACGATAAGTAAACATCTTTATTTCGAGATAGAATTGGGTTTATTTTTTTATTCTTTCGTAATGCTTTTGACAATAGAATTGACGCCTTTAAAGTTATATTTTTTTCTAATGAACCTAATTGACCAATTGCACCAGGATCTTTGCCACCATGGCCTGGATCTATAAAAACAATATAATTTTTCTTTGATTTTGTTTTATTGAAATTTTGTTTTTTTATAACAGGCAAATCAACATTTTCAGATGAAATATTTATATTATTTTTTAAAGAGAAAATATCTCCTTCATTTTTATGTAAAGCATGTTTTGCAATGGCATAATTTACTTCTGAAGTATTAGAAAAGTACATATTTAAACTGATACTATGATTATTAATGTCGTAATATTTAATATCTGATATTATAGTTGGCTTTTTAAATTCTATTACTAAGTTAGTTTTTGCCTTAGAAAATTGATTGACCCTTACACTTTTAATAAATTGACTATTTTTAATTTTATTTTTTTTTATTATTAATTTATTTTTAAATTTAATTTGCATTCTATATGGGTCATTCAATAATTTAATTTTTATGACTTCAGTAGAAGGTATATTTATACATTTAATATTTGTATTTGTTATTTCACATGTATGATTGTTCTTTGCAGCAAAAACATTTGAGACAAAAATATTAAATGAACAAAAATAAATAAATGCTAAGAAAAACACTCTATAATATTTTGTTGGTATCATAACAGTTGTTTTAAAATTTTTATGTGTCTATGAAAACTATTTATATAACAAAAAATAAAGTTTGTCTTGATAACGTTTAGGTTATATAATCAGCAGTGGAATTTTAAGTTAATTAAACACTAATTGATTAAGTAAAAGAAAGAAGAAGCAAAGAAAGTTAGTGTATAACGCAGAAGCGTGTAAATAAATTGAATGAGTTTAGAATTAATAAAGATAATATCACTAAAAATGAGGTTGTTGTCGTATTTTTATATTAAAGATGTATTTATATTTTATTTGAATTATAATAATACTTTTATATACAAATCATAAACATATACATATAAGTTTATATATCCATTTATTTTCATAAAACTCATTCCAGTTTTAATGTGCTATCAAACTTGTTTGATAACTCATTTTGATTTGGAGATGAATAATGAATAAACGTTTGTTAATTGATGCAAGGCAGTCTGAAGAAACTAGAGTTATAACAACAACAAATGATATAATAGATGACTTTGAATATGAAGTTCATTCTCGAAGGCAACTCAAAGGAAATATTTATCTAGCTAGAGTTACAAGAGTAGAGCCTAGCCTTCAAGCAGCTTTTGTTGAATATGGAGGAAATCGTCAAGGCTTTCTAGCTTTTAGTGAAATTCATCCAGACTATTACAGAATACCCATTGAGGATAAAGAAAAACTTCTAGCTGAGGCATCTGCTAAAACTGAGGAAGAACTCTCTTCCAATGAAGATATTAGTGAGGATATAACAGAAGATTATAGTGAAGTAGAACTTAAAAAAATCAAAAGAAATTTATATAGAAATTATAAAATTCAAGAAGTTATTGCGCGACGTCAAATATTGTTAGTACAAGTTGTTAAAGAAGAACGTGGAACAAAAGGGGCAGCTTTAACTACATATATTTCCATAGCAGGAAGGTATTGTGTGCTTATGCCAAACACTCCTAGAGGTGGTGGAGTAAGTAGAAAAATTGGTAGCATAACAGATAGAAAAAGACTTAAGAAAATTGTAGATGATCTAAACGTTGCAGATGGAATGGCTGTAATAATTAGAACAGCTGGTAGTAAAAGAACTAAGACTGAAATCAAAAGAGATTTTTCTAATTCAATTTCCATTTGGGAAAATGTAAAAAAACTTACTTTAGAATCTAATGCTCCTTTTCTAATACATGAAGAAGGATCATTGATTAAAAGGGCTATAAGAGATCTTTATAACAGTGAAATTGACGAAGTTTTAGTTGAAGGCATGGAAGCTTACAAAGTTTGTAAAAATTACATGAAAGCTGTAATGCCCAGCCATGCAAAAAAAGTACAACAATATAACGATGATAGAAACCCTTTATTTCAAAAATTTAGATTAGACGCTCAATTACAGGATATTTTCAGTCCAAAAGTTAATCTCAAATCAGGTGGATATTTAATTATAGATCAAACAGAAGCACTAGTTGCAATAGATGTTAATTCAGGAAAAGCTACAAGGGAACGATCGATAGAAGATACAGCAATTAAAACAAATTTGGAAGCAGCCGAAGAATTTGCGCGTCAATCAAGACTTAGAGATCTATCTGGATTAATTGTAATTGATTTTATAGATATGGAAGAAGGCAAAAATCGAAATCTTGTTGAAAAAAAATTAAAAGAAGCAATGAGAAAAGATAGAGCAAGAATTCAAATTGGTGAAATTAGCAACTTTGGTCTTCTTGAGCTATCAAGACAACGATTAAGACCTTCAGTAATTGAAAACTCTTCTGAGATTTGTCCACAATGTGATGGTTCAGGTAGAATCCAATCAATAGAGGTAAGTGCAATTCAGATTCTTAGATCTATCGAAGAAGAGGGCATTTCTAATGATAATATCGGCGTCAAGATTTCAGCACATTCTAATCTCATACTACATATACTAAATAAAAAGCGGTCAGAATTAAATGAAATTGAATCAAAATACAACATATCAATTGAATTTGTAAACGATAACTCAATTATTCCTCCTCAAAAAAAATTAGAAGTTATTAAAAATAACACACTTACAAACCTAGAAATACAAGAAATTAAAACTGATTCTACTTCTGACAATGAAGATGAAAACGAAATTAAAAACAAAAAAGGTAAAAAATTAAATAGAAGAAAAAAAAGAACCCCTAAACAAGATAGGAATGTTGATAACACTGCTTTTGAAGAAAAAAATAAAGTTCAAGATGTTTCTGAGGAAGCGCAAAAAAAGAAACCTCGAACCAAAACTAAAAAAACAACATTAAAAAAACCAAAAGTTAAACCTAATAATAAATTAAAAGATACTAACTCAAAAAATAAAGATAAAGAAAAAACAATAGAATTAGAAACTGAAGACATTCAAACAGAAGTAAGAGAAATTAAATCATCATCTCCTATCGAAGTGACACAAATAGATGAAAACACGAGTTCAAAGAAACCTAAGAAAAAAGGTTGGTGGTCATAATAAAAATAATAGCATTAATAATTTTCATTTTTTATTCAAATCAATCATATTCCGCACAAAATCTTCAAATAATTAGAGATGCGGAAATTGAACTTTTCCTCCATAAAATAATAAAATCTACTATTAGGGAAAGCAAAAGTAAAAGCTTGCATCCTAGACTAGTTTTAAATAGTGAATACAATGCTTTCGTTACTGGTTCTAATAAAATCTATATAAACACCGGTTTGATAAATAAATCAAATTCTTTAAGCGAAATTCAAGCTGTGCTGGCTCATGAGATTGGGCATTTAGCTTTGAACCATTACAATTCAAGATTAGTTAATTCTAAAAACTTATCAAATTATTCTAAACTTGCTACATTGGCTGGCGTTGCCCTGTCCGCTCAAGGAAAACTAGATGCTAATTCAGCTTTTGGCTTGATGATTGGGTCTAATGATCTAGCTACAAAATCTTTACTTCAATTTTCTAGAATACAAGAACAACAAGCAGACAAGTTTGCATTAGATCAGTTAATAAAAAATAAAATATCTTTGATAGGTTTAGAAAAATTATTAACAAATTTAGCAAATGAAGAATTTAATAATCCAAATACACCCAAAAACTATTATAGATCACACCCTTTTTCAAAACAAAGATTAGAACAAGTCAAAAAATATAAATTGCAATATCAAAAAGTATCATTAAGTGAACAAAAAATATCGTTAAACAACAATATAATTTCATTAGAATATATAAAAAATAAAATAAAAGCTTATAGTGTTGATCCTAATGATCTAATGAAAAATTTGGAATATAAAAATGAGTTTTTATCTAACTATACGCAAATGGTCGCTTTATATAGGCTTGGCAAATATGATTTAGCTCAAAAAAAACTTTCGTTAATAAAAAATAAATACGAGAAGTATCCATTTTTTTCTGAGTTAAAAGGTGATATTTACTACAAAGAGGGTAAATTCAATACTGCAATAAATGAATATGAAAAAGCTATTCAGACTTTACAGGAAGTTTTTTCTCCTTCAACTGATCTTATAAAATTCTCTCTAATCAAGACATATTTGCAAACTAATAATAGTGCTAATTTAAATAAGTCAATTATACTCTTAGAAGAACTGCTGCTGAACAATCCCAATTGGAGTTATTTATGGAGATTATTATCAAAAGCATCTGGTAAATTGAACAAAAAAGGAATGGCTTATATTGCTTTAGCTGAAGAAGCGCTTATTAAAAAAAACTTTATTAAAGCAAAAAAATATGTAGATTTAGCTAACAAACAGGCTAGTTTACCTATATCTTATAAATTAAGAGGATCCGATATACTTAATAAATTAAAATTAAAATATAAAAATAAGTAAACTTTTGAAAAGCAAGAAAATGAAAAGATTAATACTTATCTATAAATCCATTTTTATATCTATTTTTCTAATAATATCTTCGTCTCATTCACATGAGATAAATAAAGACAATATAGATACAATAATAAAAAATTTTTTAAAAAAAAATCCTGATTTTGTAAAATCTACATTGGATAATTATAAATTATCTCTGGAAGACAAAAAAAAACAAAATGCAATCAAGTTGTTAAAGGATGCTGATAACCCAGGTATTTTTCCCAAACAAGCTGATATAACCATTTATGAATTTTTTGATTATAATTGTGGTTATTGTAAATCGGTAGTTAAAACAATAATGGATGTTTTATCTGAAGATAAAAAAGTTAATTTTGTTTTCGTTGAATTTCCAATCTTGTCTCAACAATCATATTTTGCAGCTAAAGCAGCCCTTGCCTCCAAAAATCAAGATCTATACAATAAATTTCATCTATCATTAATGACAATAAAAGGAAGAGTTAATGAAGAAAAGGTATTTAGCACAGCTAAGGAGATAGGTTTAGATATAGATCAACTAAAAATAGACATGAATAATCCAGAGATCGATAAACAATTGGCAAAAAATAGAGAAATTGCAAAATTACTTAATTTAAATGGAACTCCTGCATTTATAATTGGCGATATTATTTATCCTGGTGCATTAAACTTAAATAAATTAAAAGAAATAATAAAACAATATAGAGAAAGTTAACTTATCTTGTAAATTAGTCTTAAAATTGACAAAAATTTAAATTACCCAATTTTTGGAGAAATGTTTTGAGTAAAAAGTTATACATTATAAATGGTCCAAACTTAAACCTCCTTGGTACAAGAGAACCTGAAAAATATGGTAATATTTCTTTAGATAAGATAAAAAAGCTTTGTTTAGAAAAATGTAAAAATTACAACTTAGATTTAAGTTTTTTTCAATCTAACATTGAAGGTGAGTTAATTGATGAAATTCATAACGCTATTAATGATGGACAAGGAATTATAATAAATGCAGGAGCATTAACTCATACCTCAATTGGACTCCTTGATGCTCTAAATATGTTTAAAGGCCCTAAAATAGAATTGCATATAACTAATATTTACGCTCGTGAAAATTTTCGTCATAAATCTTATATTTCACCAGTTGTAAATGGAATAATCGCTGGGTTTGGTTTTAATTCTTATCTCCACGCTATAGATGCCATCAAAGACCTTACAAAAGATTAAATTAGAAAAGGTAATTTTATGACAAAAAAAAATATCCACAAAGAAAATTTAAGTGTAGTCCAACAGTTCGTTGATATGGTTAACAAAGATAATTTATTGGAATTGGAATATGAGGCAGATGACTTTAAGGTTAAAGTTGTAAAAAATATGAAAACGTCTTTTTCAACACCTCAAGAAACTATTGTTAACATTCCAAACGTTAGCGAAAATAAAGAGGCTTCTAAATCAATTGAAAAAGTTGAGCAATTTACCAACAAACATCCTGGTGCAGTAAATTCTCCAATGGTTGGTACTGCATATTCTGCATCTGAGCCTGGGAAAGATCCATTTATAAAATTAAATTCTCAAGTTACAAAGGGAGATGCATTGCTCATTATTGAGGCTATGAAAGTAATGAATACAATTGCTGCCCCTAAATCTGGAAAGGTAGTTTTTATTGGATTTGAGGATAGTCAACCAGTAGAATTTGATCAATTACTAGTTGTGATTGAGTAATTAAATTATGGTGTTCAAAAAAATATTAATAGCAAATCGTGGTGATGTGGCATTGAGAGTTTTAAGAGCTTGCAAAGAGCTTAATATTCAAACAGTCGCTATTCATTCAACTGCTGACAGCGAGGCAATGCATGTTAGATTGGCAGACGAAACTGTTTGTATTGGAGGACCATCATCATCAGAATCATATTTGAACATCCCTGCTATAATAACTGCAGCTCAATTAGTAGGAGCAGATGCTATCCATCCAGGAGTAGGTTTTTTATCAGAAAATTCTGATTTTGCAGAAATCGTGGAGGCTCATAATATCGTTTTTATTGGACCAAAACCAGAACACATTAAATGTATGGGTGATAAAATACAAGCAAAAATTACAGCAAAAGAATTAGGTATTCCTCTTGTTCCAGGCTCTAAAAGTGACGTTATAAATTTTAAAAATGCACTAATTGAAGCAAAAGAAATTGGCTATCCAGTGCTTATCAAAGCTGCATCAGGTGGTGGTGGTAGGGGTATGAAAGTAGCTATGAGTGAGAAAAATTTAGAAGCTGCTTTTACTTCAGCAAAAAGTGAAGCAAAGGCAGCCTTTGGTGACGATCGTGTTTATATGGAAAGATATCTCCAAAAACCAAGACATATTGAAGTTCAAATTATTGGAGATAAATTTGGTAATACCGTCCATCTTGGTGAAAGAGAGTGTTCGATACAAAGACGTCATCAAAAAGTAATTGAAGAAGCTCCTTCACCTGCTATAGACCAAAATACAAGAGATAAAATAGGTAATATTGCATCTCTCGCTGCGGCAAAAATGGGCTATCTAGGATTAGGTACAATTGAATTCTTATATGAAGATGGTCAATTTTTTTTCATTGAGATGAATACAAGGCTTCAGGTTGAGCATCCAATTACAGAGTCTATTACTGGAATAGATCTAGTTAAAGAACAAATTATGATTGCTGCTGGTCAACCTATATCTTTCAAACAAAGTGATGTAAAATTTAATGGACACGCTATTGAATGTAGGATTAATGCAGAAGATCCAAAAACATTTATTCCTTCACCCGGCAAAATCACACAATTCCATTCTCCATGTGGGTTAGGAATTAGAATAGAGTCATGTGTATATTCTGGTTACGTAGTTCCTCCATATTATGATAGTTTAATTGCCAAACTAATTGTGCATGCGTCTGATAGAGAACAATGTATATTAAGGTTAAAACAAGCATTAAAAGAAATTGTTATTGAACCTATTTCTACTACTATTGATTTACATAAAGATATATTAGAAACCTCTGTGATGAAAGATGGGTCATATGATATAAGATGGTTAGAAAATAAACTGTTAAATAATAATTAAAATATTTATCATTCGACCCAAAATATATTTTTGAGAACTAAAGATAATAAAATAATTACTCCAGACCAGCTTATAAGAGCTTATATGCTCGGTATGTTTCCAATGTCAGAGAGCAGAACAAATAAGAAGATTTTCTTTGTTGATCCAGAATTTAGAGCAGTTATTCCAATCTTTGATTTTCATATATCAAAAAGCCTTCTACGCATCGTAAAAAAAAGACCTTTTGAAATTACCTTAAATAAAGCTTTTCCAAATGTCATTAAATCATGTGCAACTATCAACAGAACTGAAACATGGATAAACAAAGAAATAGAAAGCTTATTTATTTCTTTGTATGAAATGAAATACGCTCATTCAGTAGAATGTTGGAAAGACGACAAATTGGTTGGGGGTGTATATGGACTAGCAATAGGAGGTGTTTTTTTTGCAGAATCTATGTTTAGCGCTATACCAAATGGAAGTAAAATAGCTTTATTAAATCTTGTAGCAAGATTGTGGAGAACAGGTTTTAGAATTTTAGATGTTCAGTTTTTAAATGACCATTTATTACAATTTGGGGCTTATGAAATAAGTAAAAGTGAATTTCAGGAAGATCTTCAAAAAGCAATTCAATTAGAAGTAGACATTTTGTCTTTTGGTGAAACAGATGTTGATTTCTCTAATTGTTTATCATCCTTTTTGCAAGCAAGAATAGAAATGTCATAAACTGAGTTTTCTAGAGCATTTAGAGCAGGACTAGAAGCAAACATCCACCCCTTAAACTTAACTTCTGACAATCTATCAGAATTATCTTTTATTCTAATATATGCTAATGATTCAGGTTTAAAAATAGGTTTTGAAAAAACACACCTTTCAACGAAAATATCTAATACCCCAAATTTATAAGTCTTGGCTACATCAACTTCAAAAGTCTTTATTCGGGCTGTAATTTTGTCCAAACCTTGGATTACTAATCTATTGCCTTCAATCCATTGTGAAGCAAATATAGTTTTTGAAAGTGATAAGAAAATTATTATGATAAAAATTTCTAAAAGTCGCATTATTATAACCTAGGTGATATTTAGATATTTGTTACTCTTTTGAAAATACAACTTTCCCTAGTAAATCTGTAAAGCTTACAGCGTCAGTAGTATCATATATAATATCATCTGGTTTTAGATATGTTTCAGATGAGCCAGGTATAATATCCAAAAAATTACCTCCTAAAAGAGAAGAAGATGTAATTCTTGCTTGCGAGTCATCTGGTATCTTTATTTCGTTATTGAGCTTGATATAGATTTTGGCATTGTAATCGGCCAGATCAAGATCCAATTTAGTAATCTTTCCTACATTTATACCTGATATTTTTACATCATCACCATTTTTCAAACCTGCTGAAGAACCAAATATAAGAGATATATTATAGCCGTCAGTTTGATTCTTATCAATCGATTGCATACCTAATATTAAAAAAAATATCGCTGTTACTAAAACGACTGCCCCCATCAAAATTTCAATAGAACTGTATCTCATATTTAATTTTCCTAGTCAGATTATTTACCAATATTATATCTCATTTATAAAAATAATAAATCAGCATTATCAATTTTATTTTTAATAAATTTTTTTGACACTTAAAAAGTAAGTAAAATTAATGAGTTAAAAAAAAAAGTAAAAAAAAGTGAATTATGTACTTTACGAATGCATACTAAATCATGTACTTTAAACTTTCGTTATTACTATATCTTGTGCTTATCCACAGGCTACCGTAGTAACAAAAATTCATAAAACAAAGATTAAATTAAGGAAAAACAACGCTTTATTGAAATAAATTTTTTAAATTAACTACCAAACAGCAAGTTATCCACAGGTAGTTTTTTAAAAATGTAAGAACAGATTCTGAGTATTGTTTTCTTTATTGTAAAAAGGGAAAAAGATGAAATTTGAAAGACAATTTACAAAAAAAGGAAATGATGCATATGTAGGTATGGAATTTAAAACTACTACCAGTGAAATTAAAAATCCCGATGGTACTGTAGTATTTAGTGCGCCTAATATTGAAGTGCCTGCTAACTATTCTCAGGTTGCCGCAGATATTATTGCACAAAAATATTTTCGCAAAGCAGGTGTCCCAGTATATCTCAAAAAAGTAAAAGAAGAAAATGTACCAAATTGGTTATGGCGTTCAGAACCAGATAAATCAAAATTAGATAAGTTACCAGAAGATCAAAGATACAAAGGCGAAGAATCAGCAAAACAAGTGTTTAACAGACTTGCTGGTACGTGGACATACTGGGGATGGAAGGGTAATTATTTTACAACTGAAGATGATGCAAAGACTTACTTTGATGAAATGAGATTTATGCTAGCCGCACAAATGTGTGCTCCAAACTCACCACAATGGTTTAATACAGGCTTGCACTGGGCTTATGGTATAGATGGTCCTAGTCAAGGTCACTACTATGTTGACTTCAAAACAAAAAAACTTGTTAAATCTCAATCCTCATATGAACATCCACAACCTCACGCTTGTTTCATTCAATCTGTAGCAGATGACCTTGTTAATGAAGGTGGGATAATGGATCTTTGGGTTAGAGAGGCCAGGTTATTCAAATATGGTTCTGGAACAGGATCCAATTTTTCTAAATTAAGAGGCAGTACTGAAGGTTTATCCGGTGGTGGAAGATCTTCAGGAATGATGAGTTTTTTAAGAATAGGTGATAGAGCTGCTGGAGCAATCAAATCTGGTGGTACTACGAGAAGAGCTGCAAAAATGGTCACAGTTGATATAGATCATCCTGATATAGAAGAATATATAAACTGGAAAGTCGTTGAAGAACAAAAAGTTGCCGCGCTGGTAGCTGGCTCAAAACTAACTGCGAAAAATTTAAAATCCGTCATGGATGCTTGTAATTTAGAACATTATAATGACAAAGACAGGTTAAATCCAAAAGCTAATAACGAGCTTAAAAAAGCAATATTAAATTGCCGTGCAGTAATGATACCTGAAAATTACATACAAAGAGTAATTCAATTTGCCGGCCAAGGATTTAAAGAAATTGAATTCCAAACTTACGATACAGATTGGGATAGCGAAGCTTACTTAACTGTATCTGGGCAGAATTCAAATAACTCAGTAAGAGTTAGTAACGAATTTTTAGAAAAAGTATCTCAAAATGGTAAATGGGATCTAAAAAGGAGAACTGACGGTGGTGTTCATAAAACAGTAGATGCAAAAGAATTGTGGTCTAAGATTTCTGAAGCTGCTTGGGCTTGTGCAGATCCTGGTTTGCAATATGACACTACCATTAACGAATGGCATACTTGCCCTAATGCTGGTAGAATTAATGCGTCTAACCCTTGCTCTGAATATATGTTTATTGATGACACTGCCTGTAATTTGGCATCAATAAATTTATTACAATTTAAGAAGGATGACGCCTCATTTGATATTAAAGCATATGAGTATACAACTAGATTGTGGACATTAACCCTTGAAATTTCCGTAATGATGGCACAATTTCCTTCAAAGGAAATTGCACAGAGATCTTATCAATATAGAACACTTGGACTAGGTTACGCAAATATTGGTGGCTTACTAATGTCTTGGGGTATCCCTTATGACAGTGACCAAGGAAGATCTATATGCGCTGCTCTTACATCAATAATGACTGGAATATCATACGCAACATCAGCAGAAATCGCTGGTGAATTAGGACCATTTCCTAAATATAAAGAAAATGCAAATAGCATGTTAAAGGTTATAAGGAATCACAAAAGAGCATCAGAGGGTAAAACACGAGGTTATGAAGACCTTTCTATAAATCCAGTTCCTTTGATGTCTGAGGATTGCCCTGATCAAAACCTAATATCAGCTGCCAAAGATGCATGGGCTAAAGCACTCTCTTTAGGTGAAAAAAATGGCTATAGAAACGCTCAAGCTACAGTAATAGCTCCAACTGGTACAATTGGATTAGTAATGGATTGTGATACTACTGGTATTGAACCTGATTTCGCAATGGTAAAATTTAAGAAATTAGCGGGTGGTGGATATTTTAAAATTATAAATCGTGTCGTTCCTGAAGCACTTGCTCATTTGGGTTATGATACAGACCAAATTAACGACATGCAAAAATATGCTGTTGGTGCTGGCAGTCTAAAAGAATGTCAAGCAATAAGTCACAATGCGTTAATTTCAAAAGGTTTTACTGATAGAGAAATAAAATTAATTGAAGCCTCTTTAGAATCAGCTTTTGACATTAAATTTGTATTTAATCAATTTACCCTGGGAGAAGAATTTTGTAAAAATACATTAGGTATTTCTTCTGAACAATTGAATGATTTTAGTTTCAATATGTTGGAGTTTTTAGGTTTTACCCAAGAAGAAATAGAAGTTGCGAATATTCACGTTTGTGGTGCTATGACTCTTGAAGGCGCTCCTCATTTGAATAAAAAACACCTTGCAGTATTTGATTGTGCAAACGTGTGTGGACGAATAGGTAAGAGATTCCTGTCCGTTGAAAGTCATATTAAAATGATGGCAGCAGCACAATCTTTTATCTCTGGAGCTATATCTAAAACTATAAACATGCCCAATGATGCTTCTATAGATGATTGTAGTGATGCTTATATGTTGTCATGGAAATTGGGAATTAAAGCTAATGCACTTTATAGAGATGGATCTAAATTAAGCCAACCACTTAACTCAGCACTTCTAAATGACGATGACATCGACGAAGATAATACAACAATCGAACAAGATATCACAAAACGAACCAGTGAAGTTGTTGAAAAAATAGTTGAGAGAGTTGTTAGGGCAGAACGTGAAAAACTACCACACAGAAGGAAAGGATATACACAGAAAGCAATGGTAGGTGGTCACAAAGTATATCTTAGAACTGGTGAATATGAAAATGGGAAATTAGGCGAGATTTTCATTGATATGCATAAAGAAGGTGCAGCTTTTAGATCTTTAATGAATAACTTTGCTATTGCAGTGTCAATTGGTTTGCAATACGGCGTCCCTCTAGAAGAATTTGTTGAAGCTTATACTTTTACACGCTTTGAACCTCAAGGAATGGTAACTGGAAATGATACTATTAAAATGTCAACTTCAATCCTTGATTATATTTTTAGAGAATTGGCTATATCTTATTTGGATCGAAACGATCTTGGTCATGTAGGACCAGACGATCTAGTTTCAAGCACTACTGGCTCAGGTGATAACAAAGCGTTATTCTCAGAAAAAGTAGCTAGTCGAGGCTTTGTAAGAAGAGAATTAAAAGTCGTGTCTGGAGGTTCAAATAACATTTCAGTAATGCCACAAACCACTTCCCTAAAAGATCAAGACGTAGAATTATCAGATAATAATGATACTACTATTACTATTGATGAAACAAAGGCTCCAAGTCTTTCTCAAGAAATAGAAGCTAAAATCAAAGGCTATGAAGGGGAAGCTTGTGGAGAGTGTGGAAACTTTACTCTAGTTAGAAATGGTACATGTATGAAGTGTAATACATGTGGTGCTACTTCTGGTTGTTCTTAAATTAGGGGTTTAAAATGACTAAAGATATTAATAAGCGATTAGAAGAATTAAATATAGATATTGAAAATGCTAGTGCTCCAGCAGGAAGTTACATTCCATACGTAATATCAAATAACTTAGTTTTCATATCAGGACAATTACCTTTTATTAATGGAGAATTAACTATAAAAGGGAAAATTGGAGATAATGTATCTGTTGAAGAAGGAATTCAAATGGCTGAAGCTTGCGCAATGTCTTTGCTAAGCCAATTAAAGGAAGCTTGCAATGGTGATCTAAATAAAGTCAAAAGAGTTGTTAAATTGGGTGGATTTGTAGCCTCTACACCAGACTTTACTGATCAACCTAAGATAATAAACGGAGCATCAGATTTATTCGTTAAAATTTTTGGAGAACAAGGGAAACACGCTAGATTTGCAGTTGGTGCAACAGCGCTTCCAAGAAATGTCCCAGTAGAAATCGAAGGTATTTTTGAGATTGAAAATTAAATTATATTTTCTTAAAACCCTTTGATAATGAGAGTTGAGTTAATATCCAAATTATCAGATATAGATAAAAGTGATTGGAATAATCTAAATACTTATAATCATCCATTTACATCTTATGATTTTTTGAATTCTTTGGAAGTTTCAAAATCAGTTCATTCATCAACAGGCTGGAATCCTCAACACATAATAATTAAAAATACAAATCAGGAAATAATAGGGGTTTCCCCAAATTATTTAAAAATGCACTCATACGGTGAATATATTTTTGACCATTCTTGGGCAAATGCTTTTGAAAATGCTGGTGGACAATATTATCCCAAACTAATTTGCGCAATCCCTTTTACACCTGCAACTGGTCCAAGGATTATGATCAACCCTGAAAATACAGACCATAAAAAAATCTTTGAATTAATAATAAATACATATGAATCGATTGTCAGAGACAACAAATTGAGTTCAGCACATATTAACTTTACTACAGATGACTTTAATAGAAGATTGCAAAACAATAATTGGATAAGAAGAACGGGATTACAATTCCACTGGCATAACAATAATTATAAAACATTTGACGACTTTTTAAATGAACTGAAGAGTTCAAAAAGAAAAGCAATCAGAAATGAAAGAAAAAAAATTAAAAATACAAACTTAGTTATTGAAAAATTAACTGGTGAACAACTAAACGATGAAATATGGGATTCTTTTTATAATTTTTATTTAAACACAGTAGATAAAAAATGGGGAGGCGCATATTTAACTAGAGAATTCTTCCAGTTGCTAAATAATACAATGAAAAACGATATTTTATTAATTATAGCTAAACAAGACGAAAAAGTTGTCGCTGGCGCTTTGAACTTTATTAGTAATAATACTCTTTATGGAAGAAATTGGGGTTCTATTGTAAATATTCCTTTTTTACATTTTGAACTTTGTTATTACCAAGCGATTGAATATGCAATTGAAAAAAACATCAAAATAGTTGAAGCAGGTGCACAAGGTCATCACAAAATACAAAGAGGGTATATTGCAAAACCAACTTATAGTAATCATTTTGTGTTAAATGATTCTTTTGCAAAAGCCATTAAAAATTTTACTAAATTAGAAGAAATAGAAATTAACAAACAAATAAAATTTATTAATACAGAAAATTCTCCATACTCAAATATTTAAGTTAATTCCGTAGCACCATTACTTTTATTTTTTGGACCTATTGTCTTCTTTTTTTTGTCTTTAGAAGCTGAACCTTCTGTTTTCAATGTTAATTTATCTTTTGATAAATCAACATAAACAACTCCACCATCAACTAATCTTCCAAATAAAAGTTCTTCGGCCAAAGGCTTTTTTATATGCTCTTGAATTACTCTTCCTAGAGGTCTGGCACCGAAGGTTTTATCGTAACCCTTTGTTGCCAGCCAGTCTCTAGCTTTATCAGTTAATACAACAGATACACTTTTTTCAGATAATTGCGCTTCTAATTGCATTATAAATTTGTCAACAACCATTCTAACAACTTCTAATGGTAAGTATCCAAAAGGAATTATGGCATCTAATCTATTTCGAAATTCTGGTGCAAATAATTTGTCAATTGCTTCGCTATCCGCACCTTCACGATTTTCTTGCTTAAATCCTATCGCTGCTTTTGAGAGCTCTTGTGCTCCTGCATTTGTAGTCATAATTAAAATCGTATTTCTAAAATCTACAGATTTACCATTATTATCTGTTAATTTTCCATGATCCATTACTTGAAGAAGTAAGTTAAATAAATCTGGGTGCGCTTTTTCAATCTCGTCTAATAATAATACAGAATGAGGATTTTGATCGACAGCATCAGTTAAAAGACCACCTTGATCAAAACCAACATAACCTGGAGGAGCTCCAATTAATCTTGATACAGTATGTCTTTCCATATATTCTGACATATCGAACCTTATGAGCTTAACTCCAGTAGCTTCAGCTAATTGTTTAGCAACTTCAGTTTTTCCAACACCCGTTGGGCCAGAAAATAAATAACAGCCTACCGGTTTTTCACCTTCCCTTAAACCTGCTCTAGATAATTTTATACTTGATACTAACTCAGACACTGCTTTGTCCTGTCCATAAACCATTCTTTTTAAATCGTCTTCTAACTTAGAAAGCGCTTTTCTATCGTCTGTAGAAACATTTCTAGGTGGTATCCTTGCAATTAATGCAATAGTATCTTCAATCTCAGCTTTACCAATAATTTTCTTTCTTTTTGATTTGTTTTTTAACATTTGAGCTGCAGCAGTCTCATCAATTACGTCAATAGCTTTGTCAGGTAACTTTCTATCATTTATGTATCTAGCAGATAGCTCAACAGCAGTTTTAATGGCATTATTTGTAAATTTTAAGTTATGATATTTTTCATATCGTGATTTTAAACCCATTAAAATTTTTACAGTATCTTCAACATTTGGCTCTGAAACGTCAATTTTTTGAAAACGCCTCACTAAGGCTCTATCTTTATCAAAATAGCCTCTATATTCTTTATAGGTTGTTGAACCTATGCATTTTAATGACCCATTTTGAAGTGCTGGTTTTAATAAATTAGATGCATCCATGGCTCCACCACTAGTTGCTCCTGCACCTATTATAGTATGAATTTCATCAATAAATAGTATTGCATTTTCATTCTTTTCAATCTCTTTCATTACAGCCTTCAAACGTTCTTCAAAATCACCCCTATACCTTGTACCTGCTAACAAAGTACCCATGTCTAATGCATAAATTTCTGAATTTAATAAAACTTCAGGAACATTGCCATTTACAACTTTATCGGCTAGACCTTCTGCTATAGCAGTTTTTCCTACACCAGGGTCACCTACTAATAAAGGATTATTCTTTGTTCTTCTGCATAAAACCTGAATAGTTCTATCTAGCTCAGATTGTCTGCCTATTAAAGGATCAACTTTGCCCTCAGCTGCTTTCTCATTTAGATTTACTGCATATTTAGCTAGAGCTTTTTCAGATTTTTTATTATCAGCATCTTCAATTTCATTATCAGCTCCAGATGGTGTAGTAGATTTTGAATAGTTAGGATCTTTCGCCAAACCATGACTTATGAAACTTACTGCATCAAGACGTTTCATATCCTGTTTCTGAAGTAGATAAACTGCATAGCAATCTCTTTCAGAAAACATAGCTACTAAAATATTTGCTCCTGTTGCTTCGCTTCTTCCTGAGGATTGGGTATGTATTACAGCTCTTTGAACAACTCTTTGAAAGCCTGCTGTTGGCTGTGTATCTGCTTCTTTATCGGATGTAACAATTGCTTTCAATTCTTCTTTTAAATATCTGTCTATGTCTTCTTCTAATATTTTTACATTCACTGAACATGCTTTTAAGACTTCAATAGCATCTTGATCTTTTAACAAAGCAGAAAGCAAATGCTCTAATGTTGCAAACTCATGCTTTAATGAAGAAGCATTTGTCATTGCTCGTCTAAGTGTTTCTTCTAAAGATTTAGATAACATTTCTATTCCTTTTCTAATTGTACTTGTAAAGGATGCTCATATTTACGAGCATAGTTCATTACTTGCATCGCTTTGGTTTCTGCTAAATCATATGCATAAATCCCACATACACCAACACCACGTTGGTGGACATGAAGCATTATTTGTGTTGCCTCTTCTCTATTTTTCTGAAAAAATTTTTCAAGCACTTCAATAACAAATTCCATTGGAGTATAATCATCATTCATCATTAATACTCTATAGAGCGGTGGAGTTTTTGTTTTTGGCTTTACTGCTAATTTTATGTTTCCTTCAACATCATCCTTAATATCTTTATCTTCACCCATTGTAATTGATGGTATAATTCTTAAAATAAAATCTTCAGAACTTTTATATTTTGTATTATTAAACAACTTTTTGAATATTCCTTATTTTAATATAATTCATCTGATAATATAAGAACGACAGATAGGTTCGACAAGTTTAAGTTAATTTTTTTAATACACTCTTTCATAATTATTGCTTGTATTATATACTAAATGTAGTGTTTTGTTAGAAAAATGATCTAAATAATGTGTTTATTTTAATCTTTAGGTTATAATTTCTTTAACTTTTATGCTAATAGAGGTCTTTAAATTAATTTTTTTGGTAAAGAATTGCTTAAAATTTGTACTAAAATAGTAAATTATCAGAAATTCTTTTTATTTCAAAACAACTATTCAATGTGTTTAATAAAATTAATTTTCATTTCTATATTTATTTTATTTTTTATAGCCATTGCTTCATCTGCTAAAGCTAAATATGCCTCTTTTATTATAAATGAAAATACTAAACGCATTTATCATAATACTAATGCAGATACACGAAACTATCCTGCCTCTTTAACAAAAATTATGACTTTGTATATGGTATTTGATGCTTTAAGAAACAAAAAAATTTCTATGAATACTAAATTCAAAATTTCTAAACGTGCAGCTAGACAACCACCATCTAAGTTAAATCTTTCTGCTGGTTCTAGTATTATAGTTAAAAATGCTATTTTAGCTCTAATAACCAAATCAGCTAATGATGTAGCAACAGTTGTGGCTGAAAACCTTGGAAAATCAGAAAGAAATTTTGCTAGATTAATGACAAGGAAAGCTAAAAAATTGGGTATGACACGTACAATCTTTAAAAATGCTTCAGGGTTGCCTAATAGGGGTCAATTATCTACAGCTAGAGATATGGCTATTTTAGGAATGGCTATTAGAAAAAATCACCCTAATTTTTTTAAATTATTCAAAACTAAATCTTTTGTTTACAAAGGGATTAAATATACCAATCATAATAATCTGCTAAGTAACTACTCTGGAACAGATGGTATTAAAACTGGTTATACGAGCGCCTCTGGTTTTAACCTTGTCGCTTCTGTTGAAAGAAATGGTCAAAGAATTATTGGCGTTGTTTTTGGTGGGAAAAAGGCAAGATCACGTGATAAACATATGATCAATTTACTGAATAAATACTTTAAAACCAACCCTTCTAAACCGCTTGTTAGAACAGCAAAACCTTCAGAATTACCTAAAGTTCGGCCTAAAATTGTTATTGCAGAAAAAAATGTAAAAAGTTTTAAAATACCTCCTAAAACTACTAAAACTTTATACTCTGAAAGCGTTCAAGATGATTGGTTTGTACAAATTGGTGCTTTTAAGAATAGATTAAATGCTCATAAAGCAGCTCGTAACGCCAGAAATATTGTTCCAGAACAACTTGGTAATTTACCTGCTTCATTAAGTAAAATAACTAAAACTAATAACACAAATAATAATTCAGAGTACTTATGGAGAGTTCGTTTTATCGAATTAGCTGAAAATCAAGCACGTTCAGTTTGTGCAGAACTTTGGACTTCTGGTCTGAGTTGTATTCCACTACCTTCAAATAATAAATCCTAGTAGAAATACTTCTCTAGGATACTTTTAATATGTCAGCCCAATTTGTAGTGTAAAAAGGAGATCTATAAAAAGATCGCATTCTCCATTTATCACTTTCTATTTTCTTTCTTCCTGAGTGTTTTACTATCCCTTGAGAACCATAAAATAATGTCATTTTCCCCATTTTAGTATTTATATCATCTAATATTTTCATACAGATATCAGATGAATCAGCAATATTTTTATAATTTTTGTCATATGTAAACAAGTTATCCTGAATAACATAATCGTTATTTCTAACGTCTTTTTTTCTTTGTTTTAAATCAAGTAATATTACTCCAATTTTTTTATAATTATAATTTGGACGATAAAGTCTATCTAATACCTTAAATGCTTTTTTCATTATGATATTTGTATTATCTGTTAAATCATCAAAGGGTAATATTAAACTATTATTATATTGCAAATCCTTCTTTCTAAAACGATTGGTATTAATAAAAATACAAATCTCTCCACATAAGCTATCTTGACTTCTAAGCTTCTCTGCCGCTCTTGCCACATGATTTGCTAATGCTTGTTTGAGATTATATTTATCGTTAATCATATTGCCAAAAGATCTGGAAACTGTAATAGATTTTTTATCCACTATATTCTCTAGAGCAAGGCAAGAATTTCCTCTTAATTCATAAACCATACGTTCACCAACAACTGATACTAATTTTCTGATCTGACGAGGATCTGATTGCTGTAAATCAAATGGATTATTAATTCCTATTGATTTTAAACGATTTGCCCATCCTTTAGAGATGCCCCAAATATCTTCTAATTGAATATTACTTAGTATATTTCTTAAATGATCAGATATAGTTAAAACATAAACGCCATTAGATGAATGTTTCTTAGCCATTTTATTTGCTAATTTTGCTAATGTTTTAGTAGGGCCTACTCCGATTGAAACAGGTATACCAGTCCACTGATAAATAAATTGTCTAATTTTAAACATTTCTTCTAAAATAGTTTTTTCGTTGAATTTTCTTAAGTCAAGGAATGCTTCATCAATAGAGTATATTTCTATATCAGGTACAAAATAATTTAATGAGCTCATTACCCGAGAAGACATATCTCCATACAAAGTATAATTTGAGGAATATGTGAATATTTTATTCTTCTTTATTAATGTTTTGTATAAATGTAACGGGGCTCCCATAGGTATGCCCAAAGATTTTACTTCATTAGATCTAGCAATAATACAGCCATCATTATTGGATAATACCACAACTGGTTTGTTTCTCAATAAAGGGTTGAAAACTCTTTCGCAGGAAACATAAAAATTGTTACAGTCAACTAGTCCATACATATCATAAAAAATGAACTGAACTAGTTACCACCCCCCAAATTTCCATATTCATATGGTCTTCAATTTCAATTGGCTTATATAAATCATTTTCTGGCATCAATATTATTTTTCCAGACCGCTTGTATAATCTTTTAACAGTCATTTGTCCGTCTAAAACGGCTATAATCACTTTTCCGTGTGAAGGCTTAATACTCCTGTCAACAACCAAGATATCGTTATCATTTATACCAGCATTAATCATTGAGTCACCATTAACGCGAACAAAAAATGTTGCAGCAGGACGTTTGATTAGATAGCTATTTAAATCTAAACTTCTTTCTAAGTTATCATCTGCAGGAGAAGGAAAGCCTGCTGAGACTTTAGAACTATAAAGAGGAAAAGCTTGAGAACGATTGAAACATGGCCTAAATACTTCTAATTTATCTGACAGCTTGTAGTGTCCATTTTGAGCTAGAATTCTTTTTGTTTCTTCTAAATTTAAATTAATCATTATTTCATTCCAAATACTTTGTTCATGTTTTGTTCTCATATATCTAAGGAAAAGTCAACTATTAAAAGTAAAATTAAATAACAATTATGTCAAAAAGATAAATAAAAGAATTTAAAACATATTAGAATATTAGCGATCTTTCAGCTTTTCAAGCAAACTATCTAAGTTATGATCTACTTGATCATCAAAACCATTTTTAGATGAAAAATAAGCTAAAGACATTAAGCCAGAACCCAATAAAATGGTAAAAAAAGCACCAACAAAAATTGCTATTTTCCCATTATAACTAATTGTAACGTCTGACATTTGTAACCATAAATTAATTGCAAATATTGTTATTAATATCACGACAGAAACAGCTAAAATAATTAGTAATAAGGTATTTTTCATACACATATATATATTAGTAAATTTAAGACAAGTCTATCAATATTATCTAAGGGGCATTTCTGATTTAACTAATTGTTCCCAATACGCAATACCTAAAGGCAAAATATCGTCATTAAAATCATACTTACTATTATGCAACATACAACCTGATTTTCCTTCGCCTGCCCCTAACCATATATATGACCCAGGTATTTTTTCTAACATATAAGCGAAATCTTCAGCGCCCATAGAAGGGGCCATATTAGTTTTAACCGAGTCTTTACCAAATAAATTTGATAAAACTTCAATTGCTTTTTCGCTAGATTCAATATCATTTACTGTTACAGGATAACCTTTAATGACAGATACATTGGCTGAACAACCATAAGCTATTGCTGTGGCCTCACAAATTTCTGTAAATTGCTTATGAACACTTATTCTAGTATCCGGGTTAACAGTTCTAATAGTACCAATAAAATTTGCTGTTTGGGGTATAATGTTAAATCCAGAACCTGCATTGATTTGAGTTACAGAAATCACAACTGCATCAAGAGGATTCTGTCTTCTAGAAACTATCTGTTGCACAGCCTGAACAATAGCAGTAACCGCTAAAACAGGGTCATTTGTTGCTTGAGGCATTGCAGCATGACCACCATTTCCATTTATAGTAACTTCAAATTTGTCTGCTGCTGCCATAACAGATCCCTTATGAACAGCAACACTTCCTGCATTCATACCTGGCCAATTGTGCATACCCCAAACACTATCCATAGGAAATTGTTGAAACAAGCCATCCTCTATCATGGTAAGTCCACCACCTCCACCTTCTTCTGCGGGTTGGAATATAAAATACACAGTTCCATCAAAATTCTTTTTCGAAGATAATAATTTAGCTGCCCCAAGCAGCATGGCTGTATGACCATCATGACCACACGCATGCATACGACCATCAAACTTTGACTTATAAGAAAAATCATTTTCTTCAGTCATTGGCAATGCATCCATATCAGCTCTTAATCCAATAGCTTTGTTTCCTCCGCCACCAAGACTGGCGTTAGCTCCCTTTAAAACTCCAACAACACCAGTTGTAGCCATGCCTCTATGAACCTCTAAACCAAAAGATTCAAGTTTCTCTGCAACAAAATTAGATGTCCATTCCTCTTCATAGCCAAGCTCTGGATGAGCATGTAACTCATGCCTCCACTTTTTTATTTCAGGAAAAATATTAATAATTTCATTTGATATTTTCATGTGACTCTCCCTAAAATTATTATAAATACTCTTAAAACAAAAGGTCAACTTTCTAATCATTGATCTATCTAGCAGATAGTTAATGTGCTAACTTGTTAAAGCTTAACCTTGAAACCTATAAATCAGTTTTTTTAATAATAATTTTTTGGAGTTTGGTGAATATGAAACGAATGAATATTCTTCCTGAAAATAACTTACAAAAATTCATGTTTATTTTTTTACCTTTTGCTTGTGGGTATTTTTTATCTTATCTTTATCGATCAACCAATGCTGTTCTTGCCCCATACCTAAGTAATGACCTAAATCTAAATGCAGAGCAACTAGGCTTAATTACATCTGCATATTTTTTAACATTTGGTTTGTTTCAATTACCTTTAGGTGTTTTACTTGATAAATTTGGAGCCAGAAGAGTTCAAAGTATTTTATTTTTAGTTGCGGCAACAGGAGCTATATTATTTAGCTTTGGAAACAATGTTTGGTCACTAGTTATAGCTCGCGGATTAATTGGACTAGGTGTTTCTGGTGCTTTGATGGGAGCATTCAAAGCTTTTGCAGTTTGGTTTCCTAAAGAAAGGCTTCCACTTTTAATAGGCCTGTTTATGTCAGCAGGTGGCTTGGGTGCAATTGTAGCATCAACACCTTTGGAAATGGCTATGCAAATAACTGATTGGAGAGGAGTTTATTTATTTCTTGGAATAATTACAGTTTTTATAGGAATTCTAATATTCTTTATAGTCCCAGAAAAAAAAGAAAGTGCCAGTAATGAAGAAACATTACCTATTTTGAAAGTATTAAAGGAAATTTACACAAGCTATGCTTTTTGGAGAATTGGTCCTTTATCTGGAATTGCAGGGGGTACTGGTTTAGCTATATTAGGATTGTGGGCAGGTCCTTGGCTAGCTGATATTGGTAAGTTTAATAAAAGTGAAATTGCTAATATTCTCTTTATATCAACAATAATGATGACCATTGGAACAACATCTTTAGGAATAATCACAGACTACTTAAGAAAATTCAACATATCTCCTGTTGGTGTTATGGGTGGCGCTTTACTAGCATTTATAATTCCATTTACGATAATTACCTTTGGATTAATGCCAAAAGCAATATGGCCATGGGTAATCTTAAGCATAACTTCACTAGCAGCCACATTAGCTTATGCTGGACTTAGTCAACATTTTCCTAACAGCTATGCTGCTCGTGCATCGACAGCTATAAATTTAATATGTTTTTTGATGGCTTTTATAGTTCAATACGCTATTGGTTTTATTATGCAAATAGTTGAACCTGGAAAGCAGAGTGGATATTCAATAAAGGCTTATCAAGCAGGATTTGGTTTATTTTTAGGTTTATTAATAATTTGTTACATAATTTTTTTGATAATGAGTTTAATAGAATTAAAAAATAAGAAAAAAATTATGGGTAATGACGTTTAGCAATCCATTCATTTTTTACATTAGTAGGTTTTAAAATAAATCTATCGTGCAACCTAAATTCACCATCTTCCCAAAACTCAAACTCTTCTGGCTTTAATGCAAATCCACCCCAAAAACTTGGACGAGGAATATCATTATCATTATATTTTTCTTCAAGTAATTTTACCTGTTGCATTAAGAACTCTCTAGATTCTAATTCTCTTGATTGTTTTGAGGCCCAAGCTCCAATTCGACTACCTTTTGACCGAGATTGATAATATTTGTCGGACACTTCATCGGAGACCTTTTCAAGATTACCAACCAACCTTACCTGACGATTTAAACTTTTCCAATAAAAGCATATAGCTCCTTTTCCTGTTTGAATTATTTCTCTAGATTTACGGCTTTCATAGTTTGTGTAAAAAACAAAATCACCATCAATAATATCTTTTAACAATACTGTTCTAACTGAGGGAACTCCATCTTTTGATACTGTTGCTAATTGCATTGCGTTAGGATCTCTAATTTCTTTTTCTTCAGCCTCGGACAACCATTTTTTAAACAATTGTATTGGATCTACAATTTTTTCTAATTCCAACAAAAGTCTCCATATGAAAATTTATTGATAAGTACTAATTTTGCCATATTTCATAGATATATGTATTTTAATTAAATTTAAAAGATTAACATGAGGTATTAATGATTAAAAATTTTTTATTATTTGGATCCCTAATATTACTAACAAGTAACGCCTACTCAAAAACAAATTTTTATCAAGTAACTGGGTCCATTTCTGCAGTTGAAGTACTTAAGACATATTCTACACAGAAAGTACCAAAAAATGAGAAAAGATGTTCGATTCAAAGAGTACCAGTAAATCAAGACGCTAATAAGTTTGGTGCAGATAATTTTATAGGGGCCTTAATAGGAGGAGCTATAGGTAATCAGATTGGAGAGGGCGGAGGTAAGGCAGGAGCCACTGCCTTGGGAGCATTACTAGGATCAGAAGTTGTTCGAAATGAAAAAACAACTACAAATCAAAATTTTGTTGAAAAAGAGGTTTGTCGTGTTCAAAAAGTTATACATACTGAAACTATAGAGCAAATTAGTGGATATAAACTCATTATAGATGTAGATGGAGAAACCATCTCTATGAATAGCAACAGATCCTATAATCCTGGTGATTTGATTACTTTAACAAAAAAAATAAGTTATTCTCTTAATTAAGTTTTATTTAATAATAGTTAAATATTTTAAAATGATATAATTAATTATATAATGATAATTGATTATATTATTTTAATTTTAAATTGCGATTTTTAGATCAGGAAAACTAAATAATGGAACAAGAAAACCACAGTAAAGGGATTATGCACGGCAAACGCGGTATTGTTATGGGAGTTGCCAATGATAGATCTATCGCCTGGGGTATAGCTGATGCAATTGCAAAACAAGGTGCAGAAATAGCATTTACATATCAAGGTGAAGCATTACAAAAAAGAGTTGCTCCACTAGCTGAATCAGTTGGTTCTGATATTGTTATACCCTGCGATGTTTCAAGTGATGAAGCAATTGACAAAACGTTCAATTTGCTCAAAGAAAAATGGAATAATATTGATTTTTTAGTTCATGCAATAGCATACTCAGATAAAGAAGAATTAAAAGGTGAGTATGTTGATACAACAAGAGAAAACTTTTATAAAACGATGGATATATCTGTGTATTCATTTACTGCGGTCGCTCAAAGAGCTGCAGCAATGATGCCAAATGGTGGGTCTATGATTACCCTTACATATTATGGAGCAGAAAAAGTAATGCCTCATTATAATGTAATGGGTGTTGCTAAGGCTGCGCTTGAATCGTCAGTAAGATATTTAGCTGCAGATCTAGGAGACAATAAAATTAGAGTGAATAGTTTATCAGCAGGCCCTATAAAAACTCTTGCCGCTAGTGGTATAGGTGATTTCAGATATATTCTTAAATGGAATCAATATAATTCCCCACTTCGCAGAAATGTTACATTAGATGATGTTGGTGGATGTGGTGTTTATCTTTTATCTGACTTGTCAGCTGGAGTAACTGGTGAGACACATCACGTTGATTGTGGTTATCATGTGGTAGGCATGAAAGCTATTGATGCACCAGACATGTCACCAGAAAAAAAAGAAATTTAAATTAATAAAATTTTCTTATTGAAAGAATTTAAATGGCAAGCAACTCTTTTGGACATATTTTTAAATTTACTAGCTTTGGCGAGAGCCATGGTAAAGCAATTGGATGCATAGTAGATGGTGTACCTCCTCTAATTCCAATAAATGAAGAAGACATTCAAGTTCACTTGGATAGAAGAAAACCTGGCCAGTCCAAATTTGTTACACAAAGAAAAGAAAACGATATTGTAGAGATTCTCTCTGGAACTTTTGAGGGTAAAACTACAGGTCATCCAATTGCACTTCACATAAAAAATGAAGATCAAAGAAGTAAAGATTATTCTGAAATTTCTAGTCAATTTAGACCAGGACATGCTGACATTACATATCAAAACAAATATGGAATAAGAGACTATAGAGGAGGGGGTAGATCAAGCGCAAGGGAAACAGCTGTAAGAGTTGCAGCAGGTGCAATTGCGTTTAAGGTATTAGAAAATAAGTTAAAAAAATCTATAAAAATTAGGGCTAGTGTAATCCAGTTAGGGCCAAATAAGATTAATCGTGAAAATTTTGATTGGAATGAAGTTAACAATAACCCTTTTTTTTGTGGAGACCCAAAAGCAGCTAAAAATTGGGAAATTTGGTTAAATAATATTAGGAAAAACGGGAATAGCGCTGGTGCAATAATTGAAGTTGTCGCTGAAAATGTGCCAAGAGGATTAGGAAGTCCAATCTATAAAAAATTAGATAGTCAAATTGCGGAAGCGTTAATGAGTATAAACGCTGTAAAAGGTGTAGAAATTGGTTCTGGTTTTGATTTAGCGTCTTTAACAGGTAGTGAAGCCAATGATGAAATTTATCCTGACAATAAAGGAGATTATTATTTCGGATCTAATCACTCTGGAGGAATATTAGGTGGAATTTCTTCTGGCCAGCCTATAGTAGCTAAATTCATTGTTAAACCAACGAGCTCTATTTTAACAGAAAAAAACTCTATAAATTTACAAAATGAACCTATTAAGATTAAAACTAAAGGTAGGCACGATCCTTGTGTTGGCATTAGGGCTGTTCCTGTTTCTGAAGCTATGATGGCAATAACGATTTTAGATCAATTGTTAGAGCATGAAAGTCAAATTGGGAAGATTGAATAAAACGCTTAATGAATTAAATTTTTTTAGCTACAATTAAAAATTCCTTATTTCCACTAGGACCTAAAATAGGGCTTTCAATGACTCCTAAAATATTCATATTAATTTCAAGCTCTATCCATTTTGTTATATCGTTAATTACTGACTCATGTAGTTTAGGATCTCTAACTACGCCACCCTTCCCGACAAGACCTTTCCCTACTTCAAATTGGGGTTTAATTAGAGCTACTAACCATCCATGAGATTTTAGAAACCTAAGTCCTGGAGGTAAAACTTTCTTCAAAGATATAAAAGATGCATCACAAACCAAAGCATCTAAAGGATCTTGAATAATTTTATCTGTTAAATATCTGGCATTTGTTTTTTCTTTAACTATAACTCTTTCATCTTGTCTCAATTTCCAATCTAATTGCCCATATCCAACATCTACTGCATAAATTTTACTAGCTCCATTTGTTAACAAAACATCCGTAAAACCGCCTGTACTTGCTCCAATATCGAGTGCTATAACAGAATTACAGTCTAAATCAAATTCTAATATAGCTTTATTTAATTTAACACCTCCCCTAGACACCCATGGATATGTTTTACCTTTTATTTCAATTTTTGAATTTTGTGATACTTGTTGTCCAGGTTTTTCGACACGCTTATTATCAACGAACACATTTCCAGTCATAAGAATAGAATTAGCTTGCTCCCTACTTTTAACAAAGCCTTTTAAAACCATAAGTTTATCTATTCGTTCTTTACTTATTTTAAAGGTCCTAAAATATTTTTAAAGTTTAGTTAGTAATAGATTTATTTTTTACATTCGACAAAAGTAGCATTTTAGAAACAACCTTCATCAACCCATCTGTGTCCAAACCTGCTTTTGCAAGTTGTTCTTTTTGAGAAGCGTGATCTTGAAAGTTATCTGGCATTGTTAAGCATTTAATTTCTTTATCATGCTTATTAAGAAGATCATTAGATGATAAGAAATGTAAACAATGAGAACTAAATCCTCCTGCAGAACCTTCCTCTATAATTATAAGTTTTTTATGTTCATTCCATAATTTTTCAACTAATTGCGTATCAATTGGTTTTGCAAAACGTGCATCAGCGACAGTTATATTTAAATTATGTTGTAATAGATGATCAGCAACTTTCAATGCAGAACCTACTCTTGTACCTAAAGCAAGAATTGCTAAATCTTTTCCTCTTTTGATGATTCTACCTTTACCAATTTTAACATCTTGTACAATATCGGTAATATCAACACCTTCTCCTTCACCTCTTGGATATCTACAAAAAATTGGACCATCACAGTGTTTCGAAGCAGTCATAACCATTTTTGCTAACTCTGCTTCGTCACTAGGTGCCATAACTACTACATTTGGTAAACAACAGAGGTATGCTAAATCAAATGACCCTGCATGAGTTGCTCCATCAGCTCCTACATATCCAGCTCTATCAAGCATAAATCTTACAGGCAAATTTTGTATTACAACATCATGAACTACTTGATCATAGGCTCTTTGTAAAAAAGTTGAATAAATAGCTACAAATGGTTTTAAACCCTCTGATGCCATTCCAGCGGCAAAAGTTACAGCATGTTGTTCTGCAATTCCAACATCATAAAACCTATCTTGAAATTTTTCTGCAAACTTATTTAATCCGGTTCCTGAAGGCATCGCAGCAGTTATGGCTAAAACTTTTTTATCTTTTTCAGCAATTTTACACAAGGTTTCTGCAAAAACATTAGTATAAGTAGGCGCGTTAGATGCTGATTTAACTGAATCACCAGTAATTACATTAAATTCAGAAACAGCGTGATATTTTTCATGAGAACCTTTCGAAAAAGGATGTCCTCTTCCCTTTTCTGTTACCACATGAAGTAAAATTGGTTTATCCTGAGAACCATTTTTTAGATTTTGTAATATTTTAACCATGGATTTAACATCATGACCGTCTATTGGACCTAGATAATTCATACCCATCTGGCTAAAAATAGTACCTTCCGAATTTCCTAAAAAATTTCTTGCGAGACTTTCAGCTCTTTTAGCTGTTTCACCAACTTCTTTAGGAAAAAGATTAACCATTTGTTTAGCAATTTCTCTTACATTGTTAAACGGTCGACTTGACACAACATTGGATAAATAATTACTTAAGGCACCCACAGCTGGAGCTATAGACATATCATTATCATTTAAAATAATTAATAAATTAGTTTTCAAAGCTCCGGCATTATTAATTGCTTCATATGCCATTCCAGCACTCATTGCACCATCACCAATAACAGCAATTACATTGTTAGATTTACCAAGTTTATCTCTTGCAACAGCCATTCCTAGAGCTGCAGAAATTGATGTTGATGAATGTCCTGCACCAAAAGGATCAAAAATAGATTCTGTTCGCTTTGTAAATCCTGAAAGACCCTTAGATTTTCTTAGAGTAGACATTTCATGTCTTCTATTAGTTAAAATTTTGTGAGGATACGCTTGATGTCCAACATCCCAAATTAATCTATCGTCAGGAGTATCAAAAACATAATGAATTGCAATAGCAAGCTCAACAACACCTAAACCTGCACCTAAATGTCCGCCTGTTTTAGACACAATATCAATCATATCAAAGCGTAATTCTGATGAAAGCTGATCAAGATCTTCTAATTTTAAAAATTTAAGATCATTCGGATTATTTACCTTATCGAGCAATGGTGTGGTAACAGATTTGGTTTTTTTATCTTTAATTGGCATTGATTAACTTAAACCTATAACAATAAATTAAATTTATTTATTTCTATTTACAGTATATTTAGCTAAAGATACAAGATTTTCCGATTCTTGTTTAAATTTTTGTATCAAATTTATTGCTTTATTAGATTCCTCTATAGCTCTTTTTTTGGCTTTTGCTTTACCTAAAATTGCTACAAAATTAGGAGTTTGATTTTTATTATCTTGCCCTATAGGTTTTCCCATTGAATACTCATTTCCATCAAGGTCAAGTAAATCATCAGCAATTTGAAAAGCTAAACCAATATGATTAGCATAGTTAATAAGTTTACTTTTTTGATCGTTACTAGCATTTATTAAAATCGACGCTACATGAGCACAACAAGATATTAATGCACCTGTTTTATGATTTTGAATCCACTCTATTTTATCTAAATCTATAGATTTATCCTCTGTTAAATCCATATCAGCTTGTTGACCTCCAACCATACCATTTGGTCCAATAGCTTTTGCTAAAATAAAACAAATCTCAGATCTTTTTTCTGAATTAGAAATAAAATTTTTATCTCCTATTATTTGGAAAGCCCAACTTAGTAGCGCGTCTCCAGCTAGTATAGCAGTATGATGATCAAATTTTACGTGATTAGCTGCCTTTCCTCTTCTAATAGGAGAATTATCCATAGCTGGTAAATCATCATGAATTAATGAATAAGTATGAATTGCTTCGATAGCTGATCCAACGGCAATTAATTCATTATATTTTGATTTAGAGAGTGTATTATTATTAATAACACTAATAAAACGACCAGACTCTAAAACTAAATAAGCTCTTATCTTTTTTCCACCACTAATTGCAGAGTATCTCATTGCTTCAAAAAGTTTTGAGTTTAAGCTATTACCAGATGGTAAATAACTATCTAGAAATCTGTCGATTTCTAGAGAATTGTTTTCAAGCTTATTTTGAAATTCAATCATTAAATTATCCTAATTAACTTTAAAATAAATTAATCAGGTTTAAAAGGTGATAACTTCTCTGGAATAGTGTCAGTATTGTCTGATGACTGTATAGTATCAACTTTCATTTTTGCTTCTTGTAGTTTTTTTTCACAATAACCTTTTAATTGTGAACCTCTATCATATGCAGATATTGCCTCATCAAGTGAAATATCTCCTTTATCAAGACTATCTACAAGTTCTTCTAATTCCTTCATAGCTTTTTCAAAAGTTAGTTTTTCTAGGTCATTATTTTTCATAATTAGTTAAAACCTATTCCAATTAATAATTTTTAAAAGTTAACCTTTCAAAAAAATTTAATCAACAGTTTACTTGATCATTTGAAGAGCATTTATTAATTTTTTACTGATATTGGTTTCAAAACCTGAATGACCTGCATCATCTACAATTTCAATTCTTGAACCATTCCAACAATGAGCAAGTTTTAGTGCCGTGAATGGAGGGCAAATTACATCATGCCTTCCCTGTACGATAAAGGATTTTATATTAGAAACTTTATGTAGGTTTTTAATAATATAGTTATCTTCTATAAAACAATCATTCATAAAATAATGTGTCTCTATTTTTGATATTGCAAGAGCTTGCTCACCAGATATTGGTCGTGTAGAATAATTAATAGAAGAACAAGAATTTTCATATTCTGCCCAAACAGAAGCAGCTTTTAAGCTTTGTGATCTATTGTTACTATGTAGTTGATTATAGAACCATTTGAGAATATCATTTCTCTTATTTTGTGGTACGGATGATATAAATTTATCATAAGCTTCTGGAAAAAATTTTTTTATATCATATAAGAACCAATTTATCTCGATTTTAGTACCTAAAAAAATTCCTCTCAAAATAAAACCCATACACTTATTAGGAAATTCAATACCATATAATAATGCTAAAGTGCTTCCCCATGATCCTCCAAAAAGATACCACTTATCTATCTTTAATGACTTTCTTAAATCTTCAATATCTGAAATCAAAAGTTGGGTATTATTATAATTCGTTTCAGCGTAAGGAATGCTTTTACCAGAACCTCTTTGATCAAAAAAAATAACTCTGAAAATTTTTGGATCAAAAAAACTTTTATGAGAGTTTGAAAACCCTGCACCTGGGCCACCATGCAAAAAAAGTATGGGTATGCCTTTGGGATTTCCATATTGTTCAAAGTATATGGAATGTCTATTGCCAACTTTTAAATAGCCACTATCATATGATGGCAGACAATCAAAAAAAAAATCGATTTTATTTAAATTTAACATTTATTTAAATCTTAAATCCAAATTTATTAAGCAGCTTTCTCGGTATTATCATCAATTATTTTTTCTAGTTTTACAACAGCACTTTGCTTGTCAGTTTTATCAACTGCTGCGAATTCACTAGCCAAACGTTCTAAAGCAGCTTGATACATTTGTCTTTCAGAATAAGATTGTTCACCTTGATCATCTTTACGATACAAATCCCTAACAACTTCTGCAATAGAAACTAAATTTCCAGAATTTATTTTAGCTTCGTACTCTTGAGCTCGCCTTGACCACATAGTTTTTTTAACTTTTGCTTTACCTTTTAAGGTAACTATTGCTTCTTCCATTTGTACTTTACTAGATAAAGTTCTTAGTCCTGATTCAGTTGCTTTAGACAATGGAACCCTGAGAGTCATTCTTTCATGTTCAAATCTTATTACTAGCAATTCTAGCTCTATGTCTTCGACTTTACGCTTTTCTGTTCCAATGATTTTACCAACACCATGACTTGGATAAACCACAAAATCACCAGGTATAAATGAGCTAGCAAAGTTTTGATCTTTTGACAATTTAATCACCTATTTTAAAGTTTTGTATTGTAAATTTTACTTAACAGATTTTTAAAATCGCATTTATACCACAAATGCGCGTAAAACACCAGCTATAAGATAATTATGTTAAAAATGCTAAATAGTTCCAGGTTTTTTTGAACCATATTTTTGAAATTTACCTTCTTCATCAGTATATTTTTCGTAATCAGGCAAAGGATCAATTTTCATAGTAATATTAGGCCAAATTTCTGACATTTCCCTATTATATTCTAACCACTCATCAGCTCCAGGATCAGTGTCAGCTTGAATAGCATCTACAGGGCATTCTGGTTCACAAACACCACAATCTATACATTCATCAGGATGAATAACTATGGTGTTTTCTCCAAGATAAAAACAGTCTACAGGACAAACTTCAACACAATCAGTATGTCTACAATTTATACATTTATCATTAACAATATAAGTCATATAACTCTCAAAATTACTGTGTTTAAACTAGAAAAATTATCATTACAAGTATTGATTTAGTATAATTTTAATCTCTACCCATCAACCTATCTGTTTGACGCCTTTCTCTTTTTGTTGGACGTCCAACTCTTTCTACAAACTTCATATCAAGTTTAATACTTTCCTTTTTTTGGATGTTTTCAATGGGAGTAATGTCTTCATAAAAATTTAATGATTCTGAATAGGGACCTCTTCGACTGGGTATATCTAAAACTTTCAAGATCTTTATATTATCATTAATTGTTATTGTTAACACGTCACCCACAGAAATCATTTTATGTGGTTTCTGTGTGACTTGACCTGATACCCGCAACCTATTAGTCAATACAAATTTTGTTGCTAAGCTTCTACTTTTAAATATCCGAATATAATATAAATAGATATCAAGCCTAAGTGTCTTTTTTTCTAAAATATTAGATATCATTTCATTTTTTAATTTTTATAGATTTTAAAATTGCAAATGGTGATAAAGGATCTGGTAACTTTTCTTTATTTTGTGTTTTTGAAGGTTTTTTTTCTTTATGTATTTTGCTTTTAAGAGTTTTTTTGTTGAAATTTTTGACTTTAAGTTTGAGAGCCTTCCTTTTTTTTTCAAAGATAATAATTGGGACTTGGTCAGCTAAAGTTGAAGGTTCTTCACCACACTTAGAGTAACCTAAATCATAGAGAATTTCTTCCATTTGAATTTTTGTTGCACCTGCAATAGATAACATGGTCTCATTAATCCTAAATTGACCATTTCTAGCTTCTATCCTAATTAAGGCGGATAATCTCTCGGCAATGTCAGATCTAAGAGCCAAATTCCCTAGAGGTACAAAACCTAAAGCCCTGTAAAACTCTTTTTTAACATTTGGTAAAATTGTTATGCTCACACGTCCATCAGGTGGGGAAGCATCTTTTGGAAAATCTTGATTATGAACAGACCATAATAAAGCTCTTAATTTTATAGCGACTGGCTTCAGGAGATTAGGTAAATAAATAGTTTCAACACCTAATCTTAGCCCTAGTCTTGCTAGATTTCTTTTATCAGCTTCTGACAAATTAACTGTAGACATTGATAAATTATTAATTTGCGCTGAACCTAATCCTTCATAAACTTGATATGCAATGCCAAGAGCTTTCCCAGAAAGACTTTCACTAAGTTCTTTATCATTATCATTAGTGGTAACTGATATATTTTGTTGTTTTTCCATTTCACTTTTTTGTTGCTCAAAATTCAAAACAGGGTTTTTTAAATTAATAGCTTCAGATAAAATATTTTCTATATTCCCCTCAACTGCCTCATTTACTCTAATTTCTATTTGCTTAATCTGTTCGTCAGACAAAAATTCAGAATTAGTGATAAAAATTTTTGGTGAATATAAAGTTTCACCATTTGTTAGTTTTGCAACCTTGTTATTTTGCCATAAGATAGATCCATCATCATCAAACTTAAAAGCTGCGTTATCAGACACTAAAAGCTCTTTAACACGTCTCTCAATTTCTTTAGGTAAAATTTTTCTTGCCGCAGATAAAATTGGACCAGCTTTTTCCCCTTCAGAGAGAGAAGGAATAAATTCAAAACCTTTTAATAATCCAACTTCTTCACCTTCAACAATTACCTTACCATCTAATCTTATTAAAGCTTCCAAATTACTATGCTCTTTTAAAGTTTTGTTTAAAATTACAATCCTCTTATCAACAAATCTTTGCGTTAATCTATTGTGCAATTCATCAGACAGTTTATCTTCAATTATTTTTGCTTCATTTTGCCAATATTCAGATTCATCTATCCATTTTTGTCTATTTGTAATAAATGTCCAAGTTCTTATATTTGATATTCTATTTAATAGAGTATCTATTTCTCCATCAAATCTATTAAGCCTGTTTAGCTGAGACTTTATCCAATCATTATCTAGTTTTCCATTGGCTAATAATAATTCAAAAGTTTTTTCTAGCAAGCTAAAATGAATACCAGACAAGGAATTACTAAAATCAGGAATTTGACAGACGTCCCATAACAAAATTAGTGCTTCCTTATTATTAATTTTATTTTTAATTGAGCTAATCTCAGATAAATGATTTAGGCAAAGTGCATCTAATGCTCCAACCTTTCTCTTCATAAAGTTAAACGTTGGATAGGCCTCTAATGAGCTAAGTAATGCTTTCAATGAATCAAAGTTTAATTCTGAATTTCTCCACCAAATATTTTTTAGAGGAAAAAAAGAATGATTTTCAATTTGCTCAATTGTTTCTTCATCAAACTTCAAATGATCCTCTATTACTCCAAATGAACCATTTCTTGAATGTCTTCCAGCTCTACCTGCTATTTGAGCAATTTCTGGGGGATTAAGGTATCGTGGTATTTTCCCATCGAATTTTGTATCAGATGCAAAAGCAACATGGTCAATATCCATATTTAAACCCATACCAATGGCATCTGTCGCAATTAAATAGTCAACTTGACCATTTTGATAAAGATTAACCTGAGCATTTCTTGTTCTTGGTGACAAAGCTCCCATCACAATTGCAGCGCCACCTTTTTTTGTTCTAATTAATTCAGCAATTTTGTAGACTTCTGGTATGGAAAACGCAACGATGGCAGATCGAGGTTTCAACCTAGTGAGCTTTTTTACACCTATGTAGCTTAAAATAGAAAGCCTTGGTCTTATTTCTATTGAACAATTTGGTAAAATTTTTTGAAGTATTGGCTTTATAGTCTCAGCCCCAAGAAGAACTGTTTCTTCAGTTCCCCTTGTATTAAGAATTCTATCTGTAAATATATGTCCTCTATCAGGATCAGCTGCTAATTGTATTTCATCTATTGCTACAAAAGCAAATGATCTTTCTAATGGCATAGACTCTACAGTACAACAAAAATATTTTGCGTTTGAAGGGATAATTTTTTCTTCACCAGTTACAAGAGCAACTTTAGATTTTCCAACCTCTGAAACTGCTTTATCATAATTTTCTCGAGCTAATAATCTAAGTGGAAATCCGATAATTCCAGAACTATGAGAGAGCATTCTCTCCATTGCATAATGAGTTTTACCCGTATTTGTAGGACCTAAAAGAGCCTTGACTTTAATATTTTCATTTAATGAACTATGCCGCAAATTTGGTTGTTTTTTTGAGCTTAAACTCATAATAGAGACTCTTTTTTATAAATATTTTAATGATTAGCTAATAATGAGATTTTATACAAAATCTAAGTGTCTTAATCAAAAAATTAATATACACTTTTTAAATAATTAATAAGTTAATAATTGTTTTATAGGGAAATAAAAAAATATGAAACATAGAGTAATTATTACTGGAGGTAGTAAAGGGATTGGTAAAGCCATAGCTAAACGCTTTGCAAAAGAGGAATGTGATATTTATCTGCTCTCCTCTAATAAGGAAAATTTAGAAAAAACCAAATCTGAATTACAAAATAAACATTACATTAATGTAAATTATTATGCAGCTGATTTGAAAACAAAAACAGGATGTGAAAATGCTATTAAAGCTGTTGAAAAAGAGTTTGAAAATTTTGATACGTTAATTTTCTCAGCTGGAGCAACAAAAAGTGGAGATTTCCTTAAGCAACCTATAGAAGATTTTGAAGATGGATTTGCTTTGAAATTTTATAGTGCCGTTAGATTATCAAAAGCGTTTTGGCCAACGTTATCTAAAAATAAGGGATGGATTGTTTCAATTAATGGAGCTATGAGTCATTCTCCTGATCCATTTTTTATGGTTGGTGGTGCTGTCAATGCATCTTTTCTTAACTTTACAAAAGCTCTATCTAAAAGAGGATTAGTTGATGGTGTTAACGTTAACTCTATCAATCCTGGCATGACATCAACTGATCGTTTGATAACTATTATACAAAATAATGCGGATAGAGAAGGTATAAGTTTTGTTGATGCAGAAAAAAATGCTTTAAAAAATATAGGATTGGATAGATTTTCAACTCCAGAAGAAGTCGCTGAATTGGCCTATTTCCTTTGTGATCCTAAAGTTAGGCACCTTACGGGGACAGAAATTAATTTAGATGGTGGAAAAAAACCAACAATATAAATAAGGGAAGTATAATGTTAAAAAAAGCTGCTTCAGTTTTTGTAAAAACTTTAAAAAATCACGGTGTTGATCGTTTCTTTTGTGTTCCTGGCGAATCATATCTATCCGTTATGGATGAATTATTATATTCACCTGGAATTGAAGTTGTTACTTGTAGGCATGAAGGAGGTGCTGGCTTTATGGCTGTCGCAGATGCAAAGTGTACAGGTAAAGCTGGTGTAGCTTTTGTAAGCAGAGGTCCAGGAGCAACAAACGCTTCAATTTCAGTTCACTCAGCGCATCAAGGCGGGGTGCCTATGGTTTTGTTTATTGGTCAAGTCAATCGCATTAGTACTGGCAAAATGCATTTACAAGAAATGGATTTCATCAAAACATTTTCTGATATGGCAAAGCACGTAGAACAGATTAATACACCAAGTGAAATTGCCAACGTAACGGCAAGAGCATTTCACATTGCTGAAAGTGGTATACCAGGCCCTGTAGTTATAGCCATACCAACAGATGTTTTAGAATCTAAAATTGAATCTGAAGATGTAAAGCGTATTAAAATAAACCCACCCTTAGCTTTCCCTGAAAAGGTAAAAGAAGTATCTAACTTATTATCAAACGCAAAAAAGCCAGTTCTTGTTGTTGGTGGACAAGTACATATATCAACTAGGTCAAGAAAACTTGTAGAAAAAGTTGCAAAAGTACATAATTTACCAGTTTTATGTACTTATGAGCATCAAGATATTGTTTCCAACGATAACTTACACTATGCAGGAGAATTAGGTTTAAGACCCCCAGAACCTATAAGAAAAAATGCATTAGAAGCGGACTTAGTCCTAGTTGTTGGCCATAGGTTTAATGGTGTACCAAATATGGCCTATAAATTTCCTTCATCGAAACAAACGTTTATTCACGTAATACCTGATCCAAATACAATAGGTAAAATTTTTCGAACTGATATGGGTATAGTTGCAGATAGTGAGAATTTTTTAGATCAACTATCTAAGTTTTCAAACAATAATACAAATAATGAAAGAAATGAATGGGTTAAACTTTGTCATTATCGTTATTTAAATAATGATGCAACTGTAACTCCAAGAAATGCAAATGACGGACTAGATTTTGCTCATTTCATTGATGGTTTAGGTGAACTTGCTCCAGAAAACTCAATAATTACAAATGATGCTGGAAATTTTACAAGTTGGATGCATCATAGGTTTCCATTTAAATCTACGATGAAATTAATAGGATCAGAAATTGGTGCTATGGGTATGGGAATTCCTGCAGGTATTGCTGCTGCACTTAGGTTTCCAGACAGACAAGTTTTTTCAATTGTTGGAGATGGTGGGGCTTTGATGACTGGTTCCGAGCTTGCGACAGCAGTTGCACAAAAGGCTAAAATAAGAGTAATTGTAGCAAATAATAATCATTATGGCACAATACGATATCATCAAGAAGTTCACTTCCCGACTAGAGATCATTATGCAACAAATCTTGTTAATCCAGACTTTGTTAAATATGGTGAGAGCTTTGGTTTAAAATGTTTTACAATATATAATACTGAAGAAATACTTCCAACTATAAAAAGTGCAATGGAAGTGGATGGACCATCATTAATTGAATTTAAAATGAGTCTTGAATTAAATACTAGCACAACAACTATCTCGCAACTTCAAACGAATTAATACAAATTCTTATTGTTGTGGAGCGTCAGTAACCGTGAAAAATCCTGAAAATGGTCCTGACCCACCACCACCCGTAGAGTTAGTTGGGTTACTAGCAGCAGAAAACAATTGAGCACCGTAACCAGTGACGTTAAATGTAAATTTAACAGATATAGTAGATGGAGTAACAATAACAGGAGCATTAAGTTCCATAACGCCTACTAATCTATCAACACCACTACATGCTCCACTCCCATTATCATCAGCCAAACCATCTCTTTTATCTAAATCCGAAGATCTCATAAGGTAACCATTTAGTGTACCACCTTGAAATATTGCTCCTAAATATTCCCCATCACAATTACCTGCCTGATTAAATTGAGTTAGACTAGTTGTACATTCTTGTGCAGGAGAGGTGGTATTTGCAGAACCACAAGCCCCACCGCCACCGTTGTTTTTTATGTAATATGTAGACCCTCCTTCGTGTGCAAACTCTCCTTTTATAGTAAAATCATTTTTTAAAATTATATATGGGAAAGTGTATGTACCATTTGCAGGACGAGTAGAAGTTCCGGCTAGTTCAGCATTACCTAGTGCAAAATCGTGAAGTGAGCCATTTGTTTGATCAGTTGCAGTAAATACTGTAGTGCACGTAGACTTATCTAATGATGCGCCAGACATAGGATTAGCAGTACAAAGACCCATCTCAAAAACTGTTGCTTTATATAATTGCGGCGTAAAACGACAAGCTGTTGCTGAGCCTGTGAATAAATGTGTGCCAGTGTCGCATGCTTTTACACTTTCAGCAGTAACAGAAAAAACTTTATATGAAGTTAAAATGTTTAATAAAATTAAAACTATAATAGTTTTTAAAACATTTATCATATTATACTCCTCCTGCTGAAGCAATAAAGTTTGTTTGGATAACAATCTGATTTTTACGTCTTACTTTTTCTAACATTTTATCTTTCATTGATTTATTATTAAAAGCCTGATCTGCAATTAAACTAGGAATTGGAGCATCTTGTTGTGATGTATTACCTCCAAATCCTATTTCGTAAGTTAAATTTACAAAATCAATATCAGTACCTGTATCAAAATCTTTTGTCCCAGCCTCTAATGTAATATTGGGAGCAATTGGAGCATTAATTTGAAGACTGTAAGTTTTTCCCTTTGTATCAGACGTTTGATACCCTTCCCAAGTCCATTGTTTTGCAAATATCTTTGCTGACGGAACATAAGGAACTTGTCCACCTATTTCTATTTCGTATCCATCTAAAGCACGTTCTGTGTTTCCATTTCTACCAGTTTTAGCACCACTTATGGCAAAATATTTATTAGCATTAATCTCAAAAGCAGAACTTCTTAATTCTGCACCAACACTCCACCTAGAATGCTCATAGGTACTTTCATAATCATGAAAAGCGTTTATACCATAAATCCACTTTTCATCATCGCTAAGTTGTCTATAACCAATTCCAAGGTTAATTGTATCCCTATTATTTTGTCTAATAATTGATCCTTGAAAAAAAGTCAGATTTCCTTCTGCTTCATTTTTAGATACAGGATTTATTGTTAAAAGAGTAAAGTTTGGATCAGCAGCTGTTCTTCCTTCTATAGTTAATTCGGTATTGGTAAACAATGTGTTAAAACCATCTTCAAACTTTTGTATGGTTTTATCGATTATTGTGTCTTTAAGTTTATCAGTATTACCTGCAGCGCTTACTTCTAAAAAAGTGAGCGGCATTGCAATTAATGATACAAGGAAAATATTTTTAAGTTTCATGAGATACCTTACACAATTGTAAATTTAATCTAAGTTCATTTAATTAAATAAAGCAAACAAAATCTTTAGATTTATATTTGTTACTTCTTTATCGCTTTATATACTTCAGTGTGATCGGGATTACCTTCTAAAGTTCTTAATGCTTCTGAAAGATGAGATAAAACGTCACTTGAAAGTGGTTTTTCTGAAGATAAGTCTCTAATTAGACTATTGGCAATCGATACATCTTTAACCATTAAATCAAGTGCAAATCCTGAGTTAAATTTTTCAGAAATTACAAATTTATCCAGTTTGACTTCAGTAGTATTATTCTTACCTGTAGCTCCATTTATAATTTTCAAAAAGTTTTCTGGTTTAATTCCAAAAGAACGAGCTGTTGCTAACGCTTCAAAACTTGATATTAATCCAGCAGCAGAAACATAATTATTAAGAGCTTTTATTGCATGTCCAGAACCTAAAGGACCAGCAAATTGAACCTTTCCCATTACAGATAATAAATTATTTAATTCTTCTAAAAGTTTCTCGTCACCCCCTGCCATAATCATTAAATCACCAGTTTTTGCTCTTGCAACACCTCCGGAAACAGGTGCGTCTAAAAATTTTACACCTTTATTTTTTAATTTCTTACCTAATTCTTGAGTTTCTCTAGGATCACTTGAAGACATATCTATAAATACTGATTTTAAATTCATTTCTAATAATTTATTGGCCATATCAGAAACAATTCTTCCATTGGGTAACATAAAAATTACTACATCAAGATCACTAAATTCATTTATGTCTTCAACTTGCTTCACTCCAGATGATTTATCTATTTTAGCTTTTATATCATATCCAAGAACATTACATCCTGATTTTACAATAAGCGGGGCCATTACAGAACCCATAGCACCTAGTCCTATAAATCCAATATTTTTAATTGTCATAAGATCACCCATTTTTGAATTATATCTTTATAGTACCTTTAGAAACAAAGCTTTCAATCTCAAATTCTGAATAACCCAAATCAGTTAAAATTTCTTTAGTGTTTTCTCCAAGAGATGGAGCATGCAAACTCTCAGAAGTTTCATCTTCATTAAATTCTACTGGAAAGCTTGGATACAATAATTTTCCCTCTGTTGGATGATCTTGGACTTTGAAAAAATTCGTTCTTTCAAGATGTTCATCTTCAAAAAGGTCCTTTGGAAAATTTACTTTAGTTGCTGGGATATCTTGTTCTCTTAGATTTTTGATCCAAAAACTAGTATTTCTTTTTTTTAATTCTTCAGATAAAATCTTGTATAGTTCATCAATATTTTGGTTTCTTGATTCTAACGAACAAAATTTAGGATCTTTCAAAATGTATTCTTTTTTTATAATACTAAAAAACCTTAACCATTGATCATCACTATACGGGAGTACAGCTATATATCCATCTAATGTCTTGTAAGGTTTTCTGTTCGGAGAAGATTGCCTAGGATAAACAGGTGGAGCTTTTGGTGGTAAAAAATTATAACCATATAAATGTTCTACTAAAGTAAAATCAACCATAGTTTCCATCATTGGAACTTCTAATTCGGTGCCCTCCCCATTTTTTTCTCGATTAAATAATGCGCTTAAAATTGACATTCCAAGCATTAAACCAGTAACTTTATCAGCAGTTGCTCCAGCTGTGTAGCTTGGTTGATCTGAGTAGATTTCTTGATACGCTGCCATTCCACTTATTGCTTGAATTGTATCATCAAATGCTGGTAGTCCTGCGTAAGGTCCTCTAGAAGAAAAACCAACTGCATTAGCTGTAATAATCTTAGGGTTAATCTTGATAAAATGAGAATGTGTTAATTTTAATTTCTCTAAAGACGCCTTTCTGATATTTGATACAAAAACATCTGATTTTTTGATTAATTTATAAATTATCAATCGGCCATCTTCTGATTTAAGGTCAACACTAATACTTTTTTTATTCCTATTAATATTTAAAAAAACTGCTGCCATTCCTTTGTTGATGCTAGGACCAATATATCTGGTATTATCACCAGATAGTGTTT
>CACJOU010000008.1 GCA_902595145.1 uncultured SAR116 cluster alpha proteobacterium | reverse complement strand
TGGGTTCTAATTCTTTTGAAATATTCGATGAATTTAAATCGGTTAATTTAAATTTATTTATACTTTCACTAGCTAAGGCTGGTTCATTAGCACCACCATATATTCTAGAATAAGTTGTTTCTAAATCAATTATATCTCTTAACATCATAGTTCCGTCATCAACTTCATCTCTCCATTTAAGAAATGCTCTCATAGCTAGAGGAGATTCATAGATACCTCCTATCATTAATTCTCTTCCAGCCTCTATCCTTTTGGCTATAGAAATTTCACCTTCTCTAGATAAAAGTTCAACCGAGCCCATTTCTTTAAGATACATTCTGACTGGATCGTCAGATCTAGCACCTTCTTCATCAGATAAATTTCCTGTATTTTTATCGTCTAATTCTTCAAAAGAACTTTCTTCTTGCTGATCTACAATATTAAAACCCATATCATTCAATGCTGAATGAATATCTTCTATTTGTTCAGAACTATATTCACCTGGTGGAAGTGCTTGATTAAGCTCATCTAGCGTAACAAAGCCATTGAGTTTACCTTTCTTAATTAAAGATTTAATAGCCGAATTGTTGAGATCTAAAATAGGACTGTCATTACCTAATTTAGAATTATTATTTTTATTTTCATTTTTGGCTAACATACGTAAACTCACTCTGTAAAGATTTCGAACTTAATTAAAAATTAAAAGCTAAATATTTCTAAAATTTAATAAACTTAATAATTCTTCAAAAATTATACATATTTTTTCTTCATTTAACTGGTTAGGATCTAAGTTTAATCTTGTAGGATAATTACTTTGCATAAATTTATTAATTTGAACAGTAAAACCTTCATTACTCATTTGTTGCTGTAAATCTTTTGCACTTATTTTGGGAAAGTTATTAACCAAATTCAATATTGAGTTTTTAAAATTGTTAAAATTATCATTTTTAAAATTAAGTAAAGATATTTTTTCATCAAATGTTATACATATTTTTGGATATATAAGCATTATATATATAATTGCACCTACCTTTATTTCAACTCCTGTCTTAGGCATATTGTTTTTCGTTGAAAATAATTTTTGAGTATTTGGTCTAAAAGTATTGATTTTTAGATTAATGTTTTTGTTTCTTTCTCTAAAAATCCTTATTCTTTTTTCTATTTCATCACGATATGCTAGTTTAATATTATTATTTTCAATTGTATTAACTTTAGTTCTTAAATAATTCCAAGAGTATGCTTGGCTTTCTGGTTCATTTTTTCTTATAAGTTTCAAACCTTGAGACCACAACATTTCAAAGGCTCCAACTGATTTATCCAAAAGGCTTTCAAATTGTTCCAAACCATTCTTTTTTATAAATTCTTCTGGGTCAAGATTGTCAGGCAAAAATACAAATTTTAATTTTTTTTTCAGTTTTAGTTTTGGAAGATATTTTTGAAAAATTCTTTCGGTAGCATTTTTTCCAGCAATATCACCATCAAAAACCAAAAAAGCCTCATCAATTATATTAAAAATTGTTTCTATTTGATCTTCTGTTAATGCCGTTCCAAGAGAAGCAACAGCAGGATATCCGAAAGATTGAAGACAAATGACATCAGTATAACCCTCACAAATTATAAAACGTTTTTTATGTAAATGTTTTTTAGAATTAAAAACTCCATATAATTGTCTACTTTTTAGAAATAAAGATGTTTCAGGAGAATTTAAATATTTTGGCTGCCCTTCTCCTAAAATCCTACCACCAAACGCTATTGTTTTCCCTGAGAAGTTTAAAATAGGAAACATTATTCGATTTTGAAAGAAAAACACTAAATTTTTATCGTTATTTTTTTTTATCAAACCTACATCAACAAAATCATCAATTGAAAATCCTTCTTTTAACAAAGTAGATAATAAGTGCTGGTTAGATTTTAAATTACCAGAATATCCCAATTTAAAGTTATTTATAATTGATTCATTAAAACCTCTTTTTTGTAAATAATTTCTGGCTTTTTCACCCAATGGAGCATTTAGATTGTTTATGTAAGATTCAGAAACTCTTCTCAAAATGTTAAAATGATTTGTAATTTTAGGATCTACAAAATAATTATGATTACTAAAATTTATTCCCGCTTGATCAGCTAATGTTTTTAATGCTTCCACAAAAGATAAGTTTTCTGTCTCCATTAAGTAATTAAATATATCTCCATTTTTCCCACAACCAAAACAATGATAAAAACCCTTATCATCTGAAATATTAAAAGAAGGAGTTTTTTCCTTGTGAAATGGACATAAAGCTACATAATTATTATTATCACGTTTTTTAAGAGATAAGTTTTTACCTATAACTTCAGAAAGTTTAATAGTATTTTTAATTTCTTCTTTTAAATCCATATTTTTTCTTATTAATCTAATGAATTAAACATCATATGTTTGAGAGTTTTTCCTTGATAACTTTACTTACGTAACCAAAATCCATCATTCCATCATATTGTTCTTTTATAATCTTTATTACCATACCCATATCTTTCATAGAATTGACTTCATTTGATTTAATTGTGTTATTTATTATCTCATCGACCTCCTGTTTTGATAGTTGGCTTGGCAAGAAATTTGAGATTATTTTAATTTCATTTTCTTCTTTTTTTACTAAATCGTCTCTATTACCTTGCACATACAAATCAATTGATCCTTTTCTTTGTTTTATCATAGATTGAAGTAAAGAAATAATCACTTTATCATTAACTTCATCATCATGTCCTTTCCCTTTAGATATTATGTCTCTTTCTTTTATAGCTGCCAGCATCAACCGTAGAGTGTTGACTAAATTTGTTTCTTTTTTAATCATTGCATCTTTTAAAGTTTTTGAAATTTTTTCTCTAATATTCATTTATTTTTCCTAATAACATTTGTTCATATATGCTCTCAAAGTATAATTTTAAGAAAATTGATAACATAATCTATAAAATTTTAATCAAATAATTTTAAATTTTATTGACGAAGATACTAATACAATTTAATTAGAGCTTGATGAAAATTTTGCGTAAAAATTACTTCTATTTAAATCCGAATAATTCAATAAATATTAATCTTAAAAATCATTTTTTTAGAATCCTACAGGTGTGTAATGAATAAGTTTAAAGATATTGGTTATATACCATTTAATCTTAATTCAATTAATAAAAATCATACATTAGATAGTATATTAATTTTAGATGATGGTTCATATTTTTTAGGTAGATCGTTTGGTTCTAAAAAGGAAAGCATAGGTGAAATATGCTTCAATACTTCCATCTCTGGCTATCAAGAAATAATCACAGATCCATCATATACGGGACAAATTATTACTTTTACTTTCCCCCATATTGGTAACATAGGTTCTAACAAATTTGATGAAGAAGGAAATACAAATGCGATTGCAGGTATTGTAGTAAGACAACATCCAACAAACGAGTCTAATTGGCGATCAGAAATCAGTTTTAATGAGTGGTTAATAAAAAATAATATACAAGGTATTTCTGGCATTGACACTAGATTGCTAACAAAAATAATTCGAAAATATAAAAGCTGTAATGCATTGATATGTTTTGAGAAAAGTGGAAACTTTAAAATAGAAGAGTTGAGAAATAAACTTAAAAAACATCCAAAAATGGATGGACTAAACCTTTCATCATCTATAACTACAAAAAAACAATACCAGTATACTGAAGGTGTGCATGAACTAATATCGTCAGAGGTGTGTAATTTAAAGAACTTCAAACCCAAAATTGCTGTTATAGATTTTGGTGTTAAAAAAAACATACTTAGACATCTTGTTAACTTAAATGCAGAAGTTAGAGTTTTCTCAGAAAATGCAACTATTAAGGATATAAATAATTTCAAGCCAGATGGTATTTTTTTATCAAACGGTCCTGGAGATCCATCTGCAACAGAAATAAAATGTAGAAAACTACTAAGTGATTTATTTCAACTTAAAATTCCTGTGTTTGGAATATGTATTGGTCATCAATTAATTGGAATATCATTTGGAGCGAAAACAAATAAAATGCCTCAAGGTCATAGAGGAGCTAATCATCCTGTCAAAAATCTATCTAAAAATAAAGTAGAGATTACCAGTCAAAACCATGGGTATCAAATAGACTTAGATTCTTTACCAAATTGTTTAGAAGTGACCCATACTTCTTTATTTGACAATTCAATAGAAGGTATAAGACATAGATCATTACCAATTTTTTCAGTTCAGTACCATCCAGAAGCCTCACCTGGACCAACCGAGTCATCTTATTTGTTCAATGAATTTTTAAACTTAATTAAAGAAACGAAAAATGCCAAAACGTAAAGATATTAAATCAGTCTTAATAATTGGTGCTGGTCCTATAGTAATTGGACAAGCTTGTGAATTTGATTACTCTGGGGCGCAAGCATGTAAGGCTCTTAAAGAAGAGGGAATAAGAGTGATACTAATAAACTCTAATCCTGCCACCATTATGACTGATCCAATTATGGCTGATTCGACATATATCGAACCAATAGAAAAAAATACTATTGAAAAAATCATAGAAATTGAGAGTCCAGACGCAATTCTACCTACCATGGGAGGTCAAACAGCTCTTAACGCAACTTTAGATCTATATAATTCTGGTATCTTAAAAAAATACGATATTGAAATCATTGGTGCAAAACCTGATTCAATAAATAAGGCAGAAGACCGAGAATTATTTAAAGAAAGTATGAATAAAATTGGTTTAGAGTCTGCAAGAGCTCAAATTGCAAAAAATATTGATCAAGCTATTTCTGCTTTAGATTTTGTTGGTTTGCCAGCAATAATAAGGCCATCCTTTACTCTTGGAGGTGAAGGCGGGGGCATAGCTTATAACAAAGAAGAATTTATTGAAATTGTAACTAACGGATTAAAATTATCTCCAACTACTGAAGTGCTAATTGAAGAATCACTTTTAGGGTGGAAAGAGTATGAAATGGAAGTAGTAAGAGATAATGCAGATAACTGTATAATAATATGTTCTATTGAGAATGTTGATCCAATGGGAGTTCATACAGGTGATTCTATTACTGTAGCACCAGCTTTGACTTTAACAGATAAAGAATATCAGAAGATGCGTAATGCAAGTATTTCTGTTTTGAGAGAAATTGGGGTTGATACTGGAGGATCAAATGTACAATTTGCCCTTAATCCAAAAAATGGAAGATTAATTGTAATTGAAATGAACCCAAGAGTAAGTAGATCTTCTGCGTTAGCGTCAAAAGCGACTGGTTTCCCAATAGCTAAAGTTGCTGCAAAACTTGCTATTGGATATACATTAGATGAATTACAAAATGATATTACAAAATCCACTCCTGCTAGTTTTGAACCTACAATAGATTATGTTGTTACAAAAATTCCTCGCTTTACTTTTGAGAAATTTCCTGGATCAAATAATCTTTTATCTACTTCTATGAAATCAGTTGGAGAGGCGATGGCTATTGGAAGATCTTTTCAGGAGTCTCTTCAAAAAGCTTTAAGATCTCTTGAAACAGGTTTGTCTGGACTCGATGATGTTTATTTCCCAGTTCAAAATGAAAATTTAAATAACAAAGACAACATTTCTGGCTGGTTAGCTGAACAGGTTCCAGAAAGAATATTGAGAATAGCAACTGCGTTTAGACATAAAATTTCAATTGAAGAAATTTCTAATATTACTGGCTGGGATAAATGGTTTTTAGAACAGATTTTAGGAATAGTTCAAGTTGAAGAACATCTAAAAACTAGTGATTATATTTTGGATGAGATGTTTTTAAGAAGTATAAAATCTATGGGTTTTTCTGATAAACGTATTTCTGAATTAACTCAAAATAGTATACAAAAAATTTATGAACTTAGATCGAAATTTGGTGTTTTTCCATCTTATAAAAGAGTTGATACATGTGCGGCTGAATTTTTTTCAGAAACTGCGTATCTTTACAGCACCTTTGAACAGAATAATAATAATGAGTGTGAAGTTTACCCATCAAATAAAAACAAAGTTATTATTCTTGGGGGTGGTCCTAATAGAATTGGACAAGGTATAGAGTTTGACTATTGCTGTGTTCACGCAGCATATAGTTTATCTGAAATAGGGTTTGAAACAATAATGATTAATTGCAATCCTGAGACTGTTTCAACTGACTACGATACTTCTGAAAAATTATACTTTGAACCTCTTGATCATGAAGATGTTCTTTCTGTGATTGAAAAGGAAAACCAAAATGGCAATGTAATTGGTGTGATTGTTCAATTAGGAGGACAAACTCCACTTAAAATTTCTTCAAGTTTAGAAAAATCTGGTGTTAAAATTTTAGGAACATCAGTTGAAGCAATAAATTTAGCCGAAGATAGAAAAAGTTTTAAAGAATTACTACAGAGCTTGAAATTAAATCAACCACTAAATGACGTCGCGAGCAGTAAAGATGAAGCCTCCAAGATCACAAAAAAAATTGGTTTTCCTGTAGTAATTAGACCTAGTTACGTTCTTGGTGGTCGTGCTATGGAAATAATACACAACCAAGAGCAATTACAAACATATATTAATGAAGCAGTAAAGGTTTCTGGTTCTAATCCAGTTTTGATTGATAGTTTTCTAAAAAATGCGATAGAAGTTGATGTTGATGCTATTTCTGATGGTAATGAGACCTTCATTGCAGGTATTATGGAACATATAGAAGAGGCAGGAATTCATTCTGGAGATTCAGCATGTGCTCTTCCTCCACAAACGATTGATAAAACAATAGTTGATGAAATTACGTTACAAACTAAAAAACTTGCAAAATCTTTGAATGTTATTGGCTTCATTAACATACAATTTGCAATTCAAAATAAAAAAATATTTATATTAGAAGTTAATCCTCGTGGAAGTAGAACAATACCTTTTGTAGCTAAATCTACTGGAGTTCCAATTGTTAAAATTGCATCACAAATAATGATTGGTAAAAAATTATCTGATTTTAAATTATCAAATAGAATAATTAACCATATTTCAGTTAAAGAAGCAGTTTTTCCTTTCGCAAGATTTCCTGGTACTGATGTAATACTTGGTCCAGAAATGAAATCTACTGGTGAAGTAATGGGTATAGGTTTAACATTTGGAGAAGCTTTTGCAAAAAGCCAACTTGGGGCAGGCATAAATTTACCTTTAGAAGGTAAAGTCTTCATCTCAATAAAAGATGATGATAAAAATATTGTAGTGCCTATTGCTAAAAATCTTAAAAATTTAGGTTTTAAAATAAGCGCAACCTCAGGAACAGCAAAATATTTGAATAATAATAAAATCGAAACTCAATGTATAAAAAAAGTGATTGAAGGTAGACCAAACGCAGTGGATGCAATGTTGTCTAAAGAGATTCAACTTGTGATAAATACAGCAGAAGGAAGAAATTCGATCAAAGATAGTTTTTCTTTAAGACAAACTGCACTTTCTAACAAAATACCTTATTATACTACTATCCAAGGTGCAAATGCAGCAACTCTTGCTATAAAAGCATTAAAAAGTTTAAAATTAAATATCAAATCTCTCCAATCATATTTTGAATAAAATAATTTTCTGTATTATATTTGAATTATTATAATAAATGGAATTATATCTATGGATAAAGTACCTTTTACATTTTCTGGATTAGAAAAAATTAAGCTAGAATTAGATAATTTAAAGAAAATTGAAAGACCTCAGGTAATACACGCAATCTCTGTTGCAAGAGAACATGGAGATTTAAAAGAGAACGCTGAATATCATGCCGCAAAGGAAAAACAAGCATTTATAGAAGGTCGTATTACTGAGCTTGAAGACGTAACTAGCAGAGCAGAAGTAATTGATCTAACTAGACTTTCAGGTAAAACTGTTACTTTTGGTACTAAAGTTAACATAGTAGATGAAGAAAGTGACCAAGAAACAAATTATCATATTGTAGGACCTTACGAAGCAAACTTAGAGGAAGGTCTAATATCTGTTGCATCACCAATAGCAAGAGCTCTGATAGGAAAAGAAGTAGGAATGTCAGTAGCAGTTACAACTCCAGGTGGTACTAAAAATTATGAGATTTTAACTATCGAGGTTCCTAAATCATAGTTTCAAAGGGTATACCTGGTAATTTTTTAACACTCCTTATATTTAACGAAGTTTTGACATTACTTACTTTTGGAGCCTGGGTAAGATTTTTTGTTAAAAAAGATTGAAAGTCATCCCAATCTTTTGCAACTATTTTTAATAGAAAATCAACTTCACCAACTAGCATATGACACTCCCTAACCTCAGGGAAATTAGATATATAGTTTTCAAATGTCTTAAGATCATTTTCAGCTTGACTTTCAAGCCCCACATAAGCAAAAACTGTAACCTTGTAACCTAATAATTCTGGATTGACGATAGCATTATAACCAAGTATTAGATTTTTTTGTTCTAATGATTTAACTCTTCTTAAGCAAGATGGAGGTGAAATCCTTAATTTATCAGCAAGCTTTACATTAGTAATATCACTATTCATTTGTAACTCATTAAGTATTTTTAAATCAATATTATCTAATTTATTTTTTTCATTTTTCATTTAATCAATACTTCTTTATAATATATACAACTAAGCTTTTGTAATAATATTAATATATAGTCCTAAAATAAACAATTTTATTTCAAAAAAAATTTTTACTTATATCTCAGAGAATATAAAAGGAAAAAAAATAAAGACACAAATCGAAAACGAAACTTGGATATTATCAGACAGTACCAAGGGTATGGAAAATCAGTCAATTGCTCTAGCAAAAATGTTAAACGCTAATTTTAAATTAATTGATTATAATCCTCCATATTTTTTAAAAAAATTTCCTTTACTAGGAAAACTCTATGTCCCATATTTTTTACAACAAAAATTAGATACAGATATACTACCCTCAATTATTATTACCACTGGTAGGAGGATGGCTGGTACATCTATTGCACTAAAATCTATTTTAAAGAATAATGTAAAAACTATACATATCCAAAATCCTAAATTATCACTTAACCATTTCGATTTATTATTAATTCCAGAACATGACAGGATAAAAGGTCAAAATGTAATTCAAACAAAAGGTGCACTTTGTTTTTTTGAAGAAAAGGATATCAAAAAGTTCAAACAACCAAATTTAAATAAAATTAAAACTAAAAAAAATACTGTTTTATTAATGGTTGGAGGTAACAGCAAAAAACAAAAACCTAATAATACTGAATATTTTGAGTTAAGTACTAAGGTAATTCAAGGAGTTAAAAACTTAAATGCACAATTGATAGTTACCGTGTCCAGAAGAACACCAAATAAAGCGATTAAAATATTACAATCAACTTTTTCAAAGCATTTAATCGACTTTAAGATACTCTCTTCAGACGAAAATAATCTTTATCCAAAAATTTTAGAAATAATTGATTATACTATTGTCACAAGTGACAGCGTTAACATGATTTCAGAATTATCAACGCTCTCAAAACCATTATTTATTTTTCACTTTTCAAAGGAAAATAGAAAAATTTCAATTTTTATATCAAATCTCAAAGAATTAAATATTGTTCAAGACTATGAAGGTAATTTATTTAAATTTAAAAAAAGTAAACTCCAAACAAACAAAATTACTGCATTACAAGTAAACAAGTTTTTCGGATTCAAGTAAATAACCAAGTTTTCTAATATCAATAATTTTCTTATATAGGACTTCCCAATTATCATTTTGGTCTATCTCTCTCCAAATACTTTCAATTTCTCCAATTAATAAATTTTGTCTGTTTTTATCTAACTGATATTTTTTTTCTAAAACTCCTTTGACTGGGAGACTTTCTTTTAAAATATCGACAACTTTTAAAAATTCATTAATTTTATATTTTTTTCCGTAATTAGTTTTAATGCAATCTATAATCGAATCCTTTCCTCCATAAAAATCATAGAACATGTCAGCATAAACAATTTTATTTTTTTCACTTTCATTTAATAATATTGTTATTATTTCATTTAGATTTTTACTATCAATATCTTGTATTCCCATCCTCCAACAAAAGTGCTTTTTTAATGACTCATGAAAGCATTTAGAAAATTGATTCAAAATTTCAATAATTATATTTTCTTCTATAAATTCATCTAAACTTTTTCCTAACTGCGTTAGTGCCCATAATGCGGCCTCAGGTTGCCTTCCAAAAGAATATCTTCCATTATTATCAAAATAAGCAGCTGTAAAAGAAGTATTTGCAAATTCTATAAATCTCCAAGGGCCATAATCAAACACTTCACCAGTAACATTAAAATTATCTGTATTTAAAACGCCATGAACAAAACCTGCAATAACTATCCTACCCATTGATTCTGCTATTCTTTGTACACTTTCTAAGAATATATTTTCAGCAAGGATCTTTTTATTTTTTTTAGATTTTAAATTAGTAAAATAATTTTCACTAAGATGGTTTAATAATAAAGCAATATTATCATATTCTTTAAAATATTTTAATCTTTGAAAAGTGCCTATTCTAATATGACTGTTACTTCTCCTCACAAGAACAGCTGATCTTGTTGGAGAAGGTTCATCATTCCTTTGTAATTCTTCTGCTGTTTCAATAATTGAAAATGTTTGACTTGTGGGTACACCTAAGGAAGTCAGAAATTCAGTTGCTAATAGTTCTCGAACGGCTCCCTTTAGAGTAAGTCTACCATCCCCTCCTCTGCTATATTTTGTTTGCCCGGACCCTTTTGTACCTAAATCCCATAAAATATTATTTTTATCTAAAAATTGTGCTAATAGAAACCCCCTTCCATCACCTAAGTCTGGATTATAATGACCAAATTGATGGCCATGATACTTTAATGCTAAAGGTTCATGTTCAATTCCTGGCAATTTATCAAATTGACCAAAAAATTTTACCCACTGATCATTACTTAAATGATCTAAGTCTAATAACTTTGCTGCTCTGTCATTTCTAAATCTTAGAATGTGACTAGGAAACTTTGCTGGGGTAGCAATGTGGTAAAAGGAATCACCTAAATTAAAATGATTATTTACAACTTTGGCTTTATTTATCATTAATAAACCAAATCATTTTTTATCTAAACAGGTTATCCTGCAATTTTTTTTCTAACCCTTTATACAAGTAAGATACTTGCTCTTGATATCCATTATAAATAATTGTAGGAATTCTTCCTTCAATTCCTAACTGTTCTTCTGTTTCTTGAGACCATCTAGGATGAGAAATTTTAGGATTTACATTAGCCCAAAATCCATACTCTTTTGGTGCAAGTTTTTCCCACATCCCAATAGGCCTTTCACTTAAAAAACTTATCTTTACGATTGATTTTATCGACTTAAATCCATACTTCCATGGCAAGACCAAGCGAAGTGGAGCTCCATTCTGATTAGGTAACTGTTTCCCATAAATCCCAGTAGCTAAAAAACTTAGTTCATTTTTTGCTTCTTCGATTGTAATTCCCTCTTGATATGGCCATGGATACCATTGTTGTTTTTGTCCTGGCGCTATTTCTGGGTTATAAAAAGTTTCAAACTTTAAGAATTTTGCATTAGTTTTTGGCTCAACTAATGATAAAATTTTATTTAAAGGAAAGCCTGCCCATGGCACTGTCATTGACCAAGCTTCAACGCATCTAAATCGGTATACTCTTTCTTCAATACCACCAATTTTTTTTATTAAATCATTTACATCAATAACCAATGGATTATCTACCAATCCATCAATAGTTATTGACCAAGGTTTAGTCTTAAGCTTAGAGGCTCTTCTCCAAATATTTTTACTTGATCCAAACTCATAAAAATTTGTGTAAGTTGTGGCCAAACTCTCAGCAGTAAGTGGTCTGTTTGTTATGTATAACTTATTGACTGCTGGAGGATATTGCAAACTAAAAGCTGGATGAGGTATCAACGATGCACTTGGCAAAAATAGTGATCCTGCACCAATTTTTTTTAAAAATTCTCTTCTAGTATTATAAGAATTTTCAGAAGAAACGTTGTGATCTTTTAACTTCCAAACTTTTTTTTCTTTATAAAATGCCATTTTAAAACTCCAATATTTAAGAAAGAGTTAAAACAGCTTTTTCAATTCTGTTCATTGCTTCTTTTAAAACTTCTAGGCTGGTTGCGTAAGATACTCTGAAGTATGGTTCTAAACCAAAAGCCACTCCAGGGACAGCAGCAACTTCAGCAGATTCTAAAAGCCATTCAACAATTTCAGCATCATTGTTGAGGATTTTTCCATTTAGTGTTTTTTTACCAATTAATTCTGATACATTAGGGTAAGCATAAAATGCTCCTTCAGGTAAAATGCAAGAAATACCCTTTATACTATTAAGTTTATCAACAACAAAATGCCTTCTTTCATCAAAGGCATTTAAACAAGGATATAAGAATTCTTTACTACCACTTATGCCAGCTAAAGCTGCATATTGTGAAATAGATGACGGATTTGAAGTTGATTGACCCTGAATCTTAATCATTGCTTTGATAAGTAATGAAGGTCCAGCTGCATAACCAATTCTCCAACCAGTCATACAGTAACTTTTAGAAACACCATTTACAGTTAAAATCCTATCTGTTAAATCAGGTGCAACTTGCGCTAAGGTATAAAATTTAAAATTATCATATACAATGTATTCATAAATATCGTCAGTCATTACATATAAGTTTTTATATTTTCTAACTACATTTGCGATTTCTTCAAGTTCACTTATTGAATAACATGATCCAGTTGGATTAGATGGACTGTTCAGTATGAGCCATTTACTATTTTTGGTTATTACCTTTTCTAGAGCTTCAGCTGTAAGTTTAAAGTTTGTTTCTGAAGAACAATTTACAAAAACTGGTTTACCACCTGCTAATAATGTCATATCAGGATATGAGACCCAATATGGTGCTGGGATTATTACCTCATCTTCTTTGTTTAAAGAACTCATGAGAGCATTGAACAAAATTTGTTTTCCACCAGTTCCAACAATAACGTTACTTATATCATAAATTAAATCATTATCTTTTTTGAATTTTTCTACAATTGATTGTCTTAATTCTGGTATACCTTCTATATTAGTATACTTTGTATATCCGTTATTAATTGCATCAATTGCAGCTTGCTTAACATGTTGAGGTGTATCAAAATCAGGTTCTCCAGATGATAAACCAATGACCTTTTTCCCCTCTCTTTTGAGTTGAGTAGCCTTTGCAGTTATAACCATTGTTGCAGAGGGTTTAATTTTATTTAAACTATCAGAAATAAAAGTCATTTAACTACTCCAAATTTATAATTATAATTTAGATTTACTACAATTTGTTTAAGACTAACATCTTTTTTATTAATTAATTAGTTATTATTTGTTATAAATAATTACCGCAAATATTTTACTCACAAATTTTATTAATATGAATAATATTGAAATAATTGAAAATGATGCAATTACATCTTCTAAATCCATTTTTAGATTAAATTCAAGCTTTACCCCTACAGGAGATCAGCCTGAGGCTATAAAAGAATTGGTTTCTGGAATCCAGAATGATGAAAAAGATCAAGTATTATTAGGGGTTACTGGTTCTGGTAAAACATTTACCATGGCGCACGTTATTAATTCTCTAAATAGACCTTCATTGATAATGGCACCAAATAAAACACTAGCTGCACAATTATATGGAGAGATGAAAGATTTTTTTCCAAATAATGCAGTAGAATACTTTGTTTCATATTATGACTATTATCAGCCAGAGGCTTATGTTCCTAGATCTGATACATATATTGAGAAAGAATCTAGTATTAATGATCAAATTGACCGTATGCGTCATTCTGCTACAAGAGCTCTTCTTGAACGCAAAGATGTAATAATAGTTGCTTCTGTATCATGTATTTATGGTATCGGTTCAGTTGAAACATACTCAAAAATGATAATTGAATTAAAAAAAGATCAAAAAATTCCTAGACAAACATTGTTAAGACAATTTACTGAACTTCAATATACAAGAAATGATATGTCATTTGTAAGAGGTACTTTTAGAGTTAGAGGTGATGTTGTTGAAATTTTTCCAGCACACTTGGAAACAGTAGCCTGGAGAATAACTCTATTTGGAGATGAAATTGAAGAATTATTTGAGATAGATGCTTTAACAGGCGAAAAGCTTACTTCATTAAAGTCGATAAAAATTTATGCCAATTCTCACTATGTTACGCCTAGACCAACATTAAACGAAGCTATTAAATCTATAAAAGCAGAATTAAAGGTTCATTTAGAATTTTTATATAAAAGTAATAAATTAGTAGAAGCACAGCGCTTAGAACAAAGAACTAATTTTGATCTTGAAATGATGTTGGCCGCTGGAACTTGCCCAGGAATAGAAAACTATAGTAGATATCTTTCAGGAAGAAATCCTGGGGAGCCTCCACCTACACTTTTTGAATATTTGCCAGATGATGCTCTTGTTTTTACTGACGAGAGTCATATAACAGTTAGTCAGATAGGCGCAATGTATAAAGGGGACTTTAGAAGAAAATCAACTTTAGCTGAATATGGTTTTAGATTGCCTTCTTGTTTGGACAATAGGCCTTTAAAGTTTGAGGAATGGGAAGCGTTTAGACCCAATACTATACATGTCTCGGCTACCCCCGGGGAATGGGAATTAAATAAAACAGGTGGTGTTTTTGTTGAACAATCTCTAAGACCAACAGGACTTGTAGATCCCGAAATTTCAATAAGACCAACAAAAACTCAAGTTGATGATCTTATTTACGAAACAAAAGAACAGTCAAAAAAAGGAAATAGAGTATTAGTTACTACTTTAACAAAAAAAATGGCTGAAGCTTTAAGTGAGTATATGTTTGAGGCAGGATTAAAAGTTAGATATATTCACTCTGATGTAGACACTCTCGAGCGCATAGAAATAATAAGAGATTTAAGACTAGGTGTATTTGATGTTTTGATTGGAATAAATCTTTTAAGAGAAGGGTTAGATATTCCTGAATGTGCATTAGTAGCAATTTTAGATGCTGATAAGGAAGGTTATTTAAGATCAAAAACTTCATTAATACAAACTATTGGGCGTGCCGCAAGACATGTTGAAGGAAAAGTAATTCTTTATGCTGACAACATTACAGGATCAATGCAATACGCAATAGATGAAACTGAAAGAAGAAGAAGAAAACAAATAAACTATAATTTAAAAAACAATATTACTCCCAAGACAGTTATTAGTAAAATTTCTGACATATTAGCAGATCTAAGTGATAATGATGATGATAAAGATAATAAATACAAAAAAAGTAAAGGAAAAAATTTAAAAGAATCAATTCAAGATCTTCAAAACGAAATGGAAAAAGCTGCTATTAATCTTGAATTTGAAGAAGCAGCAAGAATACGAGATGAAATAAAAAAATTACAACAAAAAGAATTAGGTTTGATGGCTATCCCAAATTCAAAGTTTAAAAAGAAGTAATTTTAAACTATTTGAAATGAAGCTAATCAAAAAAGAAAATTGTTAAATGATTAAAAGTAAAAATGTGTCTCTTAGTAAAGGGATTGATATAATTAAAAATGAACTTTTGACAATTCCAAAGAAATCTGGAGTTTATCAAATGATTGGAGAAAATAGTGAATATTTGTACATAGGAAAAGCAAAAAATTTAAATAATAGAATTAAATTTTATACTCAACCAAAAAGACTTAACTCAAGATTAAGTTATATGGTTTCAAATACAGTTAAATTGGAGATAATTGTTACATCTTCAGAAATAGAAGCATTACTCCTAGAATCTAATTTAATTAAAAAATTTGAACCTATATTTAATATATTGCTAAAAGATGACAAAAGTTTCAGTTCAATCTTATTTAATTTATCTCATTCTTTTCCTCAGTTATCTGCACATAGAGGTCGAAGAAATATTAAGGGCGAATATTTTGGTCCTTTTGTCTCAAAGAAAACTGTTCAAAAAACAATAGAAACATTGCAGAAAATTTTTCTTTTAAGAACTTGCAATGATAATATTTTTAAATCTAGAACTCGTCCTTGTTTACAATTTCAAATTAAAAGATGTAGTGCTCCTTGTGTAAATTTAATATCAAAAGAGGATTATCGAGATAGTCTTAACGAAGCAAAAAAATTCCTACAAGGAAACTCAAAGTCAATAAAACAAGATTTAATCAAAAAGATGTACAATGCATCTGATAAACAGAATTTTGAAGCAGCTGCAATTTTTAGAAATAGGATAAAAGCTCTTACAGAAGTACATGCAAGTCAAAATATTAATGTACCTAATATGAATGATGTTGACTTTCTTGTTTTACGAAAAATTGGAAATAAAGTTGTAATTCAGATGACAATAATTAGAAGTGGTTGTAATTATGGGTCTAAATCATATTTTCCTAGTCCAGGTAAAAATGGTGCTGATGTTTTAGAAGAAGAGATTATGCAAGCCTTTGTATGTCAATTTTATGATAAAAATATCCCTCCTGAGAATATTCTAGTTAATTTAAATCCTAAAGATAAAAATCTAATTGAAGAGCTTTTGCATAAAAAACATAAAATAAAAGTTAAAATTGAACTACCTCAAAGAGGAAAGAAATTAGAAATTATTAAATCAACACTTAAAAATGCCGAAGAAAATTTAAATAGAAAAATTTATGAAAAATCTTCAAATAAAAATAATCTTAAAAATTTGCAACAAACATTTAACTTTAAAAATTCTATTAAAAAATTAGAAGTTTATGATAACTCACATAATCAGGGAAAATCACCTATAGGAGCAATGATAGCTTTTAACGAAGATGGTTTTTTAAAATCTTTATATAGAAGATATAACATTTTGACAGAGCACAAAAACTTATCAAAACAAATTAGTGCCGAGTTTGTAAATAACAATGATTATTTGATGATGCAGGAAGTAATTAGACGAAGGTTCATTGGGAAAAACTCATCTGGATTTCCTGATTTAATAATCATTGACGGTGGCAAAGGACATTTAAACATAGTTTTAAATGAGCTTAAAGAATTACAAATTAGTAATATTGAAGTTTTAGCAATTTCAAAGGGTATCAAAAGAGATGCAGGTAGAGAAAAATTTTATACAAAATTTTCCAATAGTTTTAGATTTAACAAAGATGATCCTACATTATTCTTTCTTCAAAAATTAAGAGATGAAGTTCATAGATATGCAATTGCAGGTCATAGGATAAAAAGTAAAAAAAATATTTTCAAAAATCCACTTGATGAAATTAATGGTATTGGAGCAAATCGAAAAAAATCTCTTTTGGAAGAATTTGGATCTGCAAAAGCAGTAGGAACAGCAAGTATTAACGATTTGTTAAAAGTTGAGGGAATAAATAAATCAACAGCTCAAAAAATATTTAATTTTTTTAACTAAAATAAATTTTCTAAATGTGTATTTTGTTTTAAAGATAGTGTTCGCTTAAAAATCTCGTTAAGGTTAATTTATGAAGCAAAATAATTCTATATTAAAGATCATACCTAACGTTTTAACCTTATTCAGAAGTTTGGCAGCAATTGTACTACCTATGATTATCATATATGGAGGTGAAATTGGAGCCTTAATGGCTACACCAATATTAATTTTAGCAGGTATTAGTGATTATTTTGATGGATTTTATGCAAGAAAATATAAAGTAACATCTAATTTTGGGAAAATCTTAGACCCAGTAGCAGACAAATTATTGGTAATTGGGATGATTTTTGCCTTAGCTTCAGAAAACATGTTAGATTATTATTATGCATTCTTTCCTGCACTTTTAATAGTTTTAAGAGAAATTTTAATATCAGGTTTGAGGGAAAGTATATCTTCTTATAAAATTTCATTGGAGGTAACCCTTTTTGCAAAATGGAAGACAACTATTCAACTAATTGCTTGTGGAAGTTTTTTAGTTTGGAGATCGAATACTTATTTTTATAATATAGATATTTTAGGTTTAATTTCATATATCCTTTTATGGATTGCTGGAATAATTACCTTTATAACAGGTTTTCAATATATTATAAAAATAATGAAATTTTTTAATATGAAAACTAATAGAGAATAGATTATGGTTGTTAAATACTTTTCATGGATAAAGGAACATATAGGTAAATCAGAGGAACAACTTGATTTACCAAGTAATATAACTAATGTTAATCAACTAATTAATTATTTGAATGAAATAGACGAAAAATATAATATAATTTTTGAAAAAAAAGAATTAATTAAAATTGCTGTAAATAAAATATATTCGTCCTTTGATACTAAAATCAGTAATAGTGACGAAATTGCTTTTTTTCCTCCAGTTACAGGCGGTTAAATGAGTAAAAACTATCCGATGATAAAAATTAAAATACAAAATGAAGATTTTGATATATCAGAAGAAACAAAAAACTTACATCAAAATAATACAGGTGCGATAGTTAACTTCGTTGGAGTAGTCCGAGGTCTTGACGAAAAAAATAATCAAATTATCAATTCAATGACATTAGAACATTATCCTGGGATGACAGAATCCGAAATAGAAAAAATAATTTTTGATAGTTATAAAAGATGGGAATTAACAGGTGTGACCGTAATACACAGAGTAGGTGAATTAAAACCCTCCGATCAGATAGTTTTTGTAGGTGTCTCCTCTAAACATAGACAGAACGCTTTTGATGGATGCAACTTTATAATGGATTGGTTGAAGACCAAAGCTCCATTTTGGAAAGTAGAGGAAAATAATAATAAAAAAAATTGGGTAAGCTTTAATGATTCTGATAATCAAGCTTTAAAAAAATGGAAAAAATAAATGTTATTCTATATTCCATTAACTAAGTCTGAATAAGCTTTTGTCAATTTGAGACAATACTCACCAGGTTTAAATTTAAAATCACCGATTGATTGAACGGGTGTGACTTCAGCAGCAGTCCCAGTTAAAAAACATTCTTCAGCCTCAGCCATTTCCTCAGGCATAATCTTACGTTCAATAATTTTAATTCCATTATCTTCAGCAAGTTTCATCACAGTCCTTCTAGTAATTCCATCAAGAAAGCAATCTGCTATTGGGGTGTGTAGTTTCCCATCAGGCATTTTAAAAAATATATTAGCGCCAGTAGCTTCAGCTATTTGTCCTCTATAATCTAGCATAAGAGCATCACTATAGCCTTTTGCCTCAGCTTCATGTTTAGATAGGGTACAGATCATATATAATCCAGCAGCTTTAGCAAGAACAGGACCACAATCTGGACTTGGACGCCTCCATTTAGCAATATCCAATTTTATTCCTTGCATTTTTTGTTCTGGATCAAAATAGCTTGGCCACTCCCAAACAGCAATGGCTACATTTATTTTTGTAGCTTGCGCAGAAACAGCCATCATCTCACTACCCCTCCATACCACTGGTCTAACATAAGCGTCTGAAAGTGAGTTTTTTTCTAACAAAATATCTTTGGCCTCTAATATTTCTTTTTTAGAAAAAGGTATTTCCATATCAAGAGATTTGGCTGAATTGAAAAGCCTTTCTGTATGTTTTATAGTTTCAAAAATTTTACCTCTGTAGGCTCTTTCACCTTCAAAAACACAACTTGCATAATGTAAACCATGATTTAACACATGAACATTAGCATTTTTCCATTCAAGTATATTCCCATTATACCAAATATAGCCTTCACGATTGTCAAAAGATAAGTTGTCCAAAAAAAACCTCCAAATTAGTTAATACATATAATCCACATTATTGTTAAATAATCAAATATTATGGAAAAGGTTTTATAATTAATTAAGTTGTTTAGTGATTTTAGATTTAATATAATTGATTTAATATTATTAATTATAATTTAACAAATCTGACTTTATTTTAAAATGCATAATAAAGACTTAAAAAAAAATAATGTTCATATTTTAATTATCGATGATGATGAGAAAATTAGACTATTATTGAAACAATTTTTAGAAAATAATGATTTTAAAGTTTCAGATGTAGAAAATACTGATCAAGCCAAAAAAATTATGGAAAGTTTAATTTTTGATTTGTTGGTTATTGATATTATGATGCCAGGACAAAATGGATTAGACTTTTTAAAAGAAATAAGACAAACAAATTCTATCCCAACTTTAATGCTTACAGCTATGTCAAGTCCTGAAGATAGACTTGATGGTCTTGAATATGGTGCAGATGATTATATGACAAAACCTTTTGAACCTAGGGAATTATTACTTAGAATTCAAAATATCCTAAAAAGATTTACCACAAATTTAAAAAATTCTGAGAATCAGGAAAACACTAGATTTGGTCCATTTTCGTTTAATCATAAATCTCTTAACTTATATAAAAATAACATATCTGTTCACTTAACAACATCTGAGCAAAAGTTATTAAATTGTTTTTGCAAATCACCTAACATAGCCTTTTCTCGAGATGATATTAATAATTCTCTTGGTGGTAATATGGAAACCAGGTCAATAGATGTTGCTATTGCTAGAATAAGAAGAAAAATTGAAATTGATCAAAGATACCCTGTTTATTTACAAACAGTTCGTGGTATTGGCTGGATGTTGCAGACCCACGAAGAAGAAAATAATGATTAATAGAAAAGTTTAGACGATGAGATTACGCGACATAACACCAAAAAGTCTTTTTGGCAGAATGTTGGCAATTATTCTTGTTCCAATAATACTTGTTCAGATCATTTCTGTTTCAATTTTTTATGAAAGACATTGGGATTGGGTATCAAGACATATGGCAAAAAATTTGTCTAAAGATCTAGGTTTATTAATTGACGAGTTAGGAAAAGAACCTTCAAAAGATCAAAGAGCTTTGTCTGCAGTAAGGGCAAGACAATATTTTAATATTATTTTTTATTGGCTAGAGGGTGGTATTTTAAAACCAAATCAATCGTTTAATGCAAAATTTGAAAACTTTCGAAACTCTCTTCAAGAACGTATTAAAGAACCTTTCTATTTATCATCTATTGAAAACTCCAGTCAATTTTATGTTGACATACAATTAGCAAATGGAATTGTTAGAATGCATATTGATAATAAGCGTTTATTTGTACCCACTGGAATTACATTCATAATGTGGTCAATTGGTGCTTCAGTAATTCTTTTTTCTATAGCTATAATTTTTCTAAGGGGACAAGTAAGGCCAATTTTAAGATTAGCGAATGCTGCTAGACAGATTGGTTTTGGTAGAGAAGTAGATAATTATAATATTGAAGGCGCGACTGAAGTCAGAATAGCAGGTAGAGCATTTCAAGCAATGAGACATAGAATAAATAAACAAATATCTGAAAGAACTTCGCTACTAGCAGGTGTTAGTCATGATCTTAAAACACCTTTAACTAGGATGAGACTTCAGTTAGCTATCATGGATAATCAAAAAGAAATAAAAGAAGATTTTGAAAAAGAATTAATTGAACTAGAAGAAATGATTGATGGTTACTTAGAATTTGCAAGAAATGAAAGAGAAGAGCAAATGGTTGATGCTAGCTTATTTAAATTACTTCAACAAGCAGCCAAAACATCTGATCCTACTGGTGAAAAAATAACTATTTCTGTTCCAACAGACAATATTCCTATCTTCCCGATGCAAGTTCAGTCAATCAGAAGAGCATTGATAAATTTATTTACAAATGCAATTAGATATGCCGGCAAAGCAAATGCTCAAATACAAATCTTTGATGATCATAGTGAAGTAATAATTGATGACAATGGTCCGGGTATACCAAGAGATAAAAGAGAAGAGGTGGTTTTACCGTTCACTAGATTAGAAGACTCAAGAAACATAAAAACTGGTGGAACTGGACTAGGATTATCTATTGCTAAAAACTCAGCATTAAACCATGGAGGTGAATTAATTTTAGAAGATAGTCCTCTAGGCGGATTAAGAGTTAGACTTTTATTACCATTATAATTATTTCTTTAAAACACCCATAAAAAAACCTGCATCTTCCATATCGCTTAAATATTTATCTAAATGCCTTATCACTTTATCTATATCATTTTTTTCATCTTTAAAAAAGATTTCAAGACTTTTTGTGAAAACAATATTTAAAGCTAACGATTTTAAAGTTTTTATTATACAATTTTGATCTTCTTCTATCAGAGTCAGAAGGTTATATGAAAAATTATAGTTTTCACTAAAAACATTCAAGAAAATTTCTATTCTTTGTTTAGAATTATTACTTAAAATTTTTAAGGATTTTTTATATTGAAAATATTTTTCAAATCTTAATGACAAACCCTCTAAAATTTTGTCATAAGTGCTTGAAATAGTGTCATCTGCAATATCCACTTTAAGTTCAGTCAATACGTCTTTATCAAGTTTTGATATAAGGATTTTCAGAAAAAATATTCTATGATCCATTGGATTGTTAGGAACTATTTTCTCTGCTTCTTCTTTAGAAATTTTGGCTTCTATACACAGTTTGTCTATACTTATGTCTGATGACATACTAATTTCTAAAATTGAAAAATAAGCTTCACATAATTTCCATTCTAAATTTTGATTATCTAAATTCATAAATCATATTTATCCATGAGAATTTAACTCTTTAGCTCTTTTTATAGCATTATTAATTGTTAATTTTAATAGAGGATATAAACCATTTATTTTTGATTCAAGTATTAGCAACCCTGCTTCAGTTGTGCCACCAGGACTAGTCACGTTTTCCTTAAGTGTTTTTGGATCATCATTGGAGGTTTCAACCAATCTTGCAGATCCAATTAAAGTTTCTCTAGCTAGGGTTTTTGCGTCTTTTACTGAAAGACCTTGATCCACCCCTATTTGAGAAAGAGTTTCAATTAGATAAAAAATATACCCAGGCCCAGAACCAGATATCGCAGTGACATTATCAATTAAACTTTCATTTTTTAAATAAATAACCTTACTGAAAGCAGACAATAAGGTATAAACGTTTTTTTCTTCATCTTTAGTTAGGTTTTTGCTTTTACAATAACCAGTTACACCAAATCCAACAGAGGCTGGTAAATTTGGCATTGCTCTTATAATTTTTATTTCTTTATTAATTTTTTTTCTAAACCAAGAAAAAGACAGTCCAGCTGCAATAGAAACAAAAACTGATTTATTTAGATTAAAATTGTAAAAACTCCTGACAGTCTCTTCCATTTGCTGAGGCTTAACTGCAAGAAAAATAATATCAAAAAATTCTGAATTTTGGGTTTCATTTATGTTCTCAATATTTTCATAAGTCTTAAAACCATCCTTAGTTGCAATTTTTCTAAGAGACGCTTCTTTTTCTATTATAAAAAAATTAAAGTTCAACTCTTTAAGTATCCATCCTCTTGCGATAGATGATCCCATTTTCCCATAACCAAATAAAAGTACGTTTTTCATTTCATTCATAGTTAAATTTTTTTTTCTAAATTTTAAAATTTTTATGCACAACCCTCATTATTCAAAAATAATAATTCTAAAGCGCCTTCAATTTTCTCCCCATAGAATAAATTATGAACACCAGAAACAAAATTGTGAAATAAACTATTTGTAAAATCTAAATTAATTTTAAAAAAATCATCAAGGGAAATCTCTTCTGTTTTTATAGAATAAGGTGAAATCAAATTAAAATTTATTTTGCGAAGTTTGAAGTCAAAAACAAAAAATCCCTCTTTTGAATTTTGATTTGCAATATTAATTAATATTAGAAGTTCGTTAAATTTATTGTCAGGAATTTCTATATCTAAAGTAAATTGAAGATATATTTTATCATTGTCATGACGAACATTTAAATAATAATCTGCAATATCACCAACAGAATAAGAATGAAATTTACTTTTTGAGTCTTTATTGATTACCCAATTATATTCACTAAAAACTTTTGATATTTGTTGAGAAAAAATTATTTTTTTTAATTCATCTGTCATATGGACTATATATAGTATATTTTTTATAAAATTTAAATACTAATATACAATATATTGATTATTATAAATTAAAAATTATTTCTTCTTTTTTGGATTAACTTTTTTTAAATTTTTATTTTCTAACTTTGTTTTTAATAAAATAAATTCAGAATTTAATTTTTCATGCCTGTCAACTAATGCTTCAAAATCTTCTCGGTTCACAATACCTTGGGAATTAATAAATTTTTCAAATCTACTTTTTATAACATTATCAATTTCAGTTTTGAAATCAGCAAAAGTTGACAATGCCCCAGTTATTATTGATGCTGTATCTTTAAAAAAAAATTTATTATTTTTCATTAATTTTCCTTAAAGTAATAAAAGATTATCTATTATAAGATAATTTTTACAAATTGTTAAATCTATATTAAGGATATTGTAATGTTTCAATTTCCAAATATCAATCCAATCGCTATAGATTTTGGATTTATTAAAATTAGTTGGTACGCACTTTCTTATATTGCAGGCATTTTATCTAGTTGGTATTTTTTATTAAAAATCATTAAAATAAAAAAAATTAAAATTAATAATAAAATAGTAAGTGACTTAATTAGTAACTGCATGATAGGCATTATATTAGGTGGAAGATTAGGTTATGTAATTTTTTATAATCCTGAATATTATTTTGAGAATCTAATTGAAATTTTTAAAATATGGAATGGAGGCATGTCTTTTCATGGAGGTCTAATCGGTGTCATATCAGCTATTATATACTCGAGCAGAGCTTCAAAAATACCAATTATAATTTTCTCAGACCTAATTTCAATAGTTTCTCCAATTGGACTTTTTTTTGGAAGAATAGCAAATTTTATAAATGGAGAGCTTTTTGGAAGGGTAACTAATCACCATTTCGGTATGATTTTCCCCAATGGTGGCAAACTCCCTAGGCATCCTAGTCAATTATATGAGGCTTTTTTTGAAGGATTAGTCTTGTTATCCATTATGATTTTTTTATTTAATAGATCCAATTTTTTTGAAAAAAGAGGCTTTTTGACTGCTTCATTTCTATTTTTTTACGGAATTTTTAGATTTTTTATAGAGTATTTCAGAGAACCTGACGGCCATATTGGATTAATTTATTTTAACTTATCAATGGGACAAATTTTGTCCTTACCAATGATAGTTTTTGGTTTATATTTCATGACGATATTTTATAATAAAAAAATGGACAATTAATTTAGATATCATTTCATGTCAAAGAAACAATTATAATGACTATAAATAAAATACTTCATCCAAAATTAATGTTCAGTGATATAACTCATGGATTTTTTACAAGAAAAGGTGGTTTCTCTAAATCACCATACAATTCACTTAATTGTAGTTTTAATGTTGAGGATAATGAGAGTGATGTAAAAAAAAATCTAACATTAATTTGTAATGAATTAAAATTAAAAAAATTAATAAAATTAAATCAAATACATTCATCTAAAGTTATTGTTGTGAAAAATAAAGATTATAAAATTAGTAACATTAATGCAGATGGATTAGTAACAAAATTAAAAGGTGTAGGGTTGTCAATATTAGGTGCTGATTGTGCCCCAATTTTGTTTTATGATAAAATTTCAAAAATTATTGGTGCCTGTCATGCAGGTTGGCGAGGAGTAATAAAAGGAATTATAGAATCAACAATTACTAATATGGAAAATTTAGGTGCAAATAGAAATAATATTATTTCTGTAGTAGGACCTGTAATTCATAAAGAGTCTTATGAAATAAAAACAGATGTTGCTCAAATAGTAAAAAAAACTGAATTTTATAAAAATAATAAATCAATATTGTTTAAACTGAATGATGATAAATATCTATTTGATCTACCTTTGCTAATAAAAGAAAGTTTAATGTCTTCTAAAATTAATAATTTTGGAGATGTTGATATGGACACTTACAAAAAATCTAGTTTGTTTTTTAGTCATCGAAAATCTAGTCATGAAAATTTTCCTAAAGAAGCCAGAACAGGAAGACATATATCTGTAATAGGGTTTGTTGATTAATAAAATGCCTCATTTAATAATTTTTTCGATTGTAATGATTTTAGGTTTATTCGTTTTAATATTTATATAAATAAAGACAATTTTTCCTTGCTATAACTTAAACTAGACTGCTATTAAATAGCTTAACTATCTTGGGAAATATTTTATGAAAATATTAGCTTGCAACTCAAATATTAATTTAGCAGAGAGTATTTCCAAAACACTTAATACCAGACTTGTAAAAGCAGAGGTTAAAAGATTCTCTGATATGGAAGTATTTGTTGAAGTTCAAGAAAATGTTAGAGGTGAAGATATGTTTGTCTTGCAATCTACTTCCTACCCCGCTAATGACAATTTGATGGAATTACTAGTTGCCTTAGATGCACTTAGAAGAGCAAGTGCAAGAAGAATTACTGCAGTCATTCCATACTATGGATATGCTAGACAAGATAGAAAATCTGGTCCAAGAACACCTATTTCTGCAAAATTAGTTGCCAACCTTATAACTAAAGCAGGTGCAGATAGAATTCTAACAATGGATCTTCATGCAGGCCAAATTCAAGGTTTTTTTGATATACCAACTGATAATCTATTTGCAGCTCCAGTTTTCGTTAAAGATATAGAAGAAAAATACAATAACAAACCAGTAGTTATAGTATCACCAGATGTAGGTGGTGTTGTAAGAGCTAGGGCTTATGCAAGACGAATCAATGCAAATTTAGCCATCATTGATAAAAGAAGAGAGAAACCTGGATCGTCTGAAGTTATGAATATTATTGGTGATGTGTCTAATCATCACTGTATAATAGTGGACGACATAATTGATTCAGGAGGTACAATATGCAATGCCGCTCAAGCGCTAATAGATGTAGGTGCTATTAGTGTGGATGCATATGTCACTCATGGTGTTCTCTCTGGTTCTGCAGTAAGTAACATATCGAATTCTCCATTGAGTTCTCTTGTAACAACAAACTCAATAAAAGCTACGGAAGCAGTAAATATGTCTAGTAATATAAGGCAAATCTCAATTGCGCCTATAATTGGCGAAGCAATTCGTAGAGTTCATATGGAACAATCTGTTTCTAGTCTTTTTGAATAAATTTTACATTATTTACTTTAATTTTTTTAATTAAAAGGTTATGTATGCTTTATTCTTTTGCACCCCTGGAGGCAAAAGAAACTTTTTTAGGAGAAAATTAATGCAAACTATTGATTTTAAAGCTGAAGCTCGCAGTCAGGTTGGTAAGGGGTCTGCCAGAGCAGCAAGGCGTGCAGGTCTAGTTCCTGCAGTTATTTATGGCAATAAACAATCACCAATCTCTATAACATTAGATGCCAATAAATGGCGTCAGCTAATGCATAAGCCTGGTATATATAGTCAATTAATGAATATTCAAGTTAATAACGAGACACATTTTGTATTACCTCGTGATATTCAACAGCACCCAGTTTCAGAAGAAGCTGAGCATGTTGACTTTCTTAGAGTAACAGAAAATGCTACTGTTGCTGTAGGCATAAACGTTGAGTTCCTCAACGAGGACAAATGTACTGGTTTGAAATTAGGTGGTGTCCTGAACGTTGTTAGACCTCAGGTTGAATTGAACTGTCCTGCTATTTCTATTCCTGAAAAAATAACAGTAGATTTAGAAGGTCTTAATGTCGGACATACTATTCATATTAGCGCAATTAAACTTCCTGATGGTTGTATACCAACTATAACAGATAGAGATTTTACTGTTGCTACTATTGCCGCACCAAGAGGTGGTATTGGTGATTCTGAAGAAGAAGAGACCGAAACAATAGATAACGAAGAGGTCGATGAAGATACCAAAAAAGATGAAAATGAAAGTTAAATCTATATTAAGAAAAAGTGAGTTTTAACTTTTTAGATGTTTTTGATAGTAGGTCTAGGAAATCCTGGAAAATTTTATAAAAATAACAGACATAATATTGGTTTTAAAATTATAGACAATATTAGAGATACATATAATTTTCCAGATTTTTCAAAAAAATTTAAATCTGAATTCTCTAAATCAGAATTTGACAAAAATATTGTTTTTTTACTTAAACCAAAAACATTTATGAATAATTCAGGTTTAGCTTTAAGAGAAATCAAAGACTTCTATAATATAAATATAAATAACATCTTTGTAATCCATGACGAAATAGATCTTGGTCAAGGAATTGTCAAAATCAAAAATGGTGGTGGACATAATGGACACAATGGTTTGAAAAGTATAGATAACTTTATTGGTAAAAACTATAACAGAGTTAGAGTTGGAGTATCAAGACCATCAAAAATATATAAAGAAAATGTTTATGAAAATATATCAAATTGGGTTCTTTCTGATTTTACATATGATGAAAAAAAACAATGGCTTGATAACACAATTATTTATGTTTCTGAAATGATTGTATCTTTAATTAAAAATCAAAGTGATTTTTGTGATAAAAACATATAGGTGGATAAATGGGTTTTAAATGCGGTATTGTAGGCTTGCCAAATGTAGGAAAGTCAACATTATTTAATGCTCTCACTGAAACCTCCTCAGCTGAAGCTGCAAACTACCCTTTTTGTACCATTGAACCTAATTCTGGTATTGTTTCAGTTCCTGACAAAAGATTAACTTCACTATCTGAGTTGGTTAAATCACAGAAAGTTGTTCCTGCACAGATGCAATTTGTAGATATTGCTGGGCTTGTAAGTGGCGCTAGTAAAGGAGAAGGATTAGGGAATAAATTTTTATCCCATATAAGAGAGGTTGATGCGATAATACACGTAGTTAGATGCTTCGAAAATACAGATATAACCCATGTTGAAAACAGTATAAATCCTTTGAGAGATTCTGAAATTATTGATACTGAATTAATGTTAGCTGATTTAGAAAGTTTGGAACGTCAAACCCAAAATATGTCTAAGAAAATCAAATCTAATGATACTGATGCTAAAAATGATTTAGACCTTATGAAAAAGTTATCACGATTTCTATCCGATGGTATACCAATTCGTTTAGTCGATTTAACAGATGAGGAAATAAAAAAAATAAAAACTTTTAATCTACTTACATCAAAGCCAGTTCTCTTTGCCTGTAATGTCAATGAAGATGATGCCTCCAATGGAAATGACTTAACTAAAAAAATATTTGATAAGGCTAAAACTGAGAATTGTGATGCTATAATAATATCAGGTTCTATAGAATCTGAAATTGCAATGTTAGATGAAACTGAAAAGAAAGAATTTCTAAAAGATTTAAATTTAGAAGAGTCTGGGCTTAATAGACTAATTAGAACTGGTTTTAACTTACTTGACTTAATAACGTTTTTTACAGTTGGTCCAAAAGAAACTAGAGCATGGACAATAAAAAACAATTCAACAGCCCCAGAAGCTGCAGGTATAATTCATACAGATTTCCAAAAAGGATTTATTCGAGCAGAAACAATATCTTATTATGATTATTTAAATTTCAAAAGCGAGCAAGCAGTAAAAGATGCTGGACGCATGAGAGTTGAAGGTGCAGATTATATAGTTAAAGACGGAGACGTATTTCATTTTAGATTTAATGTTTGATTGGAGCTAAATTATGAATGAACTTATAGAAATTACAGCAAAAGATAATCATCGTTTCACAGCTTATATTGCTCAACCTTCAGGAAAACCAAAAGCAGGAATTGTAATTATACAAGAAATTTTTGGTGTAAACACACACATTAAAGAAGTAACAGACTTATACGCTAGTAAAGGTTATCTTTGTATTGCACCGTCATTATTTGATAGAATTGAAAAAAATGTAACCTTAAATTATGACGAAAATGGCATATCAAAAGGAAGAAATTTAAAAGAGTTGTGTGATAAGGATGCTCTAAAAGATATAGAGGCTAGTATATCTGTAGTATCTTCTGCTGGGAAAGTGGCTGTAATAGGTTATTGTTGGGGTGGATCTTTATCTTGGAGAATTGGATGTGAGGATTCTAATCTTTCAGCCTCAATTTGCTACTATGGCGGAGATATTCCAAAACTGAAAGATTTAGAACCTAAATGCAAAGTATTAACTCATTTTGGCGAACTTGATAAAGGTATACCAATAAATGATGTCAAAATTTTTGAGGAAACACGACCTGACGTTCTTACTTACACATATCCTGCAGATCATGGTTTTAATTGTGATCACAGAAGTCAATATAATAAAACTTGTGCAAATATCGCATTCGAAAGAACGTTGAAATTTCTAGAACAAAATTTAACTTAAATTATTGCTTTTTTATAGGAGCCCAAATCTGCTTCATAGAAAAGTAAGTTAGAGCAGTAAGTAATAACAAAAACAACATCACTGAAATTCCCAAACGCTTCCTATCTTCCATTTCAGGCTCAGAAGCCCACGCAAGGAATGCTGTTACATCTTTTGCCATTTGTTCAGGAGTTGCTTTAGTACCATCAGCATATTCAACCCCGTCTTCATAAAGAGGTTGTGGCATACCAATTAAGTTTCCTGAATAATACTTATTATAATACATACCGTCAGGAACTTTTTGGTCAGAAGGAGCATCTATATAGCCAGTTAAAAGAGCGTGTAAGTAATTTGCACCATCAGGTCTAGCTTTGACAATTAATGATAAATCGGGTGGATAAGCCCCACCATTTGCAGCTCTTGCAGCTTTATCATTTGGATATGGAGATACAAATTTATCACTCGGTCTAGCAGGCCTTTCAACTACTTCACCATCATCGTTAATTGTATTAACACTATTTTCTGATGCAAATGCTTTAATCTCATCCTCATTGTAACCAATAGCTTTCAAATTTCTATATGCTAGCAGTCTCATTCCATGACAGCCAGAACAGACTTCTTTATAAACTTGAAGCCCCCTTTGTTGAGATGCTCTATCAAAAGTTCCTAAAATGCCAGAAAAGGACCAGTTTAGTTGTGGATAATTTATTTTTTCACCTGCACCAAAAGAGACACTTGAAATACAGATTATTAACAAACTTACAAATAGTTTTAAAATATTATTAGAGAAAAATTTTGATGAGTATTTAATCATCTATTTTTTCTCCCTTGTCGCAAATGCCGAAGCTGTAGCTGCTCCCCCTAAAATTGGTTCCGAAATTGATATTGGAAGAGGTTTAGTTTTTTCTATGTAAGGTAACAAAGGAAAAAGTATTAAAAAGTGGAAAAAATAGTAAGCTGTAGCTATTCTGGATAATAATACATATATACCTTCAGCTGGCATAGCTCCTAAATATCCTAACAAAATACAATCAAATAAAAGTATCCAAAAGAAAATCTTATATATGGGTCTAAATTGAGATGATCTGACTGATGATCTATCTAACCATGGTAAAATAAATAAAACTGCTATTGCACCAAACATGAAAAGCACGCCACCAAGCTTGTCTGGTATTGCCCTGAGAATTGCGTAGAAAGGAAGAAAGTACCATTCAGGGACAATATGTGCTGGTGTGACCATTGGATTTGCTTCAATGTAATTATCTGGATGCCCCATAAAATTTGGAAAGAAAAACACTGCTGCAGCGAAAAAAGATAAAAACACACTTAAACCAAACAGGTCTTTAATTGTGTAGTAAGGACTAAACGGAACTGTATCTTGAGTTCCTTTAACGTCAATGCCAATTGGGTTATTAGAACCAAAACGATGCAGTGCTACTAAATGAAGAATTACAACTCCTACAATCACAAAAGGTAAAACAAAATGAAGTGAAAAAAATCTATTTAAAGTAGAATTATCAACCGAAAAACCTCCCCACAACCAAGTAACAATACTTTCACCTACAAGTGGGATAGCAGAGAATAAATTAGTAATCACAGTAGCTCCCCAAAAACTCATCTGCCCCCATGGTAAGACGTAGCCCATGAAAGCTGTAGCCATCATTAATAAGAGTATTAAGACACCTAAGATCCACAAAAGTTCTCTAGGAGCCTTGTAAGACCCATAATAAAGGCCACGAAAAATATGAATGTAAACTACAATAAAGAAAAAACTTGCTCCATTCATATGAATATACCTTATTAGCCAACCATGATTAACGTCTCTCATAATTCTTTCTACTGAATCAAAGGCATAATCTACATGAGCCGTGTAGTTCATAGACAAGACAATTCCAGTAACGATCATTGTAACTAAGGCAAAACCTGCTAAAGAACCAAAATTCCAAAAATAATTTAAATTTTTGGGTGTTGGATAATGATTTAACTCATGATCCATAAATGAAAACACAGGTAACCTATGATCAATCCATTTTACAACTGGGTTTTTAAACTTAGACTTTGACAATTATTACTCCTTAACTAAATATTATCTTAACCAATTTTAATAACGTTATCTGACAAAAACTTATATGAAGGTACTTCTAAATTAGTTGGCGCTGGACCTTTTCTAATCCTTCCTGAATGATCGTAGTGAGATCCATGACAAGGGCAAAACCAACCACCATACTGACCTTTAACATCACCAGATTTTTGACCAAGTGGAACACAACCTAAATGTGTACAAACACCTACTAGAACGATAAACTTTTCATTAGGTACTCTTTCCTCGTCGGTTTCAGGGTGTCTCATGTCATCTAAAGAAACTTCTTTAGCTAACTTGATTTCTTCGGGTGTTCTGTGACGTACAAAAACTGGCTTACCTCTCCAAGTTACAGTAATTGCTTGCCCCTCTTCAAGTGAAGACAAATCCACCTCGGTTGATGCTAAAGCTAAAGTATCGGCAGCAGGATTCATTTGATCAATCAAAGGCCATGCAACTGATGCAGCCCCAATCCCAGCCATAGTGTAAGTAGAAATTATCAGAAAGTCTCTTTTACCTTCATTTTTACTTCCTTTAGAACTTGATTTAGTAGACATATATCTTCCTGTCGATTGTTATTATTTATATAAACATTCTTTGAAAAAAATTCTAGTCTTTTTCTTAGTTAAAGACGTTTTTTTTATTAATTTATGTTAATTTTTCAACTGGTTAGTTTTATAGATATTTATCTTTTAAAGCCAACTTACTTTTGGAGGCAAACTCATCAACACAGCTTCTGTATTTCCTCCAGTTTTAAGTCCAAAAATTGTTCCTCTGTCATAGAGTAAATTAAATTCCACATATCGACCTCTTTTTCTCAACTGAAATTCTCTATCTTTTTCACTAAATTTCTTATTCAATCTATTTTTAATGATAGATAGATATGATGAAAGAAATATTGAACCAATGTCTTGAATAAATGAAAAATCTTTTTGCCAATCTTCGTTGCACAGATAATCAAAAAAAATTCCGCCAACTCCTCGAGGTTCTTCTCTATGTGGTAAATAAAAATAATCATCACACCAAGTTTTAAATTTAGGATAATATGACATATCATAATTATCACATATGCTCTTTAAATCTCTATGAAATATATTAGATGATTCTATATCTTTAAAAGTTGGGGTAAGATCCCCCCCTCCGCCAAACCATATTTTTTTTTTATCATCCTTACCTGTTACTAACATCCTTGTGTTCATATGTGCTGCTGGAACATGAGGGTTGTACATATGTGAAACAACAGAAATACCAGATGCCCAAAACAAACCATTATCTTCAGCACCAGGTATTTGTTGCCTAAACTCTCTAGAAAATCTTCCATGTACTGTAGATATATTTACTCCTACTTTTTCAAAAACATCGCCATGCATAATTGAAATGACACCTCCTCCTCCTCCATCTCTCTCCCATGACTTTTGATTAAAAGTAATTTGTTTTTTCATTGAATTTTTATTTTCAATTTCTTCAAATGATCTACAAATTTTATCACGAAGTTCTTTGAACCATAAACTTGCTAATTGTTTTTTGTTTTTTAATGTTTTGATATCATCCAAACATTCTTTAGCATTTAAAGTTTTTAGCATTTTAAATTTTACAGACATGTTTTTTATCTTCTTATATATTTTTTAAAGAATTTAAAATTTCTTTTGGTGAACTCTTAAAATTATTATTTACCCAAAAATTCTCAGCTTGGAAAAATAATTTTTCAACTTCGTAGTAAGTAATTGTTTTTTTTAATTTTACTATTTCCTCTCTCTCTAATGGGAATATAGGCCACTTTAAATCCCAAAAATCAACGTCTTTTATTTTTTCAAAGCACAAAATATGTAACAATCCTAATTTATACCAATTAAATGGTATGCGATCTTTATCAAACAATCCTTGTTTTTTAGAATTTATACAAAACCTAAGTTTCCAAATTAATTGAAGCAATTTGATTTTTTTTTCCTGAACTTCAAGCATGCCCAAAAAATTGTTTTTAATTTTTATTTTTAAATTTATTATATGACTAACAAAGTGTAAGAATTTAGCTTTTCTTTTATTTAAATCAAATCTATTGATAATCATTTCTATATTATTTTTTCCATATAAATGGATCATTATTACTGAGATTAAATCTAATTTTTCATTTTTTATCAAAGTTGTTGCGTTAGATTTTATAAAATCAATAATTTTAAAGTCATTGAGCATAAATCCAGCATGATTGCTGAATTTATAATTATTGTTTTTATTGATTAGAAGATATTGATCTACAGATAATTTAGACATCATTAAAAAACAATTATGACAATTCTTAACTAATAGTATTTTATCAATCTCGTCTCTAATTCTCTTATTTGATAAGTTAATGATATTTGGCACTCTTGAAATTATTTTTTTTTTAAAATTTTGAGACATTTTGTTATAAAAATGTCCAGAGAAACGGCAAAATCTTATAATTCTTAAATAATCTTCTTCGATTCTTTCTATTGGATCGCCTATAAAGGCAAGCTTTCTTTTATTAATATCATTTTTCCCATTAAGTGGGTCAATTAAATTTCCTAGTGAATCTAAATATAAGCTATTTATAGTAAAATCTCTTCTTTTTGCATCCTCATTTAAACTAAAAGCGTTATCAACAAGTGCAGATCTTCCAAAAGAAATTAAATCTTTCCTCAAGCTTGTTATGTGGTATTCTTTTTCTTTTATTATTAATGAAATAGTTTTATATTCAATATAACTTTCGTTAACTTTTATATTATTCCCACAAATTATTTTTGCGAACTTTTTTATATCTTCATTAATTACAAAATCAATGTCAGTAACTTCTTGATTAACAAGGTAATCTCTTAAAGCCCCACCAACAACCCAAATTTGGACACCAAAATTTTCAGCAATATTGAAAATAACTTTGATATTATTATCTATTTCAAAAAAATTTTTAAATTCATTTTTAATTATTCAAATACCTTTTTATTTTGAAAAATTTCCATCTTTGACTTTACCATCAATTAATGTTGGTGGTTGATAGGAATAACTAGGATCATAGGAATCTATTTCTAGGTATAAAAAAGCAAATAAAACAAAAACACAAAATCCAATAACACTTACTAATGTTGAATAAAAAATTTGATTATTTTTTGTTAATTTATTTAAAATATATTTTGTTAAGAAAAAAAGACCTATAGAAAATACAACTGCTAAAAAAATAATTATATATCGTCGCATGGTGGAAACTCCCTCAAACCTAATCCTGCAGATATAGTTACTAAAACTCTTGCTGTTAACCCCCAAATATTCTTACCATCAAAATTTATTGTCCATGTCATAGACATACTTGAGTTGATAGGTGGTTTTTCTCTTAAATGAAACTCCGGCAATAACAGACAATCAGTTGGAGGAAAAAAAATCTGCTCTACCTCACTCAAATTTGGTTTTAATAATTTTTGCCAATTTGTTTTAGATTTTATAATACCAATAAACGGTGTAACTACATAACCTGTACCAGTAAAAAATTTTGGAAAATTTCCTACTATACTGTAATGCTCTTTATAAATGTTTATTTCTTCTTTAGTTTCTCTTATCGCTGTCTCTTCTAAATTTAAATCTTCATTTTCTTTTCTACCACCCGGGAAAGCAATTTGACCTGCATGTTTTCTTAAATTATCTTTTCTCTTAATCATTAAAATCGAACTACTTTTTTTCATTTCGTCATTAATAAATAATACTAAAACACTCGCTTTATTATATTTATAGTCTGGCCGTTCTTTATCACCGGCATTTCTTACTCTATGGATACAAGTTTCAAGATCAGTTTTGGATACGGTTTTTATCATAGACTTAAAGTTTAAATAATTATTTTTTAAATATTAATAATGTATTATTATAATTTATTAAACAATGATGAAACTTTAATGTATATTTATTTACCTATAGCAGAGCAGCCAATTCACGCATTAGTAATTTTGGGTGTTGGCGCATTTCTTGGTCTTATAATGGGATTAGTTGGTGTTGGTGGAGGGTTTCTTCTTACCCCAATCATGATGTTTTTGGGCATACCACCACCAGTAGCAGTTGCTTCAGTAGCCAATCAATTAGTTGCGCCTTCAGTTTCAGGTGTTTTGTCTCATTGGAAAAGAAGTAATGTTGATTTTAAAATGGGAACCGTATTACTGCTAGGTGGTGTTGTAGGATCTTCGATAGGAGTGCTTTTATTTAATTTTTTAGGGAAAATTGGACAGTTAGACTTTGTTATTAAATCATCCTACGTAATTTTTTTAACACTAATTGGAAGTCTAATGTTTGCAGAATCACTTAGACTAATTTTAAGAACAAGAAAAGGTAAAATCTCAAGAGGAAAACTTCATCAACATAATTGGTTACATGGATTACCTTTTAAAATTAGATTTAGGAAATCAAAATTATATATTTCAATATTATTACCTATTTTAATTGGGGTTATTGTAGGTATCCTTGCTGCTCTGATGGGGATTGGTGGTGGCTTTATTATAGTGCCCGCAATGATATATCTTTTAGGCATGCCTACGTCTTTAGTTGTTGGAACATCTTTATTTCAAATCATTTTTGTTGCTGCAAACACAACTATTCTACAAGCATCTCAAAACCAAACTGTTGATATAGTACTGGCCACAATATTATTATTGGGTTCTGTGATAGGGGTTCAAATTGGTTCAAGGTATACAAATATCTTAAAAGGTGAATATTTAAGGTTAATTTTATCTTCCATTATTATTCTAGTAAGCTTCAAACTTTTAATTGATTTGATTGCTGTTCCTTCTGATCTTTTTTCAGTGATCATTAGCAGGTAATTTAAAATGAATTCTTTTTTTCATATTAATATATTTTTTTTAGTATTATTTATAACATCAAACACTTATGCACAAAATCAAATAATTGCGGATTTATCACAAGAAAATGTAAAAATTTCAACAGATTTTCAAGGTGCTAAGATACTTTTATTTGGTGCCTATGATGGGCAAAAGGGAGATGATATAATTGTTATTGTTACAGGACCCAAAGGATTAGTTACTGTTCAAAAGAAAGAAAAAATACTTGGTGTTTGGGTTAATACAAGAAAAGTAAATTATATAAACGCTCCTAAATATTTGAGTATTTCATCTAATAGAAAAATTGAAGATATTCTTAATAAAAAAACTCAAAAGATTTCGGAAATTGGATTAAATAATTTGAAAATTAGAATTCAACCAGGTATTAAAGTCGATAACAAGAAACAATGGAGACAGGCTCTTACAAGAAACATGTTGAAATCAAATTTATGGAGTATAAATGAAAACTCTGTGAGCTTGAATAAAGATGCACTTTTTAGATCATTTTTAAAATTACCATCAAATGTAATTACCGGTCAGTTTGAAGTTAAGATTTTACATTATCGTAATAGTAAACTCGTGTCACAACAAATTAATTCAATCAATGTTTCAAAATCAGGTATTAGTGCAGAAATTTACAATATAGCTCAAAATTACTCTACATTATATGGCATTTTTGCCGTTTTTTTGGCAGTTTTAGTTGGTTGGGGATCAAATTTAATTTTTAGAAAAGTTTGATGAGGAATTAATGACTAATAAAAAAGTAAGTAGGAAGTCACACATTTCAAAACCTAAAAATAGATTATTTTTAGTAGTAGCAGATGATAGTAAGGAATTACATCAAGCCTTATACTATGCTGCAAGAAGAGCAGCGACCGCTGGCGGAGAAGTTGCATTATTTAGATGCATTGAACCTATTGAAGGTCAGCTTTGGGGAGGAGTTACTGAAATCATGGAAGCAGAAGCTGAACAAGCTAGTAAAGATTTACTTCTAGAATTAAGTGAATATTGTGAAAAGCTAGGGGCCCCCAAACCTAGAACATTTGTTCGAAAAGGAATTCTTCATGAAGAACTTTTCAATTTAATTGATAAAGAAAAAGCTATAAGAGTCTTAGTTTTAGGAGTTTCAACAGAACATGGAAATCCTGGCCCTTTGATCAATTATGTAATTAATAAGGGTAGCACCGAATGTAGAGTGCCCATTACTATAGTGCCTGGAAATCTGACAGATGAACAAATTGATGCACTTGTTTAAAATAATTGTTGATTTTAAATAAACTAACTTTATACGTATATAAAATTTGAAGAGTGATTTATGTTTAAAAAATTATTAATTATTATATTAGGGATTATGTGTGTAACCATGGTTAAACCAGTAAAAAAAGCAACTGCAAGTTCAAGTAAATTCATAACGATTGAAACATCTAAAGGTAAAGTTTTAATTGAAACTTTACCACAAATTGCACCTAATCATGTTAAAAGAATTAAAGAATTAGTTAAGCAGAGATTTTATGATGGGATTATTTTCCATAGAGTTATAGAGGGCTTTATGGCTCAAACAGGTGACCCTGATGGTAATGGTACTGGTGGATCAGGAAAGAATTTAAAAGCTGAATTCTCAGATTATGAATACAAGTATGGAACTGTTGGAATGGCAAGATCTATGAGCCCAGACAGCGGAGACAGTCAATTTTTCATATGTTTTGATGGTTGTAGTCATCTAACAGGTCAGTATACAGTATGGGGCCAAGTAGTCTCGGGCATGAAAGTTGTTGAAAACCTAGCAGTAGGCGAGCCTCCAAGCAATCCAGATAAAATGATATCAGTCAAAATTGGTAAAAAATAAAATTAAATTTCAACAACTCTAATTGAATTTGTTGAACCAGATATTCCAAAAGGCATGCCCGCTACCACCACTATGGTATCACCTTTTTTTGCAAAATTTTTAATTTTTATAATTTCTCTTGCCTCTTGTATTGCTGCTTCATAACCTTGAACTTTACTAAAAAAAGGACAAGCTCCCCATAATAGTGAAAGCTTTCTTTTAACATTAATGTCAGGTGTCATTACTACTAACAATAAATTTGAACGTTCTCTGGACATTCTATAAGCAGTATTTCCAGATGCTGTAAAAGCAACTACAGCTTTTGCATTTACAGACTCAGCTAAACTAACAGCAGAACGTGATACTGCATTATAAATAAAGTTTTCTCTTCTTAAATTTTGTGGTCCGTCGCCTGGATTTATTTTAATATGGTTTTCAGCTGATGTTATTATTCTATCCATAATGCTTACTGTCTCAAGAGGATAATAACCAATAGCTGTTTCTGCAGATAGCATGACTGCATCAGCACCATCAAAAACGGCAGTAGCAACATCAGAGGCTTCCGCTCGGGTTGGCGATGGTGTTTCAATCATAGATTCTAGCATTTGTGTCGCAACAATGACTGGTTTACCCGCTTGTCTACATTTAAGAATAATTTCCTTCTGAATGCCTGGAACTTCTTCAGGTGCTAATTCAACTCCTAAATCACCTCTTGCGACCATTATACCATCGCAGGCTTCAATTATTTCATTTAATTCTTTTAAAGCAGATGGCTTTTCTATTTTTGCAATCACACCTGCTTTATTACCAATATATTTTTTTACTTCTTCTACATCTTTTAATTTCTGAACAAAAGAAAGAGCTACCCAATCAATTTCTTGATTTAATATAAATTTGAGATCCTCAATATCTTTGGAAGTTAAAGAGCTTGTATTTAGCACAACATCTGGAAGATTTATACCTTTATTACTTTTAATAGATCCTCCAACTACAACTTCAGTTTTTATTTCATCTTTTGATATATCTTTGACTTTAAATTGTAGCTTACCATCATCCATAAGTATGTTCGAGCCAATTGACAAACTTTTAAAAATTTCATCATGTGGTAAATTTACCCTTTTAAAATCTCCAATTTCTGGATTCTTATCAAAAATGTAGTTACTACCCTTGATCACTTTTGATTCATTTTTTACTGCTCCAATTCTAAATTTTGGTCCTTGGAGATCAGCAAGAATTGCAACATTAGAATTCATTTCTTTTTCTGCTGACCTAATGTATGTAATTCTTTTTAAGTGCTCTCCGTGATTGCCATGACTAAAATTTAAACGAAAAACATTTACACCTGTTTTTATTAATTTTTTGATAATGTTTGGGTCATCTGTTGCTGTACCAATTGTTGCAACTATTTTAGTCGATCGAGGAAACTTTGAGTCTGCCATTATCTGTCCTTTGCTTTTAACCTTTATACATTAATTTTAAAAAAAATATTAAATTTATTTATTTAAAAATTAAAATCGGCAAGCTATTTGCAATCTCCTAACATACTAAAGGAGAAATATAGATGGCGCAGATTGTTCCCTTTCCACTTGATAAAGTTAGAAAGTCAAAAAATGAAAATGTTTTTGAAGAAAAACATATTCTACATATGATAAAAAATATTAGACAAAACTATCCTCCATCACTTTGGAACACCGTTTATCAACTTACTAAACAAGGTCATATTGATAATGATGATATCTATAACTCTACGGATTCAAACCCCAAAAAATAAGTTCTTTAAAATAAATTTAATTTCAAACAATATAGGGATTTAATAATATATAAAAGTAATTTAAAGTTACTACATAATGGAAATAAACTTTAAATATCCTATATTATACACTTTTAGAAGATGTCCTTACGCAATGAGAGCAAGATTTGCCATCAGGTCATCTAAGATAATTGTAGAAATAAGAGAGATTAAGTTACAAGAAAAGCCATTTGAGTTTTTAAAATCATCTCCAAAAGGGACCGTTCCAGTTTTAATTACAAACTCAGGTGAAGTTTTAGAAGAAAGTTTGGATATAATTTACTGGGCCTTAAATAAAAATGATCCACATAAATGGCTTGCTAAAGGAAACCTAGAAAATCAAGAAATTATTAAACTTTTAGATGATCTTGAAAATAAATTTAAACCTAATTTAGATAAGTATAAATATCCAAGTAGATTTTCTGGAGTTGATCAATTTTTTCATAGAGACAAAAATTTATGCTTTCTTAAAAAATTAAATTCTTACCTAGAAAACAACAAATCACTTAATTGTAAACATCTTTCTTTATTAGATTACGCTATATTTCCATTTGTTAGACAATTTAGAAATGTTGATCAAGATTGGTTTGACAAATTAAATTTTATTTTTTTGAATAAGTGGATTAATCAAATCATTGATACTAAAGACTTTTCATCTATAATGAAAAAATTCAAAAAATGGGAACCAAATGACGTTCCGATTTATACATATTTTGAATAATTTATTTGCCTAGGAGAAATTTTATGTCAGAAGCTTTTATTTGTGAGGGAACAAGAACTCCAATTGGAAAATTTGGAGGAAGTTTATCTTCGGTAAGAACAGATGATCTTGCTGCTTTGCCTCTTATGTCACTGAAAAAAAAATTAAATAAAACTGACTGGGAAAACTTAGAAGAAGTTTTTTATGGTAATGCTAATCAAGCTGGTGAAGACAATCGAAACATCGCAAGAATGGCTCTTCTTTTAGCAGGTCTTCCACATTCCGTTCCAGGTATTACACTCAACAGATTATGTGCATCAGGTATGGAAGCTATTTCAAGTGCATCAAGAATGATAAAATCTAATGAAGCAGATATGACTATTGCAGGAGGTACAGAAAGTATGAGTCGAGCTCCTTTTGTCATGCCTAAAGCTAGTACAGCATTTTCTAGGAATGCTGAAATTTATGATACAACTATAGGTTGGAGATTTGTAAACCCTAAAATGAAAGCTAATTACGGTATAGATTCGATGCCAGAAACTGCAGAAAACGTTGCAGAAAAATATCAAATTAGCAGAGATGACCAAGACAAAATGGCTCTTTCCAGTCAAAAAAAGGCTCTTGCCGCAATTAAAAATGGAAGATTGGCTAAAGAAATTACTCCCGTAGAAATCCCTCAAAGAAAAGGTGAAGTATTAAAATTTGACAAGGACGAACATCCTAGAAGTACATCAATCGAAAAACTTTCTTCACTTCCAACACCATTTCGAAATAATGGTACTGTTACCGCAGGAAATGCTAGTGGCGTTAACGATGGTGCGGCAGCGATGATAATTGCTAGTGAAGAAGGAGTTAAACGAAATCATTTAACAGCTAGAGCAAGAATAATTTCGGCAGCTAGTTCGGGTGTTGAGCCAGCGTTTATGGGTATTGGACCAGTTCCAGCTTCTTTAAAAGCCCTGAAAATAGCTGGGATTACAATCAAAGATATTGATATTATTGAAATAAATGAAGCGTTTGCTGCACAAGGTTTGGCTAGTTTAAGGTCTCTTGGTATTGAAGATGACGATGATCGAGTAAATCCTAATGGTGGAGCAATAGCACTCGGTCATCCTCTTGGCATGTCTGGAACAAGATTAATTCTTACAGCAACTCAAGAATTAATAGAAAAAAACTTAAAATACGCATTATGTACAATGTGTGTTGGTGTTGGTCAAGGCAGTGCTGTTATAATTGAAAGAGTCTAAATAACCTATTTGGATTGATATGCTTGTCGATCTATAGATACCGAGCTGACATAAATAAATACGTTATCATGTATTAATAATTTCTTATTTTGAAGATTATATGTCGTTATCCTTGCTCTAAGTTTTTGTTTGTTTTTATTATTTTTGAAATTTTTTAACACAATTACTAATTCAGAGAATGCTGAGTTTTTTTCAATTTCAATCGAAGATATTAAACCTTGCAATTCGTTTTCAGTGATTTGTGTCTTTAAGCGTGAAGATGAAAGAAGTATATCTCTAGACCTAATTCTAACTCTTACTATATCATGTAATTTACCTGGCAAACCTGGAACAATAAGCTTTTGTCCATTTAAATCAAGAGTTGTAATATGTAAGTTCTTATCATGCCTAGAAACTATTCCCTCTAAAATGGAGCTTGACTCAAATTTGCCTGTCAAATCTACAAATGAACTTCTATTAAGAATATTTGATACACTTCCACTATCGATTTTCTTACCATCTTTAATTAATACAATTTGATCTCCAATTTGTGATATTTCTTCAATTGAGTGGGTAATATATAAAATCGGTATTTTAAATTTTTTATTAAAATCTTTTAAAAAAACTAATAACTTAGCTTTATATTTTATATCTAAGTCTGACATTGGCTCGTCAAGAAGTAGATAATGAGGATGTTTTAAAATTGTTCTAGCAAGAACCACTCTTAATTTTTCACCTCCGGACAAATTCTCAGCTGACCTTTTTAAAAGAGAATTCAATTCAAGTTGATTAATTAAATATTCTTTACTTATTAAATTTTTATTTTGAGTATTTAATTGATTCCTTTTTATTACAAAATCAAGGTTTTCTTCTACACTTAGGTGTTCAAATAATATTGGATTTTGAAACATAATTCCAAATGGCCTCTTATAAGGAGGATATTTATCTATGTCGTGAAGTTCATTTCCATTAAAAAAAATTCTAGTTTCTAAATTATTAATAAATCCACCTAATGCAGAAAAAATTGTGGTCTTTCCTGATCCATTCGGTCCATATAAAATAGTTATCCCGTCATTTTTAAAATTATGCTCAAAATTTAAAAATAAATTTCCAATTTTACCATTTAAAAAAACTGACAAATTTGACATTATTTAACTCTTACAACTGTTCTTTTGTTAAAATAAAATAGAGTAAATAATATAATAAATGATAAAATTAACATTCCACCTGCTAAAATATGTGCTTTACCAAAGGATAATTGTTCTACATGGTCATAAATCGAAATAGCAATTACTTTTGTTTTACCGTGAATGCCGCCTCCAACCATTAGAACAATTCCAAATTCACCTAAGGTGTGCGCAAAAGATATTATTAAAGAAGTAAAAAATCCTCTTTTACTTAAGGGTATTGTCACATTAAAAAAAGTATCTAATGGACCGGCCCCTAAACTATAAGATGTCCTAATAGTATCTCTTCCTATTTTTTCAAATGAAGCTTGAAGAGGCTGAACCCAAAAAGGAAGAGAATAAATTATAGAAGCCAGAACTAAACCGTAAAACGAAAAAATTAATTGTTCTCCCGTCAGTATTATAAAAATTTTACCTAATACAGCTTCAGGACTAAAAAAAATAATTAAATAAAAACCAATAACTGTTGGTGGTAACACAAGTGGTAACGTTACAATTGTTTCAATAAATGGTTTGGTCTTTTTTGACTTAAATGCTAAAAAATACGCTAAAGGTGTACCTATTAAAGCGAGGAAAAAACAAGTTACAATAGCCAATTTTAATGTAATTAAAATTGCTATAAAATCTGAAGTTAAATGGTGATAAATATCCATATCAAAAGACCAACTAAATTTGAAATTGATTTTGAGTATTATATCCTAACTAGATTATAATGGGGAATTATAAATGTCATTTATAAAAACTGATGATAATGTAAAATTATTTTATGAGTCTACCGGTAAAGGTGAACCGATAATATTTGTTCATGAATTTGCTGGTGATTACAGAAGTTGGGAACCACAAATTAATTATTTGTCTAGATATTATCAATGTATATCATTTTGTGCTAGAGGGTACCCACCATCCGAAGTTCCAGAAAATGTAAGCAGTTATAGCCAAGAAAGAGCATGGCGTGATATTTTGAGTGTAATGGATAATCTAAAAATAGAGAAAGCTCATATTGTTGGCTTATCTATGGGTGGATTTGCAACTCTTCATCTAGGGATAAATGCTCAAGATAGAGTTTTAAGTCTAGTAATAGCTGGTTGTGGATATGGCGCCATACCAATCGATAAAACTAATTTCAACAAAGAAGCAGATTTTTCTAATATTTCTTTAGATAGTGCAAAAATTATTTTAAATGAGGGAATGGATAAATTTGGATCAGAATATGCTCTAGGTCCTTCTAGAGTTCAATTTCAAAATAAAGATTCAAAGGGTTGGCAACTATTTAATGACCAACTAATAAAACATGATCCTGTCGGTTCAGCCAATACTTTATTGGGCGTTCAGAATAAAAGACCTAACTTATATTCTTTAGAAAAGGAAATAAGTGATATAACTTGTCCAACACTAATTATAAACGGTGATGAGGATGATATGTGTCTTGAAGTTGGTTTGTATTTGAAAAGAACTATTAAGACAGCTGGCTTGTTAATAGTTCCTAAAACAGGGCACACAATCAACTTAGAAGAACCAGATTTGTTTAATAATCATTTACTTAAATTTTTTACTGCAGCGAATTCATCTTCATGGGGAAGTAGAGATAAAAGAGCAAAAATAATAAAATTCTAGTCTCTAAAATTTTCATACTGTAATGGGTGCTTTATGTTTAATTCTTTAATTAATTTAATTGCCGCTTGAAGATCGTCTCTTTTTTTTCCAGAAACTCTTACTTCATCTCCTTGAATAGATGTTTGTACTTTACTTTTTGAGGATTTAATTGCCTTTACTATCTTTTGGGCTACTTCCCTATCAATACCTTGTTTGATCAATACAATTTGTCTGATTGAATTACCTGATGCAGCCTCTGGTTTTTCGAATTCTAAGGCGCCTGTGTCCACCTTTTTTCTAGTAAGGTGAGTGATAATAAGATCTTCAACTTGCTTTCTTTTTAAATCGTCATCAGCTCTAATTATAATCTTATCTTCTTGTTGTTCTACTTCACACATACTTCCTTTAAAATCGTACCTAGTGCTAATTTCTTTTTTGACACCATCTAAACCATTTTGAACTGAAGGCATGTCTATTTTACTTACTATATCAAAGCTAGGCATTTTTTTGTCCCCCTTATAGTTTTATAATTACAATATTAAATTTTTATTTTTCAAACAATCTAAATATAAGTTGATAGATATTTCTTAAAATTATAGGTTATGTATATATTAATTTTAGTTATAGTTTATGATGGATATCGTCTTTAAATTAATTTTACTTATACCTTTAATTCTAAGTACAATTTTCCTTTTTATAAATATTGGAATATTGGCAATATTTCCATTTTGGTTTTTATGTGGATTAATTGACATCTCAAGACACAAAACAATGGATCTAAAATTAATTAAAGAATATTTCATTGGTAAAGGTTTTTTAACCTTTTTACTATCTCCATTAAATCTTTTATCTGATCTATTGTCGCACAGAAATCTTCATACTTATAAAATTGATGATCTTCCCCAAGGTCATCAAAATGAAATAAATGATGTTATTTCACTATTTGACAAAAACTCTAAAGACATTGCAAAGAGATTTAAAGAAAATCCAGATGATAATAGAACAATGTTATTTTACAAATGGTATGGTTATAAACTTGATGATTCAATTGAAGAGTTTAATAATGAATATAAATATTTAAAAACTATTGGTGTTTCACTTTTTAGAGAAAAGACTTCAACATCTAGACATTTTGGTCCTTTAAGAATGACTTATCGAATTTTATATAATTTTAATAAAGTTAAAAAAGAAGGATCCTTTATAGAAGCTGACGGTAGAATTCATAAGTGGAAGTCTGATCCATTATTTATTTTTGATGATACTTTGATACATCAAAGCTTTAATGAAGAAGATGATTTAAGATTCTGTGCTTTTATTGATATTATTAGGCCTTCTCATTTTGATAATATAATCAAGCTAATTTTAAAAGCTGTTGGTTTTTTACTAAAAAATACTAGAAGTATTTTTTATAAAAATTGGAAAATGATATAAAAGCTATGCATTTGGCATAAGTATCTGCCTAACTACTTTACCTTTTGACAGTTTATCAAAACCTTCATTCAAGTTATCGAATGTAATTTTTCCATCTATTAATTTATCTACTGGTAAACGTCCTTGTTTATATAAGTTTAGAAATCTAGGTACATCTCTTACAGGAACACATGAACCCATATAGCTTCCTAAAATTGATTTTTCCTGTGCAACTAAATCACTATGATTAAAACTAAACTGCGTATTAATAGGTGATAAACCAGCAGTGACCACAGACCCTCCATATCTTATAATTTGGTAGGCTGTATCCATAGCTTGTATTACCCCAGCTAGATCAATAGCATAGTCAACACCACCATTTGTTAGATCTCTAATTTCCTCAACCATATTATTGTTTTTACTATCAAAACAATGTGTTGCACCAAGTTCTTCTGCTCTACTAAATTTTGATGGATCGATATCAATTGCAATTATAGTTTCAGCTCCTGCTAGTTTTGAGCCAATTATACCATTTAGCCCTACACCTCCTAGTCCAATAATGGCAACTGAATCACCTGGTCTTATTCTAGCGGTATTGATTACAGCTCCAACACCTGTCATAACAGCACATCCAAAAAGAGCAGCATCCTCTATATTAAAGGCTTTATCAATTACAACAACTGATCCTCTATCAACTACATTATATTGAGACATACATGAGATACCAGTATGGTGATTAAGTCTATTTCCATCCATATCTGTCAATCTGCTTCCACCTGACATTAAATCACCTTTACCTTTTGTTGCAGCTGCAAGTTCACATACTTGAGGTCTTCCTTCAAGACACCTTCTACATCTTCCACATGAAGGAGAGAATTGAAAAGCAACGTGATCTCCAACTTTTATATCTTTTACCGCACTTCCCAACTCAACTACTTCACCCGAACCTTCATGACCAATTACTAATGGCAAGGGCATTACTCTGGATCCATTAATAACTGACAAATCAGAATGACATAGACCTGCACCCATAACCTTCACAAGAACTTCATTTTCTAGAGGAGGTGATATTTTGATATCCTCAATAGATAATGGCTTAGAGTCCTTATATGGCTCAGCTAATTTGTTATTTCTAATAACTGCAGCTTTACATGTAATTGACATTTAAACACTCCTACTTTTAATATGAACTGGTTTGCCATGAGGAGTGGACAAATAAGCTTGTGTCCAATCTTCTTTTAATAGCATCAAAGTATCCTGATTACTTATTTTCTTCATAATGAGAATTTCTTCAAGCGCATTTAACCAACAAGAAAAATAATCATTACTACCATCTAAAATTTTTGAGAGTGATCTTTGTTTTTTGAGAGACTCTCCAAAAACTTCTACAAACTCTTTCCAGCTAAAATTTCCTCTCTCTGACAATTGAACTGTAATCGCAAACAATTGACTATGCCAAGGATTTTGGAAAACAATTTGTTCTTCGGATTTATTTATAAAAGGTAAACTATAATCAGATTTCATTTTTATCTTTTTTTAAATTAATTTGGAAATAATTTTAAGTATGGTTCCCACAAGTCTAAAAGGATACTGTCATTTTGACTCTCGGCTAATTCTCCCCATAGCTCTGAAGATTTAAACTCTACAGTATATAATGGTAAAGGATTCTCTCCTAAACCATGAGCATTTTTATCAGGAAAAACATGATTATTGTTATAAGAATGAATTACACCCACTCTACCCATAGCATATTTTGGCAAACGTGTGTGTCCCCCACTAATATCTTTATTTGGATTATAATTTTGTGTAATAACTTTATCCCCTATATTAAAAACAGGACTTACATTTGTATCTCTAATAGAAGGGCCTCCCCAACCTAGTGTTTTCTGAACATCTTTTGCTAACCAGGTTCTTTGATCAAGTTTAATATCCTTATCAGAAAATTTTCTTAAAGTTCCCTTTTCAGCTGCAAAAACATATTCTTTTAATTCATTTAACGAAATAAGTTCCTTATCTATTAAAAGATTAGTAAGGGCTGCTAGCCATTTTTCGTAATAAGAGAAATTTATATAATCTTTTGGCGGTAAACATTCTCTATAATGACGACTAATATCTAGATTCCATTCTCCTAAAGCTCCGGCAGCAAGAGTAATTGCCCATGCTTTTGCATGCCATTTATACTTAAAAGTTGGTTCAAAGTTAGTTACTTCATTTTCGGCACCTCTTGGAAGAGGTATTAATCCATCACCAAAGCGACCACCCATGTCGTGCAATCTGCTCATTTTATTTCCTTTGGTAATCCAGTACCTATCATTGAATTCCTAGTAACCAATTCTGCAAGTTCATTTTCATTCATATTTACAGTACCTTTTGGTCTCATTGGTAATACCAAATATCTTATTTCAGCCGTTGAGTCCCACACCTTTATTTGAACTTTTGGATCTAGAGGCAAACCAAATTCTAAAAGAACTTTTCTAGGTTCTCTTACTGTTCTAGATCTATATTCATCACTTTTATACCAAGTTGGTGGAATACCAAGGACTGGCCATGGATAACAACTACATAATGTGCAAACTATTACATTGTGAGTCTCAGGTGTGTTTTCAACAACAGCCATATTTTCACCCTGTCTACCTTGGTAACTTAATTCTCTAATTGCTGACGTAGCATCATTCAAAAGTCTTTTTTTATATTCTGGATCTACCCACGCTTTAGCTACTACTTTTGCACCATTCTTAGGGCCTATTCGATTCTCATAAGTGTCAATCAATTCATCTAAAGTTTTAGAGTCAATTAAACCTTTGTTTAAAAGCAAAGTCTCAACAGCTTTTACTCTCAATTCAGGATCTGATGGTAAATGTGAATGCGCGTGATCATGTTGATGATGATGGTCATCAGTAATATTTTTCTTTTCACTCATAATCTAATCTCTTTTTTATAATTTTATATTTCTAATTTGGTATTAAAACTATTCTTCCATTAACTTTACCCGATCGAAGATCAGACATTGCTTGATTTGCTGTTTCTAATCCTTGTTTTACAACTGGTATTAATTTTATTTTGCCGGATTTGATAATATTAACAAGTTCTTTTAATTCTCTTAACTCTCCTACATAAGAACCTCTAAGAGTCATAGATCTCATTGGTACCAATGGTAACGATAGTTTTAGCGAACCACCGTACAAACCTACTACAATTACCATTCCACCTTTTTTTACTAATGTCAGACCAAAATCAGTGGTTTCTGGTCTTCCAACAAAGTCTATTGCTGCTGCAGAACCAATACCAATTTTATTTCTAATTTCAGTTTCTTCATCTGGTGCAAAAGCTTCACTTGCACCAGCTTCAAGGGCTTTTTTCCTCTTTTCTGGGTCATTATCAATAACTAAAATTTTTGCATTGTGTACTGCAGGAGATAATAAAATACCATTTATACCAACACCACCTGCACCAATAATTATAATCCAATCATCTTTTGAAGTTGTAGGAATTTTTTTTAGAGCACTAAATGCAGTTAAACCTGAACATGCGTATGGTGCTGCTTGCGCAGGATCCATATCACCGTAAGAAACTATATATTTACTATGAGGTACTATTATATGATCAGAATAGCCTCCATCAAGACGAGCACCTAAATATTTAGGAGCCTCGCATAATGTTTCATTATTTTCTAAACAAGCTGCACATTTTCCACAACCAATCCATGGAAATACTATTCCAGCATCACCTATTTTAATATCATTTACATTCTCACCTAAAGCTACTACAGTTCCAGTAATCTCGTGTCCTGGCGTAAATGGTAATTTTGTACCCCTGTCAGCCAAAGTTATTCTTTTTCCATCTCCTAAATCAAAATAACCATCTGCCAAATGAAGATCACTGTGACAAACGCCACAGGCTGTAATCTTTACAAGAACTTCATCTCCTTTAGGTTGTGGATTTTCATATTCTCTTAATTCTAAAGGTTCACCAAACTCAACAACCTGATAACTCTTCATTATAGAATTCTCCCCATCTAAAAATTATCAACTTCTTTTTGAAGTTTCATACTTGCTTGATATTTCGTAATAATCATCAAATCCTATTTTTTGTCTTAAATCACTAAAATCTAGTAATAACCCAGACCTATCTTCATCTTTCATTAGCAAATTTAATGAGTTTGTCATTGCTTTCATTGCTGAACTCATAACTGTAAGTGGGTACACAGCAAGTTTATAACCAATTTCTGATAATTCTTTCATAGATAAATTTGGTGTAATGCCACCTTCAACAATGTTAGCAATTTTATCACCTGGGACTTCTTTGCAGATTGTTCTCATTTCTTCTTTATTTTTTGGGGCTTCAATAAACATGATGTCTGCTCCAAGTTCGTAAAATTTTTGTGATCTTGATATTGCTTCACCTAGACCGTGAGTGTGATTGGCGTCAGTTCTTGCCATAATTAAAATATCATATCCTTCATTTCTCATATCGCTAGCTGCTCTTATCCGATCAAACGCTTCTTCTCGATTAACCACGTCTTTTCCTGGTGTATGACCGCAACGCTTTGGTGCTAATTGATCTTCAATTAAAATGCCAGCACAACCTGCCTTGGAACATTCTTTCAATGTTCTTCGTACATTCATAGCATTTCCATATCCTGTATCTCCATCAACAATCATCGGTATTTCAATCGCATTGCAAATATTATTAGCCTGATCAAAAACCTCTGAAAAGGTCATAAGCCCAAGATCTGGAGATCCTATCCTAGAAGCAGACGCAGCAAAACCTGACATAAACGTTACATCAAAATTAGCTTGTTCAATCAATTTAGCAGATAAAGCATCAAAACATGATGGTATTGGGACAAATGATTTTTCATTTAAAATTTTTCTTAAATTGTCAGGTTGACTTAATTTATTAATTAAAGCTTTTTTATTTGTCATTGCAAACCCCCATTAATAACTATTTCATAAAAATTTATAATTTAAAAGGAATATAAAGCGCTAAGTCAGGCCATATATACATTATAAAAACTGTGAAAATCATCATCACTATAAAAGGGAAGACTCCCTTAGCCACCTCTCCTAATTGAGTTTTTGCAACAGATTGTATCACATAAAGATTTAGCCCTACAGGAGGTGTAATCAAAGCACATTCAACCATTATGACCATAAAAATACCAAACCAAATAGGATCCACCCCTATTGCCATCGCTGCTGGCAAAAGAACTGGTACCATTATTATAACCATTGACAAAGTTTCAAAAACCAAGCCCATAGCAACTAATATTATACATACAACAATCATGAAAAGAGCTTTTGTATCTATAGTAGAACTAATGAAATAAGATATATCCTGAGGAATTCTATATAGTGCAATTGCCTTTCCAAATGTCTTTGCACATGCAACTATAATCAAAATAGCAGCAGTGGTGACCATTGACTCGAATACAGCTTCTTTAAAATCATTCCAAGTTAGAGTTTTTAAAATAAGTACAGTTATAATTAAAGACAGAGAAAAACCTATTGCGGCAGCCTCAGTTGGAGTGAATACACCAGTATAAATTCCACCAAGTATTAATACGGCTAAAATAATTGTAGGAATTACTTTTTTGGAAGTATTTTTTTTAACCTGCCAACTGCTTGGTTCTAATTTTTTAAAACCACCAAAGAATTGGGAAAATATTATAGAGTAAATAATAAACAAAGATATTAAGAAAATTCCTGGCCCAATACCCGCAAGAAATAAAGAAATTACAGACTCCTCTGTAATGAAACCATATACAATCATTGGCAAACTTGGAGGTATTAATATTCCTAATGTTCCACCAGCCGCCAAAAGACCATAAACAAAATTTTTATTATATCCCCTTTTGATCATTTCTGGTATAGCAACAACACCAATGGTGGCTGCAGTTGCAACAGATACTCCAGAAATAGCAGCAAAAATACCACACGAAATAATTGTTGCTACGGCCAAACCACCAGGCCAGTGACCAACCCAGGCCTGTACAGCATTGAATAAATCTTTTCCACATCCGCCTTTTAAAAGGACATTACTCATAAGTAGAAAAAGTGGTACAGCTAGTAAAATAAAACCATCAAGGGTAGATAAGATTGCCTGAGGTGCCATCAAAGGTGAAAAACCACCAAAAATTAACATTGAAAGACCAAGAAAACCAAGAGAGAAAGATACTGGTAGCCCAGATAATAATAAAACAAACATTAAAGTTAAAACTAAAAGTATAGTCATAATTAGTGATCACTCTCGGGTGGTTCTATATTTTTTAATAATTTTATAATTTCAAAAATTGACTGTATCAAAAGTAAAAAAAAGCATAATGGAACTGATAACTCAGCAATCCATGACGGAAGATTTAACAAACTCCCAGTTGTCCTACCTCTAAAAAAAGAATCGTAAAAAATTTCAAAACCAAAAATCAAAACATATGATGAAAAAATAATTAAGATTATCATTATTAAGATATTTATTATTTTTTTATGAGTCTTAGATAATCTATTAATTACTAAATTTATTTGAATATGTTTTCTTGATTTTAATGCCCAAGGCATAGCTAGTAAGGTACCATATATTAATGAAAGTTGACTAAGTTCAGCTGCCCATGATGTAGGTGCTAAAAAAAAGTATCTAGCTATTACTTCATATGAGAGCATAAAACCAGCTATGCAGAATAACCATGCTGATAACCAAGCAAGTAGATCTATAATTTTTTCAAAATAAATCATAATAAAAAAAGAGAGAGTTTAAAACTCTCTCTTTATAAAAATTTATAATTTAGAAGCTGCATCTAAAAGCTGAGCACCAAGTGATCCAGCATTTTTCTTGTAATCTTCATAAACTGGTTTAGATGCAGACTTAAAAGCATCAATATCAGCTTTACTTGGAGTTACAATTTTCATACCTTTCGACTTAGCTAAATCATATGCTTCCTGCTCAATCTTAGCGACGTTGTCACGCACATCTTTTTCAGCAATTTCTGCAGATTTAATAATGATATCCTTTTGTTTTGTTGATAGACTATTAAACCATTTTGTATTAGCAACAACAATAAACTCAATTACGCCATGATTAGTTTTTGTAATAGTATCCATAACTTCAAAAAGTTTTCTTGACTTCACACCTGATACGCCTGTCATCCCAACATCAACTGTACCTCTTTGATAAGCTAAATATTGTTCGGAACCAGAGATCAATGTGGGTGCTCCTCCTGCAGCTTTCACAAAAGTACCTAAGGTCTTTCCAAAAACTCTTACTTTTTTTCCTTTCATATCAGAAGGATTTTTAATAGCCTGACCTTTTGAAAGCATAATTGCGTTACCATAGGCTTGCCACCATAATACAGTTGAACCAGTATTCTTAATTGCGTTGTCTATCGGTCCTCTGATTGAAGAACCTTTGGAAACAGCTTTTCTTACTTTTTTGTCAGTATTTAACAAGAATGGTTGGTAGAATAAATCAACTGCTGGAATATCACCAACATATCTTGTTAATGATGCCACTCCTGATTCAATCGATCCAGAACCAACTGCTGCAGGTACTTCTTTGTCTTTATAAAGCTGTGCTGAGTCGTAAATTTCGACCTTAATTTCTCCATTTGATCTGCTTTCAACTTCTTTTTTAAAGAGTAATAAATTTTGACCTAAGTGACTTTTCATGGGCAACTGCAATGATATCCTCATCGTTACATCTGCAGCGAAAGCATTAGCAGTAAAGAATAAGCTCGTAAAACTTATTATTAGTATTTTAATTAATTTATTCATCATAACTCCTATCCGTTATTATTATTAAAATTACTTAGGCAAATTTAAACCCTAAGTTACTTATGTTACCAGAGTCAATTGCAAACTCTGTCAAAAGTTCTTTTATATTTCCAGTTTGTCCAAATCGATCAACTCCAAGAGGTATTACTTTATGACCAAGTACAGAGCCTAACCAAGATAATGTTAATTGATGACCATCAATTACTGTCAAAATCTTCGTGTCTCTTGGAACATCCTTTAATAAATTTTCAACATGAGATTCAGTTTTATTTTGATTTGGAGATAAATGTTTATCTTTCCAGTTACTTAATAATATATCTGAACTCGTAATAGCTAATACCCCAATATCTCTAAATTTTTCTCCTAAATGAGCAGTTGCTTTAATAACTTCTGCTGCTATAACACCTTGATAAGCTAATATGATTTCTGGATTTGAACCAGGTTGCTTTAACCAATATCCTCCCTTTAAAATTTGATCTTGTAAATCTTTAGTTAATTCTCTAGATGGTTGATCAATAGATCGAGTGCTTAATCTGATATATACTGAACCCCCATTTTCATCTTGCAAATAATTGAAACTGTAGTTCATAATAATTGATAATTCATCTGCAAAAGCAGGTTCAAAACTTACTAGGCCTGGCTGACTTATACCAGTTAAAGGAGTCCCTATAGATTGATGTGCACCGCCCTCTGGTGCTAGGGAGACACCAGAGGGAGTTCCTACAATTATAAATCTTGCATCTTGATAACAGGCATAGTTAAGAGCATCTAAACCTCGTGCTATAAACGGATCATAAACTGTGCCTATAGGGAACAATCTTTCATTAAATAACTCATGAGAAAGACCAGCAGATCCAAGCATTATAAATAAATTCATTTCAGCTATACCAAGTTCTATATGCTGTCCATCCGGAGAAAAAATCCATTTTTGAGCTGAGGGTATTTTCCTATCCTTAAAAATATCAGAATTATCTTGTCTACTGAATAAACCTCTCCTGTTAATCCATGAGCCTAGGTTAGTAGAGACTGATACATCAGGTGATGTGGTTACAATTCTTTGGGTAAATTCAGTATCGTTTTTTGCATAAGAGTCTAGAATTTTTCCAAAAGCACTTTGAGTAGATATTTTATTATCATTAATCAAATCAGCTTCATCAATTACTACTTTATTTCCACTAAATTTCCTATGACCTGCTTTTTGAAAAGGTAAGTTTTTTATATATTCATCTATATTTAAATGTTTTTTGTCATCAAAAAAATTATTCCATTCCTCACCATCATTAATTTCTAATTTAGATTTAAAATCATTCATTTGAGCTTTGGTCATAAGACCAGCATGATTGTCTTTATGTCCTGCTAATGGAGTGCCCCACCCTTTAATTGTATATGCAATGAAAGCAGTTGGTTTATCATCCTTAATTTTATTAAATGACTCACATAGAGTAGAAATACAATGACCTCCTAAATTTGACATTAATTCTAAAAACTCAGAATCAGATCTTTTATTAATTAGATTTGAAATCTCAGATTGATCGCCAATATCATCTAAAACTCTTTTCTTAAAAGCTTCGCCTCCTTCAAATATTAGAGCTGAATATAATTGATTAGGACAATCATCAATCCATTTTCTTAATTTAGTTCCACCAGGTTCTTTAAATGCTTCTTCTTGTAATTTACCATATTTTAATACCACAAGGTTCCAATCAAATGCTGAAAAAACAGAACTGAGCCTTTCAGATAGTCCTTCATGGACAACTCCATCAAGTGACTGACGGTTATAATCAATTATCCACCAAACATTCCTTAAATCATGTTTCCAACCTTCTTGAAGACACTCATAAACATTACCCTCATCTAGCTCTGCATCACCAACTAATGCAATCATTCTCCCTAAAGGTTTATTTTTATAAAATTGTTTTCTTGCAATATAATCTTGAATTAATGAAATGAAACTTGTCATTGCTACCCCTAATCCTACTGATCCGGTAGAAATATCAACATCGTCAATATCTTTTGTTCTAGATGGATATGACTGAGCACCACCAAAACCTCTGAAATTTTGAATTTTTTCTTTAGTTTGTAATCCAGACAAATACTGAATAGCATGAAATACGGGGCTGGCATGAGGTTTAACCGCAACTCTATCCTCAGGTCTTAAAACGCTAAAATACAAAGCTGTCATTATTGAGACTATTGATGCTGAACTAGCCTGATGGCCACCTACTTTTAGGCCATCATGATTTTCTCTAATATGGTTTGCATTATGGATCATCCAACAAGCAAGCCATAAAATCTTTTTTTCAATTGTTTTTAAGATTTTAATTTCATTCATATTTACATCATAACATTTTTAAAATGAAATGAATGACTAAATATTATAAAAATTCTTTTATAAATAGAATTATATGCTAATATTATATAAAAAACACAATTATATATTAAAATAGGTTTTTTTTGAGCAATATTGATAAAATAGATCAAAAAATTATTTTTTTTCTTCAACAAGATGGAAAATTAACTAATTTTGAATTAGCTGAAAAAGTTGGCTTGTCACCTTCTCCTTGTTTGAGAAGGGTAAAAACATTAGAACAAAAAGGCTTAATAGCTGGGTATACAGCAATTATTGACGAGATTGCTTATGGTTACCCTGTAACTGCTTTTGTATCTGTGAGATTAGAAAATCAAACTGATCAAATTTTAAAATCATTCGAAAAAGAAATAACATCTCTAGATGCTGTTATGGACTGTTGGTTAGTAACCGGAAATAGAGATTATTTATTAAGAGTTGTTGCTACTGATTTAAAAAACTATGAAATTTTCATGAGAGAAGAGCTAACAAAAGTTAAAGGAATTGCATCAATAGAAACAAATTTTGCGCTAGGACGAGTTAAAACAAAAAATAACTTACCCTTAAATTCTGTATAATTAAGGATGTTTAAAAATTGATAAAAAGTTTGAAAACTATAGATGCCGGAGATCTAAATATTAGTTACTTCGAGGCTGGCCCAAAAAACAGTGTGCCTGTAATTCTTCTTCATGGCTTCCCATACGATATTCACGCATTCAAAGAAGTAGTTCCATTATTATTAGACTCAAATTGTAGGGTTATTGTTCCCTACTTAAGGGGTTATGGAAGAACATATTTTTTACAAAATGACACTTTACGTTCAGGTCAACAAGCTGCACTTGGTTTTGATTTATTAAAATTAATGGATGCACTTAAAATAAATAATGCAATTTTAGGAGGTTATGATTGGGGTGGCAGAGCAGCATGCATTGTTGCCGCTTTATATCCTGAAAGGTGCTTAGGTTTAGTTTCATGTAATGGTTATAATATTCAAGATATTAAAAACTCGTTAACACCTACTAATCCAGAGGCTGAACAAAAATTGTGGTATCAATATTTTTTTCATAGCGAAAGAGGACGTTACGGTCTTAAGATTCAACGTCATGAATTTATAAAATATTTATGGAAAACCTGGTCTCCATCATGGAAGTTTAGCAATGAAGAGTATGACTTAAGTGCTAACTCATTTGAAAATTCTGACTTTGTAGACATAGTTATTCATAGTTACAGACATAGATTTGCTTTAGAAAAAGGAGACTTAAAGTTTGACAAAATTGAAGACCAATTATCAAAACAACCAATAATTTCAACGCTAAGTATTACTTTAGATGGAGAAACTGACGGTGTTACAGGATTATCAAATATTACTAAAATTAAACAAAAATTTTCAAATCACATAAGACACCAAGTTTTACCAAATGTAGGGCATAATGTGCCTCAAGAAGATCCAAAAAATTTTTCAAGAGCCATTTTAGAAATAAAATCTATGAACTAACTCTATAAATTAGCAATCTTTGTTGGCAAACCAAATTCTTTTCTGCATATTTCAGCCAAAAGCTTAATACCTTCGTCAATTTCTCTTATTGAGGGATTACCAAAACAAAGTCGCATTTTATGTTTACCATTTGCATTTATAGACCATTCATTACCTGGGTTTATAGCAACGCCCTCTCTTAACGCTAATTCATATAGAAGGGACGTGTCTACTTTCTTAGGCATATCAACCCAAATAAAAATACCTCCATCTGGTTTTTTATAGTCGGCAGATGAACCAAAATATTTATCAAAAGCATAGCACATAGCTTCTGATTTTTTTTGCAGTTCAGATCTTAGCATTTTGATATGAGAGTTAAAGTTAATTTCGCAAAACTCTGCGAGCGCCATCTGTTCCAAAGAACCTGTTCCTGCATCAGTTTTATATGGTAAAATTCTAGATAAAATACTCCAATCTGCAATCAAATAGCCGACCCTCAAAGCTGGGGCAATTGATTTTGAAAAAGAGCCACAATAAATTACATAACCATCTGTATCAAAAGATTTAATTGCAGGAGGTCTTTCTTTTTCAAAAAGGAGATCAGCATAACAATCATCTTCAAAAATTGGAATTTCAAATTGTTTTGATAAATCTATAAGAATTTCTCTTTTTTTCGCTGACATCACAGTTCCAGTTGGGTTTTGAATTGTAGGAATTGTGTAAATATATCTTGGTGTAATTTTCTTTTTTCTCAGATCCAATAAATTTTGCTCTAGAACTTCTACATTCATTCCGTCATGCTCTAGAGGAATCCCAACCATGTTAACTCCCAACCTTTTTAATCTTGAAATAGTTCCACCATAATTCTCTTCCTCAATGATAACTGTATCCCCTTTCCTCAGAAAAGTTTCATTTACTAAATCTAGAGCTTGCAAAGATCCAGAAACGACGAGAATTTCATTTTCACTACTTACAATTTGAGCACTAAGATTTAATTGTTTTGATATAAACTTTCTCAAAGGCAGATAACCTTGTGGACCACTTTCAAGTCCGTATTTAGAAAGTGTCTTTCCTTCTCTTAAAATGATTTTTTCAATAGACTCTTTAAGAGATTTTATTGGTATACTCTCACTATCATTGTGACCACCAATAAAATTATATTTAGGATAACCCTTCCATTCCATTGCTGGATTAAGAGCATCTGAATGTAAAAATTTCTCAACATTAAACATTAATGCCTCCAAATGTCTAGATTATATAAAAGTTTCTTTTTGTAAAATAATTATAAAAACTTATAGTTATAAAAAAGATATAGCGAGCTCATGTTAACAGTAAAAAAATGGAAGAGTGTTATTAATTCTAATAGAAGACTTGTCGAGAACGGTCGTTGGATAAATATAACATTCACTTTTGGAATCGAAGATAAAGACTATTTGTTTCATATAATTAATGGCAAAGTTCAATCTATAGATGAAAGAAAAGTTTTAACTAAGAGTGGCATTTTTAAAATTCACGGGGATACAAAAGTTTGGGATAAACATTGGCTAGAATCACCTCCACGAGATTATCATGATATTTTTTCTATGCTTTCAAAAAATCTTGTTAATATTGACGGCGATATAACCCCATTCATCCAAAACCTTCAATATTTCAAAGATCTTATTGCTTCTTATCGACAAATTAAAAATGAGCATCCCCAACCATGAAAAATACTAATCTAGAATTTGAAGATATTATTGGTAGATATTTTAATCTCAAGGTTAAAAAACAAAATTATAGAATTTATGTTGAGGAAGCTGGAAAAGGAACTCCGCTGTTATGCCTTCATACAGCAGGTTCAGATGGAAGACAATTTCGCCATATTTTGAATGATAAAAAAATCACTGATAATTATAGAGTAATAGTATTCGATTTACCATGGCACGGAAAATCTAACCCTCCAGAAGGTTATGAACTGAATGATTATAAATTGACTACTGATTTGTATAAACAAATTATAATGTCTTTCTGTGAACAGTATGAATTAAAATCGCCTGTTATAATGGGATGTTCTATGGGAGGTAGAGTTGTATTACATCTTGCTCTTGAGCAAGGCAATTATTTTAGAGCAGTAATTGCCCTAGAAGGTGCTGACAAACTTGAACCCTATTATGACTTAGATTGGCTCTATAGACCTGATGTTCATGGCGGATTAGTTCAAGCTGCATTTGTTTCCTCACAAATAGCACCACAAAGTCCAAATAAATTTAAACATGAAACTTTATGGCATTATATGCAAGGAGGGCCCGGCGTTTTCAAGGGAGATCTTTATTTCTATTGGCACGATGGGGATTTTGATGATCGTTCAAATTTAATAGACACTTCAAAATGTCCAGTATATCTTTTATCAGGTGAGTATGATTGTTCTTGTACACCTGAGAGAACATTAGAAACTGCAAAAAGAATTAAAGGGTCTAAGGCAACTATTATTCCAGGAATTGGTCATTTTCCTATGTCAGAAAATCCAGAATTATTTAAAACTTATATCTATCCAATATTAGATGATATTATAAAGTAAACTTATCCGGCCTTTTCTATATTTCCACAAACGCTTACCGCTTGACCAGAAATATTTTTTCCAAGAGGACTACACAAAAAATGAGCTTGCTCTGCTAAATCGTCGTGAGTTACAAATCTATTTAATGATGCGCCAGATAAAATTTCATCTTTCATAGCATCAAATGAAATATCTTTTACTTTAGCTTTAGCTTCGATAACTTTATTTTGTCTTTCGCCTTCAACAATTCCTGGCAGAAGTGCATTTACCCTTATACCCCTAGGACCAAGTTCTATAGCCAAACTCTTAACCATACCAATTACAGCCCACTTTGTTGCAGCATATGGAAGTCTATATGCAAAACCAACTCTTCCTGCAACTGATGAAACTGAAAGAATAGAACCTTCATTATTCATTCGTGGAACCAGAAGCCTCATTGTTTCAAAATGGCTAGTCATATTTACCTGAAGACATTCTTGCCACCCGCCGAGTGTTTGATCACCAACAGCCGCAGTTTCTCCTGCAATGCCTGCATTATTTACAATTATATCAACGTCTTTTAAATGATCTAATCCTTCCTCGACCATAGAAGAAATAAGTTGAGTTTGCCTTAAATCACACACGGTAGCCTTGATATTATCCTCAACACTATTTGCTTTAATCACAGCTTCTTTGTTTATATCACAAACGAAGACGTGAGCACCTGCTTTTTCAAATCTTCTAGCAATTGCATAACCAATTCCGTCAGCTCCAGCTGTAATTATTGCTTTTTTCCCATCAAGAAGTTTTTCATAATTCATTTTTAAGCCTTTTACTTGATGTTAGTTTTATCTTTACCCTTCAGACCTAACATTTGCCTTGCTTCATCTGGAGTTGCTACTTCTAATGATAACCCATTAAGAATTTCTACAACTCTTTTAACCTGATCCGCATTTGTTTTTGCTAAATTACCAGGGCCATCCCATAACGAATCTTCGAGGCCAACTCTTACATGTGATCCTAAAGAAGCACCAGTTGCATTAATTCTCATTTGAGTTGCACCTGCACCCACAACTGACCACTCATAACCAGCATCACCAAAAAGTTTATCTGCTGTTTTTTTCATATGAAGTAAATTATCAGCATCAGCTCCAATTCCACCCATAATTCCCATTACAAATTGAATAAAATATGGACCTTTCAACATACCTTCTCTATGAAAATAGTGAAGATTGTACAAATGCCCAACATCATAACACTCAAATTCAAACTTTGTTCCATTTTCATAACCTAGGGTCATAATGTTTTCTATATCTTCAAATGTATTTTTAAAAAGAGTATGTTTACTTCTTTCCAACATATCCTTTTCCCATGGATGTTTTAATTGATTATGTTTTTTTAACATTGGGAAAAGACCAAAATTCATAGATCCCATATTTAATGAAGCGAGCTCTGGCTTAAAGTGCATTGCAGGCTTCATTCTCTCTTCAACAGACATTTGAGGTCCACCACCTGTTGTTATATTTATGACGGCATCACAAGAATTTTGAATTGTAGGCAGAAACTTTTGGAATTCTTCAGGATCCTGTGTTGGATGACCATCCACTTCATCCCTAGCATGAAGATGTAAAACAGCAGCACCTGCCTCATGAGCAGCCAAAGAATGTTCTATAACTTCTTCTGCTGTAACTGGCAAATA